>NZ_JBEYUP010000006.1:0-382417 GCF_040643575.1 Streptomyces sp. NPDC047108
CTGGCGTTGACTTTTGGCACGCTGTTGAGTTCTCAAGGAACGGACGCTTCCTTCAAAACCGTCTCCGGTTTCTCCGGGCGCTTCCCTTCGGTGTTCACCACACTAGCGGGTTTCTCTGGCGATTCATAATCGCCCCCTTCGAGATGAATTTCGGGCACGCCGAAATTGACCCCGGTTAGGGAGAAGCTCGTAGTGATGGCTATGCCGCTTGCGGGTCTGGCGTTCGGCTGGGGCCGTTCGCGGCTCTTCCCGTGTCAAGCGGCTCGGGCTACGTTAGGCGTTTGCGGACTGGGAGTCAAGTCGCCTTCTGGCTACGGCGACGAGGCGTATGGGCGCGGTACGGGCTCACCGTCGGATCGCCGTCGATCCAGAAACGCCAAGGGTGGACGGCCCCTTCACCCCCGACGCCCGTACGCGGTCCGTTGCGGACGAGGTCGCCGGCCACCGGTTCGCCTTCGAGCAGCGAGAGCGAGGAGTCCGGGCCCGTGCAGATGTCGACGCCGTTGAGGGCGCGGTCGACGTCGAGTGCGGTGGCCAGACGGGCCGGGCCCTGGGCCAGTTGGCTGTCCTTGCGTGCCGTGGGCCGCCGCGTCCGCGCCAGCTCCGCGCCTTCCGTGATCTCACCGGCGCGGAGGAGAACGGCGCTCGCCCGGTCCACCGGACCGCAGACCAGGTTCATCGCGAACCACATGCCGTAGATGAAGTAGACGTACGCGTGACCGGGCGGGCCGAACATCGTGGCGTTGCGCGGGGTGCGGCCGCGGTACGCGTGCGAGCCGGGGTCCGTCGACCCGTCGTACGCCTCGACCTCCGTGAGCCGCAGTTCGATCGTGCCTTCGGAGGTCGTACGGACGAGGGTGCGTCCGAGGAGGTCCGGGGCCACCTCGAGGACGGGCCGGTCGAAGAAGTCGCGCGGGAGCGGCGTACGGTGCGGCATGCGCTCCGAGCGTAGTGCACCTGATACGTACGGCGGCTGGCCATACGGTCGCCGGCTTGCCACCGTTGGCCGGAACGGAACCGCCCGGCGCTGTGGGGCGTTTCTAGAGGTCAAGAGTTGTCGCGGCGAGACGTGGTTTCGCCCGGGGAGGAAGAACATGGGCTTCAAGAAGCTGCTCGCGAGCATGGGGGCCGGCGGGGCTTCCGTCGAAACCGTGCTGACCGAGTCGAACGTCGTGCCGGGTGGGGTCGTGCAGGGCGAGGTGCGGATCCAGGGCGGATCCGTGGCCCAGCAGATCGAGGGACTGTCCGTCGGTCTCCAGTCGCGCGTCGAGCGCGAGGACGTGCAGGTCAACGGCCAGGACGTCAAGCAGAACGTCGAGTTCCACCGCAAGCAGCTCGGCGGAGCCTTCGAGGTGCAGCCCGGTGCCGTGCACGCGGTGCCGTTCGGTCTGGAGATCCCCTGGGAGACCCCGATCACGATGTTCATGGGCCGGCATCTGACAGGAATGGAGATGGGGGTGACGACGGAGCTGCAGATCGCCCGTGCGGTGGACTCCGGCGACCTCGACTCGATCAACGTCCACCCGCTGCCGGCGCAGCAGGCCATCCTGGACGCCTTCGGCTCCCTGGGCTTCGGCTTCAAGAGCGCCGACCTGGAGCGCGGGCACATCCGCGGCACCCGTCAGCGGCTGCCCTTCTACCAGGAGATCGAGTTCTTCGCCCCGCAGCAGTACCGGGGGCTGAACCAGGTCGAGCTCACGTTCATCGCGGACGGCCACGAGATGGACGTGGTTCTGGAGATGGACAAGAAGCCGGGCCTGTTCAGCGAAGGCACCGACTCGTACCGCTCGTTCAGCGTCAACCTCCAGAACTTCCAGGAGACCGACTGGGCCGCATATCTGAACCAGTGGCTCGCCGAGGTCGGCGGTCGCCGCAACTGGTTCTAGGCTCGGAGAGGCAGAGATCCACTGGATCCATCCCGAGCCGTCCGACCAGGAGGTTTCGACGTGTCCGAGCTCAAGAGGCCACCGCTTCCGCACGATTTCCACCCGGCGGTGCCCTCGTTCACCGTGGTGAGCGATGACGTGGCGCCGGGGGCGACGCTGGCCGACGCCCAGGTGTTCGCGGAGGGAAACACCTCGCCCCACCTCAGGTGGGAGGGGTTCCCGGCGGAGACCAAGAGCTTCGCAGTGACGCTCTTCGACCCGGACGCGCCGACCGGGAGCGGTTTCTGGCACTGGGTGCTCTTCGACATCCCCGCCGATGTCACTGAGCTGCCCGTGGGTGCGGGAAGCGGCACGTTCGAAGGGCTCCCCGAGGGAGCCGTGCAGGTGCGGAACGACTACGGGAAGCGGAGCTTCGGCGGGGCCGCTCCGCCGCCCGGAGAGACGCACCGCTATGTGTTCACGGTCTACGCCGTGGACACGGAGAAGCTGGGTCCGGACGCGGACGCGTCACCCGCGGCTGTGGGCTTCAACCTGCGGTTCCACACCCTGGGCCGCGCCCATCTGATCGGCGAGTACACCGCGGACTGACGCGGGCGGACCGAGCATGCCGATGCCGCGAGGGGCCGGGGCGACTTCCTGTCGCACCGGCCCTTCCGGCGTCCACGGCGGCTTTCCCATGTCGTACGGCACGCTGCTCCGTGAACGGCGTGGTGCTTCCGCCCGCCCTCCCGCATCGCAGGTGGCGGGCGCGTGCGGGTTTTCGCGTCTTCACCGCCCCGCCGCCTCCCGTACAGGAAATTGCGTTGTTCCCACCCGTGCGCGCGGCCAGAGTTGATCTGAGCCCGCCACCCGGCGGGGGGACCCGGGAGGTGGGCCGCCATGCGCGAGACGCTGGTGCTGAACGCGAGCTTCGAGCCGCTGTCGACGGTGTCGCTGCGGCGCGCGGTGGTGCTCGTTCTGCAGGACAAGGCCGTCGTCGAGCAGGCCCACCCGGGCCTGCGCGTCCGGGCCGCGGCCGTGGAACTCCCGGTGCCGCAGGTGATCAGGCTCTGCCGGTACGTACGGGTGCCGTTCCGAAGACGGGCGCCGTGGTCGCGGCGGGGTGTGCTGGTGCGTGACCGGCACCGCTGCGCGTACTGCGGGCGGCGTGCGACGACGGTGGACCACGTCCTTCCGCGGTCGCACGGTGGTACGGACACGTGGCTGAATACCGTCGCTGCCTGCGCCGAGGACAACCACCGCAAGGCGGACCGTACGCCGGAGCAGGCTGGGATGCGGCTGCTCAGCAAGCCGTTCGAGCCGACACCGGCGGACGCTCTGGTCCTGGCGCTGGGGTTGTCGGGGCGTGAGGCGCTGCCCGAGTGGCTGCCGTCACCCGGTGCGCGTGTGCCCGCGTCCGCGTGACCGGGCGCGCGTGATCCCGCGCCGGTGACCGGGCAGCCCACGTGAACGGTCCGTCTGCTGCTCGCTCAAGTGAGGAGCAGGCGGACCATCGCGGCGACGCCGACCGCGATGACGATGACGCGGAGCGCGACGGGCGGGAGACGGCGGCCGACCGTGGCGCCGAGGGGGCCGCCGAGTGCGGATCCGGCCGCGATGAGCAGGACGGCGGTCCAGTCGAAGTCGGCGACGAAGAGGAAGAAGAGGGCGGCGACGGCGTTGACGAGGGCGGCGAGGACGTTCTTGACGGCGTTGAGGCGCTGCAGTTCGTCGTCGAGCAGCAGGCCCATCAGGGACAGATAGAGGATTCCTTGTGCCGCGCCGAAGTAGCCGCCGTAGGCGCTGGCGAGGAGCAGCCCGCCCATGAGGAGCACGCCACCGTCGCGTCGGTGGGCGTGGGCCGGGGCGGGTTTCGCGGGAGTGTCCTCGCCCTGGGCGGCGGCAGCGGCAGTGTCCTCAGGAGGTGCCTTCGCGGTCGTGGCGCTGTGGCCGTCGGCAGCCGGGTCAGGGCCGGCGGCTGCCTCGGGTCCCCCTGTGGCTTTGCGCGCCAGGTGGCGCCGAACGGCACGCGACAGCCAGGGCTGAACGGCGACCAGCACCACGGCCACGCCGACGAGGATCGGGACGATCGTGTCGAAGGCGTCCGACGGGAGGACGATCAGCAGGGCGGCGCCGATGAGCCCGCCGACGAGGGCGACGACGCCGAGGCGCAGGACGCGACGCCGCTGGCCCCGGAGTTCGCGCCGGTAGCCGATGACACCGCCGATCGAGCCGGGGACGATGCCGAGGGTGTTGGAGACGTTCGCGGTGACAGGCGGCAGGCCGACGGCGAGCAGCACGGGGAAGGTGATCAGTGTGCCGGAGCCGACGATGGTGTTGATCGTCCCGGCGGCGATGCCTGCGCCGAAAACGGCCAGTGCCTCCCAGATGCCCACGCTCTGCCTTCCGGTGATCGGTGTCTCCTGCACCGATCATGCCGGACGGCGGGCGGGCATCGGCAACGGGGGCGCGGCCCCGGCCGGGTGGCCGTGACCGAGGACCCATCGCAGAGGACCCACCGCCGCGGCTCCGTGGCCGCGGCTGTGTCGCAGGCGTGGCAGCAGCCGAGGAGGCGTCGCCGTAGCGCCGCCCGCGGGTCAGTCCAGCGGGGGCTGCTCCCGGCGCGGTGCCGGCGTCTTCGGTGCGGAGGACGCGGGTGCGGCCGGGGCCGAGCCGCCGCCGCCGGCCATCGGGCCGAAGTTGCCGACGGCGCCGCTGAGCCCCTTGAGCGCGTCGCCGATCTCGCTGGGCACGATCCAGAGCTTGTTGGCGTCGCCTTCGGCGATCTTCGGAAGCATCTGGAGGTACTGGTACGAGAGCAGCTTCTCGTCCGCGTCTCCGGCGTGGATGGACTCGAAGACCGTACGGATCGCCTGGGCTTCGCCCTCCGCACGCAGGGCCGCGGCCTTGGCCTCACCTTCGGCGCGCAGGATCGCCGACTGCTTCTCGCCCTCCGCGGTGAGGATCTGGGACTGGCGGATGCCCTCCGCGGTGAGGATCGCGGCGCGCTTGTCACGGTCGGCGCGCATCTGCTTCTCCATCGAGTCCTGGATGGAGGTGGGCGGCTCGATGGCCTTCAGCTCGACGCGGTTGACGCGGATGCCCCATTTGCCGGTGGCCTCGTCCAGGACGCCGCGGAGCGCGGCGTTGATCTCCTCGCGGGACGTGAGGGTCCGCTCGAGGTCCATGCCACCGATGATGTTGCGGAGGGTGGTGACGGTCAGCTGCTCGATCGCCTGGATGTAGCTGGCGACTTCGTACGTGGCGGCCCGGGCGTCGGTCACCTGGTAGTAGATGACCGTGTCGATGTTGACGACCAGGTTGTCCTGGGTGATGACGGGCTGCGGCGGGAAGGGGACGACCTGCTCACGGAGGTCGATCCGGTTGCGGATCGAGTCGATGAACGGGACGACGATGTTGAGGCCCGCGTTGAGGGTGCGGGTGTAGCGGCCGAAGCGCTCCACGATGGCGGCGCTGGCCTGGGGGATGACCTGCACCGTCTTCATGAGTGCGATGAAGACGAGCACCACCAGGATGATCAGGACGATGATGATCGGTTCCATGGATGCTCCCCGTTACCCCTTCGGTTGCTTGATGATCGAGTCTGTCAGAGAGCGGCACCGCGCGGTGCGGATTCCGGCCATCCGACGGGCCGTTGAGCAGGTTGGCTCCCCGCTCCGACCGCCACAGCAGCGGTCACATCACCACGGCGGTCGCGCCGTCGATGTCCACCACGTCGACCTGCTGGCCCACTTCGCAGATCTGATCGGAGTTGAGCGTACGCGCGGACCAGACCTCACCGGCGAGCTTGATCCGGCCGCCGTCGCCGTCGACGCGTTCCAGGACGACCGCCTGACGCCCCTTCAGCGCCTCGACGCCGCTGGGCACATGGGGCCGCTGACGCCGGTGACGGGCGGCGATCGGCCGGACGACCGCGATGAGAGCGACGGAGACGGCGGCGAACACGAGCACCTGGGGCACCGTGCCGGCGCCCAGCGCGGCCACACCGGCGGCCGCGACGGCTCCGACCGCGAACATCCCGAACTCGGGCATCGCGGTGACGACGAGAGGTATGCCAAGTCCGACGGCGGCGATCAGCCACCACACCCATGGATCCACGTCTTCATGGTAGGCGGGGTGACCTCGTTGCCGACAGGGGCCGATCGGACAGAGTGATCGACCGAAGGCCCGGCGGCGGGGCGGGCGTTGGGAAAGCGGGACCTCAGGAGGGGGTTCTCGTATGCGGGTTGACCGGTGGGCGAGTTCCCGTACGGGGTTCCTCGAGGCGGATTCCCGGCGGCGGAGGTTCCGAACGGGGGAGGAACGCGCGGGTACGAGACGGGCGTTCAGGCCGGACGCGCGTTCGGCGTCGACGGCCACGGGCCCGGCGAGGGGTTGCCCCGGTGTCCGGAAGTCCCGTCGGCCGGTCAGGACTTCAGCGGGAGGCCCTGCGCGGTCCAGCGCTCACCGTTGCGCTCGACGACCAGCGGCAGACCGAAGCACAGGGAGAGGTTGCGGGAGGTCAGCGTCTCCTCGACCGGACCGGCGGCGAGCACCTTGCCCTGACGGATCATCAGGACGTGGGTGAAGCCCGGGGCGATCTCCTCGACGTGGTGCGTCACCATGATCATGGACGGGGCCAGCGGGTCGCGCGCGAGCCGCCCCAGCCGCCGTACCAGGTCCTCCCGGCCGCCCAGGTCGAGCCCGGCCGCGGGCTCGTCGAGCAGGAGCAGTTCGGGGTCGGTCATCATCGCGCGGGCGATCAGGGTGCGCTTGCGCTCGCCCTCGGAGAGGGTGCCGAACTTGCGGTCCAGATAGTCGTTCATGCCGAGCCGGTCGAGGAAGGCGCGGGCGCGCTCCTCGTCCACGGCCTCGTAGTTCTCGTGCCAGTGCGCGGTCATGCCGTACGCGGCGGTGAGAACGGTCTCCAGCACCGTCTGGCGGTTGGGGAGCTTGTCGACCATGTTGACGCCGGCCATGCCGATGCGGGGGCGCAGCTCGAAGACGTCGACGCTGCCGAGCTTCTCGCCGAGGATCTGCGCGGTGCCGCTGCTCGGGAAGAGATAGCTGGAGGCGATGTTGAGCAGCGTCGTCTTGCCGGCACCGTTGGGGCCGAGGATCACCCAGCGCTCGCCTTCGGCGACCGACCAGGAGACCTGGTCCACCAGAGCCCGGCCCTCGCGGACCACGGATACGTCCACCAGCTCCAGTACATCGCTCATGAGCGCGTTGTCTCCCATGCAGTCTCGGCTGTCGTGTGCGCCTGTGGACGCAGCCCCCAGGGAAAACCTACGCCACCGGTCGGCGGGGTCGGTCTCTAGGCTGGTCCCATGCTCACGGAACCGCGTTCAGGGCGGCTGACCGCCTGGGGAAATGCCCTTATTGCCGGACTTGTCTCACCCGACGAGGCCGTGCACCGCATTGTGGCGGACGACGCACTGCACCGGATCGAGGGCCTGCCCGGCGAGACGGATCCCGTCGGCCTGAGTCTCGGGCTCGGGCGGCTGCGCGCGCTCGGTGCGACCGGGCTGCTCGCGGCGCTGCCCGCGCCCGGACATCCGCTGGGGCTGTGCGGGCCGCCGGACTTCAACGCACGGGCGATGGAGGCGGAGGAGGCGGTGATCGCCCCGGGAGCGCAGCCGCTGGGCCTCGTCCCCGAGGTCCACGAGGCCGGTCCCGAGGGGGATCTGCACGTCGAGGTCGTGTGGCGCTGCCTGCCCGTACGGGATGCGCCGCCCGCGGACGTGCCGTCGCTCGGCGAGGCGGAGCGCGAACTCGCCGAGGCGCTGCGGGAAGCGACCGACCTGCTGTCGCGGATGGACGTGGCGGGCTCGGGCCCCGTGGCGGACGCGGCTCTCGATGCGTACCGGGCACGGGCCGAGCGCGGCCGCGAAGTGCTCGCGCCGGGCTATCCGCCGCGTGCCGTACGAGTGCTGGAGCTGGCGCAGCGCGTGGGTGCGCTGATCGCCATCGCGAGCGGAGGAGACACCGGGAGCGGGGACGGGCGTGAGCACGGGGCCGCGGTGAGCGCGTCGCAGATCGCGGCACGGACGGAGGCGCTGCGGCCGGTGGAGCGCACGGCGCGCAGGGCACAGGTGGCGGCTTACAACGCGTTCGTGGAGGAGCGGGAGCGGCGCTGAGGGACAGCGCGGCGCCGAGCGGGACGGGAGCCGCGCCGGTCCGCTCTCGACGGCACGGCGGCGGTCGTCCGTGCCGTCGATCAGCAGGGGCCGCGGGTTCGCGTCCGATCGCTCCCACGGGGCGGGCGCGACGGCGTCGGTACGAGAGCCGAGCGAGCACGGGAAAGGCCCCGCGGGAGGTGCTCCCGCGGGGCCTTTCGCCGAGCGCGCGCGTCAGTCGTTGACGTTGGCGCAGGTGTTGCCGATCGCCGGGTTGAGGCCGGAGACCAGGACGCCGATCGAGTTGCCGCAGAGGTTGATCGGGATCTGGACGGGGATGCCCACGGCGTTGCCCGAGACGGCGCCCGGCGAGCCCGCGGCCACGCCCGAGGCGTCGTTGGCAGAGGCGGTCCCGGCCGAGACGCCGACGACGGCGCCCGCGGCGGCAAGGAGGACAGCGGCCTTCTTGGCAGTGTTCATGAGGAGGTTCCTTCGGCTTGGAGCGTGACCCCAGGCATCGGGATCACGGACTGCGCAACGCCCCGCCCCGCGCGATGACACGGGCCAGGGATGCGATGCCCCCATTCGGCCCAACCTCATGGCCTGTCCCGTGGCGCGAATCCGCTGGTCACAGGACTGGCACAGTCCAACGGCAACGGCAGCGGCGGCACCGGCGCTGCCCACGCCATGCGAGCGGCAGCCGCCGTACTGCGCCCGCCCGCTCACACGGGTCCGGCCCCGGGGACGGTGTCCCCGGGGCCGGCCGGTACTGATCGGCTGAGCCGTGATCAGTTGGCGACGTGGTTGCCGAAGGCCGGGTTCAGGGCGCCGATGACGTTGGCGGTGTTGCCCGCCACGTTGAC
This sequence comes from Streptomyces sp. NPDC047108, assembly GCF_040643575.1. Classification (NCBI taxonomy): domain Bacteria; kingdom Bacillati; phylum Actinomycetota; class Actinomycetes; order Kitasatosporales; family Streptomycetaceae; genus Streptomyces; species Streptomyces sp. NPDC047108. The sequence goes on from NZ_JBEYUP010000006.1 coordinate 8,848, forward strand.
CGGCACGTGGACCGGCGCCTGGACCTGGTTGCCCGACCCGATGCCCGGCGAGAAGGCGGCCTCGCCCTGGGCGTGCGCACCCTGCGCGGAGGCGACACCGGCACCGGCGGCGACGAGCCCACCGGCGATCATCGTGACGGCAGCGGCCTTCTTGAGGTTCATCACTTTCTTGACCCTCCCTAGCGTTCACCGCGGACGGTTCGCCGCGGCACGACATGGAGAACGGATCACCGTCGCTTCGGTTGCGCCATGCGAGCGACATACACCCGACAGTATGAATCTCGGTTTGGCGGCCCGGCCTGCGGTAAGGGCGCCGTCCGGCCTGCGCGCCCGCCGCGCCGTCGCGCCCGGCCTGGCCCGGCCTCAGCGGCGCGGTGCCTCAGCGCCGCGGTGCCTCAGCGCCGCGGTGCCTCAGCTCAGCGCCGACGAGCAGCAGCTCGGCGCCGAGCCGTCTCAGCGCCGCCGGTGCTTCAGCGCCCAGCCGTCGTAGCCCCTCAGCCCGTCACGCCGTGCCGCACGGCCCAGAGCGCCGCCTGCGTACGGTCCGCCAGATCCAGCTTCATCAGGATGTTCGAGACGTGGGTCTTCACCGTCTTCTCGGACAGCACCAGCGCGCGGGCGATCTCCCGGTTGGAACGGCCGTCGGCGATCAGGGCCAGCACCTCCCGCTCCCGGTCCGTGAGCGAACCACCCCGCCCCTGGCCGCCCACCGCCTCCTCCGGGGAGAGCAGGGCCCCGGCCACCTCGGGCTGCAGCAGGACGTGCCCGGCGTGGACGGACCGGATGGCACCGGCGAGGGCGTCCGGATCGACGTCCTTGTAGACGTATCCAGAGGCGCCGGCGCGGAGCGCGGGCACGACCGTGCGCTGCTCGGTGAAGCTGGTGACGACCAGCACCCGGGCGGGGTTCTCGAGGGCCCGGAGCTTGCGGAGGGCCTCGATGCCGTCGGTGCCGGGCATCTTCACATCCATGAGGACCACATCGGGGCGCAGCTCCTCGGCGCGCGCGACGCCTTCCGCGCCGTCCGCCGCCTCCCCCACGACCTCGATGTCGTCCTGCACTTCGAGGAACGTCCGCAGCCCGCGCCGTACGACCTGGTGGTCGTCGACGAGCAGGACGCGGATGCCGCGCCGACGCTCAGCCACCGGGGACCTCCATCTCGATCAGGGTGCCCTTCCCGGGCGCCGACTCCACGGTGAGGGCGCCGCCCACGCCGCTCGCCCGGTCCCGCATCGACACCAAGCCCAGATGGCGGCCGGCCCGCCGTACCGCCCTCGGGTCGAAGCCCTGGCCGTCGTCCTCGACGCGGAGCACGGCGCCCTGGCCGCTGCGGACGAGCGAGACCCCGACGCGGGCGGCGCCCGCGTCGGGGTCTCCCCGACGCGGGCGGCGCCCGAGTGCCTCAGCGCGTTGTGCAGCGCCTCCTGGGCCACCCGCAGGACGGCCTCCTCCTGCGCGGCCGGCAGGGCCCGCACGCTCTGTGAGGCGAAGGTGACCTCGGCGGTGTGGGCACGGTCGAGGACCTGGATCTGCGTACGGAGGGTGGCCACGAGGCCGTCCTCGTCCAGAGCGGCGGGGCGCAGCTCCACCACCGCGGCCCGCAGTTCGTCCGCCGCCTCGGCGGCCAGGTCGGCGACCTGCTGCATCTCGCCCTTGGCCCGTGCGGGGTCGCGGTCGACGAGGGCGGTCGCGGCCTGTGCGGTCAGGCGCAGCGAGAAGAGTTTCTGGGAGACGGCGTCGTGGAGCTCGTGGGCGAGACGGGCCCGCTCCCCCGCGATGGTCAGCTCGCGGCTGCGCTCGTAGAGACGTGCGTTGGTGAGGGCTATCGCGGCGTGCTGCGCGAGGATGCCGAGCAGTGCCTGGTCGTCCTCGGTGAAGCCGCAGCGGTCCCGTGCCGCGCCGTCCCCGTCCGGGCGCCGCTTGTTCGCCAGGAACAGGGCGGCCAGCACCTCGTCACCGTCGGCGACCGGCAGGCCGATGAAGTCGGAGAGTTCGGGGTGGGTGCGCGGCCAGCCCTCGAAGCGCGGGTCCTCGCGGACATCGGCCAGCCGCTGCGGGGTGGCGTCCTGGAGCATCGCGGCGAGGATGCCGTGCTGCCGCGGCAGGGGGCCGATGGCCTTCCACTGCTCGTCGCTGACGCCGTCCACGACGAACTGGGCGAAGCCGCCGTGATCGTCGGGCACCCCGAGGGCGGCGTACTCGGCGTCCAGCAGCTCGCGTGCGGAGGCCACGATCGTCTGGAGCACGTCGCGGACCTCGAGGTGGCGGCTCATCGCCAGCAGCGCGGCGCTCACCGCGGCGAGACCCGATTCGGGTGCGGAGCCGGTGGTCATGGCCACACCGTACCGGCGGGCACGTGCCGTCGTATCGGACCGCAGCAGGCCCCGGCTTCCGCCCCTGGGCCTAGGCCGAAGTGCCCCGGCCGCTCGCGACCGCCGGACGAGGCGGGGGCCCGGACGCCCTTCCTACGGTGAGGACACGTTGACGGCGAGCGATGGCGAAGGAGACGAGTCCGATGCCGGTGGCGATCATCACAGGTGCTTCGAAGGGGCTGGGCCAAGCCTTGGCGGCGGCGTTGGCCGGGCGGGGCTGGGACCTGGTGCTGGACGCGCGGTCGGAGGGGCCGCTCGCGTCCGCGGCGGAGGAGACCCGCCGGGCGGGCGTACGGGTGGTGGCGCTGCCGGGGGACGTCACGGACCCGGTCCACCGGGCCGCTCTGGTCTCGGCGGCCCGTGAGCTGGGCGGTCTGGACCTGCTGGTGAACAACGCGAGCGCGCTCGGCGCCGAGCCCTTGGTCCGGCTGGCCGACCTGCCGCCCGAGGGCCTGCGCACGGCGCTGGAGACGAATGTGGTCGCGCCGCTCGGGCTGGTCCGCGAAGCGCTGCCGCTGCTGAGGGCGGCGGACTCGGGAGCGGTGATCAACGTCAGCTCGGACGCGGCGGTCGAGGCGTACGGGACCTGGGGCGGTTACGGGGCGTCCAAGGCGGCGCTGGACCAGCTCTCGGCCGTGCTCGCCGAGGAGGAGCCGGGGCTGCGGGTCTGGGCGGTCGACCCGGGCGACCTGCGCACGGACCTCTACGCGGCCGCCGTCCCGGACGACGACGACCTGGACGGACGGCCGCTGCCGGACGCGGTGGTCCCGGCCTTCCTGGCCCTGCTGGACCGTGCCGCGCCGAGCGGGCGCTACGTGGCTCCCGAGCTGCCGGTGGCCGGGCGGTGAGCGCGGTGGGGGCGCTGCGGGTCCCGGACGAGCTGTCGGCCCGTGTCCCCGCGGAGCAGCGCGGGGGCGGCCGGGGGCGCGACGGGGTGCGGCTGCTGGTGAGCCGGGGCCCGGAGGTGTCGCACCACACCTTCCCGGAGCTGCCCCGGCTGCTCGGCGCGGGGGACGTACTGGTGGTGAACACCTCGCTCACGCTTCCCGCCGCGGTCGACGGGCGGCTCGGGGACGGCCGCGGCGAGCGGGTCGTCGTGCACTTCTCGACGCGCGGGGACGACGGCCGGCGGTCGGTGGAACTGCGGACTCCGGACGGGCGGGGCAGCACGCGGCCACGCCCGGTGCACGGCCCCGGCGCGTTCGTACGGCTGCCGGGCGGGGCGTCGCTGGTGCTGGAGGAGCCACTGGACGGGCCGGGCGGGCGGCTGTGGTGGGCGCGCCCGGCCGGGGCGGAGGTGCCCGCCCTGCTGCGCCGGTACGGGCGGGCGATCCGCTACGCCTACACGGAGCGGGATCAGGCGCTCTCCGCGTACCAGACGGTGTTCGGGGTGGAGTCGCCGGACGGGGACGGATCGGCGGAGATGCCGAGCGCGGCCCGCCCCTTCACCGCGCCGCTGGTGGCCGAGCTGGTCAGCCGGGGTGTGCACATCGCGCCGGTCACGCTGCACACGGGTGTCGCGTCGCTGGAGGCGCACGAGCCGCCGTATCCGGAGCGCTTCACCGTCCCTGAGGCGACGGCCCGCCTGGTGAACGCGGTGCGGCGAGGAGCACGGGACGTACGGGGACGGAACGCGCGCGGGCGCGGGCGCGAGGACGGTGCGCGCGGGCGCGGGCGTGGGGACGGTGCGCGCGGGCGCGGGGACAGCGCGCGGGGGCGGGACGAGGGCGGGTGCGCGAGCGGGCGGATCGTGGCCGTCGGCACCACGGTGGTGCGGGCGCTGGAGACGGTGGCCCTGCCCTCGGGGCTCGTACGGGCGGCATCGGGCTGGACCGACCTGGTGGTCACGCCGGAGCGGGGGGTGCGGGTGGTGGACGGGCTGCTGACCGGCCTGCACGAGCCGGAGGCCTCGCACCTTCTGATGCTGGAGGCGGTGGCGGGCCGGGAGGCGCTGGACCGCGCCTATGAGGCCGCTCTGCACCGCCGCTATCTCTGGCACGAGTTCGGCGATGTGCATCTGATGCTGCCGGCATCCCCCGGCTGACCTGGGAATTCGCCGCTTCGATATCTACGGACCCCGATCGGAGACCCGATTCGGGGTTCCTTTATGCCCGATTTGACCCTGCCTGTTCATTTTCCCAGGTCAGAGCGTCACCGCTCTATGCACGCTCTGCGTATTCGCGCATTCATAACGTGAGTCGAACCCCCCTCCATTGTGAGCCGCCCCATGTAACACACATCACTTACGACCCCTCCTAGTGGGCTGAAAATCCCCGCTCCAGCCGCCCGGTAAAGCTTTTCAACGTATTCCTGGCTCCGGCTCGTCCACGATCCGGCGTAGTACATCACACCTTTGCAAGCGCCTTTTCCCGCCGCTAAGAATTCTTCACGTCGCACGGCGCCGCAGAACGAACGCGGCGCTTTTGCCGGACCGGCTCGCGTATCTGCCCCCACCGCTCGGGGGGATTCGCGTGCCTATCCAAGATCCGGCCTCTGCGGCACCGAGCGATTTGGAAGAGGTCCACTTCATGCCCGTCCCCACGTTCTCCGGTTATCGCCGTCTGACCAAGACCCACAAGCTGTCGGCAGCGGGTGTCGCCGCTGCAGGCGCAGCCGCGGCCCTGGCCTTCTCGGTCGTTCCCGGGTCGGCCGAGGCCGAGCAGCCGGAATCCTCCCAGGCGCTCTCCGCCAAGCCGGTCGCGGAGCTCCAGGCGGACAGCGTTGGCAAGATCCAGAAGGACAGCGCCACGCAGAAGTCCGCCGAGGCCGCGAAGAAGGCCAAGGCCGAGGCCGAGAAGAAGAAGCTTGCCGACCTTGCGGCGAAGCAGAAGAAGGCCGCCGCGGACATGGCCAAGAAGAAGGCCGCGTTCGCCAAGAAGGCCGAGAAGGCGCACGCCGCGAAGGACGCCGCGAACCGTTCGCAGGCCCGTCCGGCTGCCCCGGCGAAGAGCTACCCGAACAACCTCGACGGTTGGATCCGGGAGTCCCTCGACATCATGAAGAAGCACAACATCCCGGGTTCCTACGAGGGCATTCACCGCAACATCATCCGTGAGTCCGGCGGTAACCCGAACGCGATCAACAACTGGGACATCAACGCGCAGAACGGCGTTCCCTCCATTGGTCTGCTGCAGGTCATCAAGCCGACCTTCGACCAGTACCACGTCGAGGGCACCAAGAACTCGCAGTACGACCCGGTGGCCAACATCGTCGCGGCCTGCAACTACGCCGCCGACCGTTACGGCTCCATGGACAACGTGGACTCCGCGTACTAAGAGTCGCGTCCCGCGCGGCACTTCAGGGCCATACGCGCCAGGGCGGCGGCACCCGAGAGGGTGCCGCCGCCCTGCGGCGTTTCCGGGCCGGTCCCGAACCGGCCCGGAAAGGCGTCTACTTGCGCATCACCTCGGGCTCGTGCCGCCGCAGCAGCCGCTGCACGGCGAAGCCGCACAGGGCGCCGATGGCGAGCAGCACGCCCATGTCGAGGAGATAGGTGCCCGCCGTGTGCTCCCACAGGGGGTCGGGGTTGCCCTTCTCCCAGGGCAGCAGGAGATTCAGCTCGGCCGTCGCCCCCATCGCCGACACCGCCCAGCGTGACGGCATCAGCCAGGCGAGCTGTTCCACGCCCGGGGAGTCGTAGAGCTGGAAGAGCACGCCGGTGAAGACCACCTGGACGATGGCGAACATCACCAGCAGCGGCATGGTCTTCTCGGCCGTCTTGACGAGCGCGGAGATGATCAGGCCGAACATCATGGAGGTGAAGCCGAGCGCGGTGATCGCGGCGGCCATCTCCACGGCCGGCAGGTCCTCGAGGAGCACGCCCTCGGCCGGAAGGTCACGCGAGGCGAAGCCGATCGCGCTGATGATCACGCCCTGGAGGGCGGTGATCAGACCGAGCACGAGCACCTTGGACGCCAGATACGCGGAGCGTGACAGGCCGGTGGCGCGCTCGCGCTCGTAGATCACCCGTTCCTTGATCAGCTCGCGTACGGAGTTGGCCGCGCCGGCGAAGCAGGCGCCGACCGCGAGGATCAGCATGATCGTGGACGCGTCGCGGTTGGTGAAGCCCTTGACCGCCGGTCCCCGCGCCAGACCGAAGTCGGTCGGGATCAGGGTGCTGACCACACCGAGGACGGCGGGGAGCAGCAGCATCAGGGCCATGAAGCCGCGGTCCGAGGCGATCACCGACAGATAGCGGCGGACCAGGGTGAAGAACTGGGCGCCCCAGCTCTGCGGCTTCGGCGGCCGGATCTGCTGCGGGGGCGGCATGTGCACCTGTTGCGGGGCGACGGCGTCGAAGTCAGCGGCGTACATCTGGTAGTGCTGCGAGCCCCGCCAGCGGCCCGCCCAGTCGTAGTCGCGGTAGTTCTCGAAGGCCGAGAAGACGTCCGCCCAGGTCTGGTAGCCGAAGAAGTTGAGCGCCTCCTCCGGCGGACCGAAGTACGCCACCGCGCCGCCCGGCGCCATGACCAGCAGCTTGTCGCAGAGTGCCAGCTCGGCCACGGAGTGCGTGACCACCAGGACCGTACGGCCGTCGTCGGCGAGACCGCGCAGGAGCTGCATCACGTCGCGGTCCATGCCCGGGTCGAGGCCGGAGGTGGGCTCGTCCAGGAAGATCAGTGACGGCTTGGTCAGCAACTCCAGGGCCACCGAGACGCGCTTGCGCTGACCGCCGGAGAGCGAGGTGACCCGCTTCTCCTTGTGGATGTCGAGCTTGAGCTCGCGCAGCACCTCGTCGATACGGGCGTTGCGCTCGGCCGCGGTGGTGTCCGCGGGGAAGCGGAGCTTGGCCGCGTACGAGAGGGCTCTCCGTACGGTCAGCTCCTTGTGCAGGATGTCGTCCTGCGGGACCAGACCGATGCGCTGACGCAGCTCGGCGAACTGCTTGTAGAGGTTCCGGTTGTCGTAGAGGACGTCCCCCTGGTCCGCCGGACGGTAGCCGGTGAGCGCCTTCAGCAGCGTGGACTTGCCGGAACCGGACGGGCCGATGACCGCGATCAGCGACTTCTCCGGGACGCCGAACGAGACGTCCTTGAGGATCTGCTTGCCGCCGTCGACCGTGACGGTCAAGTGGCGGGCGGAGAAGGAGATCTCACCGGTGTCGACGAACTCCTCGAGCCGGTCACCGACGAGACGGAACGTCGAGTGGCCGACGCCCACCGTGTCGTTGGGCCCGATGAGGGCCGTGCCCGACTTCGGCATCGGCTGGCCGTTGACGTACGTGCCGTTGTGGCTGCCGAGGTCGCGGATCTCGAAGCGGCCGTCGGGCGTGGAGCGGAACTCGGCGTGGTGGCGCGAGACCTGGAGGTCGGAGACCACCAGCTCGTTCTCCAGCGCACGGCCGATGCGCATGACGTGGCCGACGGAGAGCTGGTGGAAGCCGGTCGGTCCGCGGTCGCTGTGCCCGGACGTCGCTCCGCCGGCGGCCGCACCCGCCGGCGGGTGGTGCCGGCCACCGCCCTGGTGCGGTGCGTAAGGGGCCTGCTGCCCGGCCTGCGGAGCCGCCTGCTGGTAACCGGCTGCCTGCGCGTGCCCGCCCTGCTGCTGGTGCGGGATCTGCGCCGGGGCGGCCTGCTGCGCCTGCTGCTGAGCCTGCGCGGGGTGCTGCGGGGCGGCCTGCTGCCCGGCCCATCCGGCCGCTGCCTGCTGCGCCTGGTGAGCCACCGGGTGCGCGGCCGCCTGCTGCTGTCCCTGCGCCTGCTGGGCGTGCGACTGCTGCTGTGCCTGCGCCTGCTGGGACGCGGCCGCGGCGGACGGTGCGCCCTGGGCCCCGGCGGCGGAGCCGGAGAAGGTCAGCCGGGGACCGTCGGTCGCGTTGCCCAGGTGGACGACCGACCCCGGTCCGATCTCCACCTGCTGGACCTTCTGTTCCCGCATGTACGTGCCGTTGGTGCTCCCGTGGTCCTGGAGCATCCAACTGCCGCCGCCCCAATGGACGGTGGCGTGCCTCCACGACACTCTCGCGTCGTCCACCACCACGTCGCCCTGCGGATCACGCCCGAGCGTGTACGACCGTGACGCATCGAGCGTCCAGGTCCGTCCGTTCAATTCCAGTACGAGTTCCGGCACTCCATGCCCCACTAGTTGTCCCCCGAGCGACCCCTTCAACGGAGTCCAGGGATGGCGAACATCGTGAGGAACTATTTCAGGCTCAGCCTCACAACCGAAAGCCGCCCCGTGGCGAGTTCGCGCCCTTGTGCCGCCGACTGTGCCGCCGACCCGGCCGAAACGACCCGGAGCACGGTAACCACCCATGGAACACCATGGATCGTGAGCAATCGGCTCAACTCGGCGCTCCGCGGGGCGAGGTCGCGACGGGCGGGGAGACGGTTCGCAGCGTAGGAGCCGAGCCGACCGGCCGTCGATATCGCGCCACCCTCGTCCGGGGGCCGGCGCAGGGGAACGGGGGAGGCGCCCGCGGCCCGTCGCGGCCCGCGGCCACCGGACGTTCTGTCCTTGAGGCCGTGTCCTTGAGGTCCTGCCCTCAAGGACGTGTCCGGGGCGATCACCGCCGCCCACCGGCTACGCGCCCCCGCGGCGGAACGGGACCGGCCCCGCAACCCGTACGGACCAGGCGCCCCGGGCGCGAGGCCCCGTGAACGCCCCGGCCCTCCCCGTACCCCCGCTGCTCCACGTCCGCTCGGCCGCCCGCGTACGACCGGCCCCGCACCCCGTACGACCTGCCCGGACCACGGGCGGCCGCCCGCACCGTACGGGCCGTCCGCAGTGCGGGACAGGTGGGGCGGGCCCGAGCGCGGACGGATACGGTGGAGGCACCATGAGCGCATCGCAGAACACGCCTGCCGCGGCCGTACCGGGCGACGACACCCCCACCCTCCTCGTCAAGATCTTCGGGAAGGACCGTCCGGGCATCACGGCCGGGCTCTTCGACACCCTCGCCGCCTTCGCGGTCGACGTCGTCGACATCGAGCAGGTGGTCACCCGGGGGCGCATAGTGCTGTGCGCGCTGGTCACGGCACCGGCGCCGGGGGGTGCCGCCGAAGGCGAGCTGCGCACCACGATCCACGGCTGGGCCGAGTCGATGAAGCTCCAGGCGGAGATCATCTCCGGCCGCGGCGACAACCGGCCGCGCGGAACCGGCCGTTCGCACGTCACCGTACTGGGACGCCCCCTGACCGCCGAGTCGACGGCCGCCATCGCGGCGCGCATCACCGGAGCGGGCGGCAACATCGACCGGATCTTCCGGCTGGCGAAGTACCCGGTGACGGCGGTGGAGTTCGACGTGTCGGGCGCCGCGACCGGGCCCCTGCGCACCGCCCTGGCCACGGAGGCCGCCGCGCGCGGCGTCGATGTCGCGGTCGTCTCCTCCGGGCTGCAGCGCCGGGCGCAGCGCCTGGTCGTCATGGATGTGGACTCCACTCTCATCCAGGACGAGGTGATCGAGCTCTTCGCGGAACACGCGGGCGCCGGAGCCGAGGTCGCCGAGGTGACGGCGGCCGCGATGCGCGGCGAGCTGGATTTCGAGCAGTCGCTGCACGCCCGCGTGAAGCTGCTCGCGGGGCTGGACGCGTCCGTCGTCGACAAGGTGCGCGCCGAGGTCCGGCTGACCCCGGGCGCCCGTACGCTCATCCGTACGCTCAAGAAGCTCGGCTACCAAGTCGGCGTCGTCTCGGGCGGGTTCACCCAGGTCACCGACGACCTCAAGGAGCGGCTGGGCCTGGACTTCGCGTCGGCCAACACGCTCGAAGTGGTCGACGGGAAGCTCACGGGCCGGGTGATCGGCGAGGTCGTGGACCGCGCGGGCAAGGCGCGGCTGCTGCGCCGCTTCGCCGCCGAGGCGGGGGTACCGCTGGCGCAGACCGTGGCGATCGGCGACGGCGCCAATGACCTGGACATGCTGAACGCGGCGGGGCTCGGGGTGGCGTTCAACGCCAAGCCGGTCGTGCGCGAGGCGGCCCACACCGCAGTGAACGTGCCGTTCCTCGACACCGTGCTCTACCTGCTCGGCATCACGCGCGAAGAGGTCGAGGCCGCGGAGACCCACGCCGACTGAGCAGGCCCCCGCCGTCATGCGAAGGCCCCGGCGCGCCGATCGCGCGCCGGGGCCTTCGCACGGGCGGTAATGACCGTGACCTGCGGGCCGTGGTCTCGTCCTTAGTCGTGCGACGTCCAGTACTCGAGCAGCTTCCCTACGCCGTGCTCCACCGTCTTCCACGAGCCGTTGAATCCGACGACGGCCACGGAGGCCGTCGGGAACCCGCTCCGGTTCATCCGCGCCAAGGCGTCGCCCTCCACCTCGCCCGCGAGGGCGTCGGCCAGCGCGTGCATGCCCGGGTTGTGCCCGACGAGGAGGAGGTCCCGTACGTCGTCGGGCGTCTCGTTGAGCAGCGCGATGAGATCGCCGAGCGAGGCTTCGTAGAGCCGCTCCTCGTAGACGGTCTTCGGGCGCTCGGGCAGCTCGTGCACCACGAGCTTCCAGGTCTCACGGGTACGGGTCGAGGTGGAGCAGAGAGTGAGGCCGGGGTTGATACCGGCCCCGGCGAGCCAGCGTCCGGCGACCGGCGCTTCCTTGCGGCCGCGCTCGGCGAGCGGGCGTTCGTGGTCCGACTCCTGCGACCACTCGGCCTTGGCGTGCCGGAGGAGGACGAGCCTGCGGGTCTCCGGGGATCCTGGGGTGCTTTCCGGGGGAGTTGCAGCGACGCTCATGCGTCCCAGCTTCGCACGAAACCCACGGTCGGGCGCGGGGTGTTGGGAGGTCACCCGGGAAAGGTGACCTGCGTGCGCCGGTCCGCCCCTCCTTGACCGATGGGGACGAGACGGGGCATACACCCCGCGCCGACCGGCCCTGCGGGGCGCCGCCCGCGCAACGGCCCGCCGCCTCCCGGGCCCCGGCGGCGGTCTCAGCGGAACTGGTGGACCACGATCTCCTGGACGCGCTCCAGTGTGTGGACGAGTACGGGCTCGGGCCCGGTCGACGCGCGGGCCTCCGCCGGACCCGCGATCATCAGCAGCAGCGCGGCGAAGGCGACGGCGGGCAGGGCGACGGCCCACCACGGCAGCCGGATCTCGTAGGCGTCCCGGGACGGCGGGGCGGTCCAGCGCTGGGTGCGGGCCCGCATGGGACCACCTCCGTGGAATCCGGTGGGTGACGGGACCGCCTGCCACGGCCCCGCCGGCCGCTTCACCGCGGCTACGGAAGAACCTACGGGCGGAGGGCCGGCCGGCCCATCCGGTGATCCACCCACTTCACCCTGACCCTGGCCCCCTAGGGGTTCGGGGCGCCTGGTTCGTCAGGGCGAGGCGCCGGCCGGGCCCCTTGGGCACGGTGGGTTCCTCGGGCACGGTGGGTTCCTGGCACGGTGGGTCCCCCGGGCACGGCGGGTCCTTCAGGGCGAGGCGAGGGTGGCGATCACGCCGATGACGACGGTGATGAGGAGCATCACGCCGAGGATGCCGAGCAGCTTCTTCTGGCTGTTCTGCGGGTTCGGTTCGAGGACGGGCATGCCGACCAGTCTCGCACCCGCTCCGGGGGCCGGTGAGGCAGGGGTACGGGCCCCGCACGCGACCCCGCACCCGTACACCCGTGCCCCTGCGCGGTGAGGTGGTCAGGCGCCCCGGACGGCGGTCAGGCGGCCGGGACGGCGGTCAGGCGGCCCGGGCGGCGGCCGCGTGCTCGTCCTCGACGGTGCGGTTGCGACCGACCAGGAAGCCCAGCACGATCTGCGGCACCATCAGCGCGGTCATCAGCGCGAGCGGCAGGCCCCATCCGCCGCTGTGCTGGTAGAGCACGCCGACCAGCAGCGGCCCGGGGATGGAGATGAGGTAGCCGGTGCTCTGCACGAAGGCGGACAGTCCGACCACCCCGGCGCCGGTCCGCGAGCGCATCCCGATCAGCGTGAGGACCAGCGGGAAGGCGCAGTTGGAGATGCCGAGCAGCACCGCCCACGCCCAGGCTCCGGTCGCCGGGGCGAACTGGAGGCCCGCGTAGCCGGACAGTCCGCACAGGCCCAGCGCGACGGCGATCATGCCCTGATGGCGCATGCGGGCCGCGAGCTGCGGCAGCACGAAGGAGAGCGGGACGCCGAGGCCCATGGTCACGGCGAGGAGCACACCGGCGGTGGACGCGGGAACTCCGGCGTCGCGGAAGATCTGCGGCAGCCAGCCCATGGTGATGTACGCGGCGGTGGCCTGGAGGCCGAAGAAGCAGGCGAGCGACCAGGCGATGCGGCTGCGGACGGGATTGAAGGGGGCTTCCCCCCGTCGCGCCGCCCCGTTCGCCGATGCCGTCGTCACCGACTCCCCCGACGCCGACGACGCAGGTCCCGTCACTGCTCCGCCGCCGCCCCGGCGGTCGCGGAGCAGCAGCCACGGCACGGCCGCGAGCACCGCGGGCAGCGCCCACAGCATCAGCCCGGCGCGCCAACTGCCGCCCAGGGCCTCGGTGATGGGCACGGTCAGGGCGGCGGCGAGCGCCGTGCCGAGAGCCACGGCCATCGAGTACAGACCGGTCATCGAGCCGACCCGGCCGGGGAACCAGCGCTTGACGATCACCGGCATCAGGACATTGCTGACGGCGATGCCCGCGAGCGCGAGGGCGCTCGCGGCGAGGAAGCCGGCCGTGCCCCCGGCCCAGGGCCGTATCAGCAGTCCGGTCGCTATCGCGGCCATGCCGGCGCAGACGACGGCGCCGGCGCCCCAGCGGCGCGCGGCCCTGGGAGCGATCACGCCGAACGCGGCGAAGCAGAGCGGCGGTACGGATGTCAGCAGCCCGGCGACGCTTCCGCTCATGCCGAGCCCGGCGCGGACCTCTTCGAGCAGCGCGCCGAGGCTCGTGATGGCGGGACGCAGATTGAGGGCGGCCAGGACGAGCCCGGCGACGACGAGAGGGATGATCCAGCGAGTGGTGGCCCTGGTGGTGATACCGGCCTCCTCGGTCACGCCCCCGGCCGCCTCCGGCGCCCTGGGGGCGCCTTCGCCGGCGCCCCCGCCGCCGACTCCGCCGATGTCACGGCCGAGCGCCGCGCTCCCCGCCGCGCCCCGGCCCCTGGTCGCGGCCCCCCGGTCCCTCGAAGGGGCCGGAGCGGGGGTCGTCACAGGGGTCTCGTCGGCTGCCATGCAGGCCATCATAGAATCATGGGATGATTGGCTGTCCAATCGTCCGGCGCCCCGTCTCACGTTCTGGAGAGTCATGCCGCTGACCACCACCCGCCGCTCCGCGCTCTCCGACCAGGTGATCACGGCGCTGCGGAACCAGATCACGTCCGGCGAGTGGCCGGTCGGCTCCCGGATCCCGACCGAGTCGGAGCTGGTCGAGCAGCTGGGCGTGGCCCGCAACACCGTCCGCGAGGCCGTACGCGCCCTCGCGCACAACGGGCTGCTCGACATCCGCCAGGGCTCGGGCACCTACGTCGTCGCCACCAGCGAGCTGGCCGGGGTGATGCACCGGCGCTTCGCCGGCGCCGATCCGCGCCACATCGCCGAGCTCCGCAGCACCCTGGAGGCATCGGCGGCGCGTCTGGCCGCGCAGCGCCGCACCGAGCGCGATCTGCAGCAGCTCGACACGCTGCTGCGGCGGCGCGAGGAGGCGTGGGAGTCCGGGGACGCCGAGGTGTTCGTCGCGGCCGACAGCACCTTCCACCTCGCGGTCGTTGCGGCCTCGCACAACGACCCGATGTCCGAGCTCTACGCCGACCTCGGCGATGTCGTCCGCGAGTGGCTGCGCAGCGACGTCGGCCGCGAGCTGCGCCCGGAGCGCCATGTGGATCACGCCCGCCTGGTGGAGGCGATCCGCGCCGGGGACGCGGAGGCCGCCGGCACCGAGGCGGCGAGCTACGCGTTCATGTGCCTGAGCGGTGGTGAGTGATCCAGGCCCTGCCGACCTCCATCCAGCAGCGGCCCGTCAGCTCGACGGTCTCCGCGGGCCCGGCCTCGGCGGGCTCGGTGTCCACGTCCGGGTCCCACCAGCGGTCGCACTCGATGTGCAGCTGGACGGCGTCGCTCACGGCGTACGGATTGTGGCAGCTCGCCGTGGCGCGGGAGCCGTGGACGTAGAGACGGCACGTGGCGCCGAAGGGCTCCCGCTCCGCGCCGCTGCGGGCCACGGCCGCGGACGGGGCGAGCCCGGCGATCAGGGCCGTGGCCGTGACGGTGAGACGGCGGAGCGCGCGCAACCCGGGACCTCCTCGGCCGTACAGCGGCGGGACCCGCCGCCGAGCACCACAGCTGAGCACCACCAGGGGTGAGCACCAGAAGGGGGGCGTACTCCGTTCAGCGTCGCCGCCGCGGGGCCGCTCCGCCCCCGGGCTGGGCCGAACGGGCGACGCCCCGGCCTCCTCCGCGGAAGGAGGCCGGGGCGTCGGTGCCGTGTGCGGGTGCCGCGATCAGGCGCCCATCATGTGCACGCCGCCGTCGACGTGGACGATCTCGCCGGTGGTCTTGGGGAACCAGTCGGAGAGCAGTGCGATGACACCGCGCGCGGCCGGCTCCGGGTCCGCGAGGTCCCAGCCGATCGGAGCGCGGGTGTTCCACACGTCCGCCAGCTCGTCGAAGCCGGGGATGGACTTGGCGGCCATCGACTTGATGGGGCCGGCCGAGACCAGGTTGCAGCGGATGCCCTTGGCGCCGAGGTCCCGGGCCAGGTAGCGGGAGGTGGCCTCCAGGGCCGCCTTGGAGACGCCCATCCAGTCGTACTTCGGCCACGCCATCTGCGCGTCGAAGTCCATGCCGACGACCGAGCCGCCGCGCTTCTCCAGCAGCGGGAGCACCGCCATCGTCAGGGACTTCAGCGAGTACGCCGAGACCTCGACGGCCGTGGCGACCGACTCCCAGCCGGTGTTGAGGAAGTTGCCGCCGAGGGCGTCCTGCGGCGCGAAGCCGATGGAGTGCACGACCCCGTCGAGCGAGGCGTCGGGGCCGAAGTGCTCGGCGACCTTGCTCGCGAGGCTCTCCAGGTGCTCCTTGTCCTGGACGTCGAGCTCGATGACCGGGACGGGCTTGGGCAGCCGCTTCGCGATCCGCTCGACCAGGCTCAGCCTCCCGAAGCCGGTGAGCACCACGTCGGCGCCCTCCTCCTGGGCGAGCTTGGCGACGTGGAAGGCGATCGAGGAGTCGGTGAGGACCCCGGTGACGAGGATGCGCTTTCCGGCGAGGATTCCGCTCATGTCGTTCAGTGACCCATGCCCAATCCGCCGTCAACGGGGATGACGGCTCCAGTGATGTACGAGGCGTCGTCCGAGGCGAGGAAGCGCACGGTGGCGGCGATCTCCTCGGGCTTCGCGTACCGGCCGAGCGGCACCTGGCCCATGATGTTCTGCCGCTGCTCGTCGCCCAGTGCCCTCGTCATGTCGGTGTCGACGAAGCCGGGCGCGACGACGTTGAAGGTGATGTTGCGGGACCCGAGTTCACGGGCGAGGGAGCGGGCGAAGCCGATGAGACCGGCCTTGGAGGCCGCGTAGTTCGCCTGGCCCGCCGAGCCGAGGAGCCCGACCACGGAGGAGATCAGCACGACGCGGCCCTTCTTGGCGCGCAGCATGCCGCGGTTGGC
Source organism: Streptomyces sp. NPDC047108 (assembly GCF_040643575.1). Taxonomy (NCBI): domain Bacteria; kingdom Bacillati; phylum Actinomycetota; class Actinomycetes; order Kitasatosporales; family Streptomycetaceae; genus Streptomyces; species Streptomyces sp. NPDC047108. The sequence goes on from NZ_JBEYUP010000006.1 coordinate 24,724, forward strand.
GCGCTTCACCACGCGGAAGGTGCCGGTGAGGTTGGTGTCGAGGACGGCGCCGAAGTCCTCCTCGGTCATGCGCATCAGCAGCTGGTCGCGGGTGACGCCCGCGTTGGCCACGAGCACCTCGACCGGACCCTGCCGCTCCTCGATCTCCTTGTAGGCCTGCTCGACCTGCTCGGCATCGGTGATGTCGCAGCGGACGGCCAGGAAGCCCTCCGGCGGCTCACCCGAGCGGTACGTTATGGCGACCTTGTCGCCGGCATCGGCGAAAGCGCGGGCGATGGCGAGGCCGATGCCCCGGTTTCCTCCGGTGACGAGAACCGAGCGGCTCAACGGATCACCCTTTCAGTAGTGGTCGGCTACCACGAAAACTATCGGTCCGCGGCCCTTGACGGAGAATCCGGGCCCGACAGGGGCATCCCGCACACACTGTCGGGTCCCTACAGAAACACTGGGCAGCCACCCCCGCGACAGGACATGATCGGTTGCGACGACTACGGGAGGATGCCGTGCCCCATTCCATCGACGAGTCCTTCACGGCGCTGCCGCTGCGCGCGCTCGCCGACGCGGCGCTCGCCCGCGCCCGTTCCCTGGGCTCCGAGCATGCCGACTTCCGCCTCGAGCGGGTCCGCAGCGCCGCGTGGCGCCTGCGGGACGCCCGGCCCGCCGGCTCCTCCGACACCACGGACCTGGGGTATGCGGTGCGGGTGGTGCACGGCGGCGCCTGGGGCTTCGCCTCCGGCGTGGACATGACGCCGGACGCGGCGGCGCGGGTCGCCGGCCAGGCCGTCGCGATGGCGAAACTCTCGGCACAGGTGATCGCTGCTGCCGGGTCGGACGAGCGGGTGGAGCTGGCGGACGAGCCGGTGCACGCCGACCGCACGTGGGTCTCCGCCTACGAGATCAACCCCTTCGAAGTGCCCGATGCCGACAAGACGGGGCTGCTGGCGGAGTGGAGCAGCCGGCTGCTCGCGGCACCCGGCGTCGACCATGTGGACGCGGCGCTGCTGACCGTCCAGGAGAACAAGTTCTACGCGGACACCGCGGGCACCTCCACCACCCAGCAGCGCGTCCGGCTGCACCCCCACCTCACCGCCGTCGCGGTCGACCCGGAGAGCGGCGAGTTCGACTCGATGCGCACCATCGCCCCGCCTGCCGGGCGCGGCTGGGAGTACATGACGGGCACCGGCTGGGACTGGGACGCCGAACTGGCGGAGATCCCCGGGCATCTGGCCGAGAAGCTGCGCGCGCCGAGCGTCGAGGCGGGCGCGTACGACCTGGTCGTCGACCCCTCCAACCTGTGGCTGACGATCCACGAGTCGATCGGCCACGCCACCGAGCTGGACCGGGCGCTGGGGTACGAAGCGGCGTACGCGGGCACCTCGTTCGCCACCTTCGACCAGCTCGGCACTCTCACGTACGGCTCCGAGATCATGAACGTGACCGGGGACCGCACCGCGGAGCACGGGCTCGCCACCATCGGCTACGACGACGAGGGCGTGGCCGGGCAGTCCTGGGACCTGGTCAAGGACGGCATCCTCACCGGCTACCAACTCGACCGCAGGATCGCCCGGTTGACCGGCTTCGAGCGGTCCAACGGCTGTGCCTACGCCGACTCCCCCGCCCATGTCCCGGTCCAGCGGATGGCGAACGTCTCGCTGCGGCCCGCGCCCGGCGGCCCCTCCACCGAGGAGCTCATCTCCGGTGTGGAGCGCGGTATCTACGTCGTCGGGGACCGGTCGTGGTCCATCGACATGCAGCGCTACAACTTCCAGTTCACCGGCCAGCGCTTCTTCCGTATCGAGAACGGCCGCCTCGCCGGCCAGCTGCGCGACGTCGCCTATCAGGCCACGACGACCGACTTCTGGGGCTCGATGACGGCCGTGGGCGGGCCGGAGACCTACGTCCTGGGCGGCGCGTTCAACTGCGGCAAGGCGCAGCCGGGCCAGGTCGCGGCGGTCAGCCACGGCTGCCCGTCCGCGCTGTTCCGCGGCGTCACCATCCTCAACACCACGCAGGAGGCCGGCCGATGAGCCGTACGACCGCACCGCACGAGGTCGTCGAGCGCGCCCTCGCACTGTCCCGCTCCGACGGCTGCGTGGTGATCGCGGACGAGGGGTCGACGGCGAATCTGCGCTGGGCGGGCAACGCGCTGACGACGAACGGCGTGACGCGCGGCCGGACCCTCACCGTCATCGCCACCGTGGACGGCGCGCAGGGCACGGCGTCAGGTGTCGTCTCGCGCAGCGCCGTCACCGCCGAGGAGCTGGAGCCGCTGGTGCGGGCCGCCGAGGCGGCGGCGCGGGACGCGGGCCCGGCCGAGGACGCCCAGCCGCTCGTCGAAGGCGGCTCCGCCTCCGCCTCCTTCACCGAGGCACCGGCCGAGACCAATTCGCAGGTGTTCGCGGACTTCGCGCCCGCGCTCGGGGAGGCGTTCGCGCGGGCCCGCGCGGGCGGCAGGGAGCTGTACGGCTTCGCCCACCACGCGATGGTCTCCAGCTACCTCGGCACTTCCAGCGGGCTGCGGCTGCGCCACGACCAGCCGACCGGCACGCTCGAGCTCAACGCCAAGTCCCCGGACCGTACGCGCTCGGCGTGGGCGGGTCAGGCCACCCGCGACTTCCGGGACGTCGACCCGGCCGCGATGGACGCCGATCTCGCGCAGCGGCTGGCCTGGGCGGAGCGGCGTGTGGACCTGCCCGCCGGCCGCTACGAGACGCTGCTGCCGCCCTCGGCCGTGGCCGACCTGCTCGTCTACCAGCTGTGGTCGTCCTCCGCGCGGGATGCGGCCGAGGGCCGCACCGTCTTCAGCAGGCCCGGCGGCGGCACCCGCGTCGGCGACAAGCTCTCGGACCTGCCGCTGACGCTGCGCAGCGACCCGCACGAGCCGGGCCTGGAGGCGGCACCGTTCGTGCTGGCGCACGCCTCGGGCGACGACACCTCGGTCTTCGACAACGGCCTGCCGCTGGCCCCGACCGACTGGATGCGGGACGGCGAGCTGACCCGGCTGCTCACCAGTCGGCACACCGCCGGGCTGACCGGCCTCCCCGTCTCCCCCGACATCGACAACCTGATCCTCGACGCGGGCGGGACACGCTCCCTGGAGGAGATGACCGCGAACACCGAGCGCGGACTGCTGCTGACCTGCCTCTGGTACATCCGCGAGGTGGACCCGGCCACGCTGCTGCTCACCGGGCTCACCCGGGACGGTGTCTACCTCGTCGAGAACGGCGAAGTGACCGGCGCGGTCAACAACTTCCGCTTCAACGAGTCCCCGGTGAGCCTGCTGTCGCGGGCCTCGGAAGCGGGTGCCACGGAGCGGACGCTGCCGCGCGAGTGGAGCGACTGGTTCACCCGGGCCGCGACACCCGCCCTGCGCATCCCGGACTTCAACATGAGTTCCGTCAGTCAGGGCGTCTGATCGCACCCCATAGAATCGGCCCAGTCCATCCTTCCGACCGACCACATCCCACAGGAACGCCATGACACGCCTCGGCGACTCCGTCGCTCGCACCCGCGACCTGCTGGTGCAGGACCTATCCTCCGACACGACCGTCGAGCGGCTGCTCGCGGAGACGAAGGCGAGGCGCTATCTGGACCTGTCGGACCTGCCGGCGAAGGAACAGGCGGAGCTGATCGCCTCGCGTACGGTCGAGGTGCTGCCGGCGGTGGCCAAGCTGGCCGAGCGGATCGAGGAGCGCCGCGCCGAGGGCCGCGGCCTCCACATCAAGCTGGGCATCGACCCGACGGCGACCGATGTGCACCTCGGCCACGCGGTGCCGCTGATCATCCTCAGCCGTTTCCAGCGGCTGGGCCACGATGTCACCCTGATCATCGGTGACTTCACGGCCAAGATCGGCGACCCCTCGGGCCGCACGGCCGAGCGCCCGCCCCTGACCGACGACGACATCGCCGCCAACCTCGCGGGCTACCGCGAGCAGGTCCGGCCGTTCTTCGACTTCGAGAAGGTCCGCTTCCGGCAGAACAGCGAGTGGCTCGCGCCGTACACCTTCCCCGAGTTGCTGGGGCTGCTCACCCAGGTGCCCGTCTCGACGCTGCTGCAGCGCGACGACTTCCGCAGCCGACTGGCGTCGGGTGCCGGGCTGACGATGACGGAGATGCTCTACCCCATCGCCCAGGGCCTGGACTCGGTGGCCCTGAACTGCGACGTGGAGCTGGGCGGCGCCGACCAGCTGCTGAATCTGCAGATGGGCCGCAGGCTGATGGAGCTGAAGGGCCGGCAGCCGCAGATCGTCGTCACCATGCCGCTGATCGAGGGCACGGACGGCTCCGGCGCCAAGATGTCGAAGTCCAAGGGGAATTACGTCGGTCTGACCGCGACCGCGGAGGACGTCTTCGGCAAGATCATGTCGGTCCCCGACCGGCTGATGGAGCCGTACCTCAAGGCCTGGACCGAGTGGACGGACGAGGAGATCGCGCTCGCGCTGTCCCGGATCGAGGAGAAGTCGCTGCACCCGATGGACGTCAAGAAGGTCCTCGCGGGCGAGGTCGTGGCCGCGCTGTACGGCGTGGAGGCGGCGATGGCGGCCCGCGCCGGCTTCGTCGCGCAGTTCTCGAAGAAGAGCTTCACCGAGGTCGAGTCGCTGCCGTCCGTCGACGCGGCGGAGCACGGCGGGGAGACCGTGGCTGCCGTCCTGACCAAGGTGCTGGAGTTCACGCAGAGTGCCTCGGCCGCGCGCCGGCTCGCCAAGCAGAACGGCCTGCGGCTGGTGGTCGAGACCGACGGCGGCCAGCAGACGTTCGTCCTCGACGAAGCCGCGGCGACCCGGCCGCTGGCCGAGGCAGTCGAGCAGACCCTGGCCGGCGCCGGCCTGTCCGCGTCGGCGGGCACGGTCTACCTCAAGGCCGGACGGAAGATCGCCGAACTGCGGTGAGCGGCAGGGGCGCGGGGGCCCCGAGAGGCTGATGAGGCGGCGGCTGCCGAGTGCGTCCGAGGGGGCGTACGGGCAGCCGCGGCCATGACGCGGGGCCGGGCGCGGGCGGCTCACGACGGCTCGCCGGGGGACGACCCGGTCTCGTAGGCCGTGGGGCGGCGGCGTACCGTTGGAGGTGTCCGGGACCGGGGCGGTACCGGCGGAATGCGCAGGTGGTGAAGCGGGATGCGGAAGCACAGCGGCCCCGAGGTCTTCCGGATCACCGGGGCCCGTTCGGGGCTGGCCGATGACGTGAAGGGCCGGCAGCGGCGCTATGTCATCTCGATGGTCATCCGCACGCTGTCCTTCCTCCTGGCCGTGGTCCTGTGGAACATCGAGCGGCATGTGGCGATCGTCGCCCTTGTGCTGGGCTTCGTCCTCCCGTACGTCGCCGTGGTCATCGCCAACGCGGGCCGGGAGAACGCCCCTTCGCTGCCGGACTCCTTCATCGCGACGCCGGTGCGACCGATGCTGGGGAGCGGGGGCGGTGCGGAGAGCGAGTCGCCCGCACCGGCCGCGGACCCCGACGCGGGCCCCAACGGGGCCCAGGAGAAAGAGCGGTCGCGGGACGAGAGCTGAATTCGAGCGAGTCTGACGCAGTCTGCATAGCTCAAGAAAAGCTCAGATCAATCGTGTGGATCGGCTGCCCCGGCCTGGGTCCTGCGTGACATACTGCGTACGCGCTCCGCATCCCCCGTCGGAGCGACGGACCGACGCCGGGCGGCTCCCCCCGTGGCTGCCCGGCGTCGCCATGTGTGCGGCCGCTTCTCGGCAGAGCCGGGGTGTCCGGAGGGGGCCGCGGGCATTGCTCCGCCCGGCGGAGGCAGACTGAGTCTGTGAACGACGAAACGCCGATCTGCTCGGCCAAGGGGTGCCGTACCGCCGCGGTGTGGGTGCTGGCCTGGAACAACCCGAAGATCCACACACCGGAGCGCCGGAAGACCTGGCTGGCCTGCGAGGAGCACCGCGAGCACCTCTCGGCCTTCCTCGGGGTGCGCAACTTCCTCAAGGACGTGGTCCCGCTGGAGGAGTGGGAGCGGAGGTCAGCCGCCGATGGCTGACATAGGACGGTCCGGCTGAAGGAAGGACGGGTCGTCAAGCCCCGATCCCGCCTTCTTGCCCCACATCGCGAGCTTCCACCGCCGCGCGATCTCCTCGTCGGGCGCACCCGAGCGCAGCAGCTCGCGCAGATCCGTCTCCTCGCGGGCGAACAGGCAGGTGCGGACCTGGCCGTCCGCGGTCAGCCGCGTACGGTCGCAGGCCGCGCAGAACGGGCGGGTAACGGAGGCGATCACACCGACGCGGGCGGGGCCGCCGTCGACCAGCCAGCGCTCGGCGGGGGCGGACCCGCGCTCCTCCTCCCCCTCGGCGGTGAGGGTGAAGCGGGTCCGCAGGCTCGTCAGGATGTCCCCGGCGGTGATCATGCCGTCGCGCTTCCAGCCGTGCTGGGCGTCGAGGGGCATCTGCTCGATGAACCGCAGCTCGTAGTCGTTCGCCACGGCCCAGGCGAGGAGTTCGGGTGCCTCGTCCTCGTTGAGCCCCGGCATCAGGACGGTGTTGACCTTGACCGGGGTGAGCCCAGCGGCGCGGGCCGCGTCCAGCCCGTCGAGGACGTCCTGGTGGCGCTTGCGACGGGTGAGGGCCTGGAAGACGTCGGGGCGGAGGGTGTCCAGTGAGACGTTGACCCGGTCCAGCCCTGCGTCCTTGAGCGCCTGTGCGGTGCGGCGCAGCCCGATGCCGTTGGTGGTCAGCGACATCTGGGGGCGCGGTTCGAGGGCGGCGCACTCCTCGACGATCCCGACGAGGCCGGGGCGCAGCAGGGGCTCGCCGCCGGTGAAGCGGATCTCGGTGATGCCGAGGTCGGTGACCGCGATGCGGATGAGGCGCACGATCTCCTCGTCGCTGAGCAGCTCGGACTTGCCGAGCCACTGCAGGCCCTCTTCGGGCATGCAGTAGGTGCAGCGGAGATTGCACTTGTCGGTCAGCGAAACACGCAGGTCGGTGGCCACGCGACCGTATGTGTCTATCAGCACCTGGGCCCTCCCCGCCTTCTGGGCTTGCTCGCGATCTCTTTCGAGCCTACGCGACGCCTGTGACATCGGCACGGGCCCGATGTCACGAGGAACGGCACGGCCGCGTCGTAGATCCCTACGACGCGGCCGTACACCGTCGGTGACGGGTCAGTGCGTCACACGGCGCCCGATCCGGTCAGGGAACGGACCTCCAGCTCCGCGTACTTGCCGGTGTCCGGCTCCTCCTTGCCGACCAGGGACCCGATCCAGCCGAGCAGGAAGCCCAGCGGGATGGAGATCAGCCCCGGGTTCTCCAGGGGGAACCAGTGGAAGTCCACCCCGGGGAACATGGAGGTCGGCTTGCCGGAGACGACCGGCGAGAACAGCACCAGGACGACGGACGAGGTCAGACCGCCGTAGACGGACCAGAGCGCGCCCTGGGTGGTGAACCGCTTCCAGAACAGGCTGTAGAGGATCGTCGGGAGGTTCGCGGAGGCGGCGACCGCGAAGGCCAGCGCCACCAGGCCGGCGACGTTGAGTCCGCGGGCGAAGACGCCGAGTGCGATGGCGATCGCGCCGATGCCGATCGCCGCGTAGCGGGCCGCGTTGACCTCTTCCTTCTCGGTCGCCTGTCCCTTGCGGATGACGTTCACGTAGAGGTCGTGCGCGAACGAGGACGACGAGGCGAGGGTGAGTCCCGCGACGACGGCGAGGATCGTCGCGAACGCCACCGCCGAGATCACCGCGAGCAGGATCGCGCCTCCGGTCGAATCCGCGCCGCCGCCGATCTCCTGGGCCACCAGGAGGGCCGCGGTATTACCCGCCGGGTTCGACTCGACGATCGTCTTCGGGTCGATGAGCGCCGCGGCGCCGAAGCCCAGGGCCAGCGTCATCAGGTAGAAGGAGCCGATGATGCCGATGGCCCAGATGACCGACTTCCGGGCCGCCTGCGCGGTGGGGACGGTGTAGAAGCGGATCAGGATGTGCGGAAGGCCCGCGGTGCCCAGGACGAGGGCGATGCCGAGCGAGATGAAGTCGATCTTCGAGGTGGCCGTGGCGCCGTACTTGAGACCGGGCTCCAGGAACGCGGCACCCTTCCCGCTGTTCTCGGCCGCCTGCCCCAGCAGGCTGGAGATGTTGAAGTCGAATTCGAGCATCACGAGGAACGTGATGAGGAGCGTGCCCGCGATGAGCAGGACCGCCTTCACCATCTGCACCCAGGTGGTGCCCTTCATGCCGCCGATCGTGACGTAGAGGATCATCACGATGCCGACGAGGATGACGATGAGGATCTTGCCCGCCTCGCTGGTGATGCCGAGCAGCAGCGAGACCAGGGCACCGGCACCCGCCATCTGGGCCAGCAGGTAGAAGATCGAGACGACGATCGTGGACGTGCCCGCCGCCGTACGGATCGGGCGCTGGCGCATGCGGTACGCCAGCACGTCGCCCATGGTGAACCGGCCCGAGTTGCGGAGCGGTTCGGCGACGAGCAGCAGGGCGACCAGCCAGGCGACGAGGAAGCCGATGGAGTACAGGAATCCGTCGTAGCCGGAGAGCGCGATGGCGCCGGCGATGCCGAGGAACGACGCCGCCGACATGTAGTCGCCGGAGATCGCGAGACCGTTCTGGAAGCCGGTGAACTGCCGCCCGCCGGCGTAGAAGTCCTCGGCGCCCTTGGTCTGCCGTCCCGCCCAGACCGTGATGACGAGGGTCGCCACGACGAACAGCGAGAAGAGGGTGATGATCAGCGGCCGGTGCTCACCGGTGTCGGCGGCGAGCTGGATGGTCGGGCTCATGACGCGTCACCCTCCATGCGGGACTTGATGGCCTCGGCCCGCGGGTCGAGCTTGGCGGCGGCGTGACGCGCGTACCACCAGGCGATGAGGAAGGTGGTCACGAACTGGGCGACGCCGAGGACGAAGGCGACGTTGATGTTGCCGACGACCTTGGTGCCCATGAACCCGCCCGCGTAGATCGACAGCAGGACGAAGAGCAGGTACCAGGTGATGAAGGCGACCGTGAGGGGAAAGGCGAAGGAGCGGTACGTACGGCGCAATTCGGCGAACTCGGGGCTCGCCTGCACTCCTCGGTACTGCTCCGCGCCCTGCGCCCCCTCCTTCGCGGCGCTCGAGTCGGTAGACACGGGTCTCTCCTGTTGTTGCAACGGGGATGTGTGAGCGGTGGTGGGGTGTGCGGCGGGGATGAGCTAGATCACTTCGGATTCGGCATGCTAGGGCCGGATGGCGGGTTCCGACAGGGGGAGTGGTTGAATTCGACAGGATCGGTCATCCGCAGCCGACACCCACCGCTTTCCTGTTCGTTGACCCCGGTGTGAGCGAGCCGTCGAACCCCCCGCCTTCCGCGCCCGCGCGCCGTCCCTTCGGCATGGTGCAACTGCCAGGCCCGGTCGCAGTTACGCAGGTCAGGCGGGCAAAACCGGGCGCCACCACGAGCGGATCCGGTCAATGGTTCGGTCCGCGGGTGGCCCTGCCGCCGCTGAGCATCGCGGCCCTGCGGACACATGCGTCACGCCATTGAGGCAAAGCACCCCAAAGACGTAAATGCCAGGTATGCCTGGGCTTTTCCGCCATACGGTCCATACAGGCCACGGCTGAGGGGATTCTCGGCCTTTCGCCGGAATCCATTGATCAGATCACCGCATCGGCGCTAGCTTCCGTCGTCATGTACCCGTCCACGCGCACACCCGCGCGCGGGCGGTCTCACGGATGATGTGGAGAACCCATGGCTCCTCTCCGGTCCCGACGCAGTCGCGCCGTCGCGCTGCCCGTCGGACTCGCGCTCACCGCCTCCCTCGGCTTCCTTTCCGGCCCGGCCACCGCCGCCGCTCCGCAGACCGCGGACACGGCCGCCGCGGGAGAAGCCGCCCCGGTGCTGTCGTACGTGGTGAACACCGGTACCGACGCCGCCACGCTCGGGAAGGTGAAGAAGGCGATCACGAAGTCCGGTGGCACCGTGGTCGCCGTGCACGACCGGATCGGGGTGATCGTCGCCCACTCCGCGAACCCCGAGTTCGCCGCGGCCCTGCGCGCGGTGAAGGGCGTCCAGTCGGCCGGTGCCACGCGGACCGCCCCGCTGAAGGCGGCCACCACGACGGAGGTCGGCAAGCCGGAGAAGGTCGCCGAACCGCGTTCGGCCGCCGCGCTCAAGGCCGCGCAGGCCTCCGGCAAGGAACCGCTGGAGTCCCTGCAGTGGGACATCCCCGCGATCCGCGCCGACAAGGCCGCGAAGGTGAACCCGGGCAGCAAGAAGGTGACCGTCGCGGTCATCGACACCGGTGTCGACGACACCCACCCGGACCTGGCCCCGAACTTCTCCGCCAAGCAGTCCGCCAACTGCGTCGGCGGCGTCGCGGACACCCGTAAGGGCGCCTGGCGCCCGTACACCGCCGACGACTACCACGGCACCCATGTGGCGGGCGAGATCGCCGCGGCACGTAACAACGTGGGCGTCGCCGGTGTCGCGCCGGGCGTGAAGGTCTCCTCCATCAAGGTGAGCGAGCCCGAGACGAGCCTGTTCTACGGCGAGGCCGTCGTCTGCGCCTTCATGTTCGCGGCCGACAAGGGCATCGAGGTCACGAACAACAGCTACTACATCGACCCCTGGATGTTCGCCTGCAAGGACGACGCCGACCAGGGCGCCATCGTCGAAGCCGTCAGCAGGGCCGCGAAGTTCGCCGAGCGCAAGGGCGCGCTGCACGTCGCGTCCGCGGGCAACTCCGCCTTCGACCTCTCCGCGAAGTCGATCAAGGACACCTCCAGCCCGAACGACACCACGCCGGCCGAGCGCGACATCGACCCGTCCAAGTGCCTCGACATCCCGACCCAGTTGCCGGGTGTCGTGACGGTGTCCGCGACCGGGCCCAAGGCCCTGAAGTCGTACTACTCCAACTACGGCCTCAACCAGATCGACGTGGCCGGTCCGGGCGGGGACAAGTACCAGGTGCCCGACGCCCCGGCCAAGGACGGACGGATCCTCTCCACGATGCCCGGTGGCGACTACGCCTACCTCCAGGGCACTTCGATGGCCGGACCGCACGTCGCCGGCGTCGCCGCCCTCATCAAGAGCAAGCGGCCCGACGCGAGCCCGCAGGAGATCCAGTGGCTGCTGAAGGCGCAGGCGGACAATCCCGCGTGCCCGACGGAGCCGTACGACCCCGACGGCGACGGCAAGGTCAACGCCGAGTGCACGGGCACGCAGCACATCAACAGCTTCTACGGCTTCGGCATCGTCGACGCGCTCGACGCGGTCAAGAAGTGACCGCTGCTGCGCCGGCACGCCGTCGCCGTCCGCCGCATGAAAGCACCTCAGTTTCCGTGATTTCTCCGACCTTTCACGACTTCCGAAGATGCTCGTGACTGCTTCGACCGAAGTGGAGACCCCATGACCGAGCGCTCAGCCGGACGCTCACGACGTGCCGTCGTCATCCCGGCCAGCATGGTCCTGACCACCGCACTCGCCTTCCTCCCCGCCTCGGCCAGCGCCGCGCCTGCGGAGGCCCCGGGCACCACCGCGGCGGCCGCGACGACGAAGGCCGCGGCCAGCGGTGAGAAGCTCAGCTACGTCGTCAACGTCCGGCCCGGGGAGGCTTCGTCCTCCGCGATGAAGAAGGCGATATCCAAGGCCGGCGGAGCGATTGTGCAGGCCTACGACCAGATAGGCGTCATCGTCGCCCACTCCTCCGACGCGTACTTCGCCGAGAAGATCCGCAAGGCCCGCGGGGTCGACTCGGCCGGCGCGACGCGTACGGCCCCGCTGCCCGCGCAGGGCACGACCGACACCGGCGCCCCCAAGCTGCTGAGCGACGCGCAGGCCAAGGCGGCGGCACGGCAGGCGGACGACGACGAGGACCCGCTGCAGCCCCTCCAGTGGGACCTTCCCGCCATCAAGGCGGACAAGGCGCACGAGAAGTCGCTGGGCAGCGACCGCGTCACCGTCGCCGTCATCGACACGGGTGTGGACGACACCCACCCCGACATCGCCCCCAACTTCGACCGCAAGGCGTCCGTCAACTGCGTGACGGGCAAGCCGAACACGGCCGACGGGGCCTGGCGCCCGAACGCCCAGGAGAGCCCGCACGGCACGCACGTCGCCGGTGAGATCGCCGCCGCGAAGAACGGTGTCGGCGTCACCGGTGTCGCCCCGGGCGTCAAGGTCTCCGGCATCAAGGTGTCCACCGAGGCCGGGTTCTTCTACACCGAGGCGGTCGTCTGCGGCTTCATCTGGGCCGCGGAGCACGGTGTCGAGGTGACCAACAACAGCTATTACACCGACCCGTGGTACTTCAACTGCGTTGACGACCCCGACCAGAAGGCGCTGGTCGAGGCCATCACGCGGGCCACGCGGTTCGCGGAGCGCAAGGGCGCGGTGAACGTCGCCGCGGCGGGCAACGAGAACTACGACCTCGCGGCCGACTCCATCACCGACCCGGTGAGCCCCAACGACACCACTCCGGTCGAGCGCGAGGTCGACCCGAGCGAGTGCTTCGACATCCCGACCCAGCTCCCGGGTGTGGTGACGGTGTCCTCCACCGGGGCCAAGGGACTGAAGTCCTCGTTCTCCAACCACGGTCTGGGCGTGGTCGACATCGCCGCCCCCGGCGGCGACAGCACCGCCTACCAGCCCCCGGCCCCGCCGGCCACCAGCGGCCTCATCCTCGGACCGCTGCCCGGAGGCGGCTACGGCTACATGGCCGGCACGTCCATGGCCTCCCCGCACGTCGCGGGTGTGGCCGCGCTCATCAAGAGCACCCACCCGAAGGCGTCCCCGAAGACGGTCAAGGCCCTGCTGAAGAAGCAGGCCGACGACATGGCGTGCCAGGACCCGTACGACATCGACGGGGACGGCCAGGCGGACGCGGTGTGCGAGGGCCCCAAGAGCAACAACGGCTTCTACGGAGCCGGGATTGCGGACGCCCTGGACGCGGTGAAGAAGTAGCGAGGAAGGACTGGGCCGTGACGACGTCGCCGTCGTGACGGAGCGGTCCTGGTGGGGCGGCACCCCGGATCGGGGGTGCCGCCCTTCGCGCTGTCACGGTGCGCGGGGGCGTCCCCCGCGCCCAACTCCCGCTGTTCCGACTGCCGTTACGGTACGGCCGCCCCGCTCGCCGGGGAGTCCGCGGGCTCGACGGCGGCCGCGGGTGCCGTACGGACCGCGGGCGGGGGTTGAGCGGCGTCCTGAGCGGGAGCGGGGGCGGGGGCAGGGGCGGGGGCAGGCGCATCGGCGGGCTGCCAGCCCGGTCCCCGCAGCACGCGCCCCGCGCGCTCGCTCCACGTACGCGCCGCGCGCACGTCGCGCGCGATGGCGGCGTACTCGTGCGTGGCCACCCGCAGCGGGTTGAAGGTGGAGATGTTCTTGGTGAGGCCGTAGACCGGGCGCTCGGTCTCGGGTGCGAACGAGCCGAAGAGCCGGTCCCAGACGATGAGGATCCCGCCGTAGTTGCGGTCCAGATAGCCGCCCTGGCTGGCGTGGTGGACGCGGTGGTGGGACGGGGTGTTGAAGACGTACTCGATGGGCCGGGGCAGTTTTCCGATGCGCTCGGTGTGGATCCAGAACTGGTACACGAGACTGACCGAGGACAGGAACGCCAGCGCCACCGGGTGGACGCCGAGGGCGATCAGCGGCACGTAGAACGGCCAGACCGTCCAGGAGGTCCAGGGCTGGCGCAGCGCGGTCGAGAGGTTGAACTTCCGGCTGGAGTGGTGCACCACGTGGCAGGCCCACAGGATGCGGATGACGTGGTGTCCGCGGTGGGACCAGTAGTAGAAGAAGTCCTGCACGAGCAGCATGAGCAGGATCGTCCACCAGAGCACCGGCACGCGGACCGGGGTCAGTTCGTAGATCGCGGCATAGATCGCCACGATCGGGATCTTCCACAAGAGGTCCCAGAACAGGCTGCCGAGCCCCATCCCGAGGCTGGTCGCCGCGTCCTTGGCCTCGTAGCCGGCGGCGTCCTCGTCGGGGTGCAGGCGGTAGCTCACCGCCTCCAGGACGGTGAGCAGAATGAAGGCGGGAATGGACCACAGCACGACATCGGGCAAGTGCGGCATGGCCGCACCATAGAGCGGAGCGAGTCGCTCCGCCAGGGGTCGTTACCGATCGGTATAGGACCGGGGCACCAGGAGTTCGTGCGCGACCCGGAGCCTGATCATGGTCCGGGACGGCCCGCCGGCGGGAGCGGAGCGACGTGGACGGGGGCGCGGACGCGGAATGGACGCGGCGCGAGCGGCGGACGTACCGCACGGGATCGCACCCGCCGCCCGACGCCTGATGCTCCGTCATGTCACCGCTGCGGCCCGGTGGTCGGCGCTGTCCCACCCGGGCCGTATTCTCGTGGACCATGCTCGACAACCGCATCGCCTCCGTACCGTCCCCCGCGCAGGAACCCGCGCCCCCGGTGCGGGACACGATGCGGGACCGGGTGCCGGCGGAGGCGTGGCCGGAGACGTATCCGCCGGGCTATGCGGTCGTCGACGTCGAGACGACGGGCCTCGCGCGCAACGACCGCATCGTCTCGGCCGCGGTCTACCGGCTCGACGCCCGGGGCGATGTGGAGGACCACTGGTATTCGCCGGTCAATCCACAGCGCGACCCGGGCCCCGTGTGGATCCATGGCCTCACCAGTGCGGTCCTGGAGAGCGCCCCGCTCTTCCCGGAGATCGCCGACGCCTTCGCCGAACGCCTCGACGGCCGCGTACTCGTCGCGCACAACGCCGTCTTCGACTGGTCGATGATTGCCCGCGAGTACGCCCGCGCCGACCGCGCCGTCCCCGTGCGGCAGCGGCTGTGCACCATCGCGCTCTCCAAGGAGCTCGCCCTCCCCCTCCCCAACCACCGGCTGGAGACCCTGGCCGCGCACTACGGCGTCGAGCAGCGGCAGGCGCACCACGCGCTGGACGACGCCCGGGTGCTGGCCGAGACGTTCCGGCCGAGCCTGCATCTGGCGGCGGAGGCGGGCGTGCGCCTGCCCCTGCTCGCCTGCCAGCCGCTCACGGAGTGGTCGGACGCGCCGCCCCCGCCGGGCCGCCGGGGCTCCTACCGTCCGGGCACCTGGCGCCAGAGCGTCAAACGTCCGCCCTGCCCGTACCCCAACCCGGGGCGGTACGAGCCGGGCCGGCGGCTCGTCCAGGGCATGCGGGTGGCGTTCTCCGGCGACACCTCGGTGGACCGCGAACTCCTGGAGGAGCGCGCCTTCGAGGCCGGACTGCACATCGCGAACAGCATCTCCCGGCTCACCAGCCTGCTCGTGACCAACGACCCCGGTTCGGGCACCACGAAGACCCGCAAGGCCGGCTCCTTCGGCACCCCGGTCATCGACGAGGCGGCCTTCATGCAACTGCTCCAGGACGTGGCCCCGGCGCCCTCGTCCGAGTGAACGGCACACGACGCGCCCGGTGTCCGTTCCCTCCGCGGAGCCCGGCACCCGCACCCTGTGCCCCATGGCCAATTGTGAGGTTTGCGGAAACGACTACGGTATGACCTTCGAGGTGCACGCCCAGGGCGCGGTGCATGTCTTCGACTGCTTCGCCTGTGCCATCGCCAAGATGGCCCCGGTGTGCGAGCACTGCACGACCAGCATCATCGGCCAGGGTGTGGAGGCCGACGGCCACTTCTACTGCGGGGCGCACTGCGCCCGCGAAGAGGGGAAGGTGGGCCTGGTCGACCGCGTATGACCCACCCCCGCCCGCCGAGCACCCCGCGACCGAGTTGTACGGTCGTGGGGTGTACCGCTTCCTGTTGTCCCGGCAGTGGGTGATGCTCACCCTCTTCGCGCTCGCGCTCATCCCCGTGATGATCGAGCTGGGCTTCTGGCAGCTTCACCGCCACGAGCACCGCGTCGCCCGCAACGAGCAGATCACGCGGAGCCTCGACGCCCCCGCCGCCCCGGTGGGCGAGCTCTCCGCTCCGGGCCGTGCGGTGGACCCCGCGGACTCCTGGCGCACGGTCACCGCCATCGGCACGTACGACACCCGGCACGAGGTCGTGATCCGGCAGCGGACCGCCGCCGACGAGAAGAGCATCGGCTACTACGTCCTCACCCCGCTGGTCATGAAGGACGGCCGGGCGGTACTGGTCAACCGCGGCTGGATCCCCGCCGGCGGAGACCTGACGAAGTTCCCCGAGGTCCCGGCGGCACCGACCGGGCAGGTCGAGGTCACGGGGCGCCTGATGCCGGACGAGACGACCTCGAACAGCGGCATCAAGGACAAGCCGGGACTGCCCCCGCGCCAGCTCATGCTGATCAACAGCCGCGAGCGGACCGGCCCCGTCGGCAAGCCGGTGCTCGGCGGCTACATCCAGCTCACCGGCACCTCGCCGAAGGCCTCAGGGAAGCAGCCGGAGCCCGTACCCGCCCCGGACCACAGCAGCATCGGGCCGCACATGGCGTACGCGATCCAGTGGTGGCTGTTCGCGGCAGGGGTCCCGGTCGGCTGGGTCGTGCTGGTGCGCCGCGAGCGCAAGGACCGCCTCGCCGCGGCCGAGCGACCGGAGCAGGAGCAGGTCGCGGTCCCGGCCTGAGGCCGGTGACCACGTTCCGCCGACGTGTCGCGGCCTTGCCGGCCTCCCTCCGGTGCGCCCGCCGACGGTCGTCCACAGGCCTCGCGTCGTCGCCGGGCGATGGGTCACCATGTGGGGCATGGATCTTGAACTGAAGGACCGGGTGTACGTCGTCACCGGCGCCTCGCGCGGGCTGGGCCTGGCCGCCGCGCGCGAACTCGTCGGCGGCGGGGCGAAGGTGGTGCTCAGCAGCCGCGACGAGCAGGCCGTCACGGAGGCGGCGGCGGAGTTCGGGCCCGACGCGGCCGCCGTCGCGGCGGACAACGCCGATCCGGATGTGGCCGAGCGCCTCATCGCCACGGCCCGCGCCCGCTTCGGCCGATTCGACGGTGTCCTGATCAGCGTGGGCGGCCCGCCTCCCGGGACGGGCGCGGACACCACGGACGAGCAGTGGCGTGCGGCCTTCGAGTCCGTCTTCCTCGGTGCCGTACGGCTCGCGCGGACCGCCGCGGCCGAGCTCTCCGAGGGCGGCGTGATCGGCTTCGTCCTCTCCGGCTCCGTCCATGAGCCGATCCCCATGCTGACGATCTCCAACGGCCTGCGGCCGGGGCTCGCGGGCTTCGCCAAGTCCTTGTCCGTGGAGCTGGGGCCGCGCGGGATCCGGGTGGTCGGGCTGCTGCCTGGCCGTATCGACACCGACCGGATCCGGGAGCTCGACGCGCTCTCCGGCGACCCGGAGGCGGCCCGGGCGCGCACGTCGGCGGCCGTCCCGCTCCGGCGGTACGGCAGACCGGACGAGTTCGGGAAGGCCGCGGCGTTCCTCCTCTCCCCCGCCGCGTCCTACATCACGGGAGTGATGCTCCCGGTCGACGGCGGATCACGGCACGGCTTCTGACCGGCGGCGCCGCCGCACGGGCCGCGATCGCGTTGCGCGCCCGCCGACCCGGCTGCCCGGTCCGTGGGCGGATTCGGGCGGGGCGGCGCGGTGCTGTGCCCACGCCCGCCCGGGGCCGCGGGGACGTGACCGGCGGGGCGTACCGGCGCCGCGTCCGGGTCCGTGCCGCCGTCAGAGGACGCGGTCCGCGGAGTGGCGCACCGCGCGGAAGTGGAACTCCGCCGGGAGACGGTCCAGTCCCGCGGAGTCGCGGGCATGGGCCAAGGCCTCCGCGGTCAGGCGGCCCAGTGCGTCGGCGGGGGCGGCATGGGGTTCCAGGAGGAGCGCGCCGTGCGCCTCGGGCTGCGTACGGCGGCGGCCCGTCAGCACCATCTGCGCCCGGGAGACACCGTCGAGCGACTCCGCCTCCGCGTTCAGCACCTGCTCCATGGCCCGTCCCCGGAGCAGTGCGCCCGCGCCGTCCCCGCTGTCCACGAGCACCTCGCGCAGGCGGCGACGCCGCAGTTGGGCCAGGAACCACCACAGCATCAGCACGAGCAGGACGGTGAGCACCGCGAACACGGTCGGCCACCACCACCCGTCGCCGCGGTACCGGGTACGGTCGGCCTCACTCAGCAGGACGTCGTCCGGTCCGGTGAACGGCCACCAGCCCGGCAGCTCGAATCCCCAGTGCCGCGGCAGGTCCAGCCCGGTGACCAGAATGGATCCGCCCAGCACGAAGAGCGCCAGTCCGAGCAGGCCGAGCAGGACGCGGTTGATGATCCTCAGCATCGTCCCGTCACCTCTTCGCCGGACGTCGTACGTGAACGGACAGGGCGAGCGGCCGGACCAGGCCGAGTTCGTCGAGGCCGACGGCCAGGGCGGCGCCCAGATCGGTGCGCACCGTGTCGAGGTCGCGGAAGTGGGCCGTGGCGCGGACCTTGACGCGGCGTCGGCTGACACCGACGCGTACGGTCTGGACGCCGGACACCTCCATCGCCCGGTCGCGGAGGACGAGCACGGCCGCGGCCCGGTGGAGTCCCGCGCGGACGTCGTCGCCACCCCTGACGTTCGCGGGCCTGCGCATGGTGAGCAGCCCCCGCAGGCCGGGGGTGAGCACGAGCAGCAGCAGCCACAGCCCGATCGCCGTCGCGGCGGCCGCTCCGCCGATCATCCAGCCGCCGTCCAGCGGCTGTTCCGCGAGTCCGTCGGCGAGCCCGCGGCGCCACTCCATCGCCGTCCGGCCGGAGCGCACGGCGGCGACGTCGTAGAGGGCGAGGCCGAGAGCCGCCGTCGCGACGGCGGCCACGGCGACCGCCGGGCCTCGGCGCTCGGACCAGAACCTGCGCGGCTTGCCGTCCGTGTTCGCGCCCTCGTAGTCGGCCGCGGAGGAGGACTGCTCCAGGTCGGATCCCCCGCCCGACGCGGATCGGCGGCCGGAGCCGGACGCCCGGTCCGAGCCGGGGTCGTCGCCCGGGCCGGGGGCGTCGCCCGGGCCGGGGGCGCGCTCCACGATCGGCATGCGCCGCGTACTGCCTGTGGACCCGGCCGCGTCGTCCGCGTCCGGGGCGCGGTCGCTCATGTGACCCTCCCCTGCTCCGTGGCCCGCGACTGCTCGGAGTGCAGCCGTTCCACGGACACGGAGACCTCGGGCACGTCCATGCCCGCCAGGGCACGTACCCGCTCCATGACGTCACGACGCACGACTCCGCACTGCGCACCGATGTCGCAGGGATAGCCCAGCTCCACGGCGATCCGGATCCGCGCCTCACCGAACGGAGGCAGCGCCCCGCCCTGATCCGGTGCGCGACGCAGGGAGACCGTCGCGTGCGGCCTGCGCTCCGCGGGCACCCACTGCGCCGCCGGGGCTCCTTCCAGCGCCTCCTTGGCGGCACGCGCGGCGATCTTCGCGACGACCCGGTCCGCGATACGGGTGTCCCCCCGCTCCCCTGCGGCCACGGGCCCGCGCACCGGCTCCGCCGCCGCGACGGGCTCCTCCGGCACCGCCGCTCACCGCCGCCTGTCGTCGCGGGGACGGAAGAAGTCGCCGAGCTCCAGGTCGCCCTCGAGAAGCCGGCCGACCACGAGTCCGACGATGCCCAGCGCCCCCACCAGCAGGAACGCACCGAACCCGCCGAAGTATCCGGCGAAACCCAGCGCCATGCCGGCGATCATGCCGATCAGGGCCATGCTCATCGTGCGCTCCTTCGGTCGTGCCTGCGCCGTGCGGCGGTCCGTCCCCTCCGGCTGCGGCTACTGGATGCGCGGCCCCTCTTCCTCGTCCTCCTCGTCGGGCAGCTTCACATCGCTGACCGCGATGTTGACCTCGACGACCTCGAGACCTGCCATGCGTTCCACCGCGGAGATCACGTTCTCCCGTACGGCCCGGGAGACGTCGGCGATCGACACCCCGTAGTCGACGACGATCTCCATGTCGAGCGCCGTCTGCACCTCACCGACCTCGGCCCGGACCCCGCGGGTGAGCTGCGGCTTCCCGCCCGGCACCCGGTCGCGCACGGCGCCGAAGGTGCGGGAGCCGCCGAGCGCGTGGACGCCGAAGACGTCACGGGCCGCGAGAGCGGCGATCTTCTCCACCACCCCGTCGGCGATGGTGGTACGGCCACGGGTGGCCGGATCCCCTCCACCTCGCGCGGTGCCCAGCGGCTTCTTGGCGGGCTCGCTCGCGGACGGGGATTCGGGTGTCTCGGTCCGTTTCCGCTGAGCGGTCTCGGGCATGTCCGGGCCATCCCTTCCGAGGTGAGAAGCGCGATATTGCTTCTTTGCCCACATTAAGTGTGAATCTTTCGTGCCGCTCCGGGGACGGGGCAGGCGTGGGACGGCACGCTGTACCCCGTACCGGCGGGTCGCGGGACGGCGAACCGGCCGGTGAAACTGATGCGCTGTGCAGGAGCCGAGGAAAGTGAGGCCCGGTGGTCACGGACGTGTGGACCGACGCCGTGCGGCAACAGCTGGGGCTGGGAAGGATCCTGCCGCTCGGTGAACCAAGCGACGGCACGTGGATCACGGAGCGGGCCGCGGCCGGGGTGCTGCGCCGGGCCGCAGACGGGCTGCACGGCGTACGGACCGGCCGGATCCGGCTCTCCCTCGCCGACCCCGGCGCGTCCGGCAAGCCCGAGGTGCCGCCACCGGCGAGTGCGCTGCCGCCGGGACCGCTTCGCGTGGAGGCGGAGTTCGCGGCGTGGACGCGTCAGTCGCTCCCGGCCACGGCGGAGCGGCTGCGTGAGCTGCTGCTGGCGGCCGCCGAGCACGACCTCGGACTGGAAGTGAAGGCCGTCGACCTCCGTGTCACCGATCTGCTGGACGGCGAGCCGGGCCCCGGGGAGCCGCCGGATCCGGACAGCCGAGGACGGGACGAGCGGGAGGGCATCGAGCACGGTCGGGACGCGCACCTCGGCGGCCGGGACGGGGACACCACGGCGCCGGCCGGCCGGAGCACACCGGACGACGAGGGCTCACAGCGCGGAGGGGCGGAGCCCGGCACCGTACGCCACGTGACCGATGCCGTCCTCGCCGTCCCGGGCGTGACCCGGCTCGCCCCGGCGCTCGGCGGACTCGCCCGCGCCGTACGGTTCCACGACGAGGACGAGCCCCAACGGCGCCATGTCGAGGTGCAGTTGGCGACCGCGCTCGGCCATCGCGCGCTGGACGTCACCCGCTCCGTGCGCTCGGCCGTGACCGCCGCGGCCGCTGCCGACACGGCCGCCCTGGTGAGCGTCGCCGTCGTCGTCACCGCGGTGGAGCAGCCGTGATCCGGGCGGGGGTCCCCCGCCCCGGATCGGCGTCGCTGTGATGAGGGCGCGGGCGACCGGGGGGCGCGGTCACCGATGCGCCCGGCAGGAGCGCTCGTCTCGTCGGACACCCGCCCGGGGCATCCGCTCAACTCCCTTGAATTCAGGCCCCGTTGACGACGTCGCTCAGTCGCCGGCACCCGCGAGGTCACGGAGGCGCCGGGCCTGCGCACCCCGCTCGGCCACCCGCTGCTCCTCGTACGTGCGCTCCGCCGTACCGCGCAGCAGCGCCTTCGTCTCGACCACGGCATCACGGGGTGCGGCGAGCAGCGCTGCCGTCAGGTCCGCCACCGCGCCATCGAGTTCGGCGGCCGGCACGACGAGGTTGGCGAGGCCGGTGCGCTCGGCTTCCTCGGCCTGGACGAAGCGCCCGGTGACGCAGATCTCCAGGGCGCGGGCGTAGCCCACGAGCCCGACGAGCGGGTGCGTGCCGGCCAGGTCGGGGACCAGGCCGAGGCTGGTCTCGCGCATCGCGAACTGCACATCGTCGGCGACGACGCGGAGGTCACAGCCGAGCGCGAGCTGGAAGCCCGCGCCGATGGCATGCCCCTGCACCGCGGCGACGGAGACGACGTCGTTCCGCCGCCACCAGGTGAACGCCTCCTGGTACTCGGCGATGGTCGCGTCCAGATCGGCGTCGGAACCGCGCGCGAGGTCGATGAACGACGGTTCGCCGTCGAAGCCCTCCGGCGTGAACGCCTGCCGGTCGAGCCCCGCCGAGAAGGACTTGCCCTCACCGCGCAGCACGACCACACGGACGCTGCCCGGCAGGATGCGTCCGGCCTCGGTCAACGCACGCCACAGGGCGGGCGATTGGGCGTTGCGCTTGTCGGGGTTCGCGAGGGTCACCGTGGCGACGGTTGCCGCGTCGTCGACGGTGAGCCGTACGCCGTCCTTGTCCAGCAGGGTCATGGGTGCCTCCGGATGGGCCGCAGTCGCGGGTCGACGATCGGGTCGACCCTACTGCACAGTAACCACCCGGGCGATCGGCGGACCGACCGGGTGGCACTGCCCAATTCCTGCCGGGGGTGCCTCGTCAGGAGGCGGGAGCCTTCTTGCCCCGAGTGGCTCCACCACGACCACGGAGGGTCACCCCGGACTCGCTCAGCATCCGGTGAACGAACCCATACGAGCGACCGGTCTCCTCGGCCAGCGCTCGGATGCTCGCACCGGAGTCGTACTTCTTCTTCAGGTCAGCCGCGAGCTTTTCGCGCGCGGAGCCGGTCACCCGGCTGCCCTTCTTCAGAGTCTCGGCCACCCGTGCCTCCTCATGGGAAGTGCGCTCTGGACTTCTCATGATCACCCCTAGGGGGCCGTCTGGCCACCCATTCGGCAAGGTCTCTGCGACGAGCTTCGCGCCGTCGCAGCGCACAGCCACAATCGGACTCAGCGATTCCGTGCAGCGCGGACATCGTCACTGTGTGCAGTCGGTCAAGAACGTCCAGGTCAGCGCAGGCAGCCTCGGTCGCCATCCGACCGGCGGAGGTCTGGACCACGACGGGCGGGGCCGACCGAGGCGGCGCGCCGGATGATGACCTTGACTCACTCAGATGACGGATCACGCCTAGGCCGAATGATCCATACGAAGTGGATCAGGTGACGAAGCCGAAGTGGATCAGGCGAGCGCGACGAGATCCGCGTAGTCGTCCCCCCACAGGTCCTCGACGCCGTCGGGCAGCAGGATGATCCGCTCCGGATGGAGCGCGTCCACCGCGCCCTCGTCGTGCGTCACCAGCACCACGGCCCCGGTGAAAGTGCGCAGCGCGCCGAGGATCTCCTCGCGGCTGGCGGGGTCGAGGTTGTTGGTGGGCTCGTCGAGGAGGAGCACGTTGGCCGAGGACACCACGAGGGTGGCCAGCGCGAGCCGGGTCTTCTCACCGCCGGACAGGACGGACGCGGGCTTGTCCACGTCGTCGCCGGAGAAGAGGAACGAGCCCAGCGTCTTGCGGATCTCGACGAGATCCATGTCCGGGGCGGCCGACCTCATGTTCTCCAGGACCGTGCGGTCCGGGTCCAGGGTCTCGTGCTCCTGCGCGTAGTAGCCGAGCTTGAGGCCGTGGCCGGGCGTGACCATCCCGGTGTCGGGCTGCTCGACCCCGGCCAGCAGCCGCAGCAGCGTCGTCTTTCCCGCGCCGTTGAGGCCCAGGATCACGACCCGGGACCCCTTGTCGATGGCCAGGTCGACGTCGGTGAAGATCTCCAGCGAGCCGTAGGACTTGGACAGCCCCTCGGCGGTGAGCGGCGTCCTGCCGCAGGGCGCGGGGTCGGGGAAGCGCAGCTTGGCGACCTTGTCGCTGCGGCGCTCGTCCTCCAGCCCGGACAGGAGCTTCTCGGCGCGGCGGGCCATGTTCTGGGCGGCCACGGTCTTGGTGGCCTTGGCCCGCATCTTGTCGGCCTGGGAATTGAGGGCCGCGGCCTTCTTCTCGGCGTTGGCGCGCTCGCGCTTGCGGCGCTTCTCGTCGTCCTCGCGCTGCTGGAGGTACTTCTTCCAGCCCATGTTGTAGATGTCGATCTGCGAGCGGTTGGCGTCCAGGTAGAAGACCTTGTTGACGACCGTCTCGACGAGCTGGATGTCGTGGGAGATGACCACGAAACCGCCGCGGTAGGTCTTGAGGAAGTCCCGCAGCCAGAAGATCGAGTCGGCGTCGAGGTGGTTCGTGGGCTCGTCGAGCAGCAGGGTGTCGGCGTCCGAGAAGAGGATCCGGGCCAGCTCGACGCGGCGGCGCTGACCGCCGGAGAGGGTGTGCAGGGGCTGGCTGAGCACCCGGTCAGGGAGGTTCAGGCTGGCGGCGATGGTCGCGGCCTCGGCCTCGGCCGCGTACCCGCCCTTGGTCAGGAACTCGGTCTCCAGGCGCTCGTACTTCTTCATCGCGCGCTCGCGGGTGGCCCCCTGGCCGGTGGACATCCGCTCCTCGTTCTCGCGCATGCGGCGCAGCACGGTGTCCAGGCCGCGCGCGGAGAGGATGCGGTCGCGGGCCATGACGTCGAGGTCGCCGGTGCGCGGGTCCTGCGGGAGGTACCCGACCTCGCCGCCGCGCGTGACGGTGCCCGAGGCGGGGATGCCCTCGCCCGCGAGGACCTTCGTGAGGGTGGTCTTGCCGGCGCCGTTGCGCCCGACGAGACCGATGCGGTCGCCCTTGGCGATACGGAAGGAGGCGGACTCGATGAGGATGCGGGCGCCGGCGCGCAACTCGAGGCCGGTGGCGGTGATCACGGAAAGACTCCAGGGCAGCAGAAGAGGGCGTCGGGCGGGGGGTGGGACGGCCGCGCACGCAGCGCACCGGCAGGGGGCCGGGCGGCGTCGGCGGAGCGGCGACGCCGTCTAATGCACAAGGAGAATTGCCATGAGAGGAAGTCTAGCGGTGCCTTGCAACTGCTTTTCCGGGCCGAACACCCCCGTGCCGCCGCTGAGGAGGGCCGTCGCCGTGAGGCGCGGCGAGCCGACGTGACGTGTTTCACGCATACTCCGGCTCGTCGGCGGCACGAACGCCCCGCGGCGGGCGGCACGGCCCTGGGCGAGGGTCCGGTCGTCGTCCTCCTGCACGCCGGAGGTCCCGACCGCTGGAGCCTGCTGCCGCTCGCGCGTCGCCTCCGTGACCGCTTCACCGTGCTCCTGCCGGACATCCGCGGCTACGGGACGCCGGTGTGCGCCGACCCCTCCCGCCACACCTGGCAGCAGTAAACGAACGACGTGTTCGCGCTGCTCGACCGGGCGGGCGCGGGGCACGCGGCCGTCGGCGGCACGGGGCTCGGCTCGACCAGGCGATCCGGGCGGCGATCGACCGGCCGGAGCGCATCACGGCGGGCCGATCCTCGACTTCCTGGTGAGGATTCACGCCGACGTGCTCTGAACCGGGGTGCCGTGTCCGGCCCCGGTGGAGTGGCGTCGGCCGCCGCTACGCCTCTCCGGTGTGCACCTGGAAGGCCGCCCTGCGCACGGCCTTGGCGAGCGCAGGGTCGGGGTGCGCGGCGGCGAGGGCAACCAGCACCTGCACCGTACGGGGGTGGCCGACGGCCCGTACCTCCTGAAGCAACGCCGGGACCGTGCCCTGCACGGCGGAGTCCAAGTGCCGTACGAGCAGGGGCGCTTCGCCGTGGTCGGCGACGGCGGCCGCGGTGTCGATCCACAGCCAGGTGGCCTCTTCGCGGGTGAGTACCGCGAGCGGGTCGTCCGGGTCGACGCCTTCCTGCTCGGCGAGCCACATCAACGCGTAGGGGCGCAGGCCCGGTTCGTCGACGACGGACCGCACGGCGGGCTCGGCGGGCGCACCGACGACGCGCAGCGCCTCGAAGGCGAGCCCTCGCAGCAGGGCGTCGTCCCCACGGGCGGCGTCGAGGAGTTCGGAGACGGCGCTGCCGCTGGGGCGGGCGGCGAGCCAGGCCCGGTACTCGTCCCGCGCGGGGCCCGGGGTGAGGCGGGCGCAGCCGCGCAGCATGTCCTCGGCGGACCGCTCGATGTTCCCTGCGGGGCTCTGCGCGGCCACGCAGATCTGCTCCAGCTTGACCCACACCGCCCAGTTGCCGAGCGGGGTGAGCCGGGCCTGGCCGTCGCCCACGGTCAGGGCGCCGACGCTGACCAGGGCGTCCAGGGCCCAGTCCAGCAGCGCCCCGGACGGCGGGCCTTCGGCGGCGGGCGTCCCGGCTTCAGGGGTCCCGGCCGCCGGAGGACCGGCCTCCGGCGCACGGCCATCGGGCGTGCGGGGCTCGGGCGTCCGGAGCTGGGGTGGTGCTTCGGGCGTGCGTGCTCCGGGCGTCCCCGCTCCGAACGTCCCGACTCCGGGGTGGCGGACCACACCGTCCGGGACGGCGGCTTCGGCCGCCGCGCGCGGCTCGGGAATGCCGCCGCCGTAGGGCACTTCGCAGCGCTCGGTGCGCAGTTCCGCGATGCGCTGCTCCAGCAGGTCCTGGAGCGCCGAGACCAGGAAGGCGCCCTCGGAGAGCTGCAGCAGGGACAGCAGCTGCGGCACGGCCTCGACGACCTCGGCCACGGGCGCGGGCGCGAAGGCGGAGGGCGCGGGGTGCGCGATGGACCAGGCGTCGAACAGCGCGACCCAGCCGCGGAGCACCGCACCGTCGTCGCGGTCCCAGGCCTGCAGCCGCCAGCCGGAGCGGGCGGTGTCACCGTGCAGTTCGACGAGTCCGGCGAGGCGCGCCCGGTCCCAGTCGGCCTGCACCTGGTGCGGCGTCAGCTTCAGCGACGCCGCGGCGCTTTCGGCCGCCTCGGCGCTGAGCGTGCCGCTGTCTCCGGGCGGCAGACAGGCACCGCGGCCGCACTCCGTGTCCGCCCAGCGCGCGATCCGTACCGCGTCGGCGAGCTCCGCCCGCGCCTGGCGCGCGAGTTCGGCCCGCGGCGGTGTGCCCTCGGGCGGCCGCGGCGCGGTGCGGGGGCGCCGGTTCGGCACGGCCCGGCGGGCGGCGGTCATCGGTCGGCGGGGGACGAGGCGGAGCCGGGAGTCGCGCGGGGTACGGGACGTCACGGGGGCAGTCTTCCCGCTGGCGGCCGGAAAGCCCAATCGGAATCCGGCCGCACGTATCCGGCGGGCTCCGTGCACCGGCCGCGCGGTGGCTCCGACCTGCGGGTGCGCACGGCCCGCGGGCACGTCGTCGCGCAGGGCACGGCCCCGGGAACCCGTGACCGTACGGGCGTCACATCTCGGGGACCGGTGTCCCCCGCACGGGGAAGGGCGCGCGGCGGGCGGGGCTACGAGCAGGTGTCGAGCAAGCCTCGAGCAAGCGCCGAGCAGGAATCGGGCAGGCATCGGGCAAGCGCCCACCCGGCCCGGCGGGGACGGCATCGCAAGGCGCGGGACTACATGAGGGGTGTCAGGAAGCGCCGGAGCGTCTCCTCGTACCCCTCCTGGTCCGCGTTCCACATGGACGCGTGCGGCGCGTGGTCGACCGTGTGGAGCGTGACGAGGTCGGGCCGGGCGTCGGCGAGCTCCTGCGAGGGACCCCACGGGGCGATGCCGTCGTCGGGTCCGTGCAGGATCAGCGTCGGTACGGTCATCCGCGCGGGGTCGAAGGATCCGGTCAGCGGCCCGCCGTCCAGTCCCGTACGCCCTTGGGCGGCGCGGACGGCCAGCGGGAGCAGCAGCCCCGGGGTGCCGTCCGCCGAGGCGAGGGCGCGTACGGTGGCGCGCCAGTCGAGGACCGGCGAGTCGAGCACCAGGCCCTTGATCCGGGTGCGCAGGGCTGACCGGGCAGCGGCATGGAGGGCCATCGTGGCGCCCGTCGACCAGCCGTACAGCACGACGGTCTCGGCGCCGTACCGCACCGCGTAGCGGATCGCCGCGTCCAGGTCGCGCCACTCCGTGTCGCCTAGGTGGCCGATGCCGTCCGGGGGACGCGGGGCGCCGAGGTCGCCGCGGTAGGCGAGGTCGAGCACGGGGACGCCCTGCTGGTGCAGGAAGGGCAGGGCCACCATGGGGTGTTCGCGGGTGGTGCCGAGGCCGTGCACGGTGATGACCCAGGTGTCGCGGGCGCCCGGTACGAACCAGGCGGGCAGCGGGCCGAGTTCACCGGGCACGTCGACGTCGGCGTGGTCCAGCCCGAGCGCGTCGCGCGGGTTGCCGATGTGGACCTGCGGGGTGAGGTAGAGGCGCGCGCCCTGCTTCAGCGCGCCGTGCGTGACCCCTTCGAGACGGCGCACGACGCAGTCGGGCGGGTGCGGCGCGGAGTCCACGACGGGTCCGACGACGGCGTGGGACTCGCCTCCGGTCAGCCCGTACGTGCCCGGCCGCACGGACGCCAGACTGCGGGTCAGGGTGACCCGGTCGCCGTCCGCGGCGTGCACGGTGAGGGGCGGGTCGGCCGGCAACGGGCGGGTGCGCGCCGGTTTCAGGGCAGCGTCACAGGCGTACCGTCCGGCCGCCACGGCGGCGGCTCCGGCACCGAGCACGGTGGTGGCGGCCGCGGCCGCCGCAGAACGCAGGCGCATCCGTCCCAGTGTGGTCGGCCGCGGGGCGCGCGGCCAGCGGGATGACACCGTCCGGGAGCGGGGCTTCGCCCTCCGGCCCTCTCACGCCCGCCCTGGCCCCCTGGCCCTCCGGTGTCAGCCCGCGCCGCCGGACTGGCCGTAGCCGCGGAGCTTCTCCCCCGCCTCCGCGAGCCGTTCCGGCGACAGCAGGCTGGGCTCGCGCCCCGGCACGCCGTGCGCGGCCAGCCAGACGCGGCACATCCACTCCAGGTTCGCGGTGCGGTCGTACGCCTCGTCGAGGCTCGCCCCGTACGCCACGGTGCCGTGGTTCTGCAGCAGGCAGGCGCTGCGGTCGCGGAGGGCGGACAGCATGTTCTCGGCCAATTCGTCGCTGCCGTACAGCGCGTAGGGAGCGACGCGCGCGGGGCCGCCGAGCGTGGCCGTCAGGTAGTGGATGGGCGGCAGCTCGGTCACGAGCGTGGAGACGGCCGTGGCGTGGACGGCGTGGGTGTGGACGATCGCCGTGGCCGCGGTGGTGCGGTAGACGGCAAGATGCATGGGCAGTTCGCTGGTGGGCTTCAGCTCGCCGAGGATCTGGCGCCCGGAGAGGTCGACGGCGGTCGCGTCCTGGGCGGCCAGCCGTTCGTACGGGACCCCGGTCGGGGTGACGAGCACGATGTCCCCGACCCGTACGGAGACGTTGCCCGAGGTGCCGACCACCAGGCCGTCGGCAACGGTGCGGCGGGCCGTGGCGACCAGGTCGGCCCAGGCCTCGTTCACCGGCGTCGGCCGTTCCAGCGATTCCATGCGTTCACCTCGAAGTCAGTGATCTGTTTCACAGCGTTGGGCGAGACAGCCGTCACCAGGGAGGCTGAATCTCCGTACATTCGGCCGAGAACTGCCCATCGCAGGACAGCAGCACCCGAGCGCCGCGTTCAGTTCATCTTCCGTTCACTCGCCGTCCCTACGGTCACCGTGCCACTGACCATCGAGCTGATTGCCTGGGTGAATGGAACACATCACGCTTCTCATCGGGATCGTGATCATCACGGCCTTGGTGTTCGACTTTACGAACGGCTTCCACGACACCGCCAACGCCATGGCCACCACCATCTCCACCGGGGCGATGAAGCCCAAGAGCGCGGTGGCGATGTCGGCGGCCCTGAACCTCGTCGGCGCGTTCCTCTCGGTCGAGGTCGCAGCGACGATCTCCAAAGGCATCATCGACGAATCCGGCATTCGGCCCGAAGTCATCTTCGCGGGCCTGGTGGGTGCCATCGTCTGGAATCTCCTGACCTGGCTCGCAGGACTCCCGTCCAGCTCCTCGCACGCCCTCTTCGGCGGCCTGATCGGCGCGACCGTGGCCTCGGTCGGCTTCGGCGCCGTCCACGCCGACGAGGTCGTCATGAAGGTCCTCATCCCGGCGGTCGCCGCACCGATCGTCGCCGGTCTGGCCACGCTGCTGGCCACCCGCCTCACCTACCGCGCGGCCCGCAAGGCCGACCCGAAGGCCACCGCCAAGGGCTACCGCGCCGGCCAGATCGCCTCGGCCGCGCTCGTCTCCCTGGCCCACGGCACGAACGACGCGCAGAAGACCATGGGTGTGATGACCCTGGCGCTGATCACCGGCGGCGCGCTCGCGCCGGACGCCGACCCGCCGATGTGGGTCATCGTCTCCGCCGGTCTCGCCATCGCGCTCGGCACGTACCTGGGCGGCTGGCGGATCATCCGCACCATGGGCAAGGGCCTGACCGACATCCAGCCGCCGCAGGGCTTCGCCGCCCAGACCGGCGCCGCGGTCACCATCCTGTCCTCCTCGCACCTCGGCTTCGCCCTCTCCACCACCCAGGTCTGCTCCGGTGCGGTCATGGGCTCGGGGCTCGGCCGCAAGGGCGGCGTGGTGCGCTGGTCCACGGCCGGCCGGATGTTCGTCGCCTGGGGGCTGACGCTTCCGGCCGCGGGCCTGGTCGGCGCGGCGGCGGCACTGCTCGCCGAGCAGGGGACCGCGGGGGTCGCCGCCGTGGCCGTCCTGGCGCTCCTCGCCTGCGGCGCGATCTGGGTCGCCTCCCGGCGCCGCCCGGTCGACCACACCAACGTCAACGACGCCGAGATCCCGGAGGAGCCGGTCGGGGTCATCACCGCCGCCATCCGGTCCGTCACCCCGCCGCCGCTGGGCGGTTCGGGATCGGGCACGGGCTCCGCGGAGCAGCCGGAGACGTCCGGGACGGACGAGGCCGCCAAGGTCGGCGAGCCCCGCTCGTCCAGCGGCTCCAAGGTCTCGGTCTGAGCGCCGGCCCGGTCCGGCACGCGACTCGACAGCGTTAAGAAGGAAGCATCCGCATGGACATCGACTGGGCAGCACTCGGCCAGGTCTTCGGCGTCAGCCTGGTGGTCACCGTCGGCATCGTGGGCGTGTTCACGCTCGGCATCGTCGGCAGTTCCCGGAAGGCGGAGACGCAGCCGGACGGCACGGTCGCGGCCACCGCCGCTCCGAGCGTCCCGGCCCGTATCGGCGCGTACGTCTGCTACGGGCTGTGCGCGGCGGCCGTCGCCTACGGCCTGTATCTGATCGTCGCCTGACGACCCGTTTGCCGTACGGGCGGCGGCACACCGGTCACCTCCGCGGTCCGGGAACGGCACAGCCGTTCCCGGACCGCGCTGCTGTGGGCCTCATCTCGCAGGTCACAGCTCAGTTGACGGCTGTTCGCGGACCGTGGTGGACTGCCCGAGCCAAACGGCGGCAGGAGAGGAAGCCGGTGCGAATCCGGCGCGGTCCCGCCACTGTCACCGGGGAGCGCTCCCCCACCCCAGAAGTCACGGCCCGCAGCGGCGGGTTGGAAGGCCGGGGGTCGCGCCGATCCGGAAGCCAGGAGACTCTCACCGCCGGTCACGTCGAGCCAGGGCGCGGACCCTGAGTGAGGACATGTCGCATGCCCGGCCGCCGTCGTACGCCCAGAGTTCCCGTGCCGTGTCACCGCCGCGCCCGTTCCCTTCGAGGCGTGACGGCGTCCTGATCCGATGCGTGCCGAACACGCCTCCTTCGTGTACGGCGCCGCACTGGGCTTCGCCGCGGACCTGGTCGTCGGCGACCCCCGGCGCGCCCATCCCGTGGCCGTCTTCGGGCGGGCCGCTGCCGCCGCCGAGCGCCGCCTGTGGCGCGACCACCGCGGCCACGGCGCCCTGTACGCGGTGGTGTGCGCGGGCGGAGCCGCGGCGGTCGCGGCCGGGCTGTCCCGTACCGTGCGCCGCTCCCCCGCCGCGGCAGTCGCCCTGACCGCCGCCGCGACCTGGTCCGTGCTGGGTGGCACGTCGCTCCGCCGCGAGGCGCGGGCCGTTGGCAACGCCCTGGCGGCCGGGGACCTGGAGGTGGCCCGGGAGCGTCTGCCGCATCTGTGCGGCCGCGACCCGCAGGCCCTGGACGGACAGCAGATGGCGCGGGCCGTCGTGGAGTCGGTCGCCGAGAACACCTCGGACGCGGTCGTGGGCGCCCTGGTGTGGGGCGCCGCGGCGGGCGTGCCTGGTCTCGTGGGCTTCCGCGCGGTCAACACCCTTGATGCGATGGTCGGTCACAGGTCGCCCCGCCATGTCCGGTTCGGATGGGCGGCGGCCCGTCTGGACGACGTGGTGGGCTTCCCCGGCTCGCGGCTCACCGCGGCGCTCGCGGTCCTGGCGGGCCCGGACCCGCGCGGCGCCCGGCGTGTGCTGCGCCGGGACGCCCGGAGCCACCCGAGCCCCAACGCGGGCCCGGTGGAGGCGGCGTTCGCGGGGGCCCTGGGCGTACGGCTGGGCGGAACGCTGGCGTACGGCGGGCGCGTGGAGCACCGGCCGGTGCTCGGCGAGGGCAACCGCCCCGTGAAGGTGGCGGACATCGAGCGGGCCGTACGGCTCTCCCGGCGCGTGAACGTCCTCGCGCTCGTGGCGTGCGCGGGCGCGCGCCTGGTGTGGGGGGCGCTGTGCGCACGGGACGACAGGCCGGGGCGTGCCGCGGGTGCGGCCCGTACGGCGTCCTCGGCGTCCCGTCGCGGCCGTCGGACGGGCACTGGGCTGCGGGGCGTACGGCTCCGGGGGAACAGCGGGAAGGGATCGGCATGACGCGCGCACGGGGCGGGGGCCTGCTGGTCGCCGGGACCACGTCGGACGCGGGCAAGAGCGTCGTCACGGCGGGCATCTGCCGGTGGCTGGCGCGCAAGGGCGTGGCCGTCGCGCCCTTCAAGGCGCAGAACATGTCGCTGAACTCGTTCGTGACGCGGCAGGGTGCGGAGATCGGGCGGGCCCAGGCGATGCAGGCCGCCGCCGCCCGCGTCGAACCGACGGCGCTCATGAACCCCGTCCTGCTCAAGCCCGGCAGCGACCGCAGCAGCCAAGTCGTACTGCTGGGAAAGCCGGTGGGCGAGATGAGCGCCAGCCGCTACCACGGCGGCCGCCAGGAGGAGCTGCTCGGAACGGTCGTGGCGTGCCTGGAGGAGCTGCGGGGCTCCTACGACGCGGTGATCTGCGAGGGGGCCGGGAGCCCCGCCGAGATCAATCTGCGCCGCACCGACATCGTCAACATGGGCCTGGCGCGAGCGGCTCGCCTTCCGGTGGTCGTGGTCGGGGACATCGACCGGGGCGGGGTCTTCGCCTCGTTCTTCGGGACGACCGCGCTGCTCGCACGCGAGGACCAACGCCTCGTCGCCGGCTATCTGGTCAACAAGTTCCGCGGCGACGTGAGCCTGCTCGAACCCGGCCTGGACATGCTGTACGACCTGACCGGGCGGCCCAGCCTCGGGGTCCTGCCGTACGCGCACGGCCTCGGCATCGACGAGGAGGACGGCCTGCGGGTGTCGCTGCGCGGCACGGTCCGCGAATCCGTGGTCGCGCCGCCGCACGGCGAGGACGTGCTGCGGGTGGCGGTCGCAGCGGTTCCGCTGATGTCCAACTTCACGGACGTGGACGCGCTGGCGGCCGAACCGGGCGTGGTCGTGCGGTTCGTGGACCGGCCGGAGGAGCTGGCCGACGCGGACCTCGTGGTGCTCCCGGGCACCCGCGGCACGGTGCGCGCCCTGGAGTGGCTGCGCGAGCGCGGCATCGCGCAGGCGGTGGCCCGGAGGGCCGCGGAGGGCCGCCCGGTGCTGGGCATCTGCGGCGGCTTCCAAATGCTGGGCGAGCGCATCGAGGACGATGTCGAGTCGCGGGCGGGGACGGTCGACGGGCTCGGACTGCTGCCCGTACGGGTCCGTTTCGCCAGGGAGAAGACCCTGGCGCGGCCCGTGGGCGAGGCGCTGGGCGAGCCCGTCGAGGGCTACGAGATCCATCACGGCGTGGCCGAAGTGCTGGGCGGGGACGGGCCGTTCTTCACCGACGGGCGGGGGCGCGCGCTGGACGGCTGCCGTGCCGGGTCCGTCCGGGGCACGCACTGGCACGGGTCGCTGGAGAGCGACGGGTTCCGCCGCGCGTTCCTGCGGTGGGTGGCCGAGGCGTCGGGACGGCGTTTCGTACCGGCGCCGGACACCTCGTTCGGGGCGCTGCGGGAGGAGCAACTCGACCGTCTGGGCGACCTGATCGAGGAGCACGCGGACACCGGTGCGCTGCTGCGGCTGATCGAGGACGGGGTTCCGTCCGGGCTGCCGTTCGTCCCTCCGGGGGCGCCATGACGCGGCGGGGCGGGACGACCCGCGGCACGGGCGCGGACGGCGCTACGGCGGTGGGTCCGGGCGCGAACGCCGTGCACGGTGTTCGGGACCGTGGCGCGCGGGGTGCGGGATGCGGGGTGCGGGGCTCGAGCCCGCCAGGGAAGGCAACTGCCGCTCCCCGGGCGGCGGGACTGAGGTGCGGACCGTCATGAACGAACAAGGAGGCCGGGACACCGTGAGCGAGAGGGAGACGGGGCGCGCGGCCCCTACGGCGCTGTCCGGCCGGCGGGCCCCGGTGCCCGCGCGGCTCCGCGCGACCCATCCGCAGTCCGAAGGCGATCTGGAGGGCCATCAGGCATGACCACGCGTACCCCCGTCACCGATCCCGCTGCCGCGGACCGCTCCGCCGTCCCCCACTACCCGTTCACGGCGATCGTGGGGATGGACGATCTGCGGCTGGGCCTGCTCCTGAACGCGGTCTCCCCGGCCGTCGGCGGCGTCCTGGTCCGCGGCGAGAAGGGCACGGCGAAGTCCACCGCGGTGCGGGCGCTGGCCGCCCTCATGCCGCCGGTCGGCGTCGTGGCCGGCTGCCGCTTCTCCTGCGACCCGGCGGCCCCGGACGCGGCGTGTCCCGACGGTCCGCACGAGAACGGTCCGGGCGCACAGCGGGCGGCCCGGATGGTCGAGCTGCCGGTCGGCGCCTCCGAGGACCGGCTGGTGGGCGCCCTGGACATCGAACGGGCCCTGTCGGAGGGCAAGAAGGCCTTCGAACCGGGTCTTCTGGCCGACGCCCACCGCGGTGTGCTGTACGTGGACGAGGTCAATCTGCTCCACGACCACCTGGTGGACCTGCTGCTGGACGCGGCGGCGATGGGCGCCTCCTACGTCGAGCGCGAGGGCGTGTCCGTACGGCACGCCTCCCGCTTCCTGCTGGTCGGCACCATGAACCCGGAAGAGGGCGAACTGCGGCCGCAGTTGCTCGACCGGTTCGGGCTGACGGTGGAGGTCGCGGCCTCGCGCGAACCGGACCAGCGGGTGGAGGTCGTGCGCCGCCGGCTGGCGTACGACGAGGATCCCGCCGCCTTCGCCGCGCGGTGGGCGCAGGAGGAGCGGGAGCTGCGGGAGCGGATCGCGGCGGCCCGCGCGCTGCTGCCGGCGGTGCGGCTCGGGGACGGGGCGCTGCGGCAGATCGCCGCGGTGTGCGCCGCGTTCGAGGTGGACGGGATGCGCGCGGACATCGTGACCGCGCGGACGGCGACGGCGCTCGCGGCATGGGCGGGGCGCACGGATGTACTCAAGGAGGACGTGCGGCAGGCCGCGCTGCTGGCGCTGCCGCACCGGCGCCGGCGCAATCCGTTCGACGCACCGGGGCTGGACGAGGACCAACTGGACGAGGTGCTGGAGCAGTTCGGCGACGACCCCGGTCCGGAGCCCGAGCCCGACCCGGATCCGGACCCGGACCCTGGGCCCGGTGGTGGCGACGCACCGGACACGTCTCCCGACGGGGCGCCCCCGGCCGGTGAGGGCCAGGCGTCCGAGCCGCCGGTCCCGGAGCCTCGTACGGAGGACGGTTCGGGCCGGGGCGAGGCCGAGGCCGGGGAACAGCCGCACGCCTCTGACGCACCGGACGCGTCCGGCGACGGCGGCGCCCCCGGTCCGGTGGGCGAGGGGCACGAACAGGCGGCGGTGGGTGCCGCTGAGCCGTTCCGTACGCGCACGTTGAGCGTCCCCGGCCTGGGTGACGGCGCCGCCGGACGGCGCTCCCGGGCCCGTACGGAACACGGGCGGACGACGGGGGCCCGGCGCCCCCGCGGCGCGCTGACCAAGCTGCACCTGGCGGCGACGGTCCGGGCGGCCGCCCCGCACCAGCACGCGCGGGGGCGCTCCGGCCCGGGACTCCTGGTGCGGCGGGACGACCTGCGGCAGGCGGTGCGGGAGGGGCGCGAGGGCAATCTCGTGCTGTTCGTCGTGGACGCCTCCGGGTCGATGGCCGCCAGGCAGCGGATGAGCGCGGTCAAGGGCGCGGTGCTGTCGCTGCTCCTCGACGCCTACCAACGCCGCGACAAGGTCGGCCTGGTGACCTTCCGCGGTACGGGAGCTGAGGTCGCGCTGCCGCCCACGTCGTCGGTGGAGGCGGGCGCGGCCCGTCTGGAGAAGCTGCCGACCGGGGGCCGTACGCCGCTGGCCGCCGGGCTGCTGAAGGCCCGCGAGGTGCTGCGGATCGAGCGGATGCGGGACGCGGCGCGACGGCCGCTGCTGGTCGTCGTGACCGACGGCCGGGCCACGGGCGGCGCGGATCCGGTCGCGCAGGCGTCGCGGACCGCCCGGTTGCTGGCGGCCGAGGGGACGGCGTCGGTGGTCGTGGACTGCGAGACCGGTCCGGTACGGCTGGGGCTGGCGGGGGCGCTGGCCCGTGACCTGGGCGGCGCTGCCGTCACGTTGGACGAACTGCGCGCGGACAGCGTCGCCGCGCTGGTCCGCACGGTGCGCGACGTGGGCGGCCGCGATGCGGGGGGTCGCGATGCGGGGGGTCGCGATGCGCGTCGTGCGCCGGGGGCTCGCGACGCGAGGGACGTGCGGGGCGCACGCGATGTGCCGGGAGCAGGAACACCGAGGCCGAGGAGGGCCGCCTGATGCCGCAGGGAAAGCCGAGTGTCGTGCCGGACGACGGGCTGACGACCCGGCAGCGCCGGAACCGGCCGCTGCTCATGGTGCACACGGGGGTGGGGAAGGGAAAGTCGACCGCTGCCTTCGGGATGGCGCTGCGGGCGTGGAACCAGAACTGGCCGGTCGGTGTATTCCAGTTTGTGAAGTCCGCGAAATGGCGGGTCGGTGAGGAGCGTGCGCTGCGCGTCCTGGGCGACTCGGGCGAAGGGGGGACCATCTCATGGCACAAGATGGGCGAGGGCTGGTCGTGGGTCCAGCGCGACATCGAGTCGAGCGAGGAGGCCGCGCGGGAAGGCTGGGAGCAGGTCAAGCGCGACCTGATGGCGGAGACATACCGGCTCTATGTGCTGGACGAGTTCGCGTACCCGATGCACTGGGGCTGGGTGGACACCGACGAGGTGGTGTCGGTGCTGCGGGACCGCCCCGGCATGCAGCACGTCGTCGTCACCGGGCGTAACGCGCCGGAGAAGCTGCTCGACGCGGCCGATCTGGTCACCGACATGTCCAAGGTCAAGCATCCGATGGACGCCGGCCAGAAGGGCCAGAGGGGCATCGAGTGGTGAGAGCCTCCGGCCCTGCCGCAACGGCTCCTTCGGGGACGACCGCACCACCCACGGCTCCGTTCGTCGCACCGCGCGGGAGCACGAGCCCCGCGGCGGTCACCGTTCCGCGTCTGGTCGTTGCGGCGCCCTCGTCCGGCGCCGGGAAGACGACGGTGGCGTCGGGGCTGATGGCGGCCTTCGCGGAGCGCGGGGTCGCGGTGTCCCCGCACAAGGTGGGCCCGGACTACATCGACCCGGGCTACCACGCGCTGGCGACGGGCCGGCCGGGCCGCAATCTGGACGCGTATCTGTGCGGCCCGGAGCTGATCGCCCCGCTGTTCCTGCACGGAGCGGCGGGAGCCGATCTCGCGGTCGTCGAGGGCGTGATGGGGCTGTACGACGGTGCGGCCGGGCAGGGGGAGCTGGCGTCGACAGCGCACGTCGCCAAGTTGCTCCGGGCGCCGGTGGTGCTGGTGGTCGACGCCTCGTCGCAGTCGCGCTCGGTCGCGGCGCTGGTGCACGGCTTCGCCTCGTGGGACCCGGAGGTGCGAATCGGCGGGGTGATCCTCAACAAGGTCGCGTCGGACCGCCACGAGGCGCTGCTCCGCGAGGCGTTGGAGGCGTCCGGCGTCCCGGTCATGGGTGTCCTGCGGAGAGCCGACGGCGTCAGCACGCCGTCGCGTCATCTGGGGCTGATCCCGGCGGCGGAGCGGCACCGCGACGCGACGGGCTCGGTCGCCGCGTGGGCCGAGCGGATCCGCACGGGCTGCGATCTGGAGGCTCTGCTGGCCCTGGCCCGCAGCGCCCCGCCGCTGTGGGAGGAGCCCTGGGATCCGGCAGCGACGCCGGCCGCGGTGGCAGGGAGCGCAACGGCGCCCGCCGGCCGCCCCGTTGTGGCGGTCGCCGGGGGCCCCGCCTTCACCTTCTCCTACACCGAGCTGTCCGAACTGCTCTCCGTGGCGGGGGCGGACGTGGCGGTCTTCGACCCCTTGCGGGACGAGGACCTTCCGCCAGGGACGACCGGTCTGGTCGTCGGCGGTGGCTTCCCGGAGGTCTACGCCCCGGAGCTGTCGGCGAACGAGCCGCTCCGCAAGGCGGTGGCCGCCCTCGCCGACTCCGGCGCCCCGGTGGCCGCCGAATGCGCGGGGTTGCTCTATCTGTCCACGTCCCTCGACGGCAGCCCGATGTGCGGCGTCCTGGGCGCGGAGGCGCGGATGTCCGACCGTCTCACGCTCGGCTACCGCGAGGCGGTCGCGCTCTCGGACAACGTGCTGGCCCCTGCCGGTACGCGTCTGCGCGGGCACGAGTTCCACCGCACCGTCATCGAGCCCGGCTCCGGCGAGACGCCCGCCTGGGGCCTGCGCCAGCCGAAGCCGCGCGTGGAGGGGTTCGTCCGGGGTGGCGTGCACGCGTCGTACGTCCATGTGCACTGGGCCGCCGCACCGGGTATCGCCCGCAGGTTCGTGGACCGTTGCGGACAGTGAGGCCGACGGTGCTCGGGGAGGTGCGTCACGGTGAGGAACCGGCTTCCCCCGGTCGCCGGCCGGACAGCTCCGCCCGCCGAGGCATCCCCGGCGGCGCGGCGGCCCTCCCTGACGGTCGGCGTCGGAGCGGGCCGCGGGGTGGCGAAGGACGACGTCCTGGGCCTGATCCGGGACTGCCTCGCCCAGGCGGGACTCCCGGCGCGGTCGGTCGTCGCGCTGGCGACGGTCGACGCCAAAGCGGGCGAGTCGGGAATCGTCGAGGCGGCACGGGAGCTCGGGGTGGAGCTGCGAACGTACGCGGCCGAGGCACTGGCCGGTGTCGCGGTGCCCAACCCGTCCCGTGCGCCGCTGCCCGCCCTGGGCACGCCGAGCGTCGCGGAGGCCGCCGCGCTGCTCGCCGCGGGGCGCGGGGCCCAACTCCTCGTTCCCAAGCGGAAGTCCACGCCCCGGAGAGGAGCCGCCAGGGCGACGGCGGCCGTGGCCCGCTGCGGTGCGGACGGCAGCGGCCCTGCCTCGGCCGCACCGGAAAAGAAGACGCCCCTGGGTGCACACGGTCTCCCCGCCGTCAGTAACGTCTCGGGCCAAGACGGTTCCGCGGTCGGCGCAGCCGCCTTGAACGCACCGTTGTACCCCGAACCGTCCGGATCGGTCGGCTCCCCCCGCACCACCGAGGAGTACTCGTGACCACCCCGCCCGCGCTGCTCATCGCCGCCCAGGGAACGCGTGACGAAGCGGGGGCCGAGGCCTTCCGCGCCCTCATACGCGAGCTGCGCCGGCGGAACCCCGGCCTGCCGGTGGCGGGCGGCTTCACCGACCGGTCCGCACCGCCGCTGACGGACGCCGTGTCCGAACTCGTCGAGCAGGGCGTGCGCCGGCTGGCGGCCGTACCGCTGACGCTGGTCTCCGCCGGACAGACCGGGCACGCCGGGGACAGTGTCCCGGCCGCGCTGGCCCGCGAGCAGGAGCGGCACCCCGGCGTCGCGTACCGGTACGGGCGACCGCTGGGGGCCCACCCCAAGGTGCTGGCGGTCCTGGAGCGGCGTCTGGAGGAGGCCCTGGGCGAGCGGGCCCGTAAGCCCTCCGACCGCGCCGGGACGACGGTCCTGCTGGTGGGCGGCGGCTCGACCGACGCCGGAGCCAACGCGGAGGTGCACCGGGCCGCGCGGCTGCTCTGGGAGGGCCGCGGATTCGCGGGCGTGGAGACCGCCTTCGTCTCCTTGGCGGCGCCGGACGTGCCTTCAGGGCTGGACCGGTGCGTACGGCTCGGAGCACGCCGCATCGTCGTCCTGCCGTACTTCCTGTTCACCGGCGGACTGCCCGAACGCGTACGGATGCAGACCGAGGGCTGGGCGGCGGCCCATCCCGAAGTGGACGTGCTGCCGGCCGAAGTCATCGGGTCCGCGGAGGAGTTGGCGGACGCCGTCATGGAGCGCTATCGCGAGGCGGTCGAGGGTGGCGACGGCGACTCGGGGACGTCCTGCGCCTCCTGCTCGGACCGCGGCGCGTCCCCGGTCTCCGAGGGCGAGGGCGCCCGGCCCGAGCAGCCCCTGGAACACCCCGCCGACGAGTCCGGCGACCACGACCACCGGCGCCACGGCCCCGAGGGCGGCGATCACCTCCACGGCGGACATGCCCACGCCCGCTGAACCCGGCGCGGCGGAGGGGGCTTCGGCCGGTCCGGACCGGCGGCATCCGCCGAGTCCGGACGCCGCGGAGCGCCCACAGGGCGTGACGAAGGCACCGGCCTCCGCGCCGGGCGTCTCACCCGTGCCGGGCGTCTCACCCGTGCCGGACGCCTCACCCGCGCCGGGGCCGCCGCCCGCGGCCGGTTCGCGGCCGTCGCCGTGTCCGCAGCCCACGCCCCGCCGGCGGCCTGCACCGGTGCCGCAGCCGGTGCCGGTGCCGCACGTCCTGTCCGATCCGCACGCAGCGCGGGAGCCGCACCCCATGCCCGATCCGCAGACAGCGCACCAGCCGCAGGCGACGGCCGAAGTGACAGCCGGACTCGATCCGCACGCCGCGCCCGGCCGCGGTTCCGGCCGCGGTCCGGGTCCCGGTCCGGGCCCTGGGGAAACACCGCATCCAGGCACGCCGTATGCGCACACGCCGTACGCCCCGGGCGCCCCGGGAGCGCGGCCCGGTGCTCACGACCTGCGGCACCAC
Source organism: Streptomyces sp. NPDC047108 (assembly GCF_040643575.1). Lineage (NCBI taxonomy): Bacteria > Bacillati > Actinomycetota > Actinomycetes > Kitasatosporales > Streptomycetaceae > Streptomyces > Streptomyces sp. NPDC047108. Next base: position 65,247 of record NZ_JBEYUP010000006.1, read on the forward strand.
GGTGACGCGGAAGTCCGGGGTGCCGGCGCCGGGCTGACCGATCTCGCGGTCAACGTCCGCGCCGGCACCCCGCCGACCTGGCTCAAGGCCCGGATCGCCTCGTCTCTCGACGGGCTCGCCGTCTACCCGGACCAGCGGTCGGCGCGCCAGGCCGTGGCCGTACGGCATGAACTGCCGGTGGACCGTGTGCTGTTGACGGCCGGTGCGGCGGAGGCGTTCGTGCTGGTCGCCCGCGCCTTCCGCGGACGCCGCGCCGTCGTCGTGCATCCGCAGTTCACGGAGCCCGAAGCGGCTCTGCGGGATGCGGGCCATGCGGTGGAGCAGGTCGTCCTGAACGAGGAGGACGGCTTCCGGTTCCGGCCGGACGCGGTCCCGGAGGACGCCGACCTCGTCGTGGTCGGCAACCCCACCAACCCCACCTCCGTACTGCACCCGGCGGACGACCTTGCGCGGCTGGCCCGCCCCGGGCGGATCCTCGTCGTGGACGAGGCGTTCATGGACGCGGTGCCGGGTGAGCGCGAGTCCCTGGCCTCGCGGACGGATCTGCCCGGGCTGGTCGTGCTGCGCAGCCTGACCAAGACCTGGGGGCTGGCGGGGCTGCGCATCGGTTACGCCCTCGCCGAACCCGGCATGGTCTCCGCGCTGGAGCAGGCCCAGCCCCTGTGGCCGGTGTCCGCTCCGGCCCTGACCGCGGCGGAGGCGTGCAGCGCACCGCCCGCGCTCGCCGAAGCCGCGCACACCGCACACCACTTGGCGTCGGACCGTTCCCATCTCATCGCACGGCTGGCCGAGTTCGACGAAGTCCGCGTGTGCCAACCGGCCGCCGGCCCGTTCGTGCTGCTGCGCGTCGCCGGAGCAGACGCGGTACGGGAGCGGCTGCGCGACCTGGGGTACGCGGTGCGCCGTGGCGACACGTTCCCAGGTCTGGGTCCCGACTGGCTGCGGGTGGCCGTACGCGACCGCGGCACGACCGACCGCTTCACCGAAGCGCTGGCCGAGGTCCTCGCCGAACGCCGAGCGGGCTGACCGACCGGCCGGGATACAGGAACCGTGTGGCGGGACCGCGGGCAGCACGGGCGACCACCGGCCGCCCCCGTACGAGGACCGTGACCGCCGGCCGGTTCTCGTACGCAGGACCGTGACCGCCGGCCGGACTCGTACGTGGGACGGGCCGTGCGCACGCCGACCCGGGCCGGGAGGGCCCGGGTCGGCGGTCCGGTGTCAGCACCTGGGCGTCAGGGCCCCGGTGCCGACACCCGGCATCAACGCGCCTGCGTCAGTTCTGGCGACGCCGACGGGCCATGACGACGGCTCCGCCGCCCGCGGCGATCAGCAGTGCGGCACCGCCCGCCAGGTAAGGGGTGCTCGAACTGCCACCGGTCTCGGCGAGGTTGTCCGACCCCTCCTTGCCGGTCTGGGTGCTGATGTCCGGCCCCTCGGTCTCGGGGTTCTCCGCCCCGGGCGTCTCGGTGTCGGGCGTCTCGGGCTCGGGCGTCTCCGTCGACGGCGTGCCCGAGGGGCTCTCGCACGTGGCCTTGACGAGGGTGACCTTGCCGTTCACCTCGGCGACGTTGAGCTTCGCCGGGTTGACGGACACGGCCAGCTCCAGGGCGGTGGCCGCGGCCGAGCGGGAGGTGGTGGAGGTCTTGGAGAGGTCGAGGCGCACCTCGCCGACGCCCGGAACCTTGACGTCGGTCGTGCCGCTGGCGCTGAGGGTGACCTTCTTGCCCAGGACGCGTACGGTCCCGAGCACGTTCGAGGTGGCGGTGGGCTTCTTGCCCGCCTCGCACACGGCCTTCGAGGTGGCCTGCTCGACCTCGATCAGCGACCGCAGGGGAAGGCCGGGCAGATTGACCTTCGCCCGGACGAGGTTGGCGTAGCCCTTGGCCTTCTTGCCCTTCGTCGTGGCGCTCGCGGTGGCGACATCGGCCCGCAGCACGCTGAACGGCTTGCCGTGGTCGACCCCGTCCAGCTTCGCGGTGAGCGCCGTCTTGCTCTCGCTCGCCGGGGCGTCCACCTCGTTGAGGACGACGTTGAGCGGCGCGTGCACCGTCTTGTTGAGCAGGTCGACATCGAGGCCGGTGCGGAGCACGACCGCACCGGCCTTTCCGCCGCCGGCCCCGCCGGTGGCGGACGCGGGCACCGCCCCGATGAGAGCCGCGGGACCTGCGGCCAGGGCGGTGACGGTCAGCACGGCGGCGGCACGGCGCGCGGGCATGCTGAAGGCAGAGCTGTTCACGGTGGTAGAACCCCCACAAGAGACATGGAGCCGAACGGCGCGCGCCCATGGGGGACATCAAGGTGCGCCGACGGCCTCGATGCTCGTCATACTTACGCACCGAGAGTGAACAGGCAGCGGCCTTGCGTGAGTTCACTCCATCGGGTGGTTTCCGCTTCGGCATTCGAATCCGGCGGCACGTACGTTCCCCCGCGTCACTCCCGCACCGGCCCCGCGACGCCCGCACCGGCCTCGCGTCACTCCCGCACCGGCCTCGCGACGCCCGCGCCTGCCCGCACAGACGCCCGCACACCGGCCCTCGTCGCCCCGCGCCCGCCGCACCATCCCGCACAGCGCCACGCCGTCCCGTTGTCAGACCCTCGCCGCATCATGAGCGTGTGACCGACGACCGCTTCGCCGCCTTCCGCGACCTCCACCACGCCGACCGTCCGCTGCTCCTGCCCAACGCCTGGGACCACGCCTCCGCGGCCGCGCTCGCCGCCCGCGGCTTCGCCGCCATCGGCACCACGAGCCTCGGGGTCGCCGCCGCGGCGGGCCTGCCGGACGCGGAGGGCGCCACCCGCGACCGGACCCTCGCCCTGGCCCGCCGTCTCGTCCGGCTCCCGGCGCTGATCACCGTCGACATCGAGGGTGGTTTCGCCGAACGGCCCGACGAGGTGGCGGCGTCGGCCGCCGGTCTCGCCGACGCGGGAGTCGTGGGTGTGAACATCGAGGACGGCCGCCCTGACGGCTCCCTGGCCCCGCAGGACCACCAGTGCGCCGTGATCGCGGCCGTGAAGGAGCGCGCACCACGGCTCTTCGTCAACGCGCGGACCGACACGTACTGGCTGAAGTCGGCCGACGCGGAGAGCGAGACGCTCCGCAGGACCGAGGCGTACGAACGGGCAGGCGCCGACGGCATCTTCGTGCCCGGACTGCAGGACCCGGACGGGATCAGGGCGCTGGTCTCCCGGACGCCGCTGCCGCTCAACGTCCTGTTCGCGCCCGGCCGCCAGCGCTACGAGGAGCTGGCGGCGCTCGGCGTCCGGCGCATCAGCACCGGTTCGCTGCTCTTTCGCGCCTCTCTGCACGGCGCGGTCGAGCTCGCCCGGGGCATCGTCCACCCCAGCGAGCCGGCGGCGGAGATCCCGTCGTACGCGGAAGCGGCAGCCCTGGCGGCCGCCTTCGCCGACCCGCCCCTCAACGACCCTTCCGGGGCGGCCCCGTTCCCCGACGCTCCTCCCCCGGCCCCTCCGGCGGGCCAGCTGTGTTGACCTGGAGCGCCAGGACGTCAACCGACCACGCGGCCCCGCAGGACGACATGGAGCGGCGCGGTCAGCACGCGTACGTCCTCGCGCGGATCCGTCTCGTAGACCACCAGGTCGGCCGGGGCCCCCTCGGTCAGGCCCGGCCTGCCCAGCCACTCCCTGGCGCCCCAGGTCGCCGCCGACAGCGCGGCCTCCACCGGGATGCCGGCCGTGACGAGTTCCCCGACCTCCGCGCCGATCAGTCCGTGGGCGAGTCCGCCGCCCGCGTCCGTGCCCGCGTAGACGGGGATGCCGGCGTCGTAGGCGGCGCGCACCGTGTCGTAGCGGCGGGCGTGGAGCCGGCGCATGTGGTCGGCCCACCGAGGGAACTTGCCCGCGCCGGCGTCGGCGAGCGTGGGGAAGGTCGCGATGTTGACCAGGGTCGGGACGATCGCGACGCCGCGCTCGGCGAAGAGCGGGATGGTCTCCTCGGTCAGCCCGGTGGCGTGCTCGATGCAGTCGATGCCCGCCTCCACCAGGTCGGGGAGCGACTCCTCGGCGAAGCAGTGGGCGGTGACCCGGGCCCCGAGCCGGTGGGCCTCGGCGATGGCGGCCTCGACGGCGCCGCGCGGCCAGCAGGCGCTGAGGTCCCCGGTCCCGCGGTCGATCCAGTCCCCCACGAGTTTGACCCAGCCGTCGCCGCGCCGCGCCTCCTGGGCGACATAGGCGACGAGGTCCTCGGGCTCGATCTCATGGGCGTAGTTGCGGATGTAGCGCTTGGTGCGCGCGATGTGACGCCCTGCACGGATGATCTTCGGCAGGTCCTCCCGGTCGTCGACCCAGCGGGTGTCCGCGGGGGATCCGGCGTCGCGCAGCAGCAGGGCTCCCGCGTCGCGGTCGGTAAGGGCCTGCTTCTCGCTGGTCGATTCGTCGACAGCGCCGTGGGCGTCGAGCCCGACGTGGCAGTGGGCGTCGACGAGACCGGGGAGGGCCCAGCCGGAGAGGGTTCCGGCGTCCCGTGCGGCGGGCCGCTCGTAGGAGATCCTCCCGTCCACCACCCACAGCTCGTCCCGGACGTCGTCGGGTCCGGCCAGCACCCGCCCCTTGATGTGCAGCACCGCGCTCTCGCTCATGGCACGCACTGTACGAGTCCGTGCACGGAAACCGCATCCAGATCTTCCCCGGGAGAGCAAATCCGGGTTATCTTCCGAGGGCGAATTTCCAATTCCTCAGAAGCGTAGCGCCCCGTATTCTTCTGCCCGCTTTTTCGGGTGCCAAACGCTAGAGTTTTGCTAACACGAGGCTCCATAATTCGGACGGATCTCACAGGCGTTACGGACGCGTGACACACTTCACAAGCAGTCCGCTTCGTCCGGATCGTCCTGGTCAAACCAGCATAAACCCTCGTAGGCCCGTGCGCACGCCCGCCCACGCGCGATACCACAGAGCAGGCTGTAGCGGAACCCCTTCTCGCGATGCATTTTTCATTTGGCCTGGGTAAATTGAATACGCATGACCGCCGCACAAGCAGACCTTGCAGGCGCCCGAAGAGAATTCCTCGAAATACCGGAGGGGATTGTGATCGACACCCCGCGGGTCGAGGACGGAGCCGCGATCTGGCGCATCGCCCGCGACTCCCAGGTGCTCGACCTCAACTCCTCGTACAGCTACCTCCTGTGGTGCCGTGACTTCGCGGCCACCTCCGTGGTGGCGCGCGACGAGGACGGCGGCGAGCCCGTCGGGTTCGTCACCGGCTACATCCGCCCCGAGCGCCCCCAGACCCTGGTCGTCTGGCAGGTCGCCGTCGACCGGTCCCAGCGTGGCCGGGGGCTGGCCGCCTCCCTCCTGGACGGGCTGACCGCCCGCGTGACCGAGGAGCTGGGCGTGCGCCGCGTGGAAACCACGATCACCCCCGACAACACCGCCTCCAACCGCCTGTTCACCTCCTTCGCCGAGCGCCACGGCGCATCGGTCGACCGCGAGGTGCTGTTCCACGGCGGCCTCTTCCCTGATGGCGGTCACGAGCCCGAGGTGCTGTACAAGATCGGCCCCCTCGCGCCGCTCGCGACCGCGGCCCCCTAGGCCCGCCTCCCCAGGCCCCCAAGACTTCTCCCTCTCCCCACTCATCTCCCAGGAGCATGCTGTGACCATCACCCAGCCCGACCTGAGTGTCTTCGAGACCCTGGAGTCGGAGGTGCGCAGCTACTGCCGCAGCTGGCCCACCGTCTTCGACCGTGCACAGGGCAGCTACATGTACGACGAGGACGGCCATACCTACCTCGACTTCTTCGCCGGTGCGGGGTCACTGAACTACGGCCACAACAACCCGGTGCTGAAACGTGCCCTCATCGACTACATCGAGCGTGACGGCGTCACGCACGGTCTGGACATGTCGACGACGGCCAAACGCGCCTTCCTCGAGGCGTTCCAGAACATCGTCCTGCGGCCGCGTGACCTGCCGTACAAGGTGATGTTCCCGGGCCCGACGGGCACCAACGCCGTGGAGTCGGCGCTGAAGCTGGCCCGTAAGGTCAAGGGCCGCGAGTCGATCGTGTCCTTCACCAACGCCTTCCACGGCATGTCGCTGGGCTCGCTCGCCGTCACCGGCAACGCCTTCAAGCGCGCCGGCGCGGGCATCCCGCTGGTCCACGGCACCCCGATGCCCTTCGACCACTACCTGGACGACTCCGTCCCGGACTTCCTGTGGTTCGAGCGGCTGCTGGAGGACCAGGGCTCGGGCCTGAACCAGCCCGCCGCCGTGATCGTGGAGACCGTGCAGGGCGAAGGCGGCATCAACGTCGCCCGCGCCGAATGGCTGCGCAACCTCTCCGAGCTGTGCAAGCGGCGCGACATGCTGCTCATCGTCGACGACATCCAGATGGGCTGCGGCCGCACCGGTGCCTTCTTCTCCTTCGAGGAAGCCGGCATCGTCCCGGACATCGTCACCGTCTCCAAGTCCATCAGCGGCTACGGCCTGCCCCTGGCGCTGACGCTGTTCAAGCCGGAGCTGGACATCTGGGAGCCGGGCGAGCACAACGGCACCTTCCGCGGCAACAACCCGGCCTTCGTCACCGCCGCCGCCGCGCTGGACACCTACTGGGCCGACGGCCAGATGGAGAAGCAGACCCTGGCCCGCGGCGAGCAGGTCGAGCAGGCCCTGCGCGCCATCGCCGACGAGCACCCCGACCTCGAGCCCGACTTCCGCGGCCGCGGACTGGTCTGGGGCATCGAGTTCGCCGACAAGACCCGCGCGAGCGCCATCGCCGCCCGCGCCTTCGAACTGGGGCTCCTCGTGGAGACCTCGGGCCCCCAGAGCGAGGTCGTCAAACTGCTTCCCGCACTGACGATCTCGCCCGACGAGCTGGACGAGGGTCTGCGCACCCTCGCCAGGGCGGTACGCGAGACGGCCTGATCATCCCGCCGGGACGGCCCGGCCGCTCGTCGTGGGCGGCCGGGCCGTTCCGGGGACCGGAAGACCTTGACCGTCGGCCGCACACCGCCGACCGTAGAGAAGAAAGGCACAAATCACCGTGATCGTCCGATCCTTCAAGGACATCGAGGGAACCGAGCGGCATGTGAAGTCCGCTTCCGGCACCTGGGAGAGCAAGCGCATCGTGCTCGCCCGTGAGCGCGTGGGCTTCTCCCTGCACGAGACCGTCCTCTACGCGGGGACCGAGACCTCGATGTGGTACGCCAACCACATCGAGGCGGTGCTCTGCGTCGAGGGTGAGGCCGAGCTGACCAACGACGAGACCGGCGAGAAGCACGTCATCACTCCCGGCACGATGTACCTCCTGGACGGGCACGAGCGCCACACCCTGCGCCCGAAGACGGACTTCCGTGTCGTCTGTGTCTTCAACCCGCCGGTCACCGGCCGTGAGGACCACGACGAGAACGGTGTCTACCCGCTGCTCACCGAGCCTGCGGAGCCCTCGGGGAACTGACCTGTCCCGCAACCGAAAGGGCACTTGACTGACAGGGCCGTACGAGAGGAGAAGGAGCACCACCATGACAACCGCACCCGAGCGAACGACCGACCTGTACCCGACACGCGGCGCCACCGAGGTCGCTACGCCGCGTCTCGACCCGGTCGTGTGGTCGGAGCCTGGGGCCCCTGGCCCCATCCAGCCGTCGGATCTGAGCAATTTCGACCGTGACGGTTTCCTGACGGTCGACCAGCTCATCACTCCGGACGAGGTCGCCACCTACCGGGCCGAACTGGACCGGTTGGTCCACGACCCCACCGTCCACGCCGACGAGCGCTCGATCATCGAGCCCCGGTCGAAGGACGTACGGACCGTGTTCGAGGTGCACAGGATCAGCGAGGTGTTCGCGCAGCTCGTGCGCGACCCCCGTGTGGTGGGCCGGGCCCGCCAGATCCTCGGCTCGGACGTGTACGTCCACCAGAGCCGGATCAACGTGAAGCCCGGCTTCGGTGCTTCGGGCTTCTACTGGCACTCGGACTTCGAGACCTGGCACGCCGAGGACGGCCTGCCCAACATGCGTACGGTGTCCGTCTCGATCGCCCTGACCGAGAACTACGACACCAACGGCGGCCTGATGATCATGCCAGGCTCGCACCGGACCTTCCTCGGCTGTGCGGGGGCTACGCCGAAGGACAACTACAAGAAGTCGCTGCAGATGCAGGACGCGGGCACGCCGTCGGACGAGGCCCTGACGGACTTCGCCGGCAAGCACGGCATCAAGCTGTTCACCGGCGGGGCCGGGTCCGCGACGTGGTTCGACTGCAACTGCATGCACGGTTCGGGCGACAACATCACGCCCTTCCCGCGCAGCAACGTCTTCATCGTCTTCAACAGCGTGGACAATGAGGCCGTGGAGCCGTTCGCGGCACCGATCCGCCGTCCCGATTTCATCGGCGCACGGGACTTCACCCCGGTGAAGTGAGCCGTCGGCGCCCGGAGTTCGCGCTCCGGGCGCCCCGCCGGAAGCCGGAAGCCCCGCCCTGACGTGGTGCGTGTCAGGGCGGGGCTTCCGTCTGTCCGTCCGATCGGCCCGCGCGCCGTACCGTCAGCGCGCGGAGAGGCTGCCGGACAGCACGTCCAGCAGACGGTCCACATCCGCCGAGGTGTTGTAGAGGTGGAACGCGGCGCGGAGGTTGCCGGCGCGTGCCGAGACCTCGACCCCGGCCTTCGAGAGCGCTTCCGCCGCGTGCCCCAGCCCGGGGACGGAGACGATCGGTGAGCCCGGCGCCGGGACGGGCTGCTGCCCGAGCTCCGCGAGGCCCGCACGGAACCGGTCGGCCAGCGCGGCGTCGTGGGCGTGGATGGTGTCGGTGCCCAGCTCCTCGATGAGGGCGAGGGAGTGCTCGGCCGCGGCGTAGCTGGACAGGCTCGGGCTCTCGTCGAAGCGGCGTGCGGAACGGGCGAGTTCCTCGACCGGTCCGTAGCAGCTGTCCCACGGCTTCTCGCCCGCGACCCAACCGGCGAAGACGGGCACGAGGCCCCCGAGATCCTCGGGGACGGTGAGGAAGGCGACGCCCCGCGGGCACATCAGCCACTTGAAGCCGACGGTCACGGTGTAGTCGTGGTCCCCGGCGTTCAGCGAGAGCCACCCCGCCGCCTGGGAGGCGTCGATCAGCGTCCGGGCCCCGTGCGCGCGGGCGGCGGACCGTACGGCCTCGAGGTCGGCGATCCGGCCGTTCGCGGACTGGGCCGCGCTGACCGCGACGAGTGCGGTCTCCTCGCGTACGGCCGCGGCCAGCTCGTCGAGCGGGGCGCTGCGCACGGTGAGATCGGGGCGGACGGTGAAGGGGTTGACCAGCGAGCTGAAGTCACCGTCGGCGACGAGGACTTCGGCGCCGGAGGGCAGGGATGTCGCGATCAGTCCTGCGTAGACGGCGACCGAGCCGCCGGCGGCGACGCGTTCGGCGGGCACCCGGGCCAGCCGGGCGTACGTGGCCCTGGAGGCTTCGACCGCGCTGAAGTGGTCCACCGGCCTGCCCGCGGCCGCATCCTCCACCGAGGCGCGCATCGCGGCTACGGCTCGTGCGGGGATGAGTCCGTTGGAAGCGGTGTTGAGGTAGGTCGTCTGGGGCGCGAACTCGGCGCCGCCGAGGCTCTTCTCCATGCCCATCACTATGGGGCCCGCCGAACCCCTCGTCTATTGCTGAGATCTACAGCATTTCCCCAAGCAATCCTTATGCGTGGTCTCTGACCTGCGGGTATACGGTCCGGGCAGCCGTATGCGGCGGGGCGATCCGCCGCATACGAGGTGTTCCGGCGCCCGTCTCAGCCCTCGCGTACGCCGTTCACGCGCCGCGGCAGGCCCAGCGGATTGCCTTCCCGCAGCTCCGGCGGGAGCAGGGCGTCGGGGGTGGTCTGGAAGGTCACCGGCCGCAGCCAGCGCTCGACGGCCGTGGAGCCGACCGATGTCGAGGTCGAGGTGGTGGCGGGGTACGGACCGCCGTGGTGCTGCGCCGGTGCAACGGCGACCCCGGTGGGCCAGCCGCCCACGAGGACCCGTCCGGCGAGCGGGGTCAGCGCGGCCAGCAGCCGGGCCGCACGGCCGCCGTCCTCGGCCGCCTCCGCGTCCCCGAGGTGGACGGTGGCGGTGAGGCTGCCCGTCAGGCGCCCGACGACCGCCGCGATCTCGGCCTCGTCCTCGTAGCGGGCGACGACCGTGACGGGGCCGAAGCACTCCTCCAGCAGCAGCGCGTGATCGTCCCCGGCGGCGAGGCGGGCGGCCGGGACGGTGAGGAAGCCCGCGGCGACGGCGGTCTCGCCGCTCTCGCCGGGGGTGACGGGGCTGCTGACGTCCGGGAGCGCCATCCGGTCGCGTACGCCCGCGACGAACGCCTCCCGCATCCGCAGATCGAGCAGGACGCCCTCCGCGGTGTCGCTGACGGCCTTGGTCAGGGACTCGACCAGCCGGTCCCCTGCCTCGCCCGCGGGGGCGAGGACCAGGCCGGGCTTGGTGCAGAACTGGCCCGCGCCGAGCGTCATCGAGGCGGCGAGTCCCGCGCCGAGCTCCTCGGCGCGCTCCCCCGCCGCGCTCTCGGTGACGACGACGGGGTTGAGGCTGCCGAGCTCGCCGTGGAACGGGATGGGCACCGGCCGTGCGGCCGCGGCGTCGAAGAGGGCCCGTCCGCCGCGGACGGAGCCGGTGAACCCGGCCGCGGAGACCAGGGGGTGCCGCACCAGGTCGAGTCCGGCGTCGAAGCCGTGCACCAGGCCGACCACGCCCTCGGGCAGGCCGTGCCGCGCGGCCGCCCTGCGCAGGACGGAGGCGCACACCTCGGAGGTGCCGGGGTGGTCGGGGTGCGCCTTGACGACGACGGGGCAGCCCGCGGCGAGCGCGCTGGCGGTGTCGCCGCCGGGCACGGAGAAGGCGAGGGGGAAGTTGCTCGCGGCGTAGACGGCGACGACACCGAGCGGCACCTTGTAGCGCCGCAGGTCGGGGCGGGGCACCGGTCCCGCGTCGGGGTCCGCGTGGTCGATGGCGACGTCCAGGAACGCGCCCTCCTCCACGACCCGCGCGAAGGAACGCAGTTGGTAGGTCGTACGGGCCAGCTCGCCGGTCAGACGGCCGGGGCCGAGCGCGGTCTCCGCGTCGGCGGCCTCGATGACGAACTCACCGGCCTCGTCGAACAGGTCCGCGGCGGTACGGAGGAACGCGGCGCGCACGGCCCGGTCGGCGAGGGCGTCACGGGCGGCGTGCGCGGCACGGACGGTCCGGTCGACCTCCTCCGCCGTGGCCTCGACCGCAACCTGCTCCCGTTGCTTACCGGTTCGGGGGTCGACACTCCACACTGGGGCTGACACGGCGGATCCTCCTGCCGGCGCACATGAGGTGATGTTCAAGATACTGAACGTTGTTCCTCATGCTGAAACTCGGAATACTGGCGGGACTCTATTTCCGGTCGAACGAGAGGGTCAAGGGCGACGCCGGTCGCCGAGTCGGAGGGAGCCCAGGTCAAGTCCGCGGCCCGCACCGTGGAATGGCCGGAGTTCTTCGTGACGGTCCGCGCGCGGCGGTGACCGTATTCGGGCGCCGCCCCCCGTCGGCACCCGGTGTCCGGCGAGGATGCACACATGAGTGCGCGGATGAGCCCCCGTATGAGAATGCCCCGTTCCCCCTCCGGCTGGACCATGGCGGTCTTCGGCGTCCTCGCCGCCGTCATGGGGCTGGTAGGTCTGGCCGCCCCGGACGTCCAGCTCGCGCTGCTCGGCCTCGAAGCGGTGGACGGCGAGCGCCCCGAGGGCGATCACACGACCGCGTTCCTGGCGGCCTCCTCGATGGCCGCGCTGAACATGGGCGTCTACTACGTGCTGGCGGCGCTCGCCGACTGGCGGCCCTTCTTCCGCTGGACGGTGCCCTTCCGGCTGCTCACCTGCACCGTGTTCACGCTGCTCGTGCTGGCCGGGACCGCGCCGGCCCCGTTCCTGGGCATCGGGCTCTGGGAAGGTCTGGGCGCGGTGGCGACCGCATCGGCGCTGCGCCGGGAGAAGGCACCCGCCGCGAACGCGCAGGCGGTCTGAGTCCCCGGAGAGAGGGGTGACCCGACCGAGCCCGCACGCGCGGCGCCCCCGGCGGACCGTCTCGGTGGTCCGTCCGGGGGCGACCGGCATCCAGCGGAATCAGGTCACTTGACCCCGAGGAGCTGCTCGACCGGCTCGATCGCGAAGTAGATCGCGAAGAGCAGCGAGGTGCCCCACATCAGCGGGTGCACCGCGCGCGCCCGGCCGAGCACCGTCTGGATCACGGCGTAGGCGATGAAGCCGGCACCGATGCCGTTGGTGATGGAGTACGTGAACGGCATGACGGTGATCGTGAGGAACGCCGGGATCGCGATCTCGTAGTGCTCCCAGTCGATGTGCCGGACCTGCGACATCAGGAGGAAGCCCACGACGATCAGCGCGGGCGCGGCGGCTTGGGCCGGGACGACGGTGGCGAGCGGGGTGAGGAACAGCGCGACCGCGAAGAGGCCGCCGGTGACGACGCTGGCCAGACCCGTACGGGCTCCCTCGCCGACACCCGCGGCGGACTCGATGTAGCTGGTGCTGGAGGACGAGGAGGCCGCGCCGCCCGCGATGGCGGCGGCGCCGTCGATCAGCAGCACCCGGCCGAGGTTGGGGACCCGGCCCCGCTCGTCGAGCAGCCCGGCCTCGTTGGTGACGCCGACGATCGTGCCCATCGTGTCGAAGAAGTCGCTGAGCACGAGGGTGAAGACGAGCAGGACGACCGTGATGATGCCGACCTGCTCGAACGCGCCGAAGAGGCTGAAGGAGCCGAGCAGTCCGAAGTCGGGGGCGGCGACGATGTCGTCGGGCAGGCGCGGCTCGGTGACGCCCCACGCGGCGGGGTTGATGTCGACGATCTCGTTGATCACGATCGCCAGGGCCGTCATGGAGAGGATGCCGATGAGGAGCGCGCCGCGGATCTTGCGCGCCATCAGGGCGACGGTGAGCAGGACGCCGATGCAGAAGACCACCACGGGCCAGCCGATCAGCCGGCCGCCGTCGCCGAGCTGGACCGGCACGGTGCCGGTGTCACCCGGAATACGGGTGATGAAGCCGGCGTCGATGAAGCCGATGAAGGCGATGAAGAGGCCGATGCCGACACTGATGGCCTGCTTGAGCGGCTGCGGTATCGAGTACATCACCGCCTCGCGCAGTCCCGTGACGACCAGCAAGGAGATGACGATGCCCTCGAGGACCACCAGGCCCATCGCGTCCTGCCAGCTCATGAGGGGGGCGAGCTGGAAGGCCACGACGGCGTTGAGTCCGAGGCCGGTGGCGATGGCGAGCGGGAGGTTGCCACCGACACCCATGATGAACGTCATGACGGCCGCCACCAGCGCGGTGGAGGTGACCAGTTGGGGCCCTGTCAGCTGATGGCCGAATTTATCGGTTGCGCCACCCAGGATGATGGGATTCAGCACGATGATGTAGGCCATCGTGAAGAATGTCGCCATGCCACCGCGTATCTCGCGCGCATAGGTCGATCCGCGCTGGCTGATCCGGAACCAGCGGTCGACCGGCCCTTGGGAATCGGTCGGTGGTGGTGCTGCGTGCCTGTGGGTGTGGGGGGTGACGTGTCCGGACATGGCGCTCCCTCAGCGGACGGGCAGATGGAGTAGTGGAATTGTCCACGCCATGTTGGCAGTTCTGCATCTCACTGTGTCACGGAGTAGCCACTCTGTGATCAAAAATGAGCATGGCTGAAAGGTGCCCGCGCCTCCGACGCGAAGAGCCCAGCCCGACGATCCGCACCGCTCGACGATCCGCACCGCTCGGCGGTGTCCCCGGCGCGACGCTCCCGGACCGCCCGACGGTGCGCACGGCTCGGCGGACGACGTCCCCCATGCGCCCGACCGTTGACGCGAGATGCCCCCGGAGGGGAACGATGTCCGCGGACGAGCACGCGCCGGCTCGGCAGGAGCGCACGCGTCCCCCGGACCGCCCGAGGAGAGGCCCATGCCCGCACCCCGCACCGTCCTGCTCACCGGCGCGGCCGGCGGCATGGGCACCCTGCTGCGCGAACGCCTCCCGCACCACGGCTACGCTCTGCGCCTCTTCGACCGGGCCCCCGTGGAGGGCGAACCCGGCGCGATCACGGCCGATCTGGCGGACCGGGACGCGCTGAGCAAGGCCGTACGCGGGGTCGACGCGATCGTCCACCTCGCGGGCATCCCGCTGGAATCGGACTTCGAGACGATCCTCGAGGCCAACATCCGGGGCACCTACCACCTCTACGAGGCAGCGCGCACCGAGGGCGTACGCCGGATCGTCCTCGCCTCCAGCAACCACGCGGTCGGCTTCACGCCCCGCCCCTCGGGCAGCCCCGTGCCCGGCGACGCGCTCATACCCGCCGACACCCCGCACCGCCCCGACACCTTCTACGGTCTCTCGAAGTGCTTCGGCGAGGACCTGGCCTCCTTCTACTGGGACCGGCACGGCCTGGAGACAGTCTCCCTCCGCATCGGCGCCTGCTGCCCGGTGCCCACGTCCGTCCGCATGCTGTCGATCTGGCTGAGCCCGGACGACTGCGCCCGGCTGGTGCACTCCGCGCTCACCAAGGAGGGCGTGGGCCACACGGTCGTCCACGGCAGCTCGGCGAACACCCGCCTCGTCTGGGACCTCTCCGGCGCGCGTGCGCTCGGCTACGAACCGCGGGACGACTCGGAGGTCCACGCCGCCGCACTGATCGAGGAGCAGGGCGATCTGCGTCCCGGCGACCCGGACCACGACCGCCTCGGTGGCCACTTCTGCACCGATCCGCCCATCTGGCCGCATTGATGCCCAGGTAATGGAACTGCAAAGCGGGGCCGCTCGTTACCCGGGGCATGACCGCAATGACCCCCGGCTCGAACATCCCGCTGCCCGTCGCCCGCGTGGCGGTGGACGTTGCCGCTCCGGTGCGGCTCGATGTGTCGGGCCTGCTGCTCACCGCCTCCGGCAAGGTGCGTTCCGACGACGACTTCATCTTCTACAACCAGCCCTCGGGCCCCGGTGTCACCTACCGGTCCGGCGGCGGCTCGGCCCCCGACGCGATCGTCGTGGACACCTCGGCCGTGCCCGCCGACATCGAGAAGATCGTGGTCACGGCCAGCCCGGACGCCGCCGGCCAGACCTTCTCGGGCATCGAGCCGACCGCGACCATCCGCCAGGCCGACGACGGTGCCGCGGTCGCCACGTTCACACCGCCGTCGCTCGGCAGCGAGACGGCCCTCGTCGTCGTCGAGGTCTACCGGCGGAACGGCGTGTGGAAAGCTCGCGCGGTCGGACAGGGCTACGCCAACGGCCTCGCGGGCATCGCGACCGACTTCGGCGTGACCGTGGAGGCCGAGCCTGCGCCCACCGCACCGGCCGCCCCGCCGCAGGCCGCCGCCGCTCCCCCGCCTCCGGCCGCGGCTCCCCCTGCGCCGGCGGCCGCCCCGCCCGTCGCGCCCTCGGCACCTCCGCAGCCCGCAGCCGCGGCTCCCGCCCCACCGGCCCCCGGAGCCGGGAAGATCAGCCTCGACAAGGGCAGGGTCAGCCTCCAGAAGAACCAGACGGTCTCGCTCGTCAAGGGCGGCCGCCCGTTCCTGACCTCCGTGAAGATGGGCCTGGGCTGGGAGCCCGCCTACCGCGGCAAGGACATCGACCTCGACGCCTCCGTCATCGCGTACGGCCCCAACCGCGAGAAGATCGACGCCTGTTACTTCGGCAAGCTCGCCATCCTCGGCGGTGTCATCCAGCACTCCGGGGACAACCTCACGGGTGAGGGCGGGGGCGACGACGAGGTCATCACCGTTCACCTCGGCAACATCCCGCCGAACGTCACGGGTCTCGTCTTCACCGTCAACTCCTTCTCGGGGCAGAAGTTCACCGAGGTCGCCAAGGCGTACTGCCGCCTGCTGGATGCCGGTTCGAACGAGGAGCTCGTACGCTTCGACCTCACGAGTGCCGAGCCGCGCACCGGCGTCATGATGGCGAAACTGATCCGCCAGTTCTCCGGCGAATGGGAGATGACCGCCCTCGGCGACTACGTCGATTCCCGTACGGTCCGTGGCATGGTCAAGCCGGGAGGTCAGGCTCTCTAATGGGGTGACCGCAACGAAGCGAGGGCCACTCATGGCGCTGGAACCGCGCATACCGGGCCAGATCGATACGATCTACGGTGTCTGGGATCTCAGCACCGTGCCTGCGTTCACGGGTGGTTTCATCAACTTCGGCTACTGGCGCGACGTCCCGCGGGACCGGCCGCTCACCGAGGACGACCGGCTCCGCTCCGAGCAGGACCTCTACCGCCTCGTCCTGGGTGAGTTGGGGTCCACCGAGGGCCTGCGGGCCGTCGAGGTCGGCTGCGGTCTGGGACTCGGCTGTGCGCTGGCCCTGCGGGAGTTCGGCTTCACCGAGGTCTGCGGTGTCGATCTGCACCCGGCCCAGCTCGACCGGGCGCGGATCGTCAACGCCGGCCTCCTCGCCGAACACCCCGAGCGGCTCCGCTATGTCCGGGGAGCCGCCGAGGTCATGCCGCTGCCCGACGGCTCGGCGGAGTGCCTGTTCTCGGTCAACGCGGCCCAGCACTTCCCCGATCTGCGGGAGTTCGCCGACGAGGCGGACCGCGTGCTGTGCCCTGGCGGGCGGCTGGCTCTGGCCACGTTCTTCGCCCCGGGCGCGTGCGGGGTCGAGGAGTTGCCCCGGCTGCTGCCCACGTATGCCGACGGTCTCGATCTCCCGCATGTCGTCGACGACGTCACCGGCGCCCTGACACGGAGCGGCTTCAGCAGCGTCCGGGCGGTGCCCATCGGGGAGGACGTCTGGGCGGCCTACGACCGCTGGCTCGCCCGGACGCCGCTGAGGAACCTCTGGCCCCGCCGCTTCCTGGAGGCGTACGAGAAGGGGTACCTCGACTACTACCTGGTCACCGCTGACGCCGCCAGGGTCCGGTGATCGCGACCATGATCCCGGGGTCCTGGATGTTGGCGAACAGCGTCCGCCCGTCCGGCGCGAAGGTGACGCCGGTGAATTCGCTGAACTCCGGCTCCTCCTCGGTACCGATGTTGAGGTCGTTGCGGGCGATCGGATAGGTCCGGCCGTCGTCCGTGGCGCCGAAGAGGTGCTGGACGCCCTCGCCGTCCTCGGCGATGACCAGCCCGCCGTACGGGGACACGGTGATGTTGTCGGGGCCGTCGAGCCGCCCGTCCTTCGAGGGATCGGGGTTGACGGCGAGGAGCACCTTGAGGGTGAGGGTCCGGCGGCGCGGGTCGTAGAACCACACCTGGCCGTCGTGGGCGGCCGGGCTCTCCTCGCGCGCGTAGGACGACACGATGTAGGCGCCGCCATCGGCCCACCACATACCTTCGAGCTTGCGGGCGCGGGTCACCTCGCCGTCGCGGAACTGCTTGCGCACCGGCGTCTCACGCGCGTCCCGGTCGGGTACGTCGACCCAGTCCACGCCGTAGACGGTGCCGGTCCTGGTGGCACGGGAGAGATCGTCGACGAAGCGGCCGCCCGAGTCGTAGCACGCGGGCGCCTGAAGCACCCCGGCGTCGTCGGCCAGCGTCCGGAGCCTGCCGCGGCCGTGCTTGAAGCCGTGCGGCGGGACCCAGCGGTAGAAGAGGCCGTTGGGGCCGGAAGCGTCCTCGGTGAGGTAGAGGTGGCCGCGCCGGGGATCGACGACGACGGCCTCGTGGTCGTAACGGCCAAGCGTCTTGAGGGGCTTGGGGTTCCGGTTGGCGCGGCTGTCGTAGGGGTCGACCTCGAAGGCGTAGCCGTGGTCCTTGGTCATGCCGTTCTCGCCGGCCCGGTCGGAGTTCTCCTCGCAGGTCAGCCACGTCCCCCAGGGGGTGCGCCCGCCCGCGCAGTTGGTGGAGGTCCCGGCGATGCCGACCCACTCGGCGACCCGCCCGGGGCCGCGGTCCTCCACGACGGTGCAGCCACCGGCGGCCGCCGGGTCGTAGACGAGGCCCTCGGTGAGCGGGACAGGGTGCTCCCAGTCGGCCCGGGGGCCCTTCAGCTCGTGGTTGTTGACCAGCAGGGTCACCCCGCGCGGACCTTCGAAGGTGGCCGTGCCGTCGTGGTTGGAGGGCGTGAACTCACCCGACTCCAGCCGCGTCACGCCGCTGCGGGTGATGATCCGGTACGCGAAGCCCTCGGGCAGCGCGAGGATGCCGTCCGGGTCCGGTACGAGCGGGCCGTAACCGGTCCGCCGGTCCACGCCCGGGCCGTCGGCGGCCTGCTCGCCCCGGCCGCCGATCTCCTCCGCCTGCGAGCCGGTCGCCCCGGCGGTGGCCAGCACGCCGACGCTGCCGACCAGTGCGACACCCGCGCCGGCGCTGGCGGAACTCTTCGCGAAGTCTCTCCGGGTGAGCGGCATCGTCATCTCCTGGATGGCAGGTCTGGCACCTGGTGTGCTGTGTCAACGCTGCCGCGCGACGCCGAACGGCGGTTGAACAGCACACGACGCCAGGGGGCCGATTGCCTCCCGGAACCACCAACTTCCCGCCGGTTGCCCTCCTGCCGGACGGCGGGACGGCCGGGCGGCCGGGCGGCCGGTACGAAGCTGGGCCGAGGCGGACGGGCGAGGCCGAGCCGGGCGACCGGGACCGATCCGGACAGCCGGACGGAGCCGCGCCGAGCCGGGCGGCCGGGGTCGAGCCGAGCCGGGCGGTGTCGAGCCGGACAGCCTGCGGCCGCACCCGACCGGGTCCGACCGGGTCCGACCGGGTCCGACCGGGTCCGACCCCGGCCCGGACGGCCGGTCGAGAGCTACCGCGCCTTGTGCGACCGCGCCTTGAACGCGGCCTTGCGGGCCTCCTTGGCGACCTTCTTGTCCGGATGCAGTCGCCCCATCGTCTCCAGGACGTCCGCCGTCGCCGGGTGGTCGACCCGCCAGGCGGCCTCGAAGAAGCCGCTGTGCTGTCCGGCCACCCCTTCGATCAGCTCCCGCAGTTCGCCGGAGTCGTCCGCGCTCCCGAGCTGCGCCGCGATGGTGTCGATGGTCAGCCAGAAGATCATGTCCTGGGAGGGCGGCGGCACATCGGCCACGCCGCGTTCGGCGAGGCCCACCCGGGCGAGTCCGCCGAGCCGCGGGTCGTCGAGCACCTCCCGCAGCGCGGGCGCGGCCTCGGGACCGAGCAGCAGAAGTGCCTGCTGGCAGGCGAGCCGGCGCTTCGGGGCGTAGTCGTCGTCGCCGCGCGCCGCGGCGAGGAGTTCGCGGGCCGCGTCAGCCGGTTCGCGCCCGGCGATCCACTGCCCGGCCTCGGCCATGGCGATGGCCTCCGGGTAGCCGGGAAGCCGGTCGAGCAGCACGTCCGCGCCCTTGTCCGCGAGGTCGCCGACCGCGGGGGCCTCGGTGCCCTCCTCGAGCAAGCGGGCCCGTACACCGTAGAGACCGAGCGGGGTCAGCCGGACCATGCCGTAGCGCGAGACCTCTTCGACGTCGATCGCGTCGGCGTTCCCGCCTGCCGCCGCTTCCTCGGCGCCCTTCTGCTCGGCGCCCTCGTCCAGTTCCCCGATCAGCGCCTCGTCGACCGGCTTGTAGTCGATCAGGCCGAGGGGCGCGAGCAGCCGGAACTGGTCGTCGAGCCGCATCATCGCCACGGAGACCTCTTCGAGGATGTCGTCCGTGGGCTCGTCCATGTCCTCCGGGACGATCACGGAGGCGGCGAGCGCGGGCAGCGGCACCGCGGAGTCGGCCGAGCCGCCCTCCAGCGCCGTCAGCAGATAGAGGTTGTGCAGCACCTCGTCCAGGAACCGGGCCTCTTCCTCGGGGTTCCAGTCCAGGGCGCCGAAGTCGGGCGCCTCGCCCTCTTCCGCGCTCTCCTGCACGCTCGCCAGCAGTTCGGCGAGGTCGGGCGCCACCGCGTCGCCGAGCAGGGTCTCCAGGCCGCTGAGCCAGATGTCCAGGACGTCCTGCGGGGTGCCGGAGGTGACGAGTCCGGCCTCCTCGCTGGGGGCGGCGGTCCCGATGGCGTCGCCCTCCTCCGCGTCATCGGACTCGTCGATCTCGACCAGACCCGTGTCGACGGCGAGCTGCCATGCCTCGCTGACGAACTCCGGGCCGTCCTCGTCGTCCTCGAGGCCGAGGTGCGCGACCCCCAGCCGTACCGCCTCGTCCAGCAGCTCCCCGCCCGCGCCGACCTGTGTGTGCGGACCGGCCCAGCGGGCGAGCCGTACGGATCTGGCGAAGAGCGGCGCGGCCAGCGCGTCCCGCGCCAGCTCGGCCTCCGAGGGCAGACGCACCGGGGGCATGGTGGGGCGTTCTCCGGACATCAGCGGGTTCTCCTCGAAACAGGTCGGCCGCGCGCGGCGTGCGCTGCCCAAGCCTAGACGGATTTGACCCCAACACCCGGTTCATGTCCCTGTCAGAGGACGGACATCGGCCATCCCTTGACAACTCCCCCGCACACCCAGGACATTGACGCGCGTAGAACAACTCGCGACATACCGCACCACCGGCACCACACGCGCAACACCTTGTCCTGAACGTCTCCGTCACCCTCAATTCCGGAGCATTCGATGCCCTCCAAACCCCCCAGCCCCTACCGCAAGCCCGCGACCGTCGCCGCCGTGATCGCCGCCGCCCTGGGCGCGGGCCTGCTCGCCGTCCCCGGATCCGCGACCGCCGCGGAGGTCCGTATCCACGACATCCAGGGGAGCACCCGCGTGTCCCCGCACGCGGGCGAGAAGGTCACCGACGTCCCCGGCGTCGTCACCGCGATACGCGCCTTCGGCTCCTCCCGCGGCTTCTGGATCCAGGACGAGAAGCCGGACCGCGACCAGGCGACGAGTGAGGGCATCTTCGTCTTCACGGGTGCGAAGACCCCGGAGGTGAAGGTCGGCGACTCCGTGCAGGTCTCCGGCACCGTCTCCGAGTACTACCCGGGCGGCGCCGACGCCGGTCTGCAGTCGGTCACCCAGATCACCAAGCCCGAGTACAAGGCCGTCTCCTCCGACAACAAGCTCCCGGCCGCGTTCAAGCTCAACGCCTCGACCGTGCCGGATCGTTACGCCCCGGGTGCCGACGGCGACAGCATCGAGGACCTGAAGCTCAAGCCCCGCTCGTACGCCCTCGACCGGTACGAGTCGCTCGAGGGCATGCGGACCCAGCTCTCGGACGCCCAGGTGGTTGGCGCCAGCAGCGAGTTCAACGAGCTGTGGGCGACGGCCGAGCCGCGCACCAACCGCACCGAGCGCGGCGGCACGCTCTACTCCTCGTACAAGGACCAGAACGGCGGCCGGGTCAAGATCGCCTCGCTGCTGCCCTTCGACGAGAACCCGTTCCCGAAGGCGAACGTCGGCGACCGCCTCGACGGCGTCACCGCGGGCCCGCTGGACTACGACCAGTTCGGTGGATACGAGCTGCAGGCCACCGAGCTGGGCAAGCACCAGGACAAGGGCCTGAAGCGCGAGAAGACGAAGAAGGCCGACGCCTCCGAACTCTCCGTCGCCACCTACAACGTGGAGAACCTCTCCCCCAAGGACAAGCCGGCGAAGTTCGAGCGCCTCGCCGAGGCCGTCGTCGCGAACCTCTCCTCGCCCGACGTCATCGCCTTGGAGGAGGTCCAGGACGACAACGGCCCCACCAACGACAAGGTCGTCTCCGCGGGCGAGACCCTGAAGAAGCTGACCGAGGCCATCGCCGCCGCCGGTGGCCCGAAGTACGAGGCCCGGCAGATCGACCCGGCCGACGACAAGGACGGCGGCCAGCCCGGCGGCAACATCCGCGTCGCCTTCCTCTACAACCCGGAGCGGGTCTCCTTCAAGGACGTGCCGGGCGGCGACGCCGACACCGCCATGAAGCCCGTGAAGGACGACAACGGCAAGGTCACGCTCTCCTCCAACCCGGGCCGCATCGCACCGGCCGACGCGGCATGGGAGAACAGCCGCAAGCCGCTGGCCGCCGAGTTCACCTTCAAGGGCAAGCCGGTCTTCGTCGTCGCCAACCACTTCAACAGCAAGGGCGGCGACCAGGGCTTGGAGGGCCTCCACCAGCCTCCGGCCCGCACGTCCGAGAAGCAGCGCCAGGCGCAGGCGACCGCGGTGAACGGATGGGTGAAGTCGCTGCTCGACCTCGACCCGAAGGCCCGGGTCGTCGTCGCGGGCGACCTCAACGACTTCGACTTCTCCCCCGCCCTGGACACGCTCACGCAGGGCGGTGTGCTCACCGACCTGGTGACCCGGCTGCCGAAGAACCAGCGCTACGGCTACGTGTTCAACGGCAACTCCCAGGTGCTCGACCACATGCTGACCAGCCGGGGCATCCGCAAGGCGGACTACGACATCGTCCACATCAACGCGGAGTTCGCCGACCAGGCGAGCGACCACGACCCGCAGGTGCTGCGGATCCGTCCGTGACGGCCTGAACCCCGATCCGGCCCGGCCGCGCGCAAGGCGCGGCCGGGCCGTCGTCGTGAGCGGCCGGGCCGTCGTCGTTCAGCGGCTGTCGTCGTTCAGCGGCCGTCGTCGTACCGCGGCCGTCGTCGTACCGCGGGCGGTGTCAGCCCGGGGTCCAGCTCCCGTGCCGCAGCCCGGTCGGGGACAGCCCGGTGGCCTGCTTGACGCGGCGGGCGAAGTGGAAGCTCGTCCGGAAACCGCAGCGTTCGGCGACGACGCCGACCGGGAGCCCCGTGCTGGTGAGCAGTTCGACGCCCAGCGTGATCCGCCGGTCCCACAGGTAGCGCATCGGCGTCGTCCCCAGGTGCTCGCGGAAGAGCCGGATGAGGTGAGCCGGGGTGACGCCGGCCAGGCGCGCCAGGTCAGCGAGGTCCACCGCCTCGTCCGGATGCAGGTGGATGTGGCGCCGGGCGCGCTCCAGAGCGGCCGGGAAGCGGTCAGGATCGCTCTCCGCCTCGGCCACGTAGCGCCATACGACGGCGGTGGCCAGAGCATCGAGCAGCGCGCCGCGTGCCGTCAGTTGAGAGCGCTCGGCGGCCATCGTCTCCCGCGCCAGGTACTCGAGCGCCGAGGAGAGCGGGAGCGTCGGGCGCACGCGGTCGAACCGTTCCCGTACCGGCCCGGTGAGCCCCCGGGGGAGCCCGCGCAGCCACGTCTGCCGGCACCCGGTCCCCCCGCCGAAGCGGAACCGCTCCGTACGGCCGGGCAGCAACAGGCAGGCGGATCCCGCCTGTACGGAGAACTCGGGGCCGTCGTCGATGAGGACGTGCATCACTCCGGAGTGGACGAGCATCACCTCGACGTGCCTCTGGAGGCGCGGTCCGAGTGTGGCGCGGCAGGGATGGGTGACCTCGCCGACCGCGGTCCGCACCAGCTGCAGACCCACCGGCACATCACTTCCGGACACAACCTCGCTCATCCCGGCCATGGTAAACAGCCCACCCACCGGGCCACCATGGCGAGGCCGGGTGCGGCCGTACCGGCAGGTGACAGCACCTCACCGCGCTGCACCGCCGAGGGAGCCGCACCCGGGCACGGGGCATCCCGCTCCGGCTCCGGCCGGGTGCAGGGATCCGTACGGGACACACAACGGTGCGGAGCCCCCCGGCAGTGTTGACGACAGACAAAGGGAGCCCATGGAACTCGGCACGCAGATCCTTGTCGTCGGCGGCGGACTGGGCGGCGTCGCGGCGGCGTTGACCGCGGCCCGGCTCGGCAGGAACGTCGTCCTGACCGAACCCACGGCCTGGCTGGGCGGCGTCCTGACCAGCCAGGCCGTACCACCGGACGAGCACCCCTGGATCGAGTCCTTCGGATGTACTCGCACCTACCGGCAGTTCCGTGACGGGGTGCGGAGGTACTACCGGACCCACTACCCCCTGACCGCCGAGGCGCGCGAACGCCGGTCGCTCAACCCGGGAGCCGCATGGGTCAGTGGGCTGTGCTTCGAGCCCCGGGTCGCGCTGGCGGTGCTGGAGGGCATGCTCGCCCCGCACCGTTCGTCCGGCCGGCTGCGCGTGCTGCTCCGCCACCGGCCGGTCGCGGCGGACGTGGACGGCGACGTGGTCAAGGCCGTCACATTCCTCGGCGGCGACACGGGCGAGAAGGTCACCGTCACGGCGCCCTGGGTGCTGGACGCGTCGGAGACCGGCGAACTGCTGCCGCTCTGCGGGGTCGAGTACGTCACGGGCTCGGAGTCGGTGGCCCGCACCGGCGAGCCCCACGCCTCCGCCGAGGACCGGCCGCTGAACATGCAGCCGGTGTCCGTCTGCTTCGCCATGGACCACCGCGCGGGCGAGGACCACACGATCGACCGTCCGCCGGGCTACGCCGAGTTCCGCGACGCCCGTGCCCTCGACTGGCCGGAGGGGCAGTTGAGCTGGGTCGCCCCGCATCCCAAGACCCGCAAGCCGCAACTTCACACCTTCGTGCCCGACCCCGCCGGGGATGTCGCGGCCATCGGACCCGACTACGCCGACGAGCGCGTCGACAGCCGCGACACCAATCTGTGGACCTTCCGCCGGATCGCGGCCCGGGACACCTTCCTGCCCGGCACGTACGCCGGCGACATCACCCTGGTGAACTGGCCGCAGTCGGACTACTGGGGAGGGCCGGTCTTCGAGGTGCCCGAGGACGAGGCCGCGCGCCATCTCGCCCGTGCCCGGAACCTCGCCCTCAGCCTGCTGTACTGGCTGCAGACCGAGGCGCCCCGGCCGGACGGCGGCACCGGCCTGCCCGGTCTGCGGCTGCGCGGCGACGTCGTCGGCGACACCGCGGACGGCCTCGCCATGGCGCCGTACATCCGCGAGTCACGGCGCATCGAGGCCCAGTACACGGTCGTCGAGCAGGACATCGCCCTCGACGTACGGGGCAGCCGCGGGGCGGTGACCTACCCCGACAGCGTGGGCGTCGGCTCGTACCGGATCGACCTGCACCCCTCCACCGGGGGCGACCCCTACATCGACGTGGCCTGCTGTCCCTTCGAACTTCCCCTGGGTGCGCTGCTGCCCGTGCGTGTACGGAACCTGCTGCCCGCGGCGCGCAACATCGGGACCACCCACATCACCAACGGCAGTTACCGCATGCCGCCCGTCGAGTGGAACGTCGGCGAGGTCGCGGCCCGTCTCGTGGCGTTCTGCGACGAGATGGGCGCTCCCCCGGGCGCGGTGCGCGACACCTCAGGTCTCCTCGATGACTTCCGGGGCCGCATCAGCGCCTCGGGTGTCGAACTGCGCTGGCCGGAAGTGGCCGGCTACTGACCCTCGTACGGCGTGGCCGTCCGTGGTCCGCCGTCCTCCGCGGGGACGGCGACGGGACGGCGAAGGCCCGGCAGGCGTCCGGGGATGCCTGCCGGGCCGTTCCGTGCGCCGTGCGGGACGCGGGAGTTCCGGGCCGGGTCCGGTGGGGCGTGTGTCCCGGGCCGGACCGGGGGGCGTGTGCCCGGGCCCGGTCCGGTCAGTTGTGGCTGTGGAGCGCCTCGTTGAGGCCGCCCCAGGAGCCGGAGCGCTGCAGGACCTCGACCGTGCCCGTCGTGGAGTTGCGGCGGAAGAGCAGGTTGTGGGCGCCGGACAGTTCCAGCGCCTTGACGACCTTGCCGTCCGGGAGGGTGACGCGGGTCCCCGCGGTCACGTAGAGCCCGGCCTCCACGATGCACTCGTCGCCGAGCGCGATGCCGATGCCCGCCTCGGCGCCGAGCAGGCAGCGCTCGCCGATGGAGACGATCTGCTTGCCACCGCCGGACAGGGTGCCCATGATCGACGCGCCGCCGCCGATGTCGGAGCCGTCCCCGACCACGACGCCCGCGCTGATCCGGCCCTCGACCATGGAGGTGCCCAGCGTCCCGGCGTTGAAGTTCACGAAGCCCTCGTGCATGACCGTGGTCCCGGACGCGAGGTGGGCGCCGAGCCGCACGCGGTCGGCGTCACCGATGCGCACGCCGGACGGGACCACGTAGTCCGTCATCCGCGGGAACTTGTCGATGCTGGTGACGTTGAGGTTCAGGCCGTCGGCGCGGGCCGCGAGGCGCACCGTCTCGACCTGGTCGCCGGGCACCGGGCCCAGGTTCGTCCAGGCGACGTTGGCCAGCAGGCCGAAGATGCCGTCCAGGTTCTGGCCGTGCGGCCGGACCAGGCGGTGGCTGAGCAGATGCAGCCGCAGGTACGCGTCGTGGGCGTCGAGCGGCTTGTCGTCCAGGGACGCGATGACCGTCCGTACGGCGACGATCTCGACCCCGCGCCGCGCGTCCTGGCCCAGGGCCTTGGGCGCGGACTCGCCCAGCAGCTCGGCGGCGCGCTCGGCGCTCAGCCGCTCGGTCCCGGCCGGACCCGGCTCGGCGGCGAGCTCCGGAGCCGGGAACCACGTGTCGAGTACGGTGCCGTCCGCGGCGACGGTGGCGAGGCCGGCGGCGACAGCGCCGGTGGTACGAGAAGCAGTCGTGTCGGTCATGTTCGAAACCTAACCGCCCGGGGGCCGCCGATGCGAACCGGTCTCATCGGTCAGACCCCGGGCGACGCAGGCGGAGTACGCGTGGCGGTCGGCCCGTGCTACGGGGCTACGGCCGCTGCCCGTCCTCCTCCACCAGCGCGTGGTCCTTCACGGCCTCCGTGATCACGACCTCGCCCTTCTTCCAGCTCTCCCCGGGCTCACCGTCCGGCATCGGCTCGTCCGTGTGATCCCGCGCCGCCACAGCGCGGAAACCGGTGAAGGTGTAGGTGTCGGGGTCGATGAGTGTCTCGTAGCGGAAGGTCGCGTTCGCGTCCTTGCGGTACAGGGCGATGGCGTCCCGGCCGGCGGCGTCCTTGACCAGGTGGTTCACGACGTCGATCCCCTCGACCGTCTTGAGCGCCCGATAGGCCTTGGCCACTCCTTCGGGCTGGATCGGGTACGTATGGGCCAGGGTGGTCAGCGCGGTCCAGGCGTGCTCGGCCGGGGACGTGTCCTCGTGTTTCGGGTACCAGGCCTCGGCGGCCTTCCGCACCTCCTCCGGGTCGTCGGGCAGCCGGGACAGCTTGCGGAAGATCTCCCGTGCGGAGAACTCGTCGTTCCCCGCTTCTCCGTTCTCCGCCGCGGTGTCCGCGTACGGCCGCCAGCGCTCGCGTTCCCGGGGGCCGGTGTCCTCGTTCGTCAGGTTGACGTCGATCCGCTTGCTGTAGATCCACTGCCCGTCCCGGGGGTGGGGCGCCGGCATCTTCTCGATGGTGTCCGCGGCGCGGTCCAGCACCTCGCTCACCGTGCCGACCGGGTACGTGCGCGTGGCGGGCTCGGTCGTCCGTCCCGCGGAGCCGACGAGCTGGGTCGCCAGGAGCGCCACCACCATGATCGCCGCGGCCACACCGGCCACCGCAAGCTTCCGGTCGCCCCGGACCGTACGGACACGGCGCGCCCTCCCGGACACGTCGAGCAGCCGCTGCCGCCCTTCGACGAGGCGGGCGCGGTCGGGCACGGGAACATCGGCGCGCAACTCGCGTACCTGGGTCATCTCATCCACTGTTCGCCACCTCCGTGGGCTCATTGACGAGGGTGGGGTCTCCGCCGAGCGCGGCGCGCACCGAGCGGCGCGCGCGACTGAGCCTTGAGCGGACCGTCCCCACAGGGATGCCGAGTGCTTCGGCGACTTCCTGATAGCTGAGGTCGGCCCAGGCCACGAGCAGCAGCACATGGCGGTCGCCGGCGGAGAGCCGCGCGAGCGCGCCTCCGAGCGCGGCCTGCGCTGCCTCGGCGGTCACACGGCTGTCGGCGCGGTCGACCCAGGACTCGGCCACGGGGTCGATTCCCGTGCGCTCCAGGGCGCGCAGGGCCCGTACCTCCTTGCGGCGGTGCTTGCCGATGAGGTTCGCGGCTATGCCGTACAGCCAGGGGCGGGCGTGGGGCCGGCTGACGTCGTAGCGATGGCGGGAGCGGAACGCGACGAGAAAGGTCTCCGCCGTGATGTCGTCGGCCGCGCCGTCCCCGAGTCGGCGGGCCGCATAGCGGTGGATGTCGGGCGCGTACCGGTCGTAGAGGCGCGCGAAGATCTCGGGCCGTTCCCAGGACTGCGCGACGACAGCGGCGTCGTCGTCGGGCGGTGGTGGTCCGGTCACAGGTGCTCCGTCTCTGAGGGGTGGGGGTGACCATGTCACTCCCTGTTCCCCGCAGGGGCCGCAGCGGTTCCCGGCGACCCGCGGGCCGCCGGGAAGGCCCGCGGTGAGGGCGGTGCGCGGTGGTGACCAACGTGGCGAACGGCCGCTGCCGGACGTCGCCTTACGCGCTCGACCTCGCTCAGCCTATGACGCGTGCGAGCGCTTCACGGGCCTCCGTCCGGTCGAACGGGCGCCCCGTCAGCAGGAGTTGGAGCAGCAGCCCGTCCATCAAGGCGATCAGGGCGCGGGCGGTGGCCGGATCGCGGGTGTAGTCGCGGAGGAGCCCGACCGCCGCGTCGAGCCAGGCGGCGGCCACCGGCTGCAGGGCCTCACGGCGCAGGGCCGCCAGGTACAGCTCGTACTCCATCCGCATCCGGCCGCGGTCGCCGGTCATCAGCTCGTCCAGGAGCGCGGTGAGCCGGTCGGCCAGGGGGCCGTCCTCGTCCAGGTGGCGCCGCCAGTCCTCGACCGCCGTCGGGGGCTCCACGCAGACCTGCCGGAGGGCCGCGACGAGCAGATCGTCGAGCGTGGCGAAGTGGTACGTGGTCGAGCCCAGCGGGACGTCGGCCTCGGCGGCGACCGTGCGGTGACTGAGCCCGTCCAGGCCGCGCCGTTCCACCACCCGGATCGCGGCGTCGATGATCCTCCGGCGGCGGTCGGGGTCGTAGCGGCGGGCCATCAGTGCGTCGCTCCCCCCAGGTTGAGGACGACGACGCCGACGATGACGAGCCCGATGCCGATGAGCTTCGCCGGGGACGCCGATTCGCCGAGGAAGATCATGCCGATGGCGGCGATGGCCGCGGTCCCGACACCGGCCCAGACGGCGTATGCGGTCCCGACCGACATCGTCTTGAGCGTCTGGGCGAGGAGCGCGAAGGCGACGAGGTAGCCGGCCGCGGTGGCCAGCGAGGGCCACAGCCGGGTGAACCCGTCGCTGTACTTCATCGCGGTGGTGCCCAGGACCTCGGCGAGGATCGCGCCGGACAGCATCAGCCACATCATGCGTACGAGCGTACACACCACTGTGTACGACCGTACACACCTATGGCCGACGTGGTCAGGTGTGATGGTCAGGCGTCGTGATCGGGCAGCGTGGTCAGGCGGAGAGCGAGGTCTTGGGCCGGAGGATGCAGAATTCGTTGCCCTCCGGGTCGGCGAGGACCACCCAGGTCACGTCGTCGCCCTGTCCGACGTCCACGCGGCGCGCCCCGAGGGCGATCACGCGCTCGACCTCGGCCGCCTGGTCGTCGGGGCTGAGGTCGAGGTGGAGGCGGTTCTTGCCGGACTTCCCCTCCGGCACGGGCAGGAACACCATCCCGGGCCAGGCCTGGTCGCCGGCGCCGATGACGATCTCCTCGGGGTGCTCGAACAGCACCTTCCAGTCGAGCACTTGGCACCAGAACCGGGCCATCCCCGGCAGATCGTGTGCGTCGACGGCGATCTGGTACAGCGAAAGGGTCATGCCCGTCAGTCTGCCCGCGACGGCCTCCGGGCACCGGGACGGCGGCGCGAACACCCGCAACTGGCCCAGCCGCCCTCTACGGTCTCCATGACTCACGGCTCTCGGGGCTGCGGCTCACGGTTCACGCCGCACAGCTCGTGGCTCGTGGCTCACGGCTCCCCGACCGCTGCGGACACGGCCACACTGGGGTCATGCACGGACACGCGGACCACCAGCAAGGTCTTCCCCGGATGTCACGCCACGACTGGTGGGGTGTGACCGTCGAAGCTCCCGACCCCGGGGCCCTCGCCCGGTTCTACGCCGAGGTGGTGGGCTGGGAGGTCGTCAGGGAGGACGCGGACGGTGCGGCCATCGCGCCTCCGGAAGGCGTCGCGTACATCGGCTTCGAACGCTCCGAAGGCTTCGTGCCTCCGGTATGGCCCGCCCAGGAGGGCGCCCAACGGATCACCATGCACCTGGACTTCGAGGTGATCGACCTTCCGGCCGCCGTCGCGCACGCCCTCGGACTCGGCGCGCGGGAAGCGGGCCACCAGCCCCAGGAGAACGTCCGGGTGATGCTCGACCCGGCCGGTCACCCCTTCTGCCTCTACACGGACGCCGAGTCCCCCTCGGACGGCTAGCCGCCGCATCCAGGACGGCTGAACAGCGCTCTGCCCCGCCGGGCATGCCAGGCGGGGCAGAACAGGGACGCCTCCCGCGGCGCCGCGCGCCGGCCGGGTCCGGTCCGTCAGACGTTGAAGCCGAGTGCCCTCAGCTGCTCGCGACCGTCGTCGGTGATCTTGTCGGGGCCCCACGGGGGCATCCAGACCCAGTTGATCCGGAGCTCGTTCACGATGCCCTCGGTCGCCGACTTCGCCTGGTCCTCGATGACGTCGGTCAGCGGACAGGCCGCGGACGTGAGCGTCATGTCGATGGTGGCGATGTTGGAGTCGTCGACGTGGACCCCGTAGACCAGTCCCAGGTTGACGACGTCGATGCCGAGTTCCGGGTCGACGACGTCCATCATCGCCTCGCGGACCTCTTCCTCGCTCGCGGGCTTGGTGGTGGTCTCGCTCATACCGTCTCCTTCGCAGCGCCGTCGCCCAGGGCCTGGGCGGTGGCGTCCTTCCATGCCATCCAGCTCAGCAGAGCACACTTCACCCTGGCCGGGTACTTGGAGACACCGGCGAATGCGACACCGTCCTCCAGCACCTCCTCCATGGCGTCGTCCGGCTCGATCTTGCCCCGGGACTGCATCAGCTCCAGGAAGGTCTCCTGGATCTTCTGCGCCTCCGGGAGGCTCTTGCCGACCAGCAGCTCATTGAGCACCGATGCGCTGGCCTGGCTGATCGAACAGCCCTGGCTCTCGTAGCTCACATCGGCGATGGTCTCTCCGTCGTACCGGACCCGGAGGGTGATCTCGTCGCCGCACGTCGGATTGACGTGGTGCACCTCGGCGTCCCCGTCCCGAAGCCCCCGCCCGTGCGGGTGCTTGTAGTGGTCCAGGATGACGTCCTGGTACATCGAATCCAGCTTCACGAGCGACCTCTCTACCCTCTGACCCGCTTACCCGAAGAAGTTCCGTACGTGCTCCAGGCCGTCGACCAGGGCATCGACCTCGGCCGGCGTGG
The DNA here is from genome assembly GCF_040643575.1 of Streptomyces sp. NPDC047108. Classification (NCBI taxonomy): domain Bacteria; kingdom Bacillati; phylum Actinomycetota; class Actinomycetes; order Kitasatosporales; family Streptomycetaceae; genus Streptomyces; species Streptomyces sp. NPDC047108. The sequence goes on from NZ_JBEYUP010000006.1 coordinate 96,250, forward strand.
AGTACAGATAGAACGACGCTCGCGTGGTCGCGGGAATTCCGTACCGCAGACAGACGGGGCGGGCGCAGTGGTGGCCGACCCGTACCGCGATGCCCAGCTCGTCGAGGACTTGGCCCACGTCGTGCGGATGGATGTCGCCGAGGGTGAAGGAGATCGCGGCGCCGCGGTCCTCCGCCGTCACCGGACCGATGATCTTGAGGTCCGGGACCTGGAGCAGCCGCTCCACCGCGTATCCCGTGATCGCGTGCTCATGGGCCTGGATCGCCTCCATGCCCACGGAGCGCAGATAGTCCACGGCCGCGCCGAGCCCGACCGCCTGCGCGATCGGGGGCGTGCCCGCCTCGAACTTGTGCGGAGCCGGGGCATAGGTCGAGGAGTTCATCGAGACGGTCTCGATCATCTCGCCGCCGCCGAGGAACGGCGGCAGGTCCTCGAGCAGTTCCTGACGGCCCCACAGCGCGCCGATGCCCGTCGGGCCGCACATCTTGTGACCGGTGAAGGCCACGAAGTCGGCCTGCAATGCCTGTACGTCGAGCGGCATGTGCGGGGCGGCCTGCGAGGCGTCGACGACGACGAGCGCGCCGACCTCCTGGGCCCGCCGGATGATCTTCTCGACCGGGTTGACCGTGCCCAGGATGTTGGAGACGAGGACGAACGAGACGACCTTCGTCCGCTCGGTGATGACCTCGTCGATGTTCGACAGATCGAGACGGCCCTCGTCGGTGAGGCCGAACCACTTCAGCTTCGCGCCCGTGCGCTGCGCGAGCAGCTGCCACGGCACGATGTTGGAGTGGTGCTCCATCTCCGTGATGACGATCTCGGTGCGGTCGTCGACGCGGTACGGCTCGTCGGCCCAACCCAGCATGTTCGCCACGAGGTTGAGGGACTCCGAGGCGTTCTTGGTGAAGATCACCTCGTCGCGGCTCGGCGCGTTGATGAAGGAGGCGACGGTGTCGCGGGCACCCTCGTACGCCGCCGTGGCCTCCTCCGCGAGCACGTGCACGCCGCGGTGGACATTGGCGTTGTACCGCTCGTAGTACGCGCTGAGCGCGTCGATGACCTGGCGCGGCTTCTGGGAGGTCGCCGCGTTGTCCAGGTACACGAGCTTCCTGCCGTCGTGGACCTGGCGGTCCAGGATCGGGAAGTCCTTGCGGATCGCCTCGGTGTCGAGGAGGCCCGGCAGCTCTGTCACTCGGATGCGCCACCCTTCACGTACGCCTCGTAGCCCTCTTCCTCCAGCTTGTCCGCGAGCTCCGCGCCACCGGACTCGGCGATGCGGCCGTTGGCGAAGACGTGGACGTAGTCGGGCTTGATGTACCGCAGGATGCGGGTGTAGTGCGTGATCAGCAGGGTGCCGACCTCGCCGGTCTCCCGCACCCGGTTCACGCCCTCGGAGACGATCCGCAGGGCGTCGACGTCGAGGCCGGAGTCGGTCTCGTCGAGGATCGCGATGTTCGGACGGAGCAGCTCGAGCTGCAGGATCTCGTGGCGCTTCTTCTCACCGCCGGAGAAGCCCTCGTTGACGTTGCGCTCGGCGAAGGAGGGGTCGATGTTGAGGCGCTGCATGGCCTCCTTGACCTCCTTGACCCAGGTGCGCAGCTTGGGGGCCTCACCGCGGATGGCGGTCGCGGAGGTGCGCAGGAAGTTGCTCACCGAGACGCCGGGGACCTCGACCGGGTACTGCATGGCGAGGAAGACGCCGGCCCGCGCGCGCTCGTCGACGGACATCTCCAGGACGTCCTCGCCGTCGAGGGTGACGGTGCCGCCGGTGACCGTGTACTTCGGGTGGCCCGCGAGGGAGTAGGCCAGGGTGGACTTGCCGGAGCCGTTCGGGCCCATGATGGCGTGCGTCTCGCCCTGCTTCACGGTCAGGTCGACGCCGCGCAGGATCTCGCGGGGGCCGTTCTCGGCCTCGACGGAGACGTGCAGGTCGTGGATCTCAAGCGTTGCCATGGGTGCCTCAGGACTCCTGGGTGACGGAGACGAGCACGTCGTCCCCTTCGATCTTTACGGGGTATACGGGGACAGGGCGCGTCGCGGGCAGGCCGGACGGTTTGCCGGACCGCAGGTCGAAGCGCGAGCCGTGCAGCCAGCACTCGATGGTGCAGTCGTCGACCTCGCCCTCCGAGAGCGACACGTTCGCGTGCGAGCAGATGTCGTGGATCGCGAACACCTCACCTTCGGTGCTGACGACCGAGACCGGCACACCGTCGAGCTCGACACGCCGGGGCATGTCCTCCTCCAGCTCACTCAGCGCGCAGGCGCGGACGAAGCCTTCGACGCTCATGCGACGGACGCCTCCAGCTCGGCCTCGATCTTCGCGATCAGGCGCTCCTCGACGTCCGGCAGGCCGATCTGCTGGACGAGCTCGGCGAAGAAGCCGCGGACCACCAGACGGCGGGCCTCCTCTGCGGGGATGCCACGGGACATCAGGTAGAAGAGCTGCTCGTCCTCGAAGCGGCCGGTCGCCGAGGCGTGGCCGGCACCGACGATCTCGCCGGTCTCGATCTCCAGGTTGGGGACCGAGTCGACGCGGGCGCCGTCCGTGAGGACGAGGTTGCGGTTGAGCTCGTAGGTGTCCGTGCCGGTGGCGGACGCGCGGATCAGCACGTCGCCGATCCACACGGCGTGCGCGTCCTTGCCCTGCAGCGCGCCCTTGTAGGCGACGTTGCTGCGGCAGTTGGGGGCCTCGTGGTCGACGAACAGCCGGTGCTCCTGGTGCTGGCCGTTGTCGGTGAAGTACAGGCCGTACAGCTCCGCCTCGGCGCCGGGGCCCACGTAGCGCACGCGGGGGTGCAGGCGGACGACGTCGCCGCCGAAGGTGACCACGACGGACTTGAAGGTGGCGTCCCGGCCGACGAGGGCGGTGTGCTGCCCGGCGTGGACCGCGGTGTCGTCCCAGTCCTGGACGGAGACGACGGTCAGCTTGGCGCCGTCACCGAGGTGGTACTCGACGTTGGCGGCGAGCACCGCGTCACCGGTGTGGTCGATCACGACGACGGCCTCGGCGAAGGCTCCCAGCTCGATGACCTGGTGCCCGAAGGCGGTGCCGCCCTCGCCGTGCACGGTGATGCGTACCGGCTCGGTCAGCACGGCCTCCTTGGGCACCGAGACGACCGAGGCCTTCTCGAAGCCGGAGAACGCCTGCGCGGCGACCCGGTCGACGGGCTTGCCGGCCTTGCCCACGCGGGCGTCGTCACGGCCCACGGTCTCGACCGTGACGCCCTCGGGCGCGGTGACGTCGACCTTGACCCCGCCGCCGTCGGCGACCGCGGTGCCGTCGTGCAGGCCCTTCAGCCGCTCGAGCGGCGTGAAGCGCCACTCCTCCTCGCGGCCGTGCGGGACCGGGAAGTCCGCGACGTCGAAGGACGGCGGGGCACTCATCCGGGTGGCGATGGTGGACTCGCCCGCCACCGCGATCGATCCGGTGGTGGTGGCACCCGCCGCTGGGGAGTTCTCAGGCTCAGCCATAGCTGTCGTCGTGCTCTCTCTCATAACGTCAGAAAACAGTGCTGCTTCGGGGACGGGCGGGGGGCATCAGCCGACCGCGCCCTCCATCTGCAGCTCGATCAGCCGGTTGAGCTCCAGCGCGTACTCCATGGGCAGCTCACGCGCGATCGGCTCGACGAAGCCGCGCACGATCATCGCCATGGCCTCGTCCTCGGACAGCCCACGACTCATCAGGTAGAAGATCTGGTCGTCGCTGACCTTGGAGACGGTCGCCTCGTGACCCATGGACACGTCGTCCTCGCGGACGTCCACGTACGGGTAGGTGTCCGAGCGGGAGACCGTGTCGACCAGCAGCGCGTCGCAGAGGACGTTGGACTTCGAACCCTCGGCGCCCTCACCGATCTCGATCAGGCCGCGGTAGGACGTACGCCCGCCGTTCCGCGCCACCGACTTGGAGACGATGTTGGACGAGGTGTTCGGGGCCATGTGGACCATCTTGGCGCCGGCGTCCTGGTGCTGGCCCTCGCCCGCGAAGGCGATGGACAGGGTCTCGCCCTTGGCGTGCTCGCCCATCAGGTAGACGGCCGGGTACTTCATGGTGACCTTGGAGCCGATGTTGCCGTCGACCCACTCCATGGTCGCGCCCTCGTAGGCCACGGCGCGCTTGGTGACCAGGTTGTAGACGTTGTTCGACCAGTTCTGGATGGTCGTGTACCGGCAGCGGGCGCCCTTCTTGACGATGATCTCGACGACCGCGGAGTGCAGCGAGTCCGACTGGTAGATCGGCGCGGTGCAGCCCTCGACGTAGTGGACGTAGGCGTCCTCGTCGACGATGATCAGCGTCCGCTCGAACTGGCCCATGTTCTCGGTGTTGATCCGGAAGTAGGCCTGGAGCGGGATGTCGACGTGCACACCCTTCGGCACGTAGATGAACGAGCCGCCGGACCACACCGCGGTGTTCAGCGAGGCGAACTTGTTGTCACCCGCCGGGATGACGGTCCCGAAGTACTCCTTGAAGAGCTCCGGGTGCTCCTTGAGCGCGGTGTCCGTGTCGAGGAACAGGACGCCCTTCTCCTCCAGGTCCTCACGGATCTGGTGGTAGACGACCTCGGACTCGTACTGCGCCGCGACACCGGCGACGAGGCGCTGCTTCTCGGCCTCGGGGATGCCCAGCTTGTCGTACGTGTTCTTGATGTCCTCGGGCAGGTCCTCCCAGGAAGCGGCCTGCTTCTCGGTGGAGCGCACGAAGTACTTGATGTTGTCGAAGTCGATCCCCGACAGGTCCGAGCCCCAGTTCGGCATGGGCTTCTTGCCGAAGAGACGCAGCCCCTTCAGACGCAGCTTGAGCATCCACTCGGGCTCTGACTTCTTCGCGGAGATGTCGCGGACGACCTCCTCCGACAGACCGCGCTTCGCGGAAGCGCCGGCGACGTCGGAGTCGGCCCAGCCGTACTCGTAATTGCCCAGACCCTCGAGTTCGGGGTGGGCAGTCTCCGTGGGGAGAGTCATGCGGGGTTCCTCCCGGCCGTGCTTGCAGATGCTGTGGCGGTCTTGGTGGTGGTGCGGTTGCCCGGTGGCTCCGGGCCGTGGCCCGCCTTCGGGACGAAGGTCGTGCAGACCCCGTCACCATGGGCGATCGTGGCCAGTCGCTGCACATGCGTGCCGAGCAGGCGGGAGAAGACCTCGGTCTCCGCCTCGCACAGTTGCGGGAACTGCTCGGCGACATGAGCGACCGGGCAATGGTGCTGGCAGAGCTGTTCACCGACCGGTGCGCTGCGCGCCGTGGCAGCGTACCCGTCGGCCGTCAGCGCCCTCGCCAGCGCCTCGGTGCGGTCCTCGGGGGCAGCGCCCTCGAGGGCCTCGCGGTAGGTCTCGGCCTGGGCGGCGAAGCGGGCACGGGCGAAGGCCGCGACCGCGGCGTCGCCCTCCTCGCCCCCGCCGGCCGCCTCGGCGATCCAGCGCAGGGCGTCGGCGGCGAGGTGGTCGTAGGCCTGCTCGAAGGCGTCCCGGCCGCAGTCGGTCAAGGCGAACACCTTGGCGGGGCGGCCGCGGCCGCGCGAGCCGTAGACCCGCTGCTCGCGGGGCTCGACGACGCCGTCGGTGAGCAGTGAGTCGAGATGGCGGCGGACCGCGGCCTGCGTCAGCTCGAGCCGCAGCGCGAGCTCGGCGGCGGTGGACGGGCCGTGGTCGAGGATCGACCGGGCCACGCGGTTCCGGGTGCTGCTCTGGCCTTCGTCGCCGAACGAGGCGGCGGAAGCGGGCACGCCCGAGGCGGCGGTCGCCTCGACCGCCGCGGCCTTCTGCGCCTCGCTCACGTATTTCACAACGCCATTGTTGCGTAATTCCCCGGGTCGCGACAAGCGATGATCCGTACGCCAAGGGGTGGGCTCGGTCACTTAGGGTTACCTAAACGGCGAGGCCGGGGCGGGGACGCCACCGGAGGAACGGCCGGCTCCGGCCCCTGAAGTCCGCGCGCCCGACGGCGCTTCGTACACTGCCGGGCATGCGAAGCGACCCCGTCGTCCAGGTCCAGGGTCTGGTCAAGCGGTACGGCCGGAAGACCGCGGTGGACGGCCTCGATCTCGCCGTCGGGGCGGGCACGGTCACGGCGGTCCTCGGCCCCAACGGAGCCGGCAAGACCACCACCGTCGAGACCTGCGAGGGCTACCGCAGACCGGACGCCGGGAGCGTCCGAGTCCTGGGCCTCGACCCGGTCTCGGATTCGGCCGCCCTCCGTTCCCGCATCGGAGTGATGCTGCAGTCCGGCGGGGTCTACCCGGGGGCCCGCGCGGAGGAGATGCTGCGCCACACGGCCAGGCTGCACGCGCACCCCGTCGACGTCGACCCGCTCATCGAGCGCCTGGGCCTCGGCTCCTGCGGGCGTACGCCCTACCGGCGGCTCTCCGGCGGCCAGCAGCAGCGGCTGGCGCTCGCCATGGCCGTGGTCGGACGGCCCGAGCTGGTCTTCCTGGACGAGCCGACGGCCGGGCTCGACCCGCAGGCGCGGCGCGCCACCTGGGACCTGGTGCGCGAGCTGCGCACTGACGGCGTCACCGTCGTGCTGACGACCCACGCCATGGACGAGGCCGAACAGCTCTCGGACGACGTCGCCATCATCGACGGCGGCAGGGTCGTGGCCCAGGGCAGCCCGGAGGAGCTGTGCCGGGGCGGCGCGGAGAACACGCTGCGCTTCACCGGCCGCCCCGCCCTCGACCTGTCCACGCTCCTGAAGGCACTGCCGCCCGAGACCACGGCGGTCGAGCTGACCCCGGGCACGTACCGCGTCACCGGCGAGGTCGACCCGCAGCTGCTGGCCACCGTCACCACCTGGTGCGCGCAGCACGGGGTGATGCCCGAGCGGATCTCCGTGGAGCGGCACACCCTCGAGGACGTCTTCCTGGAGCTGACCGGCAAGGAGCTGCGCGTATGACCGCCACCGGCACGGCCGCCGGAGCGGGGACCTTCACCCCGAAGCCGGGACGGGCTCCGCTGGGCCGCATGATCGCGGCGCAGACGGCGCTGGAGACCCGGATGCTGCTGCGCCACGGCGAGCAGCTCCTGCTCACCGTGGTGATCCCGACGCTGCTCCTGACCCTGTTCAGCACGGTCGATGTCGTCGACACCGGTGACGGCGCGGCCGTGGACTTCCTCACGCCCGGGGTCCTCGCGCTCGCCGTGATGTCCACGGCCTTCACCGGGCAGGCCATCTCGACCGGCTTCGAGCGGCGCTACGGCGTCCTGAAGCGGCTGGGTGCCTCGCCGCTCCCCCGCTGGGCGCTGATGACCGCCAAGACGGGATCGGTGCTGGTCACCGAGATCCTGCAGATCGTGCTGCTCACCCTGGTCGCCTTCGCGCTCGGCTGGTCCCCGCACGGCAATCCGCTCGCGGTCGTGCTGCTGCTCGTGCTCGGCACGGCGGCGTTCTCGGGCCTCGGCCTCCTCATGGCAGGCACGCTCCGGGCGGAGGCCACCCTCGCCGCGGCCAATCTGGTCTTCCTGCTCCTGCTGGTGTGCGGCGGGGTGATCGTGCCGCTGGAGAAGTTCCCCGAGGGCGCACAGACCGTGCTGCAGCTCCTGCCCATCTCGGCCCTGTCCGACGGACTGAGGGACGTACTCCAGCAGGGCGCCGGGGTGCCGTGGGGCGACCTGGGTGTGCTCGCCGGGTGGGCGGCCGTGAGCCTGGGTGCCGCGGCGCGCTTCTTCCGCTGGGAGTGACGGCCTCCGTCTCCGCCGGGGCGAGGACTCCGTCACCGCAAGAGTGACGGCTCCCGTCACCGCGGAGTTGACGGCGTGCGTCACTGCGAGGTTGACGGCTTCCGTCACGGCAGAGTTGACGGCTTCCGTCACGGCAGGGTTGACGGCTTCCGTCACCACGAGGTCGACCCGCCCGTCACCACGCGAGTGACGATTCCCCTCACTCCACGAGTGACGTCTCGTCATCTCCGGAGTGACACCGCTCCGTCCCGGCATCACGCTCGCCCTCCCGGAGTGGCACGGGCGCCCGACCCCCACCTGCCGGCCCCTCCCACGTGTAACGAGGGGGGGTTGTGAAGTCGTGCACAAGCGCCCGCCTACGATAGGCGCGTGCCGAAGTTGCTCGAAGCCGCGCGGAATCCCCTCGCCTTCATCGCCCAGCGCTGGACCCCGTCCCTCCGGACGCTCCGGCGCGCTGCCCTCGCCGCGCTCGTCATGAGCGTGGCCATCGTGATCACCGGTGGCGCCGTGCGCCTCACCGGCTCCGGCCTGGGGTGCCCGACCTGGCCGTCCTGCACCGAGGAAAGCCTCACCACGACGCGGGAGATGGGCATCCACGGGGTCATCGAGTTCGGCAACCGCATGCTGACGTACGTGCTGTGCGCGGCCGTCGGCGGGGCGATCATCGCGGCCCGCGCGGTCAAGCCCCGCCGCAGGAGCCTGACCCGGCTCGGCTGGGCCCAGTTCTGGGTCGTCATGGGCAACGCCGTCCTGGGCGGCATCACGGTGCTCACCGGCCTCAACCCGTACACCGTCGCGGCGCACTTCCTGCTCTCCACCGCCCTGATCTCGGTCGCGCTGCTGACCTGGCACCGGACCGGGGAGGGCGACGGCGCCCCGCGTCCGTTCGTGGGCCGCGCGGTCAAGCAGCTCGCCTGGGTGCTCGTCGCCGTGACCGGCGCGCTGGTCGCCGTCGGCACGCTGGTGACGGGCGCGGGCCCGCACGCGGGCGACTCGAGCGACGTGCCGCGCGTCGGGATCGACTGGACACTCATCGCCCAGGTCCACGCCGATCTCGCGTGGATCGTGGTGGCCCTCACCGTGGCCCTCTGGTTCGTCCTCAAGGCGGTCGACGCCCCGGATGTGCCTCGCGCCCGCACCCGCGACCTGACCCTGGTCCTGCTCTCCCAGGGCGTGATCGGCTACGTCCAGTACTTCACCGAGCTGCCCGAGGTCCTGGTCGCCGCCCACATGCTGGGGTCATGCCTGGTCTGGATCGCCGTGCTGCGCGTGCTGCTGTCGCTGCGCGAACGGCCGGTCGCCGAGCCCGGCGTCCCGGACCCCGCACCGGAGGACTCAGCCGTTCCGGCCGCCGTCTGAGGCGTACGCCCACCCGGCCCCGTCCGAGGTCCAGGAACCGTACGTACGCCCGGCACCGTCCGAGCCGTACGCGCGGTCGGCGCCCACCGAGCCGTATCCGCGCCCGGCTCCGTCCGAAACGTACGAACCGTACGCACGCCCCGCACCCTCCGAGCCGAGGGAGGGAGAGCCGAGAGAGCCCTGCGTGCCGTACGAGGGATCGGGCAGCCCGTACACCCGCCGGGCGTTGCCGGCGGCGATCAGCCCGGCCACCCGCCGCGCGTCGCTCCGCGACCAGGCGCCCTCGGACACCCACTCCGACAGCAGCCGCCTCAGCGCCTCCTGGAAGAGCCGGGCCCCGACCACATGCAGCTCCGGCAGCCCGAGCCCGCCCGTGGAGAAGAGCAGCTTCCCGAAAGGCGCCAGCTCCAGGGCGTCGCCGAGGACGGTCCGCGCGCCCGGCCCGGTGCGGAGCGCCGGCCCGAGGTCGGCGTAGACATGTGCGAAGGCATCCGCCAGCCGGGCCGCCTGACGGTGGTACGGGTACTCGTGCAGGAGGATCAGGTCCGTGCCCAGCCCGGCGGTGGCCGCCACGAAGGCGGTGAGTCCCGACGGGTCCGTACGGCAGCCGCACAGCCCGATGTCGCCCGCGCCGCCGTGCAGTTGGAGCGGCAGCCCCGTCGCCACCGCCGTCCAGAGCAGATGGCGCAGCAGGACCGGATCGGTCAGGCTCCCGCCGTCCCGCAGCGTGTCCGGGGACGCGCTGTCCGGGCGGGCGAGCACCGTGAGCGAGCCCGCCGCCCGTCGCTCGCGCCTCCGCCCCGCCAGCCACGCACCGGCGGCACGGGAGACCTCGGCGGGTCCCGGCGGTTCGGGGGCGAGCGCGAGGCCGTGGCGGCCAGCAGCGACGGAGGTGAAGGCGACGGCCGACTGGGCCGCGCCGTGCACCGCCTCGGCGAGGTTGGCCATGAAGCCGTCGGCCGTGCCCGAGGTGTCGGCGACCTGCTCCGCGAGGAGTTCGAGGCGCACGATCTCGTGGGCGCCGGCCCACCCCGCGGCAGCCAGTTCCGCGGGGTGGGTGAGATCGCCCGCCGGTCCGGTGTCGACCAGATACGTGCCGATACCGGTCGAGCGCAGCAGCCGCCGCCCGGCCTCCAGCACGCCCAGTTCCCGGCGGCGTGCCAGGTACGTCGTGGGCGGGCAGTGCGGCTCGAGCCCGAGCAGCGGCGGGCACCAGCGGCGTACGGCGAAGCCCGTCCGGGTGTCGAAGAAGGTGGTGCCGGGGGCGGCGGGCGAGGCGGACCGGCTCAGGCACGCCTCGAAGGTGCCGAGCCCCAGCTCCGTCCGGAACACACCATGGCAGTGCTGGTCCACCAGCAGTGGCAATTCGATCACAGGGCCCGCCCTCGTCGTCGGTACCGTCGTACCGTCTAACGGGCGGGCCGTGCCTCAGGTGTTGCTGACGCCCCCGACCTGCATGCCTGCCATGCGCGACCACTCGTACGGGCCGGTGCGCACCTTGGCCGCCAGGTCCCCGTCGAAGGCGTCGTGGAGCGTGACGCCGGCCTTCTCGGCGGCGCGCTGCGCGGTCGCGTGATCGCCGGCCACCAGGTCGCCCCAGGTGCCGTCCTCACCGACCAGGACGATGCGGGTGCCCATCTGCCCGATGTACTCGAGCGAGCCGTCGGCGCTGCCGCCGTGGCTGCGGGCGAACCGCTGGATCTGCTTGGCCAGGCGGGCGGCCGCGCGCTCGGCGCGGGCGTCGAGCCCGGCGCCGTCCACCTTGGCTTCTGTCTCTGCCTTCTCTGCCATGACTGAATGCTACTCGCCAGTACTGCGTTGAGAGAGAGCGCCCCTCGAATTCACAGGCGACGTTTGGCGGCGGGCCGGGGAACTGCCCGCGGGGGCCGGGTACTAGCGCAGGAAGGGGTCGACCGCGATGGCCACGAACAGGATCGATACATAGGTGATGGACCAGTGGAAGAGCCGCATCTCCTTGAGCTTCGCTCCCGTGACCCCGGCCTTGGCGCGGGAGCGCAGGGCGTGAGCCTCACGCAGCCACCAGGCACCGGCCAGAACCGCGACGACGGGGTAGAACCAGCCGACGTAACCCAGCGGCCACAGCGCCAGGGAGACGGCCACCATCACCCAGCTGTAGATCACGATCTGGCGGGCGACCACGAGGTTGGAGGCGACCACGGGGAGCATGGGCACGCCCACGCGCGCGTAGTCGTCCTTGACCTTCATGGACAGCGGCCAGTAGTGCGGCGGCGTCCAGAAGAACATGACGAGGAAGAGCACCAGCCCGGCCCAGGAGACGGAGTCGGTGACCGCGGACCAGCCGATGAAGACCGGCATGCAGCCCGCGATACCGCCCCAGACGATGTTCTGCGCGGTACGGCGCTTGAGCCACATCGTGTAGACGACGACGTAGAAGAGCAGGGCCGCCAGGGCGAGCGCCGCGGAGAGCCAGTTGACGAGGACCCCGAGCCAGGCGGTGGAGATCACGGCCAGCGCGACACCGAAGGCCAGGCACTCGCGCGGCGAGACCATGCCGGTCACCAGCGGGCGCTGGGATGTGCGGTCCATCAACGCGTCGATGTCGCGGTCGATGTACATGTTGAGCGCGTTCGCGCCGCCCGCGGAGAGGTAGCCGCCGATGCAGGTGGCGATCACCAGCCACAGATCGGGAACGCCCTGCTCGGCGAGGAACATCACCGGAACCGTGGTGATCAGGAGCAGTTCGATGATGCGCGGCTTGGTCAGGGCGACGAAGCCCATGACACGGGCCCCGAACGGCCGGTGACCGGGAACTTCCGCGAGCGCCCCCATGGCCCCGCGGGCATGGGAGGTACCCCCACCCGAAGGACGGGAATCGACGGCCGTCACGCACACCCCTGTAAAGCGGCCTCAGCGGCTCGCGCCGCGGGCACAGACCAGCAAGCACCGGACCGTGAGGCCGGATACGACTTGCGCGTACCACGCCACTCTAGACGTAGCGGATACGCCGTCCGCCGCGGGGGTCGGTCGTGTTGACCGGCCTCTCCTCCGCCCTGGTCCCCGCCCGTACGGCGCCCCGGCGCCCGGAACGGTACGGAGAGGGGCCAAGGGTAGGCTCGACGGCGTCCGGTGTGCAGAGCGTCACCGGCATTGACATGTGGAGAGGAGCCCTGACTCAGGGTGAGCACGAAGCCGACCACAACAGACCTCGAGTGGACCGATCTGGACCGGCGTTCCGTCGATACCGTTCGCGTCCTGGCCATGGATGCAGTGCAGAAGGTCGGTAACGGCCACCCGGGCACGGCCATGAGCCTCGCTCCGGCCGCGTACATGCTCTTCCAGAAGCTGATGCGGCACGACCCGTCCGACCCGCAGTGGACGGGCCGCGACCGGTTCGTCCTCTCCCCCGGTCACAGCAGCCTGACCCTCTACATCCAGCTCTACATGGCCGGTTACGGCCTCGAGCTCGACGACCTCAAGGCGTTCCGCACCTGGGGCAGCAAGACCCCCGGGCACCCGGAGTTCGGGCACACGGCCGGCGTGGAGACCACGACCGGCCCGCTCGGGCAGGGCATCGCCAACGCGGTGGGCATGGCGATGGCCGCCCGTTACGAGCGCGGGCTGTTCGACCCGGACGCGCCCGAGGGCACCTCTCCGTTCGACCACACCATCTGGGCCATCGTCTCCGACGGCGACCTGGAGGAGGGCATCTCGGCGGAGGCCAGCTCGCTGGCCGGCCACCAGAAGCTCGGCAACATCGTCGCCCTCTACGACGACAACCACATCTCCATCGAGGGCGACACGGCCACCGCGCTCTCCGAGGACGTGCTGCAGCGGTACGAGGCGTACGGCTGGCACGTCCAGCGCATCGAGCAGGACCCGTCCGGCGACTTCGACGTCCAGGCGCTGCACGCGGCGCTCAAGGCGGCGCAGGACGAGACCGAGCGCCCCTCGATGATCGCGGCCCGCACGATCATCGCCTGGCCGGCCCCGAACGCGCAGAACACCGAGGCCTCCCACGGCTCGGCGCTGGGCGCCGAGGAGGTCGCCGCAACCAAGCGCGTCCTCGGCTTCGACCCGGAGCAGGACTTCCAGGTCGACGAGGACGTCTTCGCGCACGTCCGCACCGCGGTCGACCGCGGCCGCGACGTCCGGTCCGCCTGGGACAAGCGGTTCCAGGACTGGCGTTCCGCCAACCCGCAGCGCGCCGCCGAGTTCGACCGCATCGCCGCGGGCGAACTGCCCGAGGGCTGGGAGCACAAGGTGCCGGTCTTCGAGGCCGGCAAGGACGTCGCGACCCGTAAGGCGTCCGGCGAGGTGCTGAAGGCCCTGGGCGGTGTGATCCCCGAGCTGTGGGGCGGCTCCGCCGACCTGGCCGGCTCCAACAACACCACCATCGACGCCTCGTCGTCCTTCCTGCCCGCGGACAACCCGCTTCCGGAGGCGAGCCCGTACGGCAGGACCGTGCACTTCGGCATCCGCGAGCACGCCATGGGCTCGACGATGAACGGCGTGGCGCTGCACGGCAACACCCGTATCTACGGCGGCACGTTCCTCGTCTTCTCCGACTACATGCGCCCGGCGGTGCGGCTCGCCGCTCTCATGGAGCTCCCCGTCACCTACGTGTGGACGCACGACTCCATCGGTCTCGGCGAGGACGGCCCGACGCACCAGCCGGTCGAGCACCTGGCCGCCCTCCGCGCGATCCCGGGCCTGAACATGGTCCGCCCCGCCGACGCCAACGAGACGGCGATCGCCTGGCGCGAGATCATGCGCCGGCACAAGGCCAAGCCGGCCCCGCACGGCCTGGCCCTGACCCGGCAGAACGTGCCGACGTACGAGTTCAACGAGGACGCCGCCAAGGGCGGTTACGTGCTGCTGGAGGCCGACGGCGGCGCCGCCGAGGTGATCATCGTCGCGACCGGCTCCGAGGTGCAGCTCGCCGTCAAGGCGCGCGAGAAGCTGCAGGCCACAGGCGTGCCGACCCGGGTCGTCTCGATGCCGTCCGTCGAGTGGTTCGAGGAGCAGGACCAGGGGTACCGCGACAGGGTGCTTCCTCCGTCCGTCACGGCGCGCGTCGCCGTCGAGGCAGGGATCGGGCTGACCTGGCACCGCTACGTCGGCGATGCCGGGCGGATCGTCTCCCTGGAGCACTTCGGGGCCTCCGCCGACTACAAGGTGCTGTTCCGCGAGTTCGGTCTCACCGCGGACGCCGTGGAGGCGGCGGCCCGGGAATCTCTGGCCGCCTCCGGTCGCTGACGCTCGTATACGACAAGTAGGAGATGCATTTCTCATGGCAGACGCACTCAAGCGCCTCTCCGACGAGGGCGTGGCGATCTGGCTGGACGACCTGTCGCGCCAGCGCATCACGTCCGGGAACCTGGCCGAGCTGATCGACCAGCAGCACGTGGTCGGCGTGACCACCAACCCGTCGATCTTCCAGAAGGCGATCTCCGGCGGGGACGGCTACGAGACGCAGCTCGCCGACCTCGCGGCCCGCAGGCTCACCGTCGAGGAAGCCCTGCGCATGATCACGACGGCGGACGTCCGGGACGCCGCCGACGTGCTGCGCCCGGTCTTCGACGCGACCGGCGGGCGGGACGGCCGGGTCTCCATCGAGGTCGACCCGCGCCTGGCGCACAACACCCGGGCCACCGTCGCCGAGGCCAAGCAGCTCGCCTGGCTGGTCGACCGGCCGAACACGTTCATCAAGATCCCGGCGACCAAGGCGGGGCTCCCGGCGATCACCGAGACGATCGCCAAGGGCATCAGCGTCAATGTCACGCTGATCTTCTCCCTCGAGCGCTACCGCGAGGTCATGGACGCCTACCTGTCCGGCCTGGAGAAGGCCGACGCCGCGGGCCTGGACATCTCCACGATCGAGTCGGTCGCGTCGTTCTTCGTCTCCCGCGTGGACACCGAGATCGACAAGCGACTGGACGCCCAGGGCACCCCGGAGGCCAAGGCGCTCCGCGGCAAGGCAGCCGTCGCCAACGCCCGCCTCGCCTACGAGGCCTACGAGGAGGTCTTCTCCTCCGCCCGCTGGCAGGCCCTGGAGAAGTCCGGCGCCAACCGTCAGCGCCCGCTGTGGGCCTCCACCGGCGTGAAGGACAAGGCGTACAAGGACACGCTGTACGTGGAGGACCTGGTCGCCCCCGGCACCGTCAACACCATGCCGGAGGCCACCCTCGACGCGGTCGCCGACCACGGCGAGATCCGGGGCGACGCGGTGCGCGGCACCTACGACCAGGCCCGCGCCGACATCGCGGCGCTCGCGGAGCTGGGCATCGGCTACGACGAGGTCGTCCAGCTCCTGGAGGACGAAGGGGTCGAGAAGTTCGAGGCGTCCTGGAACGACCTGCTGAAGTCCACCGAGGCGGAGCTGTCGCGCCTCGCTCCCGCGGAGGCGTGAATTGACCAGCGGCAACCCGCTGCGCGACCCGAAGGACCGGCGGCTCCCGCGGATCGCGGGGCCGTCCGGCCTGGTCATCTTCGGGGTCACGGGCGACCTGTCCCGTAAGAAGCTGATGCCCGCGGTCTACGACCTGGCCAATCGCGGGTTGCTGCCTCCGGGCTTCTCCCTCGTCGGCTTCGCCCGCCGTGACTGGGCCGACGAGGACTTCGCGAAGGTCGTGCACGACGCGGTCAAGGAGCACGCCAGGACCCCGTTCCGCGAGGAGGTCTGGCAGCAGCTCGCCGAGGGCTTCCGCTTCGTGCCCGGCCAGTTCTCCGACGACGCGGCCTTCGAGCGGCTCCGGACGACGATAGAAGAGCTGGACAAGGCCCGGGGCACCGGCGGCAACTTCGCCTTCTACCTGTCCGTACCGCCGAAGTTCTTCCCCACCGTCGTCCAGCAGCTCAAGACCCACGGCCTCTCGGAGGGGTCGGGCGACTCCTGGCGGCGTG
Organism: Streptomyces sp. NPDC047108; assembly: GCF_040643575.1. Taxonomy (NCBI): domain Bacteria; kingdom Bacillati; phylum Actinomycetota; class Actinomycetes; order Kitasatosporales; family Streptomycetaceae; genus Streptomyces; species Streptomyces sp. NPDC047108. The sequence continues at coordinate 112,159 of NZ_JBEYUP010000006.1, forward strand.
CCGTCATCGAGAAGCCCTTCGGCCACGACCTGGCGAGTGCCCAGGAGCTGAACCAGGTCGTCCACCAGGTGTTCCGGCCCTCCGACGTCTTCCGGATCGACCACTACCTGGGCAAGGAGACGGTCCAGAACATCCTGGCGCTGCGCTTCGCCAACACGATGTTCGAGCCCGTCTGGAACCGCAGTTACGTCGACCATGTGCAGATCACGATGGCCGAGGACATCGGCATCGGCGGCCGCGCCGGCTACTACGACGGCATCGGCGCCGCCCGTGACGTGATCCAGAACCACCTGCTCCAGCTGCTGGCGCTGACCGCGATGGAGGAGCCCTCCTCCTTCGAGGCCAAGGCGCTGGTCACCGAGAAGCTGAAGGTCCTCAAGGCCGTCAAGCTGCCCCGGGACCTGGACGGGAACACGGTGCGCGGGCAGTACGCCCACGGCTGGCAGGGCGGTGTGGAGGTGCTCGGGTACCTCGAGGAGGAGGGCATCAGCCCCGACTCGCGGACCGACACCTACGCCGCGCTCAAGCTGGAGATCGACAACCGCCGCTGGGCGGGCGTCCCGTTCTATCTGCGCACCGGCAAGCGCCTCGGCCGGCGGGTCACCGAGATCGCGGTGGTCTTCCAGCGCGCCCCGCACTCCCCCTTCAACACCTCCGACACCCAGGAGCTGGGCGAGAACGCCCTGGTCATCCGGGTGCAGCCGGACGAGGGGATCACCATCAGGTTCGGCTCCAAGGTGCCCGGCACGTCCATGGAGATCCGGGACGTGACGATGGACTTCGCCTACGGCGAGTCCTTCACCGAGTCCAGCCCGGAGGCGTACGAGCGGCTGCTGCTCGACGTGCTCCTCGGTGACGCCAACCTCTTCCCCCGCCACCAGGAGGTGGAGGAGTCCTGGCGCATCCTGGATCCCGTCGAGGAGCACTGGGACAAGCACGGCAGGCCGGAGCAGTACACCGCCGGTACCTGGGGGCCGAAGGCGGCCGACGAGATGCTCGCACGCGACGGAAGGTCCTGGCGCAGGCCATGAAGATCGATCTCACGGAGACCAACTCCAGCCAGATCAACGCCTCCCTGGTCAAGGCGCGCCGGGCCATAGGTTCCCCGGCCGTCGGCATGGTGCTGACCCTCGTCATCGTCACCGACGAGGGGAACCACTACGACGCCCTGAAGGCCGCGAGCGACGCGTCCCGGGAGCACCCCTCCCGCATCCTCGTCGTCATCAAGCGGCCCGGGCGTTCGCCGCGCGACCGGAAGACGGCCCGGCTGGACGCCGAGGTGCGGGTCGGCGGCGAGACCGGCACGGGTGAGACGGTGCTGCTGCGGCTGCACGGCGAACTCGCCCACCACGCCCACTCCGTCGTCCTGCCCCTGCTGCTGCCGGACGCCCCGGTGGTCGTGTGGTGGCCGGACGACGCCCCCGAGCACCCCGCCGAGGATCTGCTCGGGAAGCTCGCGCAGCGCCGTATCACCGACGCGGCGGCCACCGAGGACCCGGTCTCCACGCTCGCGCTGCGCGCCCGTACGTACAGCCCCGGCGACACGGATCTGGCCTGGACGCGGATCACGCCGTGGCGCAGTGTGCTGGCCGCCGCACTGGACCAGCGGCACTCGACGATCGTCTCCGCCGTGGTCGAGGGCGAGGCGTACAACCCCAGCAACGAGCTGCTCGCCCTCTGGCTCTCCCACCGGCTGGGTGTGCCGGTGGAGCGCGCGTTGTCGGAGGGTCCCGGGCTGACGGCCGTACGGCTGGAGACGGCCGACGGGCCGATCCACCTGGACCGGGCCGACGGGTCGCTGGCCGAGCTGGCGATGCCCGGCCAGCCGGACCGTCATGTGGCACTGCACCGCCGGGACACCTCCGAGCTGATCGCCGAGGAGCTGCGGCGGCTGGACCCGGACGAGATGTACGCGGACACTGTCCGGTTCGGGGAGACCAAGCCGGGCCGGAGGGTGATGGACGCCGGTGCGGGAGCGCCGTCGGAGGGCTCGGCCGGGTCCGGCCCGGGCGACGATGCCAAGCAGTCCGGCCAGCCGAAGAAGGCGAAGCCCGCGGCGCGGAAGGCGACGGCGTCGTGAGCACGCCCCAGGTCGTCGTCCACCGCGACAAGGATCTGATGGCGAAGGCCGCCGCGGCCCGGCTCATCACCAAGATCGTGGATGCGCAGTCGGCGCGCGGTTTCGCGTCGGTGGTGCTCACCGGCGGCCGCAACGGCAACGGCCTGCTGGCCGCCCTCGCGGACTCGCCGGCCCGCGACGCCGTGGACTGGTCGCGCCTGGACCTCTGGTGGGGCGACGAGCGGTTCCTGCCCGAAGGGCACGCGGACCGCAATGTCACCCAGGCGCGTGAGGCACTGCTCGACGCGGTGCCACTCGACCCGAAGCGCGTGCATCCGATGCCGCCGTCCGACGGTCCGTACGGGGCCGATGCGGAGGCCGCGGCCGAGGCGTACGCCGGTGAACTCGCCACCGCCGCACGGCCCGAGAACCACGGGCCGGTCCCGCACTTCGACGTGCTCCTGCTGGGCGTCGGTCCCGACACGCATGTCGCCTCGCTCTTCCCCGAGATGCCGGGGGTGCGTGAGACCGAGCGCACCGTCGTCGGCGTACGGGGCGCCCCGAAGCCGCCGCCCGTCCGGGTCTCGCTCACGCTCCCGGCGATCCGGGCGGCGAACGAGGTGTGGCTGCTCGCCGCGGGCGGGGACAAGGCGAGGGCCGCCGCCATCGCCCTGTCCGGTGCGGGTGAGGTGCAGGCACCGGCGGCCGGGGCGTACGGGCGCAGGCGCACGCTGTGGCTGCTGGACTCGGCCGCGGCGTCGCAGTTGCCGCGCGGTCTCTACCCGCCCTCCTCGCCATGAGGCACTGACCCGCCGGCCTCGCCGTGACGCACTGACGGATCGTCACAGGGACGGCCCCCGCACGCCGGTGCGGGGGCCGTCCTGCGCGTTGGCTTGCGAGTTGCGAGCGGCTGCGGCCTAACGGCCGCGCAGCGCGCGGTAGGTGGCCACGAGCGCGGCCGTCGAGCTGTCGAGGGAGTCGGCGCCGGTGCCCTGGGTGAGCACCGGTTCGATGCGCTTGGCGAGCACCTTGCCGAGTTCGACGCCCCACTGGTCGAAGGAGTTGATGTTCCACACCGCGCCCTGTACGAACACCTTGTGCTCGTACAGCGCGATGAGCTGGCCCAGTACGGACGGGCTCAGCTCCTTCGCCAGAATGGTGGTCGTCGGGCGGTTGCCGGGGAAGGTGCGGTGCGCCACCAGCTCCTCGGCGGTGCCCTCGGCCCGGACCTCCTCGGGGGTCTTGCCGAACGCGAACGCCTGCCCCTGGGCGAACAGGTTGGCCATCAACAGATCGTGCTGGGCGGCGAGTTCGGGCGACAGCTCCTCGACCGGCCGGACGAAGCCGATGAGGTCGGCCGGGATGAGCTCGGTGCCCTGGTGCAGCAACTGGTAGTACGCGTGCTGCCCGTTGGTGCCGGGCGTGCCCCAGACGACCGGACCGGTCTGCCAGTCCACCGGCCGGCCCTGCCGGTCCACGGACTTGCCGTTGGACTCCATGTCGAGCTGCTGGAGATAGGCGGTGAACTTCGACAGGTAATGGCTGTACGGGAGGACGGCGTGCGACTGCGCGTCGTGGAAGTCGCCATACCAGATGCCCAGCAGGCCCATCAGCAGCGGGGCGTTGGCCTCGGGCGGGGCGGTGCGGAAGTGCTCGTCCATCCGGTGGAACCCGTCGAGCAGTTCACGGAAGCGCTCCGGGCCGATGGCGATCATCAGGGAGAGCCCGATGGCCGAGTCGAACGAGTAGCGGCCGCCGACCCAGTCCCAGAACTCGAACATGTTCTCCGGGTCGATGCCGAACTTCTTCACCTCCGGCCCGTTCGTGGAGAGCGCGACGAAGTGGAAGGGCACCGCGGAATCCCCTTCGGCCTTCAGACCGTCGAGGAGCCAGGAGCGGGCGGACGTGGCGTTGGTGACCGTCTCGATGGTGGTGAAGGTCTTGGACGCGACGATGAACAGCGTCTCGGCCGGGTCCAGGTCGCGTACGGCCTCGTGCAGATCCGCGCCGTCGACGTTGGAGACGAAACGGAACGTCAGGGAGCGGTCGGTGAAGGGGCGCAGGGCCTCGTAGGCCATCGCCGGGCCCAGATCCGAGCCGCCGATACCGATGTTGACGACATTGCGGATCCGTACGCCCGTCGAGCCGACCCACTTGCCCGAGCGGACGGACTCGGCGAAGCTCGCCATCTTGTCCAGCACGGCGTGCACGCGGGGGACCACGTTCTCGCCGTCGACCTCGACCACCGCGTCGCGCGGGGCACGCAGGGCGGTGTGCAGCACGGCGCGGTTCTCGGTGATGTTGATCTTCTCGCCGCGGAACATGGCGTCCCGCAGTTCGGCCACGCCGGTCGCCGCCGCCAGATCCCTCAGCAGCGCGAGGGTCTCGTCCGTCACCAGGTGCTTGGAGTAGTCGAGATACAGGTCGCCCACCTGGAGGGAGTAGCGCTCGCCGCGGCCCGGTTCACCGGCGAAGAGCTGACGCAGCGACACCTCCCCCTGGCGCTCACGGTGCTCGGCGAGCGCGGTCCACTCGGGCATCCGGTCGAGCCTGGTACGGCCTTCTGCGTTCATCTCGGACATCAGCCCACTTCGTTCTCGTGCGTAGCCCCCGCTGCCGCCCCAACCTAATCGATGACACCGACGGAGGTGAGGAGGGACCGCACAGGTCCGGCCGCGCCGGTCCGGGGCGGCCGAGGGGCGGCCGAGGGGCGGCAAAGAGGCCCGGCCGGGCAGCCTTGAGCGGCTGCCCTGCCGGGCCGTGGGTCATGGTGCCGCGGCGGTGCCGCGGAGCCGGAATGCGGCGTTCAGATCTCGCCGCGGAGCTTGGCGAGCGCCTCGGCGAGGATGGCCTCGCCGTCGGCGTCACTGCGCCGCTCCCGTACGTACGCGAGGTGCGTCTTGTACGGCTCGGTGCGCGGCGGGTCCGGCGGGTTGTCCCGGTCCTTGCCGGCGGGGAAGCCGCAGCGGGGGCAGTCCCAGGTCTCGGGGATCTGCGCATCGCTTGCGAAGCTGGGCACCGTCTCGTGCCCGTTCGAGCACCAGAAGGAGATGCGGAGACGCGGCGCGGACTCGCCCCGCTCGGCCTCACCCATCGGCCCCGCTCCGACCCGGCTTCCACGGATCGCGTTGCCACTTGCCACGGTCGTATCTCCCCTGCGTCATGGTGCCGCAAAGCTTCGGTCGGCAGCTCCGCTGCCCGAGGCGCCCCAGTCTACGTAAGGCCCAACGCGCGTCCAGTGACAGGAGTTACACCCGCCCCCCGCACATTCCCCCGGAACGCCGACCTCATGATAGGCCGCGCCCGCCGGGAGACGGGGTACGGACGGCTGAGGTCAGCTGTTCGCCTTCATGAGCAGACCGAGGGCGACAATGCAGGCAAACCACAGCAAACCGACCACGACGGTGATCCGGTCGAGGTTGCGCTCAGCGACCGAGGAACCACCGACGGACGACTGCATGCCGCCACCGAACATGTCGGAGAGACCGCCGCCCTTCCCCTTGTGCATCAGCACCAGCAGCATCATCAGCAGGCTGAAGACGATGAGGGCGATCGAGAACCCAACAATCACGGCTGGACCAACTCTCTCGGAAAACTCGGGCTTGATTCGGACTGGGACTCGGCTTCGGGACGGTACGGCGACGGAGCCGGGGGCCGGGCACGGGACCTCGCGGTCCGCACCACCCGACCCCCGACAGGGTACGACGGAGGAGGCCCTGTGGCCCACTCGCTGGTCAGCCTACTGGTCGCGGAACCGGACGATCTTGACGAACTCGTCGACGTCCAGCGAGGCCCCGCCGATCAGGGCGCCGTCCACGTCCGGCTGCGCCATGATCGCCGCGACGTTCCCGGACTTCACCGAGCCGCCGTACTGGATCCGGACCGCGTCGGCCACGTCCTGGCTGTACAGCTCGGCCAGACGGCCGCGGATCGCCCCGCAGACCTCCTGGGCGTCCTCGGGCGTGGCCACCTCGCCGGTGCCGATCGCCCACACCGGCTCGTAGGCGACAACGATCGTCGCGGCCTGCTCGGCCGGGACGTCCTTCAGGGCGCCGTCGAGCTGCGCGAGGGTGTGCGCGACCTGGTTGCCCGCCTTGCGGACGTCCAGGCCCTCGCCGATGCAGAGGATCGGGGTCAGGCCGTTGCGGAACGCGGCCTTGACCTTGCCGTTGACGATCTCCTCGTCCTCGCCGTGGTACTGCCGCCGCTCGGAGTGACCGATGGTGACGTAGGTGCACTTGAGCTTGGACAGCATCGGGCCGGCGATCTCGCCGGTGTACGCGCCGGAGTCGTGCGCGGACAGGTCCTGCGCACCGTAGGCGATCTTCAGCTTGTCGCCGTCGACCAGGGTCTGCACCGAGCGCAGGTCGGTGAAGGGCGGCAGGACGGCCACGTCGACGGCCTCGTAGTCCTTGTCACTCAGAGCGAAGGCGAGCTTCTGGACGTGTGCGATGGCCTCGAGGTGGTTGAGGTTCATCTTCCAGTTGCCGGCCATCAGCGGGGTGCGGGAGCTCATGCCCCTCCTTCTGGATTCGCTGCCGGGGCGTTCGCCCGGGAGGTACCCCCGTCTCCGCCCGCGCGGCGCAGAGGTGCGGGATGGGTGTGGGACTGCGGCCCTGCGGCCGCGCGCGCGTCGCGCATCACGGGAGGGTCAGTCCTCCAGTGCGGCGAGTCCGGGGAGCGTCTTGCCCTCGAGGTACTCGAGGCTCGCGCCGCCGCCGGTCGAAATGTGGCCGAAGGCGTTCTCGTCGAAGCCCAGGATGCGTACGGCGGCAGCCGAGTCGCCGCCGCCGACGACGGTGAAGGCCGGGCTGTCGATCAGGGCCTGGGCGACGGCCCGGGTGCCGTCGGCGTAGTCGGGGTGCTCGAAGACGCCCATCGGGCCGTTCCAGAAGACGGTCGCGGCGTCGGCGAGCTTGCCCGCGTACAGCTTGCGGGACTCGGGGCCGATGTCCAGGCCCTGCTGGTCGGCCGGGATGCCGTCCGCGGGGACGGCCTTCGGGTTCGCCGGTGCCTTGGTCTTCAGGTCCGGGAACTCGCCCGCGGCCAGGACGTCGACGGGGAGCACGAATTCCACGCCGAGCTCCTCGGCCCGCCGCAGATACGCCTGCACGGCCGGGACCTGGTCCTCCTGGAGCAGGGACGTGCCGACCTCGTGGCCCTGGGCCTTGAGGAAGGTGTACGCCATGCCGCCGCCGATGAGGATGCGGTCGGCCTTCTCCAGCAGGTGGTCGATGACCCCGAGCTTGTCGGAGACCTTGGCGCCGCCGAGCACCACGGCGTACGGGCGCTGTACGTCCTCGGTGAGCTTCTTCAGCACCTCCACCTCGGCGGCGATGAGGAGCCCCGCGGCGTGCGGGAGGCGGGCCGGGAGGTCGAAGACCGAGGCGTGCTTGCGGTGGACGGCGCCGAAGCCGTCACCCACGTACAGGTCGGCCAGGCCGGCGAGCCGGTCGGCGAAGGCACCGCGCTCGGCGTCGTCCTTGGCGGTCTCACCGGCGTTGAAGCGCAGGTTCTCCAGCAGCGCGACCTGGCCGTCCGCCAGTCCGGCGACGGTCGAGCGGGCCGACTCACCGACGGTGTCGGTGGCGAACGCGACGCCCTTGCCGAGGAGTTCGGCCAGGCGCTTGGCGGCCGGTGCGAGCGAGAACTGCGGGTCCGGGGCGCCCTTGGGACGGCCGAGGTGGGAGGCGACGATCACCCGGGCACCCGCGTCGGCGAGCCCCGCGATGGTCGGCAGGACGGCGCGGATCCGGCCGTCGTCGGTGATGGTGGTGCCGTCCAGCGGCACGTTCAGGTCGGCGCGGACGAACACCCGCTTGCCGCTGACCTGGAGGTCGTCGATCGTCTTCATGGGGACTCCGTGTCGTCTTCATCAACAGGACAGGGCCCGGACGACGCGTCCTCGCGTCATTCGAGCCCTGTCCCTTACATCTCGGTGCCGCTGGCAGCGATCAGAGCTTGCCGCCGACGAAGGTGGTGAGGTCCACCAGGCGGTTGGAGTAGCCCCACTCGTTGTCGTACCAGCCGACGACCTTGACCTGCTTGCCCTGGACCATCGTGAGCTGCGAGTCGAAGGTGCAGGAGGCCGGCCAGTTGACGATGTCCGAGGAGACGATCGCGTCCTCGGTGTAGTCCAGGATGCCCTTGAGCTGGCCCTCGGCCGCCTTCTGGAAGGCGGAGTTGATCTCGTCCTTGGTGACCTCGCGGTCGAGCTCGAGGACGAGGTCGGTGACCGAGCCGGTCGGGACCGGGACGCGCATCGCGATGCCGTCCAGCTTGCCCTTGAGCTGCGGGAGGACCAGCGCGGTGGCCTTGGCGGCACCGGTGGAGGTCGGAATGATGTTCTCCGCGGCGGCGCGGGCGCGGCGCAGGTCCTTGTGCGGGAAGTCCAGGATGCGCTGGTCGTTGGTGTAGGCGTGGACCGTCGTCATCATGCCCTTGACGATGCCGAAGCTCTCGTCGAGGACCTTCGCCATCGGCGCCACACAGTTGGTGGTGCAGGAGGCGTTGGAGATCACGTGGTGCTTCGCGGCGTCGTACTTGTCGTGGTTGACGCCCATGACGATCGTGATGTCCTCGTCCTTGGCGGGCGCGGAGATCAGGACCTTCTTCGCCCCGGCGGCGAGGTGCTTCGCGGCGTCGTCGCGCTTGGTGAAGATGCCCGTGGACTCGATGACGACGTCGGCGCCCAGCTCCCCCCACGGGAGCTGAGCGGGGTCGCGCTCCGCCATCGTCTTGAAGGTCTGGTTACCCACCGTGATGGTGTCGTCGGTGTGGCTGACGTCCTGCTGGAGACGACCGAGGATCGAGTCGTACTTCAGCAGGTGAACCAGGGTGGCGTTGTCGGTCAGGTCGTTGACACCGACGATCTCGATGTCGGCACCCTGCTCCAGGAGCGCCCGGAAGTAGTTGCGGCCGATACGGCCAAAGCCGTTGATTCCTACGCGGATCGTCACGAACCGATCTCCTCGTTGGTACGCCGGTGTGCACACTCCGGCGAGCTGTATAGGGAAGTCCCCGACCACCCACGACCCTACCCCTCTCGGAGGCGCGGGGTGACATCGGGCGGCCGGGGACACGGGCCGGGATTCCGGGGTCAGCGGCGCAGCGCGCGCAGTGCCGCTCTCACCAGGTCGGACCGCTCCTTCTCCCCTCGTACGTGCTCCAGTCCGAACCCGAGAAGCACGGTGTCGCGCGTGGTTACGGCGGCCGATGAGTGGAACAGCTCCTGCGACCTGGCCCAGTCGGCGCCGCCCGCTGGGCTGCCCGCGGGCGGCCCGGAAGCGGCCCACGGGCCGAGCTCGGTCTCGAACCCTCCGTCGCCCTCGGCGGCACCTGCTGTGACGAGCCGGGTGTCGTCGACGAAAACGCCGCGGCCGCCGGTGCCCGGGTCGGTGATGTAGGAGACGGACAACTCGACCTTCTCGCCCGCGTAGCCGCTGAGGTCGAAGGCGACGGGCTGCCAGCCGTCGGAGGCGCCGGTGAAGCGGTTCCAGCGCCCGGTGGTGCCCTCGGCGGTGCACGCGTCGTCGCCGACGGTGAGGTAGTGCTCGAGGAAGGGGTGGGCGCGGACGTAGAAGCCCTCGGAGCACTCGGCCGGGACGTCGGTCGCGGTGCCGCCTCGGGCGTCGGGCAGCGTGGTCCAGTCGTCCTTGCCGACCGTGTGTGCCTCCACGACCACGTTGTCGTAGTCGCCCTCGGTGTCATGGCTGAGCATGAACGCAAGGCTGGGCTTCGCCGACGCCTGCGTCCCGGTCAGGTCCACGGTGCGGCTCAGCCGCATCCACGAGTTGTCGGTGTGCCTCGCCGCGGCGAACCAGTCACCCTCGTACGGCTGGAACGGGGTCCGTACGCCCGGGTAGTCGCCCGCGGCCGCGCTGCTGAACTGCGGGAAGTCCGCCGGGGGCAGCTCGTCGGAGATGACGGTGTACGCGCCCGCGCCGTCCAGCGGATTGCCCGCCGCGTCACCGAGCCCGGCCTTCGCGCCGCCGAGCTTCCCGGTGCCCGCGAAGTCCGGCGGGCTCTTGAGCGCGATCCGGCCCCCGGAGCCGAGGTAGTACTGGCTGAAGTCGTCGGTGGCGGCCCGGCCGACGCGCGAGCTGCCGCCCGCCTTCTCACCGGCGTTGACGAGCTTGCCGCCCTCGTTGAGGTAGTCGCGCACCGCGAGGAGGGTCGCACCGCCGGGCTCCGAGGCGCCGGTGTACCAGAGCACGGTGCGGAAGTGGCTCAGGACGCCGAGGGCGTGCGGCGCGCCCCGCTCGGCGACGTCCCAGACGAGGGACTTGCGGTGGTTGGCCGCCAGTGCGTCGGTGTAGGCGCCGGCGTGGCGGGCGGGCGCGGTGCCGCCCTCCTCGGCGATGACCAGGGTGTCGGCGCGGGGCCGTTCGGCGACCGTGTACGTGAACGGCTCGCTCGCCGTGCGCTTGCCGCTCGCGGTGCGGCCGGTGAACCAGACCTGGACCTTCTCGCCCGGGTCTGCGTTCTCCACCTCCGCCCGGTACTGGTCGAAGCGGATGTTGTCCTCGCCGCCGTAGGTCTCGCCGCCCTTCCAGGCCTTGAGCCGCTCCGTGTGCTTGACGCCGCCGTCGATGCGGTAGTTGAGCTTCTTGTCGCGCACGCTGCTGCGAGCGGTGACGGACACCTCCTGGTCGGCGCCGCGCGCGTAGGAGGTCGTGAAGGTGTCGGGCGTGAAGTCCGGGGCGTCGATGCCGACCGGGGAGGAGGGCCGGTCCGGGTGCGCGGCGCTCTCGGCGACGGCGAGCGCGAAGGGGACGTTCTTGGCGAACTCCTGCTGGATCAGCTTCTCGTCGTCGGGGAAGTTGAAGCCGGATTCGCAGTCGGCGGGGTTCCAGGCGTCGTTCGGGTCGACGCGGGAGGCCGTGGAGCAGGTCGACATCTCCGGGGTGAACATCATCATCCCGTTGACGTTGGCCGCGTGACCGTCGGCCTCGCCGTTGGTGGTGTACAGCTCGGAGGAGACCTGCGGGCGGTAGCCGGGTATCGCGGAGTTCTCGGGCGTGCCCGCGAGCGCCTTGTAGAGGACGTCGTCGGGGGTCGGGGTGGCGACCTGCCAGCCCACGCCGTAGAGCAGCAGTTCGGCGGCGGAGTGGTAGTTGATGCCGTACTCGAAGCCGATGCGCTTCTCGAAGCGGTCGAGCGCCTTGGTCTCGGGTTCGGACATGGGCGCGGTGCCGCGGAAGGTCTCGTCGGCGGGGTCGGGCGAGGAACCCTCGTTGTCGTAGCCCCACTTGTAGGCGAAGTTGCGGTTGAGGTCGACGCCGTCGCCGGGGGCGATCTTCCCGTCGCCGTTGTTGTCGCGGAGGTTCTTGCGCCAGAGGCGGTTGCCGGGGGTGAAGGTGAAGTCGTAGCCGTCGGGGTTCGCGGAGATGACGAACCAGAGTTCGGTGGAATCGACGATCTTCTTGATACGGCGGTCGGTTCCGTAGCCGTCGAGGTAGTGGTGCATCAGCCGCCGCGTCATCTCCGGCGTGATCCACTCTCGGGCGTGCTGGTTGGAGGCGTACAGCACCGACGGCTTGGCGCCGTCGCGGGTGCGGTCCGCGCCCTTGGTGACCTTCAGGGCGAGGATGTCCTGGCCGTTCACCGTCCTGCCGATGCTGACGACCTTGGTGAGGGAGGGATGCTTCCGGGCGGTCTCGCGGATCTCCGCCGCGATGCCTGTCCCGCCGCTGTACGGGCGGAACACGCCGTCGCCCGCGGCCGCGAGCCGCTTCTCGGCCCGCTCGGAGAGGGAGCGTTCGGTGAGGTCGACCCCCTGGCTCCTGAGCTTCTTGGCCTGCCGGCCGGTGAGGAAGAGTTCGACCTCGGTGGTGCCCTTGTCCGGTGCCCGTTCGCCCAGTTCGTGGCCGTCGGCGCCGGCCTCGAGGAGGAGCGGTATCTCTGCCTTGGTGACCTCGGCGGTCCATGCGGTGAGCGCGTCGCCGCCGCCGGTGCCGGGATCCGCCTGGGCGGCGGGTGCCGCCGCCAGTCCACCGAGCAGCAGTGAAACCGCTGCGAGGATCGGTCTCGCTCTGCGTCTCATGAGCCCCCCTTGCTGTTGTCCGCCACGCGCGAGTGCGTGAGCGGACGACAGACTTGTGACGCCACATGATCATGTCAATAGGGCCGGTACCACGGTCCCCACCACGAACATCGAACGGGCCGGGGACGACAACCGCCGTCCCCGGCCCGCCAAGTGAGCTCGTGATCCGAGCCGGCGTCAGCCGACCATGCCGTCGGCCATCTCCTCCGTGAGGTTCGACTCGGTGCCCGGGATCCCGAGGTCCTGGGCGCGCTTGTCGGCCATCGCGAGCAGCCGGCGGATACGGCCCGCCACGGCGTCCTTGGTGAGCGGCGGGTCGGCCAGCGCCCCCAACTCCTCCAGCGACGCCTGCTTGTGCTCCATCCGCAGCCGCCCCGCGGCGGCCAGGTGCTCCGGCACGTCATCGGCGAGGATCTCCAGCGCGCGCTGCACGCGGGCCCCGGCGGCGACGGCCGCACGCGCCGAGCGGCGCAGGTTGGCGTCGTCGAAGTTGGCCAGACGGTTGGCCGTGGCGCGCACCTCGCGGCGCATCCGCCGCTCCTCCCACGCCAGGACGGACTCGTGCGCCCCGAGGCGCGTCAACAGCGCGCCGATCGCGTCACCGTCCCGGACCACCACCCGGTCCACACCGCGTACTTCGCGCGCCTTCGCGGCGATCCCGAGCCGGCGCGCCGCACCCACCAGTGCCAGCGCCGCCTCCGGTCCCGGGCAGGTGACCTCCAGCGAGGAGGACCGGCCGGGCTCGGTGAGGGAGCCGTGCGCGAGGAACGCACCGCGCCACGCGGCCTCCGCGTCACACGTCGCGCCGGAGACGACCTGCGGGGGGAGGCCGCGGATCGGGCGGCCGCGGCCGTCCACCAGGCCGGTCTGCCGCGCCAGTTGGTCACCGCCGGCCACGACCCGCACCACGTAGCGGCTGCCGCGGCGCAACCCGCCGGGCGCCATCACCACCAGGTCGGACGCGTGTCCGAAGATCTCGAGAATGTCCTTGCGCAGCCGCCGGGCCGCGATGCCCGTGTCCAGTTCGGCCTCGATCACGATCCTGCCGCTGACCAGGTGCAGTCCACCCGCGAACCGCAGGATCGACGAGACCTCCGACTTCCGGCAGCAGGTACGGGTGACGGGGAGCCGGGAGATTTCATCCTTCACCGCTGCCGTCATCGCCATGGGCCGATCCTTCCATGCATCCGAAAAATACGGTCGTACGCGGCCGCCAGCAGCTCCGGATCGTGCCTCGGAGAGCTTCCCCCGGAGCCGTCGGCCTGGGAGACGCCCTGGGCCGAGGCCACCGGAGCCAGCTCGACCGTCCCGCCCAGCCGCTCGGCGGCCTCGATCAGGCTGTCCCGGTCGGGGACGGCGGCCTCGTCGGCCAGCACCACGTCGAAGGCGAGTTTAGGGGCGTGTCGGGCCAAAACCTCCAAATGACGCTGCGGGGAGAAGCCCGCGGTTTCGCCGGGTTGCGGCGCGAGGTTCAGCGACAGCACCCGCCGGGCCTTCGTCTCGGTGAGCGCGTCGAGGAGCCCGGGCACCAGCAGATGGGGGATCACGGACGAGAACCAGGAGCCGGGACCGAGGATCACCCAGTCCGCGTCGAGGACCGCCTCGACCGCCTCGGGCACGGCGGGTGGGTCGTTCGGCACGAGATGGACGGACTGGACCTCACCGCGCGTCAACGCCACCGTCGCCTGGCCCCGTACGGTCGACACCTCCTCGGGGAACGCCGGGTCGTGGCCGCGGACCAGCGCCTGCAGCTCCAGCGGCACGGCCGACATCGGCAGCACCCTGCCGTGCGCGCCGAGCAGCCGGCCCACCCACTCCAACGCCCTGACGTGGTCGCCGAGCTGCTCCCACAGGGCGACGATCAGCAGATTGCCGACGGCGTGTCCGTGCAGATCGCCTTCGCTCGCGAAGCGGTGCTGGACGACCCTGGCCCACGTCTGGCCCCACTCGTCGTCCCCGCACAGCGCGGCCAGCGCCTTGCGCAAATCACCCGGTGGCAGGACGCCCAGTTCGTCGCGGAGCCTGCCGCTCGAGCCGCCGTCGTCCGCGACGGTGACGACGGCCGTCAGATCGCCGGTGATGCGGCGCAGCGCGGCGAGCGAGGCGGACAGCCCCTGGCCACCGCCGAGCGCGACGACCTTGGGCTGCGCGCCGCGCTTGCGGAACGTGCGTGCGGGCGTACGGGCCGGGGCACGGCTGGTGCCGTCCGCCCTGCGCTCGGGGACCAGCCTCCGTACGCGGCCCAGCCGCGAGGGCCTGCCGGGCGTCACTCGCGCCCCATGTCGCGGTGGACGATGACGGTCTCCACGCCCTCGGCGGCGAGGCGCGTGGCCAGCTTCTCGGACATGGCGACGCTGCGGTGCTTGCCGCCCGTACAGCCGACGGCGATGGTCACGTACCGCTTGCCCTCGCGGCGGTAGCCGGCGGCGATGAGCTGCAGCAGCTCGGCGTAACGGTCCAGGAACTCCTTGGCGCCGGGCTGGTTGAAGACGTAACCGGAGACCTCGGCGCTCAGGCCCGTGAAGGGCCGCAGCTCCGGGACCCAGTGCGGGTTGGGCAGGAACCGGCAGTCGACGACGAGGTCGGCGTCCACGGGCAGGCCGTACTTGTAGCCGAACGACATCACCGTGGCGCGCAGCTCCGGCTCCTCCTCGCCCGCGAACTGGGCGTCCAGCTTGGCGCGCAGCTCATGGACGTTGAGGCTGGAGGTGTCGATCACGATGTCGGCGTCGCCGCGCAGCTCGCGCAGGAGTTCGCGCTCAGCAGCGATGCCGTCGACGATGCGGCCCGAACCCTGGAGGGGGTGCGGGCGGCGCACGGACTCGAAGCGCCGCACCAGCGCCTCGTCCGACGCCTCGAGGAAGATCACCCGGCGCTTGACGCTCTTGGAGTCCAGGGAGGCCAGCGACTCCCGGAGATTGTCGAAGAACCGGCGGCCGCGGACGTCCACGACGACCGCGATACGGGCGACATTGCCCTGCGAGCGGGCCCCGAGGTCCACCATGGTCGGGATGAGCGCGGGGGGCAGGTTGTCGACCACGAACCAGCCCAGGTCCTCCAGGCACTTGGCGGCGGTGCTGCGGCCCGCGCCGGACATGCCGGAGATGATCACCAGCTCGGGGATGGCCGCCGCCTCGGCGCCGCCCTCGGCCGTCGTGCCCGTACTCACCTGTGCTCCGTCTCCGTCGATGCCGGTCATCTGTCCTGCCCCTGTTCGGATGAGGACGAGGACGCGGCGGACGCGGGGGCCGCGATCCCGTCCGCGCTCTCATCTTCAATGATCTCTCCTGTCGCGGTGTTCACCGCGGGCGCGCCGGGTGCCGCGCCGGCCAGGGCCGCCACGATCGTCAGCGCCGTCTTCCGCCCGACTCCGGGCACCTCGCAGATCTCCTCGACGGTCGCCGCGCGCAGACGCTTCAGCGATCCGAAGTGCTTGAGCAGCGCCTGGCGGCGGGACTCGCCGAGACCCGGGACGGAGTCCAGCGGTCCGGCCTTCATCCGCTTCCCGCGCTTGCCGCGCTGGTAGGCGATGGCGAACCGGTGCGCCTCGTCCCGGATCCGCTGCAGAAGGTAGAGCCCTTCGCTCGTCCGCGGAAGGACCACGGGGTCGTCCTGGCCGGGCAGCCAGACCTCTTCCAGCCGCTTGGCGAGACCGCAGACGGCCACGTCGTCGATCCCCAGCTCGTCCAGGGCTCGCTGCGCCGCCATGACCTGCGGCTTTCCTCCGTCGACGACCACGAGCTGCGGAGGGTAGGCGAACCGGCGCGGCCTGCCGGTCTCCGGGTCCACGGGACCGCCGGGCACGCCGTCGGTGTCCGGGCCGACCTCGCCGCCCGGCTCCTCGTCCCACTCCCCCGTCTTCTGCTTCTCCAGCAGATAGCGGCGGAACCGCCGGCTGACGACCTCGTGCATGGACCGTACGTCGTCCTGGCCCTCGCCGTGCCAGACCTGCTCGTCCCCGACACGGCCCTTGATCTGGAAGCGGCGGTACTCGCTCTTGCGGGCCAGGCCGTCCTCGAAGACCACCATGGAGCCCACCACGTCCTGGCCCTGCAGGTGGGAGATGTCGTAGCACTCGATGCGCAGGGGCGCCGAGTCCAGCTCCAGTGCCTCGGTGATCTCCTCCAGCGCGCGGGAGCGGGTGGTCAGGTCCGATGCGCGCTTGGTCTTGTGCAGCCCGAGCGCCTGCTGGGCGTTGCGCTGGACCGTCTCCATCAGGTCCTTCTTGTCGCCGCGCTGCGGGATGCGCAGGCTGACGCCTGATCCGCGGTGCTCGGCGAGCCACTGCGCGACGGGCTCGACCGGGTCGGGGAGAGCGGGGACCAGTACCTCGCGGGGAACGCCCTCGCCGGTCTCCTCGCCGTAGAGCTGCTGGAGGGCGTGCTCGACGAGCCCCGCCGTGTCGACGGCCTCCACCTTGTCGGTGACCCAGCCGCGCTGGCCGCGCACCCGGCCGCCGCGGACGTGGAAGATCTGGACGGCGGCCTCGAGTTCGTCCTCGGCGACCGCGATCAGGTCGGCGTCGGTGGCGTCGGCGAGCACGACGGCGTTCTTCTCCATCGCGCGGCGCAGGGCCTCCGTGTCGTCCCGGAGCCTGGCCGCCTTCTCGTACTCCATCTCCTCGGAGGCCTCGTGCATCTGCTTCTCCAGGCGGCGCAGATACGTTCCGGTGCGGCCGGCCATGAAGTCGCAGAACTCCTCGGCCAGTTCGCGGTGCTCGTCGGGGGTGACCCGGCCGACGCAGGGCGCCGAGCACTTGCCGATGTACCCGAGGAGGCAGGGGCGGCCGATCTGCGCCGAGCGCTTGAACACCCCGGCGGAACAGGTGCGTACGGGGAACACCCGCAGCATCAGGTCGACCGTCTCGCGGATCGCCCAGGCGTGGGCGTACGGGCCGAAGTAGCGCACGCCCTTCCGCTTGGGTCCGCGCATCACCTGGACCCGGGGGAACTCCTCGCTGAGGGTGACGGCGAGGGACGGATAGCTCTTGTCGTCGCGGTACTTGACGTTGAACCGCGGGTCGAACTCCTTGATCCAGGAGTACTCCAGCTGCAGCGCCTCGACCTCGGTCGAGACGACGGTCCACTCGACCGAGGCGGCGGTGGTGACCATGGTGCGGGTACGCGGGTGCAGCCCGGCGAGATCCTGGAAGTAGGAGGAGAGCCGCTGGCGGAGGCTCTTCGCCTTCCCTACGTAGATCACGCGCCGGTGCTCGTCGCGGAATCTGTAGACCCCCGGCGAGTCGGGGATCTGTCCCGGCTTGGGTCGGTAGGTGCTGGGGTCGGCCATGTCACTCACCCTACTGGCGCGGAGTGACAGCGGGTCGCGTGCGGCGGACGTTGAGAGACCACCGGCCGAGCGCTGGAGTGCTGGGGCGCTGCGGTGCCGCGGGGTGGGTGACGGGGCTCCGGGGAAAGAGGTGGGACGCGGGGGGTGTGAGGGGCGAGTCGCGAGTGCATCGGCTGGGACGGGGACCGACCCCGCCGCGACCACACCGCCGTGCCGGCGCTCGTCCGGCCCGCGGACGGAATCCTGGCGCAGGATGTCGAAAGTACGGCCTTGGCTCCGACGTACCCACGACAGCCGCAGACGACGAAGGAGACCTCCGATGGGCAAGATCATCACGGGCGCCACGATGTCCCTCGACGGCTACATCGCCGGGCCAAAGGAGAGCGGCTTCGACCTGCTGTTCCAGTGGTACGGCAACGGCGATGCCGAGATCCCGTCGGCCAGTCCGGACGTCCCGCCCATCCGCGTCTCCGCCGCGAGCGCCGAACTGATCAGGCCGGAGTGGAGGGATACGGGTGCGCTGGTCGTCGGCCGGTACCTCTACGACATGACCAACGCCTGGGGCGGGCGTCACCCGATCGACGTGACCACGGTCGTGCTCACCCACCGGCGCCCTGACGACCGCCCGGAGGACGACGAGAACTTCGTCTTCGTCACCGAGGGCATCGAGGCGGCGGTGAGTACGGCGCGAAAGCTGGCCGGTGACAAGAATGTCGTGGTCAACGGCGGGCAGATGGCCCGCCAGGCGCTGGAGGCGGGACTGCTGGACGAGGTCGGCATCGAGCTGGTGCCGGTCGTCCTGGGCGGCGGGAAGACCCTGTTCGGCGAACTGGGCGTCACGCCGGTGCAGTTCGAGGGGCCCACGACGGTGGTGGAGGGTACCGGCGTCACGCACCTGCGCTACCGGGTCAAAGACGGCCGGCGCGACGCCTGACCGGGCGAGCGGCCAACAGGGACTCCGGGAGCGGCAGTTCGGCTCCGTGTCACCGCCAGGGCCCGCCTTCCCCCGCCGGCGCACAGCGGCCCGAGCCGGAGCGCCGCCCCCGTCTCAGGCCCCGAGCATCCCGGCGTCGTGCGCGAGGATCGCCGCCTGAACGCGGTTGGCGCACCGCAGCTTGGCCAGCAGCCGCGTCATGTGCGTCTTCACCGTCGCCTCACTCAGATGCAGAGAGGCCCCGATCTCGGCGTTGGACCGGCCGTCCCCGACGAGACGGAGCACGTCCCGCTCCCGTTCGGTCAGGGACGCGGTACGGCTGCGCGCGTCCGCCTCCCTCGACGTCTCGCGGGCCGCGAACGTCGAGATCAGGCGGCGGGTGACCGAGGGGGCGAGCAGCGCGTCCCCGTCGTGGACGGTCTTGACCGCCTGGGTGAGGTCGCGGGGGCGGGTGTTCTTCAGGAGGAACCCCATCGCACCGGCCTGCAGGGCGGCGTGCACGTACTCGTCCATGTCGAACGTCGTGAGCACGACCACCCTGGGCGCGTCCGGGAGGCCGGTGATCTCCCGGGTCGCCGCGAGCCCGTCCATGACCGGCATCCGGATGTCCATGAGGACGACGTCGGGCCGGTGGGCGCGGGTCAGGTGCACCGCCTCGGATCCGTTGCGGGCCTCCGCGACCAGGCTGATGTCCGGGTCGGCCCTGAGGATCATGGCCAGACCGGTCCGCACGAGGTCCTCGTCGTCCGCGAGCAGCAGGCGGATCGTCATGACGGCGTTCCTTTCACGGGGACCACGGCGGAGACCCGGAATCCGCCGTCGTCCCGGGGGCCGGCCTCGAACGATCCGCCCAGGACCGTCACGCGTTCCCGCAGCCCCACCAGGCCGTTGCCCCCACTGGGGAGGCGGGGGCCGGGGAGCTTCACCGGCACGTCGTTCTCCACGGTCAGGTGGAGCGCGTCGGCCGCGTAGCGGAGGTGGACGCGGGCGGACGCGCCGCCCGCGTGCTTGTGCACGTTCGTCAGCGCCTCCTGCACGAGCCGGTAGACGGTGCGCTCCGCCGTCAGGTCCAGCGGGCGGCAGGTGCCGGACCGCTCCAGGTCGATCCGCATACCGGCGCCGCGCGACTGTTCCACCAGCGCGGCCAGATCCTCCAGCGTCGGCTGCGGGCTCCGCGGTGCGTCGTCCTCGTCCTCGTCCGCGGTGCGCAGCACGCCCAGCAGCTGCCGCAGTTCGTCGAGGGCCTGGCGGCCGATCTCGCCGATGAGTTCGGCGGTCTGCACGGTCTTCCGGTCCTTCACCGAGACCTCCAGGGCCCCGGAGTGGATCACCATCAGGCTCACCCGGTGGGCGACGACGTCGTGCATCTCCCGCGCGATACGGGTCCGCTCCTCCATGCGCGCCTGGCGGCCGAGGAGGACCTGCTCGCGCTCCAGCCGTTCCGCCTTCTCCCGCAGGCCCTCCAGCATCTGGCGGCGCGCTCCCGCGTACATACCGGCCAGCACCGGTACGGCGATGTAGAGGCCGGGAGCGACCACCATCACGAACGGCAGGTCCTCGCCCGGGCCGATGAGCACCGCGGTGGCGACCAGGCCGGCGGCGGCGGCCGCCGTGGCGAGCAGGAGGCTACGGCGGCTGCGCCCGTACTTGGCCAGCGCGTACAGGCTCACGGGCAGCACGGGAGAGGCCAGCCCCAGGGGGATGAGCAGGACGGCGGCCACGCACAGGTGCAGGGGCCGGTGGCGCCGTACGAGCGTGGCGAGCCCCATCACGACCGCCACGGTGAGGGAGGCGCCGGGCGGGATGCCCCAGGGGTGGTCGTGGACGACGAACCCGCCCGGAGAGAGAACACAGCCCAGCGCCACTGCGGCGTCGAACAGCATGGAGCGGCGGCTCTCCCACCAGAGGGGGCCTGCGGAGGCCGTTCCCCGCAGCGCTCCGGGAAGGCGTATGGCGATGTCGCCCCTCCAGCGTGTTTCACAGGTCGGGACCGTGCTGCGGCCCGACCCTACCTGCTGACAGACTCGACGCCACGCGCTCGTCGCAGGTGAGCTGCGGGACGGTGCAGAGGCAGAGGGCGGACGGCAGAGAAAGGACCGGCTGGTGATCGTCGTTGCGGGAGAGGCGCTGATAGATCTGGTCCCGGCCGCTGGGACGGGGCACAGCCCGGTCGCGGATTCCGGGAGCGGGACGGGCACGGCGAACGGGGGCGGTGACATGCCCGCGCTGCTGCCGCGCCGCGGCGGCGGCCCCTACAACACAGCGGTGGCCCTGGGCCGCCTCGGTTCGTCCGTCGCCTTCTGCTCGCGCGTCTCCACGGATGTGTTCGGTGAGTCCCTGCTGGGCGGTCTGAGTGCCGACGGGGTCGACGTCTCCCTGGTCCAGCGGGGCCAGGAGCCGACGACGCTGGCGGTGGCCGCGATCGGCGCCGACGGTTCGGCGGGCTACGGCTTCTACGTCGAGGGCACGGCCGACCGGCTCTTCGGCCTGCCGGGTGCGCTGCCCGAGTCGACGCGTGCGGTCTCGTTCGGCACCTGCTCGCTCATGCTGGAGCCCGGCGCCGGCGCGTACGAGCAGCTGATGCGGCGTGAGGCGGCGCGCGGGGTCTTCACGGCGCTCGACCCCAACATCCGCGCCTCCCTGATCCCCGACGCGGACGCCTACCGGGCCCGGTTCCTCTCCTGGCTGCCGCACACGTCGCTGCTGAAGCTGTCGGAGGAGGACGCGGACTGGCTCGGCGGCACCCCGAGGGAGTGGCTCGCGGCCGGACCGTCCGCGGTCGTGCTGACGCACGGGGGCGAAGGGCTCCGGGTGCTGACCCGCGACGGCGAGGAGTACGCGGTGCCGGGCGAGAAGGTGGACGTGGTCGACACCATCGGCGCGGGCGACACGGTGAACGCGGCGCTGCTCCACCGGCTCGGCGCGCACGACGCGTTCACGCCCGGCGCGATCGGAGACCTGGGCGAGGCCGAGTGGAAGGACATCCTCGGCTTCGCGGCACGCGCGGCCGCGATCACCTGCTCCCGCGCGGGCGCGGAGCCGCCGTACGCGTCGGAGCTGGGCTGACCCCGTAGCCCGGGGAAGTGCGGAGAGCCGCGCCCGGGACAGGCAGCGTGGTGCGTTCCGTCGGGCTCCTCGCCCCGGCGGCCGGATCCGGTGCGGAGACCGCTCCGGCCCGCGCAGAAGAACCGACGAGAGCCCGGCCGGTGGCCGGGCTCTCGTCACCTGCTGCCCGCGCGCCCACGTCAAGGGCGGCGCCTCAGGCGTGTCGCGTGCGGGCCGACGACTTCGCCGGCTTGGCGGTCTTGGCCGTCTTGGCCGTCTTGGCCGTCTTCTTCGTGGCGGCCCGCTTCTCCCCGGTGGCGGTCGCGTTCACCGTCTTCGTCCCGGACGTCGACGCCTTCGCGGCCGAGACCTTCTTCGCCGCCGCCTTCTTCGGCTTCGCAGAGCGCTGCTGCGGGACCGCGTCGCTCACCCGCTCCCCCAGCAGGTCCCGGAGGAACTTGCCGGTGTGGCTCGTCGGGACCGCCGCGACCTCCTCCGGCGTGCCCTCGGCGACGACCAGGCCACCGCCGCTGCCGCCCTCGGGCCCCATGTCGACGATCCAGTCGGCCGTCTTGATCACATCGAGGTTGTGCTCGATGACGATCACCGTGTTGCCCTTGTCGACCAGCCCTGAGAGAACGTTGATCAGCTTGCTGATGTCCTCGAAGTGCAGTCCGGTCGTGGGCTCGTCCAGGACATAGACCGTGCGGCCCGTCGAGCGCTTCTGCAGCTCGCTGGCGAGCTTCACCCGCTGCGCCTCACCGCCGGAGAGCGTCGGTGCGGGCTGGCCGAGGCGGACGTAGCCGAGGCCGACCTCGTTGAGCGTCCGCAGATGGCGCGAGA
Organism: Streptomyces sp. NPDC047108; assembly: GCF_040643575.1. Taxonomy (NCBI): domain Bacteria; kingdom Bacillati; phylum Actinomycetota; class Actinomycetes; order Kitasatosporales; family Streptomycetaceae; genus Streptomyces; species Streptomyces sp. NPDC047108. The sequence goes on from NZ_JBEYUP010000006.1 coordinate 134,374, forward strand.
TCGTCGGCACCGCCTCGAAGAAGTCGAGCGCCTCCTCGATCGGCATGTCCAGGACCTCGGCGATGGACTTGCCCTTGTAGTGGACCTCCAGCGTCTCCCGGTTGTAGCGCGCGCCGTGGCAGACCTCGCACGGGACGTACACGTCGGGGAGGAAGTTCATCTCGATCTTGATGGTGCCGTCGCCGGAGCAGTTCTCGCAGCGGCCGCCCTTGACGTTGAAGGAGAAGCGGCCCGGCAGATAGCCGCGCACCTTCGCCTCCATCGTCTCCGCGAACAGCCTGCGGACATGATCGAAGACCCCGGTGTACGTGGCCGGGTTGGACCGCGGCGTACGGCCGATGGGCGACTGGTCGACGTGCACCACCTTGTCGACGAGGTCGTCCCCGTCGACCCGGGTGTGCCGGCCCGGCACACCCTTCGCGCCCTGCAGCTCGCGCGCCAGGTGCGTGTAGAGGATGTCGTTGACCAGCGTCGACTTGCCGGAGCCCGACACCCCGGTCACGGCGGTGAAGACGCCCAGCGGGAAGGACACATCGATGTCCTGGAGGTTGTTCTCCCGGGCGCCGCGGACCGTGAGGTGCTTCGTGCCGTTGACCGGCCGCCGCAGGTCCGGCGTCGGGATCGCCTTCCTCCCGGCGAGATACTGCCCGGTCACCGACTTCTCGTTGTCCAGCAGCTCCTTCAGGGGCCCGCTGTGCACGACCTTGCCGCCGTGCTCGCCCGCACCCGGGCCGATGTCCACCACCCAGTCCGAGGTCTTGATGGTGTCCTCGTCGTGCTCGACGACGATCAGCGTGTTGCCGAGGTCCCGCAGCCGGACGAGGGTCTCGATCAGGCGGTGGTTGTCGCGCTGGTGGAGTCCGATCGACGGCTCGTCCAGCACGTAGAGAACGCCGACCAGGCCGGAGCCGATCTGCGTGGCCAGCCGGATGCGCTGGGCCTCGCCGCCGGAGAGCGTGCCTGCGGCGCGGTTCAGCGACAGATAGTCGAGGCCGACGTCCACGAGGAAGCGGAGCCGCTCGTTGACCTCCTTGAGGACCCGCTCGGCGATGGTCTTCTCCCGCGCCGAGAGCTTCATGTCCCGCAGGAAGTCGGCGCAGTCGCTGATGGACATCGCGGCGACCTCGGCGATCGACCTTCCCTGCAGGGTGACCGCCAGGACGATGGGCTTGAGCCGCGTGCCCTCACAGGTCGGGCAGGGCACCTCGCGCATGTAGCCCTCGAAGCGCTCACGGCTGCTGTCGCTCTCCGCCTCCGAGTGACGCCGCTTGACGAACGGCACGGCGCCCTCGAAGGAGGTGGTGTACGCGCGCTCCCGCCCGTAGCGGTTGCGGTACCGCACCTCGATCTGTGTGCGGTGGCCGTTCAGCAGGGCCTTCCGGGCGCGCTGCGGCAGCCCGTCCCAGGGGATGTCGGTGCGGAAGCCGAGCTCTCCGGCGAGCGCGCCCACGAGACGGGAGAAGTAGTCCTTGGTGTGACCGTGCGACCAGGGGTGGATGGCGCCCTCGTCGAGCGACTTCTCCGGGTCGGGGACGATCAGCTCGGGGTCGACCTCCATACGCGTGCCGATGCCGGTGCACTCGGGGCAGGCGCCGAAGGGCGAGTTGAAGGAGAACGACCGCGGCTCCAGTTCCTCGAACGACAGGTCGTCGTACGGGCAGTACAGGTGCTCGGAGAACATTCGCTCGCGCTGCGGGTCGTCCTCGTCGAGGTCGACGAAGTCGAGGATGACCATGCCGCCGGAGAGCCCGAGCGCGGTCTCGACGGAGTCCGTGAGCCGCCGCTTCGCGCTGTCCTTCACGGTGAGGCGGTCCACGACCACCTCGATCGTGTGCTTCTCCTGCTTCTTCAGCTTCGGCGGGTCGGAGAGCTGGATCGTCGTCCCGTCGACGCGCGCGCGGCTGTAGCCCTTGGTCTGGAGGTCGGAGAAGAGGTCGACGAACTCGCCCTTGCGCTCGCGCACCAGCGGCGAGAGGACCTGGAAGCGGCTGCCCTCCTCCAGGCCCAGCACCTTGTCGACGATCGCCTGCGGCGACTGCCGCGAGATCGGGCGGCCGCACTCGGGGCAGTGCGGCTTGCCGATACGGGCGAAGAGGAGGCGGAGGTAGTCGTAGACCTCGGTGATCGTGCCGACCGTCGAGCGCGGGTTGCGCGAGGTCGACTTCTGATCGATGGAGACCGCGGGGGACAGACCCTCGATGAAGTCCACATCGGGCTTGTCCATCTGGCCCAGGAACTGCCGGGCGTACGAGGAGAGGGACTCGACGTACCGCCGCTGTCCCTCGGCGAAGATCGTGTCGAACGCGAGGGATGACTTGCCGGAGCCCGACAGGCCCGTGAAGACGATGAGGGAGTCCCGGGGCAGGTCGAGCGACACATTCTTCAGATTGTGCTCGCGAGCGCCACGGACGATGAGACGGTCGGCCACGCCGGTCGGGACCTTTCGTGAGAGAAGCAGAGGTGCGCCGCACCCCCGCTCAAGCGTATGGGGGACGCCACGTCGATGTCTTACTGATGCCGGGACGAGCCTATAGCACGCACATTCGATTTAAGCCCGCCATCGCCCTCCTTCACCCGAACGTGTGGCGGCGATAGCGTCGGCCCATGACCGATCATGGGACCGACCCCATCAAGGACATGGCCGCCGTACGGGAGGCCACCGACCGCCTGCTCGTCACCGCGCGCGGACTCGACGACGCCGCGCTCCGCGAGCCCTCCCGGCTCGAGGGCTGGTCACGCGGCCATGTGCTCGCCCATGTCGCCCGCAACGCGGACGCGCTGCTGAACGTCCTCACCGCCGCCCGCACCGCCACGCACGTACCGATGTACGCGAGCGCCGAGAGCCGCACCGCGGACATCGAGCGCGACGCACCCCGCCCGCTCGACGTCCATCTCGCGGACCTGGCCGGCAGCGCCGAGCGTTTCAACGACGAAGCGGCCTCGCTTCATTCCGAGATGTGGCAGCGGACCGTCGAACTGCGCAACGGCGTCACCGACCTCGCCGCCCGCGTGCCCTTCCGCCGGCTGATCGAGGTCGAACTGCACCACGTCGACCTCGGCGTCGGCTGCACCGTCGACGACCTGCCGGCCTCCTTCGTCGACCGCGACCTGGAGTACGTGGCGGGCGAGCGCTTCGCGGGACGCGCCGATGTCCCCGCCCTGGTCATCCGCACCGACGAGGGCCGTTCCTGGCGTACGGGCCGCGGCGGGGTCGTCGCAGGCGGAGCCGGGACAGGTGGGGCGGACGAGGCCGGTGTTACGGAAGAGGCGACGGTCGTCGGCGGCTCCCCCGTCGCCCTGCTCGGGTGGCTCACGGGCCGTTCGGACGGCACCGGACTCGACACGGGCGGCTCGCCGCTGCCCGTCCTCCCCCCACTAGGCTGACGGCATGACGTACAGCGGAATGGTGACGGTCGGCGGACCTGCGGATGTGCACGAGCTCACGGACCTGATGATCTCCAAGGTGGCCGTCGGCCCCATGGAGAACAACGCCTATCTGCTGCGCTGTCGCGCCACGGACGTGCAACTCCTCATCGACGCCGCGAACGAGCCGCGCACCCTGCTGAACCTCATCGGGGACGGCGGCATCGCCTCCGTCGTCACCACCCACCGCCACGGCGACCACTGGCAGGCGCTGGCCGAGGTCGTGGAGGCCACCGGCGCGCGGACCTACGCGGGCCGTCATGACGCGGCGGGCATCCCCGTGGAGACGGACGTCCTGGTCGACGACGGGGACGTCATCCGCGTCGGCCGGGTCGAGCTGACCGCGCGTCATCTCGTCGGGCACACACCGGGCAGCATCGCGCTCGTCTACGACGACCCCCACGGCCACGCGCACGTCTTCACAGGCGACTGCCTGTTCCCGGGCGGGGTCGGCAACACCCACGACGACCCGGAGGCGTTCACGAGCCTCCTCCACGACGTCGAGACCAAGCTCTTCGACCGGCTCCCGGACGAGACCTGGGTCTACCCGGGGCACGGCAACGACACGACCCTCGGCGCCGAACGCCCGAACCTGGCGGACTGGCGCAAGCGCGGCTGGTGAACCGCGGGCCCACACCCCGGTCCTCAGGGAACGGAGCCCGGGGCCTGCCCGCGCCCTCGCGCTCTTCAGGACCGCGCAGGAAACCGGATGCCGACGCCGCTGCCCGGTGGCTACTCTCCGTGGATGCCGCCCCTCTCGTACCCCCCGAAACCCCGCCCCGGTGACCGGATCGCCGTCATCTCGCCGTCCTCCGGCCTGCCCGGCGTGCTGCCGCTGCCGTACGAACTCGGCCTGGAGCGGCTGAGGAAGGACTTCGGGCTGGTACCGGTCGAGTATCCGAGCACCCGCCGCATGGACTCCACGCCCCGGCAGCGTGCGGACGACATCCACGCGGCCTTCGCCGATCCGTCCGTCGCCGCCGTCATCGCCAGCATCGGCGGCGACGACCAGATCACGGTGCTGCCGCTGCTCGACCGCGCGTTGCTGCGCGCCCACCCCAAGCCGTTCTTCGGGTGGAGCGACAACACCAACCTGCTCGCCTATCTGTGGAACACCGGCATCGTCGGCTACCACGGCGCGAGCGTGATGGCCGAGCTGGGCCGCCCCGGCGCGATGCACCCGCTGACGGCCGCATCGCTGCGCGCCGCGCTGTTCACCTCGGGTCCGTACGAGCTGTCGCCCGTCGAGACCTACGGGGACGAGGGGGCCGACTGGGCCGATCCCGCGACCTTCGACTCCGAGCCCGTGATGCGGCCGTGCGAGGGCTGGTGGTGGCACCGGCCGGAGCGGGTCGTCGAGGGCGCGAGCTGGGGAGGCAACCTCGAGATCCTGTCCTGGCTGCTCATGGCCGACCGCGAGATCCAGCGGGACGCCGGCGCGTACGACGGCTGCGTGCTCTTCCTGGAGACCTCGGAGGAACTGCCCACCGCGGAGGAGGTCTTCCGCATCCTCCGCACCATGGGCGAGCGCGGTCTGCTGCAGCGGTTCCCGGCGCTGCTGATGGGGCGCGCCAAGGCCTGGTCGCTGGAGAAGCGGAACGACCCGGAGACCAAGGCGCGTTACGCCCGCGAGCAGCGCGCCGCGGTGCTGCGGGCGCTCGAGGCATACGCTCCGGAGACCATGGCGGTCTTCGACGTGGACCTCGGCCACACCGATCCGCAGCAGGTGATCCCGTACGGCGGGCTGGTGCGCGTCGACGGCCCGGCGCGCCGGATCACCGTCACGTACTGATCGCGGGCCCCTCCTGTTCGGGCGGGGAGAGCGGGTGGACCGGGTGACCGTACGGGCGCCGGGCGGACACCGGTCGGCCGCCGGTGCCCCCGTGCGCCCGGTGACCGGGGCGTGCGGCGCCTCGTTGGGCGCAGCGTGGATGATCACCGCGCAGCCGCCCCTCGCCCCTCGGCCACCCCGGCACCGGACGCACCCCCGGCCGGGCCGACGATGCGGCGCCTGGCCGCGGCGTCCCTGGCGGGCACGGCGATCGAGTTCTACGACTTCTTCGTCTACGGGACGGCAGCTGCCCTGGTCCTCGGGCCGCTGTTCTTCCCGGCCTTCTCCCCCATGGCGGGCACGCTGGCGGCGTTCTCCACGTTCGCCGTGGGATTCGTGTCCCGTCCGCTCGGCTCGATGCTCTTCGGGCACATCGGGGACCGCCACGGCCGGCGGCCCGTACTCGTCGCGTCCCTGCTGCTGACGGGTGTCGCGACCGTGTGCGTCGGGTTCGTCCCGTCGTACGCCTCGATCGGCGCCGCCGCTCCCGCGCTGCTGATCGCCCTGCGCTTTCTGCAGGGGCTGGGCCTGGGGGGCGAGTGGGGCGGAGCGGTGCTGCTGACCGCCGAGCACGCGCCCGAGCGACGGCGCGCGCTGTGGTCGAGCTTTCCGCAGATCGGGCCGTCGGTGGGCTTCCTGCTGGCGAACGGGGTGATGCTGGCGCTGTCCGCCCTGCTCACCGATGCGGAGTTCCGCTCCTGGGGCTGGCGGGTGCCGTTCTGGGCGGCCGGGCTGCTCGCGCTCGCCGGGCTGCTCCTGCGCGCCTCGCTCGCCGAGAGCCCGCAGTTCGAGGAGCTGGCGAAGCGGGGCGCGCGCTCCCGCGTCCCGCTCGCCGAAGTCGTCCGCGATCACTGGCGGCTGGTGCTGCTGACGGCCGGGGGACTCGCCGTCGGGTACGCCGTCTTCTACGCCGTGACGACATGGTCCCTCGCCTACGCGACCGATCGGCTGGGGGTCAGCCGGACCGTCATGCTCGGGTGCGTCATGGCCGCCGTGGCCGTCAAGGGGGTATGCACGCCATTCATGGCGGTGCTCGGCGACCGGTACGGGCGGCGGTTCATGTGCCTGGCCGGATGCGCGGGTTCGGCGGTGTGGATGTTCCCGCTGATCTCCCTGCTGAGCACGGGCGAGCCGCTGTTCATGTTCCTGGGCACCCTCGGTGCGCTGCTCGCGTTCATCGTCATGTTCGCGGTCGTGGCGGCGTATCTCCCCGAGCTGTACGAGGCGCGGGTCCGCTGCACGGGTGCGGCGGTCGGCTACAACCTCGGCGGCGTGCTGGGCGGTGCGCTCACGCCGATCGTGGCGACGGCCGTGTCGGACGGGCCTGGCCCGCCCTGGGGCGTCGCCGCCTATCTGACGGCGGTGGCGCTGGTGAGCCTGGGCTGTTTCGCGTTGCTGCCGGAGACCCGGCCGGCGGCCGCGGGAGCGGGCAAGGCGGTGGCGAGCACGGCCGTGTGAGCCCAACTGGGTTCGGCTGCCGGGCTGATCGCACCGGCCCGACCGCCATGGGTCAGGGGCGCGTCCGGAGGGTCGGCACCGTTTGCTCGGCGACGTGGCGTACGTACCGCCGTTGCCGCGCGTCACCCCGTCCGTCCCGTCGTCACCAGCCCCGCCTCCTCCGCGGCCTCGAAGTGGTCGTCCACCAGGACCACCGAGCGTCCCGCCGCGTCCAGAAGGGAGGCGGCCATGGCGGCGCGCATGCCGCTCGCGCAGTGCGTCCACACGGTCCCGGCGGGCACGTCGGCCAGCCGTCCTGGCAGTTGGTGGACCGGGAGGTGAACCGAACCGGTGACCGCGCCCTCGGCACGCTCGGCGTCCCGGCGTACGTCGAGCACCACGGAGTCCTCGCCCGCGCGGAGCTCCCGCGCGAGGGCGGCGAAGTCCGCGCGGCGGAAGCCGGAGGGGCGGTCGTTCCCCGCCAGCCAGTCGGCCGGGCCGCCCGTCGCCGAGGCTGCCGGACGGTCGATGCCGACGCGCACCAGTTCCCGCTGTGCCGCGGCGATGTCGCCGGCGGTCCCGGCCAGCAGCGTGACCGGCGTGCCCCAGGGGATCAGCCACGCCAGGTAGGTGGCGAGGCGTCCGTCGCCCTCGAAGTTGTACGTGCCCCGCACGTGCTCCCGCGCGAACGCGACCCGGCTGCGCAGGTCCACGACCCACTCCCCCGCCTCCAGCCGGGCCGCGATGCCGCCGGCGTCCACGGTCTCCGGTGGGGTCAGGTCCAGGGGCGGAGGGCCGTCGGCGTTCACCGGCCCCATTCGCGCGTAGTACGCGGGCACGTCGTCCGGTCCGGCCAGCAGCTGCCCCACGAAGGTGTCGACGTCCTCCGACAGCGCCTCGTTCGCCCGGCGTTGCTCCCCCATGGTCGTACGGTCGGTGTCCTCGGACCCTCCGGACGCGCAGAAGCTGCCGAATCCGTGAGTGGGCAGGACCAGGGCGTCGTCGGGGAGGCGGTCGGCCAGCCGGTGCGCGGAGGCGAACTGGGCCCGGGCCAGCGGCTCGGCCAGCCGGGGGTCGACCAGGTCGGTGCGGCCGACCGTGCCGGTGAGCAGCGAGCCCCCGGTGAAGGCGGCGGCCGGCAGGCCGTCGTCGTGGAGGACGTAGCTGGTGTGGTGCTGGGTGTGGCCGGGGGTCGCGACGGCCTCGAGCTTCAGTCCGTCGTCGACGGGGACGGCGTCCCCGTCGGTCACCGGGACGCGCGCGTAGCGGACGTCGGCTCCTGCGGGGACGAGATAGCGGGCGCCGGTGAGCCGGGCCAGTTCGAGGCCGCCGGTGACGTAGTCGTTGTGGACGTGGGTCTCGGCCACGAGCGCGATACGCACCCCGTGCCGCTCGGCGGCGGCGAGCACACGGTCGATGTCGCGCGGCGGATCGATGACGGCGGCCGCGTCCGTACCCGCCACGAGATAGCTGCGGTTGCCGAGGCCGGTCGTGTCCAGCGTGTCGATGGGGTGCATACGGAGCCTCTCGTCCGGCCACGGGTACCCGGCCCCGGCCGGTCCCCAACGTCCGCACCGCGTCCGCACCGCGTCCGCCCGGCGGGACGGCCTGCGAGGGGCCGCCCGCAAGACCCCGGACACGCCGCGGGGCGGCCCGGGGAGAACCCCGGACCGCCCCTGCACGGAGGACATTCATGCATGTGCCCCGTCGGGCGACGAGTACGCCGGACACCGTCGGACGAGCACGGTCGGCGCCCGTGAGCCGCGAAGCGCGACCCGTCAGCCGTCGAGCTGCTTGTCGCTCCCGCCGCCGCCCGCGGACCGCGACCCGGCGCCGGCGGCCTCCGGCTGCTCCCCGGCCGCCTTCGCCTCCGCCTCCGCCTGCTTCTTGGAGGCGCGGAGACTGGTGATCGTGGTGACGACCAGCACGCCGCAGATCACGGCGAGCGAGACCGGGATGCTGATCTCGGGGACGTGGACCCCGGACTCGTGCAACGCGTGCAGCACCAGCTTCACACCGATGAAGCCGAGGATGACCGACAGGCCGTACGAGAGGTGGACCAGCTTCTTCAGCAGCCCGCCGATGAGGAAGTAGAGCTGCCGCAGACCCATCAGCGCGAAGGCGTTGGCGGTGAAGACGATGTACGGGTCCTGGGTGAGGCCGAAGATCGCCGGGATGGAGTCCAGCGCGAAGAGGACGTCCGTGGTGCCGATCGCCAGCATGACCACGAGCATCGGGGTCATGATGCGCTTGCCGTTCTTCTGGATGAACAGCTTGGTGCCGTGGTAGCGGTCGGCCACGCCGAAGCGCTGCTCCGCCGCCTTGAGCAGGCGGTTCTCCTCGTACTCCTCGTCCTCGCCGCCGGAGCGCGCCTCCTGGATGAGCTTCCAGGCGGTCCAGATGAGGAACGCGCCGAAGATGAAGAAGACCCAGGAGAAGCTGGCGATGATGGCCGCGCCCGCCGCGATGAAGATCGCGCGGAGCACCAGGGCGATCAGCACACCGAAGAGCAGGACGCGCTGCTGGTACTGCGAGGGCACCGAGAACTTCGCCATGATCAGGACGAAGACGAAGAGGTTGTCGACGCTCAGCGACTTCTCGGTGATGAATCCGGCGAAGAACTCGCCCGCGGGCTGCCCGCCCGCGAAGATCAGCAGGCCCACCCCGAAGAGGGCGGCCAGCGCGATCCAGACGATCGTCCAGATCCCGGCTTCCTTGATCGATACGTCATGGGGCTTGCGCCCGATGAAGAAGTCGGCCGCGATCAGGGCGCACAGACCACCAATGGTCAGCGCCCACAGGCCCATGGAGACGTCCACTAACTCCTCCGGCAGAGTCGTACGGCAATGGTCAGCGTCGTAGCTGCCGGAGGTCTCTTCCACCCTGGGTCGCGCACCGCGCGCCGGGCCGACGCCCCGGGATCACACAGCGATCCGTACTGACGGGAACGTCGCAGCAGGAGTACTCCCCTCCGCACCCAGAAGAGTACACGCAACACCAAGGAAAGGTAAAGGAAAGGGCAAAGAAGGGGTAAGGCGGCAGGTCAGCGACCCCATGCCCGGCGGGCCTCGGCGACCTTGCCGAGCACGTGATGCAGTACCGCGCTCCCGGCCGGGGCCAGCGACGGCTCGTAGGTCCAGGCGTGCCCGACCCAGGGATCGGCCAGATGATCGTCGGCGACGGGGGTGATCCGCAGCAGCGACCGCCACAGGGGGTCGAGCACCGGACCGTACTCCCGGGCGTCCTCCCGGTCGGCCACCATCATCAGATGCACGCCCACGGCCGGTCCCTCGTCGGCGAGGTAGCGGAGCTGGGTGACCGCCCGGTCGTCGAAGCCGTGCGGGAAGTCGTTCACGATCAGCAGCTGCTCGGCGGTGTCCAGGTCGGGCGGCAGCGCGTCGGACGCCCCGCCCCGCAGCGCCATCTGCACCAGGTCCACGCGCTGGGTGAGCCGGGCCAGCACCGAGGAGACGCCCGCGGCGCCCGACGCGGGCGGCTCCCGAAGCGCCCCGGTCTCCGTCAGGGGCGCGAGCGCGGACGCGGCGGACCCCGCGGGGTCGATGACCTGCACCGTGAACTCGCCCGCCGGATAGACCGCGAGCATGCGCGCGGCGTGCGCGACGGCGGTGTCCATGGCCAGGCGGCGCATCCGTGCGGGGTCGGCCAGGCTGCCCTCGTCCGACGCCACCCGGCCGCTGTCCACCCAGAGCCCGCGCTCCAGCGGCAGCCGGACGAGCATGGGGATCCGCAGCTCGGGGCGCTCGGGGAGATGGACGTCCCCCAGGCGCAGGGCCATCGGGATCTCCATGGGGACGCGGTAGCCCTGCCAGACCGGGCTGTCCCAGCCCGCGAAGGCCGGGGGCAGTGCGGGCTCGACGACCTCGGCCTCGGCGACGAGCTGGGCGAGGTCCCGGTCGAGGGCGGCGCGGGCCTGGTCGACCAGGGCCGCGTGCTTGGCCCGGGCCTCGGCACGTGCGGCGTCGCCCGCGCTCCCGATCCGGGAACGCGGGTCGGAGAGCACCCGGTCGAGCTCCTGCTCCATCCGCGAGTCGGCGAAGTCGACCGCACTGCGGTAGGCGGCGGTGGTCCGGGCCAGGTCCTCGAACATGCCCCAGACCTGGTTGTAGAGGCGCTCCTCCATGGTCCAGCCGGTGGCGTCGCCCGCGACGGGCTGCGCGGGCCGGCCCGGCTCGGCGGGCGGCGCGGCCGGGGGCGGCGTGGGGGGAGCGGCCGGAGTACGGCCCGGGTGCTGGTAGTTGACCGGTCCGCCGCCGCCCGCCACGGGCTGGGCGGGCGATACGGGTGTCGGGCCGCCCGGCGTCGCGGGGGCCGGCCCGCCCATGGAGTCACCGGGCTCCCCGGTGGGGACGGTGCCGGAGGCGCCCCCAGCGGGGCCGGAGCCGGAGGGGCCCCCGATGGTGCCGTTGCCGGTCGCGCCGCCCGAGGTGGCGGTCCGGACGCGGCCTCCGTCGCCCGGCGGCAGGGGCGGAGGCGCCGGTACGGACCGGGCGATGCCCTCGGCGACGGCCTCGTTGATGGCGGCGGCGAGTTCGGCGGCCTGGGGCAGTCCCTGGTCCTGGAGCAGGGCGGCGAGCCCGCCCGCGTACCCCTGGCCGACGGCGCGCACCTTCCACGCCCCCTGCCTGCGGTAGAGCTCGAGGGCGATGACCGCGGACTCGGCGTCGAGGCCCGTGACGGTGTAGCTGGCGATCTCGGTGCCGTCGAGGCCGGTGACGGCGACGAAGGGCGCGGCGAGCCCGGCGAAACTCACGGGGCCGCCGACACCGACGGGCAGGGCGAGCAGCACGCTGACGCGGTGGACGGCCTCGGGTATCGCGTCGAGATCGACGGCGAGCCGGTGCTCGGCCGCGGCCTGCCTGGGCACTTCGAGGCCGGGGAGGTTCGGCGAGGCGGGGTGGGCGACCCAGTCGGTGCCCCGGATGCTGCCCTGCTCGTCGCTCAGGGTGGCCCCGGCCACGACCGGCTTGCCCGCCGAGACCCGGATCTCCCAACGCGCCCCGGGCAGTGGGTGGTTCTGCCCACGCACCAGCTCGGCCGTCATCGTGCTTCCCCTCGTTGTGTCGTACGGGTCGGTGTCGTACGGGTCCGGTGGTACCGGTACGTGATCCCGGTCGGTGGCCGGGTGTCCCGGTGACGGGCGGCGGTCCCGGTGGTGATCGGCGATTCCCGTGGCGGGGGTTCGGCACCCGCCACTCTCGCGGCCCCCTCCGGAGCCCCGGCACCGGAGCCGGTGCTGCGCGGCTCCCGGGGGCCGTGCCTCCGGGAGCCGTCGGTACTGCGGTGCCGGCCGCCGCTGCCGCGGCACGCCGGACTCCGCTCAGAGGTGGGGCAGGATCGCCGGCATCAGGTCCTGGAAGGTCCGGCCGTTGGCGGGGTTGCCGACCGCCGTCATCTGCCAGCCGCCCCCGACGCGGTGGACCTTGGCCATGATCTGGGCGGTGTACTGACCGCCGCCGGTGAGCGTGTAGCGCGCCATCTCCTGGCCGTTGGACTCGTCGACGAGACGGCAGAAGGCGTTCTGCACCTCGGCGAACGTCTGGCCGGTGAAGGAGTTCACCGTGAAGACGATCTGGTCGATGTGGACGGGGACGCGCTGGAGATCGACGAGGATGGCCTCGTCGTCGCCGCCCTGTCCGGCGCCGCCGACCAGGTTGTCGCCGGTGTGCCGCACGGAGCCGTCGTCACTGACGAGGTGACGGAAGAAGACGACGTCCACGGGCTGCTTGTCGGCGAACAGCACGGCCGATGCGTCGAGGTCGATCTCCCTCGTGCGAGAACCGAACAGCCCGCGGCGGGGAGCCGCCTGCCAGCCCAGGCCCATCCGCACCGCACTCAGGGTGCCCCCGTCGGACTTCTGCAGGCTGATGCCCTGCCCCTTGGACAAGTTGACGCTCACGCGCTGTCCCCTCTCAACAAATCCACCGCAACCGCCCTCCCTGTGGCGGCTGCGCCTGAAACCCTACGCATCGGCACGGACCGAGGTGCATGGCACATGCCAACTTGTGGCTTTCTTGCAACAGACGGACATCAGGACAGCCCCGCCTCCCTCATCTGCCTCAGCTCCTTCTTCAGCTCGCCGACCTCGTCGCGCAGCCGGGCGGCGACCTCGAACTGGAGATCCGCGGCCGCGGCGCGCATCCGCTCGGTCATCTCCTCGATGATCCCGGCCAGCTCCGTCGCGGGCCGGTCGGTCAGCACCGTCCCGTCCTTGGCGCCGCTCGCCGCCTTCGCCGCCGCCTTGCCCTTGGCGCCGGTCCTGCCGCCCAGCTCGGGGACCGGGGCCTTCGGCCTGCCGTCCTTGCCCTGGCGGTAGCCGGTGCCGAGCAGCTGCTCGGTGTCGACCCCTTCGCGGGCGATGGTCGCCACGATGTCGTTGATCTTCTTCCGGAGCGGCTGCGGATCGATGCCCCGCTCCTTGTTGTACGCGATCTGCTTCTCCCGGCGGCGGTTGGTCTCGTCGATGGCCTTCTCCATCGCCGGGGTCATCTTGTCGGCGTACATGTGCACCTGGCCGGAGACGTTACGCGCGGCGCGGCCGATGGTCTGGATCAGCGAGGTGCCGGAGCGGAGGAAGCCCTCCTTGTCGGCGTCGAGGATCGCCACCAGCGAGACCTCGGGCAGGTCGAGGCCCTCCCGCAGCAGGTTGATGCCGACCAGGACGTCGTACTCGCCCGACCGCAGCTCGCGCAGCAGCTCGACGCGGCGGAGCGTGTCGACGTCGCTGTGCAGATACCGGACGCGGATGCCGAGTTCGAGGAAGTAGTCGGTCAGGTCCTCGGCCATCTTCTTGGTCAGGGTGGTGACCAGGACGCGCTCGTCCTTCTCCGTGCGGGTGCGGATCTCGTGGACCAGGTCGTCGATCTGGCCCTCGGTGGACTTGACGACCACCTCGGGGTCGACGAGCCCGGTGGGACGGATGATCTGCTCGACGACACCGCCGGAACGCGACAGCTCGTACTGCCCGGGGGTGGCCGACAGATAGACGGTCTGGCCGATGCGTCCAAGGAACTCCTCCCACTTCAGCGGGCGGTTGTCCATGGCGGAGGGCAGCCGGAAGCCGTGGTCGACCAGCGTCCGCTTGCGGGAGGCGTCGCCCTCGTACATCGCGCCGATCTGCGGCACCGTCACATGGGACTCGTCGATGACCAGGACGAAGTCCTCGGGGAAGTAGTCGAGCAGGGTGTGCGGCGCGGAGCCCGTCTCCCGGCCGTCGATGTGCAGCGAGTAGTTCTCGATGCCGGAGCAGCTTCCGATCTGCCGCATCATCTCGATGTCGTAGGTGGTGCGCATGCGCAGCCGCTGGGCCTCCAGCAGCTTGCCCTGCTTCTCCAGCTCGGCCAGCCGCACCTCCAGCTCGGTCTCGATCCCGGCGATGGCCTTCTCCATGCGCTCGGGACCCGCGACGTAGTGGCTGGCCGGGAAGACGTACAGCTGGTCGTCCTCGCTCATGACCTCGCCGGTCACCGGGTGGAGCGTGGAGAGCGCCTCGATCTCGTCGCCGAACATCTCGATGCGGACGGCCAGCTCCTCGTAGACCGGGAAGATCTCGATGGTGTCGCCGCGCACGCGGAAGGTGCCGCGGGTGAAGGCCAGGTCGTTGCGCTGGTACTGGATGTCGACGAAGCGGCGCAGCAGGGTGTCGCGGTCGATCTCCTCGCCGAGCTTCAGCGGGACCATGCGGTCCACGTACTCCTGTGGGGTGCCCAGGCCGTAGATGCACGAGACGGAGGCGACCACGACCACGTCTCGGCGGGTGAGCAGGGAGTTCGTGGCGGAGTGACGGAGCCGCTCGACCTCCTCGTTGATCGAGGAGTCCTTCTCGATGTAGGTGTCCGACTGCGGGACGTACGCCTCCGGCTGGTAGTAGTCGTAGTACGACACGAAGTACTCGACGGCGTTGTTCGGCAGGAGCTCCCGGAACTCGTTCGCGAGCTGGGCCGCGAGCGTCTTGTTCGGCGCGAGCACCAGCGTGGGCCGCTGAAGCCTCTCGACCATCCAGGCGGTGGTCGCCGACTTGCCGGTGCCGGTGGCGCCCAGCAGCACGACGTCCTTCTCCCCCTCCTTGATGCGCCGCTCCAGCTCGGCGATCGCCGTGGGCTGGTCGCCGCTCGGCTGGTAGGGGCTGACGACCTCGAAGGGCGCCACGGTGCGTTCGATGTGGGATACGGGCCGCATGGATCCACCGTACGACTCGCCACCGACAACGGACGCCGGAGCGCTCGGGGGGGCGCCCCCGGCGCGCACAGGGGGCGCCCCCGGCGCGCACAGGGGGCGCTCGGGAGCGCACCGGGACCGCGTCCTGAGCGGTTTGCCGCGCTCCGAAGATCCTGAGGTGTCCCGTTCAACTCTTGGCCATTCTGCGCCTGTCCCCCGTTGGGACCCGACTGGGACTCTCCTGGCGTCCGTGCACAGCCGACGCGAGGAGTCCATGTGCAAACACGCGCTGTCGCCGCCGCTCTTGGTGCGATTCTGGGGTTCTCCGCTCTGTTCCTCCCGACATCCACGGCGCACGCCGCCGAGACGGACCACGGCCCCGTGGTCGTGGCACACCGCGGCGCATCGGCGTACGCACCCGAGAACACGCTCGAGGCGGTCGACAAGGCCGACGAGCTCGACACCACCTGGGTGGAGAACGACGTCCAGCGCACCAGGGACGGCGCGTTGGTCGTCATCCACGACACCAACCTGAAGCGCACCACCGACGTGGAGGAGGTCTTCCCGGACCGCTCCCCCTGGAACGTCGCCGACTTCACCCTGGCCGAGATCAAGCGGCTCGACGCGGGGAGCTGGTTCTCCGCGGACTACAAGGGCGCGCGCGTACCCACGCTGAGCGAGTACCTGGACCGGGTCGAGGACAACCACCAGAAGCTGCTGCTGGAGCTGAAGGCGCCCGACCTCTACCCGGGGATCGAGGCCCAGACGCTGTGGGTGCTGTTCCGCGAGGGCTGGCTCGACCGGTCCCATGTGCGGAGCAAGCTGATCATCCAGTCCTTCGACGCGGACGCCATCAAGACGGTGCACACGATCCGGCGTGATGTGAAGACCGGGTTCCTCGGGACCCCGGCGGTCGCCGACCTCCCGGCGTACGCCGAGTTCACGGACCAGATCAACCCGAGCCAGGGGACGGTGACCCCCGAGTACGTCAAGGCCGTTCACAGCCTCCGGGGACCGCACCAGCGAACCCTGGAGCTGTTCACCTGGACGGTCAACGACGCCGAGATCGCGAAGCGCCTGGCCGGGTACGGGGTCGACGGGATCATCACCAACAAGCCCGATGTCGTACGGGACGCCACACAGGGCGTCACCGCGGACACCGGTTCCGGGGCCTCCCGCGAACCGGCCGGGGCCGGCGCCACGCCGTAGCTCCCGCTCCCGGAGCCCACGGCGACCCTCGCGGCCGCGCCCCCGCCCGGGGCGCGGCCGCACCGCGTGGGGACGGCGAGCGGAGCGGGTGGCGGTGGTGCGGAGCGGGGCCGGTCGCGGCGGTACGGCGGAGCCCGCGGGGATGTCGGACCCCGGCGCTACGCTCCGGAGCATGACCACCGTGACCTGGACCGTGACCGACAGCCCGATCGGGCCGCTGCTGCTCGCCGCCACTCCCGGAGGGCTGGTCAACGTCGTCTTCCACGCCGACGAGGAGACGTCCCGCGCGGCACGGGAGCGCCTGGCGGCGCGGCTGGGCGCGGAGCCCGTGGAGGTCGGCTCACCGGCCGAGCGGCGGGGCGGGGGCGGGGATCAGGGCGCGGAAGCGGCGCCCCAGGACGGTGCCGGAGGCGGCGCAGCAGAGGACCGGGCGGCGGCGGATCGCGTACTGACGGAGGCCGTGGACCAGCTCGGCGCGTACTTCGACGGCACCCTGCGCGCCTTCGACCTCCCTCTGGACTGGTCGCTGTCCGGCGGCTTCAACCGGCAGGTGCTGCGCGAACTGGCCGACGGCGTCCCGTACGGCACGGTCGTCGGCTACGTCGACCTCGCCGAGCGGGTCGGCGAGCCCGGCGCGGCACGGGCCGTGGGCGTGGCGATGGGCTCCAACCCGCTGCCGGTCGTGGTCGCCTGCCACCGCGTGGTCGAGAGCGGTGGAGGCATCGGCGGCTTCGGCGGCGGGCTGGAGACCAAGCGCGCCCTGCTCGCGCTCGAAGGGGTGCTGCCGCAGCCGCTGTTCTGAACGACGGCCGCGGAGGCTTCCCGTTCCGCGCCGAGAGGCGAGGGCCGGTCCATGCCGACCGGGTGAGGCACGGCGCCCGGGCACCGGTGCAACCACCGGGCGCACAGGCCGAGTTCCGCGCCGTACCGTGCCCCTCTCGGCCGTCGCCCGTGCCTGAACTCGATTCCTCAGTACGGCACTTCAGCCCGGCACCTCGACCCAGCGCCTCGGCCCGGCACGTCGGCCCGGCGGCCTCAGCGGTCGAGACGCAACAGCAGGACCCGGGCACGTGCGTCACCGGCGACCACCGCCCGCTGGGCCCAGTTGAGCGCCCGGGCCGCGTGGTCGCGCTTGGCCTGGTCGCCGGTCGCCTCTTCCTTCCGGCGCATGTACAGCGTCGCCAACTCCCGTGCGCAGCCCCCGTGTCCGCGCTCCGCGCCCGGCTTCAGCCACTCCTCGGCTTCGTCCGACCGGCCCTGTTCGCGCAGGGCGGCGCCCAGGTACTCGCGGCTGGTGTCGTCGTTCCTGGCCTCGGCCGCCTTGCGCCACCACCCCTCGGCAGCGGGTCTGCGCTGCATCGTGCGCAGCCGTACGCCGGGCTCGTGTACGGGGATGTCCATGCCGCGTTCGACGGCCTTGCCCCACCACGCGAACGCCTCGTCGTACAGCTCGTCGGCGGCGCACTCGATCACCATGTTCGCGGCGGCGGCGCCGTCCCCCGTCGTGGCCAGCTCCCGCCAGAGCCGCAACGCCCCGTCGCGGTCGCCCCGGCTGAACATCTCCTTGGCGTTCTCGTTGAGGTCGTGCTCGCGCTGCCCTTGCCGTTTCCGCAGCCACTTCACCGCACTCCGCCCCTTCCTGCGTACCGCCCGGCACTGGTTGCCCGGGGCCCGGGCAACCAGTACGCCAGCGCGTCCCCGAGGGACGAAAGGGGGCACGGGAGCAGGGGGTGGCGCGCGGTCAGCAGCCGCCGCAGTTGTAGTACAGGACGTCCCAGTGGTTGCTCTCGCGGGCGTAGATGTTGCCCGAACCCGATCGGTACTGAGCGGCGCCGTCACCCGGGCGGGGACCGATGTTCGTGAACGTGCCGGTGATGTAGTTGCTGAGGCAGCTCGTGGGACTGAAGTCGAGCTTGTAGCCGTTCCAGTGGCTGTACGTGCCGGAGGCGTGGCCGGTCTCCGTGCCCCCGGTGATCGTGAGGGCGCACCCGCTCGCGGACCTCAGGGTGTCCGCGCCCTGGACGGTCGCGAGATTGACCTGCTCGAACGAGGTGCAGGTCGGGTTGTTGCGGTCGCTGCACCCGCCGCTGGAGGTCCAGGAGATGCCGGCGGCACTCAGCCGGGACGTCGCCTGGGCGTGGGTGAGCTTGGCGGCCGCGGCCCGTTCGGAGGCGGCCGGGGTGGCGGGGGACGCGGCGGCGGGGGACGCGGCGGCGGCGCCGAACGCCGTCGCGGCGGCGAGGAGAGCGCCGGACAGGCCGAGAAGTGCGGATCTCTTCACGGGTTTCTCCCGGTGTCGAGTGGGGGTTCGTGGGGTGTTCTCGCCGACGCGGTACCGGACGCCCCACGCGAACGCGGTCGTGCGTTCGCGCGAGGGGCGCACAGGTTGTGCGTACGGACCGCGTACGGACGTGGACGATGGTGGCAGGCTTTGTCCGTACACGGACAGATGCGTGCAGCAAGCGGTTACGGCCACGCCCCCGTCCACGCTCCCCACCCCGGGCACACGCCCCGCGCCCCGCACTCCCCACCGGACCGGCACCGTCACACGGGCTGGCCGACCGGCCTGACGATCACGCTGTTGACGTCGACGCCCTCCGGCTGCCGGATCGCCCACACCATCGACTCGGCGATCTGATCGGCTGTCAGCAGCCGTCCTTCGGGGAGGCTTCCGAGCCCGTCCCAGAAGGGCGTCTCCACCCGCCCCGGAGCGATCAGGGTCACACCGACACCGTCCCCGGTCACCATGCGGCGGGCGTTCTCGGCGAGCCCCGTCACCGCCCACTTGGTCGCCCCGTAGACGTTGCCCGGGGTGTGCACGATCCCGGCCACACTGCCGACGAGCACGATGCGCCCGCGCGTCTCCTTCAGCGCCGGAAGGGCGGCCCTGATGAGGAGGGCCGGGCCGAGGACGTTCGTCAGCACCATGTCCCGCCACGCCGCCGGATCGCCGTCGGCGAGGGTGTCGTGGGTGGCGGACCCGGCGTTGGCGACGACGGTGTCCAGCCGTCCGAACCGGTCCAGCGTGGCGCCGACGGCCGACTCGACGGCCTCGTGGTCGGACGCGTCCCCGGGCAGCGTCAACAGCCCCTCGGGGCAGCCGAGTTCGTCGGAGAACCTGCGCAGCCGGTCCGCCGTCCGCCCGGTGACGGCCACGCGGTGTCCCAGGTCCAGTAGCCGCCGTGCCGCCGCCGCCCCGATGCCGCTGCCGCCGCCCGTGATGAGGACGACAGGGGAGTCGGGCGAGGAAACGGTCGTTGATTTTGTCATGAGAAGGCCCCCGATGCTCAGGTGACGGGGTCGGGACGGTGGCCGACGGCGGCTGCCGCGCCCCCCCTCTCCCGACCGGGACCCGGAGTGCATCACTTGGAGCGCACTCCAAGTCAACCCACATTCCCCACCTCTCACGGCACCACGGCACGGGTCCCCGTACGCCGGAGCGCTCCCCGCCCGAGCCAATGCTCCGGCGCTCTAACCTCGCCACCCGCTCCAGGCCGGGTTGCGGGGATGGTCCACCCGCACGACCACGTCGGCCGCCTCCGACGGCTCCACTTCCTCCTCGTAGCGCTCGAAGGCCGGGAGGGTCCAGCGGTCCCGCTCTTCCGTCCGGCGGGCGAGCGCGGCGCGCGTCAGCATCAGATGCACCGTCACGTCGAAGGGGAACCACCGTCCGAGGAGGAGCGGTCCGTGCAGGATCAGCACGCCGCCGGGCGGCAGTTCGGCGTAGGGGCTGCGCGTGGCGCGGTCGGTGTCCGGGTCCCACAGGTCCGGCAGGACGCGCCCGCTGCCCCCGGGCTCCAGCGGGCCGAAGACCTCGCGCCACAGCGCGCCGGTGTCGAGCCACCCGTCGTAGAACGTGTCGGGGTCCTCGCGCCCGTACTCGTAGCGCAGGGAGGCGGGTCGCAGGAATCCGCCCGCAGCCACCGTGAGGACCGGGCGGCCGAGGAGACGCAGGGCGTCCGCGACGGCGGCCGCCGGCCCCTCGGGGCCGGCGGCGCGTGCTCCGTCGACGGCGACGCGCAGCCAGGGGCTGCCGTCGGCGGCTTCCGTCTCCGCGATCCGGCCGGCGAGAGCGCCGGTCAACCGTTCCCAGGAGATCGCTTCGAGCCGCACGTCCCCATCATGCCTGTGCCGGGCTCAGCAGCGCGGCGCGGGCTTGCTGTACGTCGTATTGCTGGCGTTGGACACGTAGTAGTCGGAGACCCAGCGGCCGTTGTCGAGCTTGTTCCACACCTTGGTGCCGTTCACGTCCGACCCCGGCGCCTGGCAGACGACCCAGGCGAGGGCGCCGCCGGGGATCGTCCCGGCGGTGGCGTTCGCGGTGCCCGCGCCGGTGCGGAGGTTGACCCCGTCGGCGGCCGTGACCTGGTACGGGTACGCGCAGCGCGGCAGGGCCTCGCTGTAGCCGGTGTCCGATGGGGTGTTCACGTAACTGTCGGCGATGTACGTGCCGTCGGAGAGCTTGTTCCACACGGAGCTGTCGCCGACCTTGGAACCCGGTGTCTGGCAGACCGCGTTCACCGACGCTCCCGCGCCGACCGAGCGGACGACCGACGCGGTCGTGGTGGGCCCGCTGCGCGCCGAGAGCGCGGAGGAGCTGGTCACCTTGTACGGGTGCGCGACCGTGGCCACCGGTGCGTCGAGCCGGTCGCTGTCGATGTTGATCCGGACGCCGCCGTAGGTCTCGTCGTGGCTGTTGGTGTACTGCTTGGCGCGCTGGTGCACGGCCCACTGCGACGCGCCGATGCCCTCCCACCCGGTGAGGGACTGGGTGCCGTCGTAGCGGGCGATCCAGAGGGCGTCGGGGCGGGCGTACGACGAGGAGTTGTGGGCGTCCGCGAGGTCCTTCGCCCCGTGGTTGAGGTTCATGTAGACCCCGGAGAGATAGCCGCGGGCGTGCAGCTCCTTGGTCCAGGCGGAGAGGTAGGTGAGGACGGCGTCACGGCAGCCGGTGTCGGTCCGCGAGTAGTTCTCGATGTCGTTGTAGAACGCACTGCCGGGGAGGAGGCCGAGGGCCTTGGCCTTGGAGACGGCGTCCCGGGCCGCGGCCCTGCCCTCGGCGGCCGCTCCCGAGGAGGTGATCTTCTCGTCCTTGGCGCGGGCGCCGCAGGCGGGCTGCAGACCCTTGTAGATGGGGAGCAGCCGCCAGCCCAGCCCGGTGACCTCGCCCACCCAGTCGGGGGTGAGCTGCGGCTGGGAGCAGGTGCGGTTGACGCCGCCGAAGTAGATGCCGACGGCGCGGTACGGCGAGCTGCCCCAGGCCTTCATGGCGTCGAGGGTCGGCGCCGAGCAGGTGTCGAAGGCCTGCCCGGAGAAGCGCGTGGAGGTTCCGCCCGAGGGATACGTGACCGGGGTGGCGGGGTCGGCGGTGGCGGGCGGGGCGAGGACGAACGTCAGCGCGCCGCCGGTGACGGCGGCGACGAGGAGGGTGAGACTCGGTCTGATGCGGTGCGTGGCGCGGAGCTTGCGCATGAAGGCCCCCGTGGAGTCGGCCGGGTCCGGCGGTTCTCGAGTTCTCGGTTCACGCGAGGGCGTGCTCAGGAGCTTTCCGGCGAGCGCTTCTCAGACGCGTCCCCGTGAGCTCACGCGCTCGGGACCGTGACGGACTATCAGCATTTGTCATCTTGTGTCATGGTTTTCCATCCAAACGACGCCGGAGTCAAGGACTGCCGCGCAGGTTTGGGTGCGTGGCGCGCATGCCAGGGATGGGTAGGAAGCGCCTGATCGGCACGGTCGTACCGCGGACCGCCGTTCCCGGGACGACGGCTGTACGCGGGCCCAGGCCGTACCCGTATGGCCGCGCCGAGGGGCGGCCGGCCGTACCCGTATGGAGGCCGGACGAGGGCTTACGGGGGGGGCTTGCGCGGGGCGGGCCTCGCTCCGGAGTCCGCCGACCGGGACGGCCGCCGGAGAAGGACGGCAGCACTGCACCACCGACGAGACGGGAGCCGAACAGCGATGACCGCACCCTTGATGGTCCAGTCCGAGGAGGTACGGGGAGCGCTGGCGGACGGTCGCCCCGTGGTCGCCCTGGAGTCGACGATCATCGCGCACGGCCTCCCCCGGCCCCGCAATCTGCGGGTGGCGGAGGAGCTGGAGGAAATCGTCCGGGCCCATGGCGCGGTGCCCGCGACCATCGCGGTTCTCGACGGACAGGTCCATGTGGGCCTGGGCAAGGCGCAGCTCGAGCGAGTCGCCGACGACCCCTCGCTGCGGAAGCTCGGCCACCGCGACCTCGCGCCTGCGCTGGCGGCGGGGGCGAGCGGGGCGACGACGGTGTCCGGTACGGCCTTCCTGGCGCGGCGCGCCGGGATCCGGGTGTTCGCGACCGGCGGCCTCGGGGGCGTCCACCGCGAGTGGACGACGACGCAGGACGAATCGGCGGACCTCGGGCTCCTCGCCCGGACACGCATCACCGTCGTCTGCGCGGGCGTGAAGTCGATCCTCGACGTACCGGCGACCCTGCAGCGCCTGGAGACCCTGGGCGTCGCCGTCGTCGGCTACCGGACCGACTCCTTCCCCGGCTTCTACGTGAGCAGTTCGGGCGAGCCGGTCGACTGGACGGTGCAGGAACCCCGGAGCGTGGCCGCGATCATGGCCGCCCAGGACAGGCTGGGCGAACGGGAGTCGGCCCTCGTCGTGGCCAACCCGGTTCCCACGCACCATCAGCTCGACCCCGCCCTCCACGACCGCGTGCTGGAGGACGGGCTGGAGGCGTGCGCCCGCGAGGGCGTCACCGGCCAGGCGGTCACCCCGTTCCTCCTGGACTACCTGGTCCGCCACACGGCGGGCGCGTCGCTTGAGGCCAACCTGGCCGCCGTTCGCGGCAATGTGCGCCTCGCGGCGCAGATCGCGACGGCATGGGCCCAGGCGTGAGCGGTCCCGTCGCCGCGGGCGGAACTCCCGGCGCACTGCTGGTCATCGGCGACGTCGTCACGGATGTCGTCGCCCGCCATGCCACTCCCCTGGCCGCGGCGACCGACACCGCCGCCAGGATCGCGACGCTGCCCGGCGGCGCGGGTGCCAACGTCGCGTGCTGGGCGGCCCATGCGGGCGCCTCCGACGTACGCCTGCTGGCCTGTGCCGGAGAGGACTCGGCGTCCTGGCACGAGGAGGCGCTGCGCCGGTCCGGCGTCCGTCCGATGCTCCGCATCGACCCGGACGTCCCCACGGCGGTGGTCATCTCGCTCGTGGACCCGACGGCCGAGCGCACTCTGGTCACCGACAGCGGCGCCGCCCTCCGCCTCGGCCCGGAGGACTGGAACGACGCCTTCCTGGACGGGGTGGCCCGGCTCCACCTGTCGGGCTATCTCTTCTTCGCGGACAGCTCCCGCGCACTGGCGCGGGCGGCGCTGAAGTCCGCCCGGGCGCACGGCATCCCGGTGAGCGTGGACCCGGCGTCGGCGGGCTTCATCGCCGGCTTCGGACCCGACCGGCTCCTCGACGCGCTGTCCGGCGTCGATGTCCTGCTCCCCAGCCTCGAGGAGGCCCGGCTCCTCGCCGGCACGCAGGACCCCGAGGAAGCGGCATCCGTCCTGAGCGGCCGTTTCCCGCTCGTGGTCACGAAACTCGGGCCGGACGGCGCCCTGTTGGCGTCGGACGGCACGGCCGGCCCGCGGGTCGCCGCGGTACCTGCCCGGTGCGTGGACACGACGGGGGCGGGCGACGCGTTCACCGGCGCGTTCCTCGCCGCGCGTCTGGCGGCGCACGACGCCGTGTCCGCCGCCCGGGCCGGCTGCCGCGCCGGAGCGGAAGCCGTGACGGTGACCGGCGGCCGCCCCGTACCCCCGGGCCGTACGCCGTCGGGGACCGGCGCGCGGAACGCGGGGCCCGCGGCCGTCAGCCCGCCGGGGCCTCGGGAAAGCCGGAACGGACCGTCCAGCGGTTGAGTTCCCTCTGCGCGGCGGCACGCAGTTCGGACGAAGGGCGCGTCGTGCCGTCGCTGACGAGGGCGTAGTGGAGCGCCCCCGCCCGGTGGGGCGCGGAGAACAGCAGCCGGCGGGCCGTCGCACCGCCGTCCCCCGTGTCCGCCGACGCTCCGGGTTCGGGTGCGATCGCGACGGGATGGGAGGCGGTGCGCCCTTCGGCGGCGTAGCGCGGAGGGCCGGTGACCGTGCCGAGATCGGAGATCACGGTCGTGGTGGCCGGGTCGAAGGTGTGCGGCACATGCAGTTCGGTCGGCACCCCGGCCGGGCCGTCGCCGGAACGCCATACGAGGATGCCGTACTGGCCGGAGCCGACGAGTCGGGCCACGTTCGGGAGGTCGTCGGGGACGCGGTTCCAGGTGAGCGTGGTGCCGCGGTCGCGCGACCGGTCCTCGTAGGTGAAGGCGAGGGTGCGGCCCGCGACCGCGGTCGGGTGGAGGCGGTCGATGAGCCGTGCGTCCTGGCGCAGCACGGGCTCGCCGGAGTCGTCGAGCGCGACGGCGGAGAGATCCTCGTCGTTCCACGCGTCGGCCTCGGTGAGCACCTTGCCGGGATGGCCGTTCATCGCTTCGTGATGACGGCCGCTGTAGAGGTCCCACTGCCACTGGGTCGAGGAGAGAACGGAACCTGATTCGGGTGCCCGGTTCCACCAGTCCCGGCCCGGGAGACGGGATTCGAGCGCCTGGTACATCGCTTTCAGGATGGTCGGCGCCTTGTCCGCGACCAGGCCGTTCAGGGGATGGCCGAATTCGCTGACCACGGCCGGGGTGTCGGCGGCGGCCGAACGGTCGCGCAGCTTCTGGAAGTCCGCCCCGTACCGGCCGTCCTTCGCCTTTCCCGGCATGAAGATCCCGGATATCGCCTTCTGGTCGTAGAAGTGCGTGTTGAAGACGTAGCGGGGGCCGAGCTTTCCTGCGTCGAGCAGACCGCCCTCCTGGCGGGTGAAGTCGAGATTGGAGTTCCAGTACAGATTCGGCTCCACGAACGCGGGCTTGTCCCGCCAGCCCGCGGCATCCATACGGGCCCGGAACCGCTCGTAGAACGGCCACAGCAGGTCCCGCTCCCAGGAGCGGCTGTTCTGCCCGGACTCGTAGGTCCCCGCGTACGGCTCGTTGTACGGGTCGAACCCTGCGACGCGTGCGAACTGACCGGCCGTGAGATGGTCGCGGAGATACGTCATCGTCTTCTCGGCGGTGTCCAGGAAGGCGTCCTGGACACCGAGGGATCCGTGGTCGGTGGAGAGCGTGCGGTTGTGCCAGAAGTCCCGGCTCGCGTCCATGACGGCTTTGTTCTGGGTGATGTTCTGGCCCCAGTGCACGCAGATTCCGCAGAACTCCTTGCCGTAGCCGCCCGCTTTCACGACCCATGCGGGGGCGCCGTCACCGGTGTACCAGCTGTCCCGGTCGAAGAGATGGCGGGAGAAGAGGTCCTGATGGAAATCGGGATACACCCGGAGCCCGGCGTCGAGGAATTCCTTCATCTGCTCGGTCGCCGCGGCGAGATAGGCGGTGTCGACGCGTCCGGGCTCGGGCTCGGCGTAGGCCCAGGAGAGCAGGAAGCGGACGGAGTCGGCGCCGGCCAGATTCCGCAGGGCCTGGGCGGACGTGCGCGCATCGGCCGTACTCGCGAACGGCAGCCCGCGGTTCTCGTCCAGTTTGACCTCGCCGGACACGTTGAATCCGCGGAGGACGACCTCGCGTCCGTGGCCGTCGACGAAGCGCGTGCCCTGCGGGGTCACGTCGTCCGCGGCGCGGGTGTCGAACCAGAGCGGGGCGCCGGCGGTGCGCTGGGCGGAGGTGTGCGCGGGCGCAGGCGCCCGGCCCTGGGGCCGTGCCTGGTCCTGTGCCTGGGCGGGGGCGCCGTACAACGCCGCCACGGCCGCCGGCCCGGCGACGAGGCCGGCCAACCACCGCGTACGGAACGGGCCCCGGTGCGCGCGTGGGTTCGCCATGGGCCCTACGGTCGCGGTGATCTGACGAACCGTCAAGTTCGATGGCCCTGTGCCGCTGCGGCAGGAACGGCGCGGACCTCCGCGTCGCCTTTCCGCGTCGCGTTCCGCGTCGAGTCCGCGTCGCCTTTCTGCGTTACCTTTCCGCGTCGAGAGTGCACGTCGAGGGGCAACCGGCGGCGGCCGGGGTAGGGACCACGGCATGACGGATCGCCCGCTGCTGCTGCTCGACGTCGACGGCCCGCTCAACCCGCACGGCGCCCGGCTGTTGCGTCCCCAGGGCTACACGACCCACCGCTTCCATCCCGCGATCTGGCTCGCCCGCCAGACCCCCGGCTCGCGCCGCCACCGCCGCGGCCTGCGCGTCCGGCTCAATCCGGGCCACGGGGCACGCCTCACCGCGCTGCCGTACGAACTGGCCTGGGCCACGACATGGATGCACCAGGCGAACGAGATGATCGCCCCGGCGATCGGCCTCCCGCGCGACCTGCCGGTCATCGAATGGCCCGAACTCTTCACCCGCGACCCCGAGGGCCTGTACTGGAAGACCCGCCACATCCTCGCGTGGGCGGCGGGCCGCCCCTTCGCCTGGGTCGACGACCTGATCACGCACCGCGACACGGCCCACGTGGCAACCCACCACGACGCCCCGGCCCTGCTGCTCCGCATCGACCCCCGGCGCGGGCTCCGGGACGATGACTTCGCGCGCCTGGAGGGATGGGCGCGGGATTTATGACACCGCTTCCGGCGCCAGGGACAAGACCGGGGTCGGCATCTGATCGTTCGGGCGAATCCCCCTGACAGGCGGAAGAGAAGTGATAGACCTGCATTCCTGCCATCGCTCTCACCCGTATGGGCAGGATTTCCACGGGAGTTCACCTGGTCCGCACGTCCGCGGGCATCGGCGACGATGTGTCCCTGCTGCGCGTACTCGACGCCATGGCCTGGCTCCCGGGACGTCGCAGGACGGATGAGCCGACCGGGCGCGCCCGTTGCCCCGCACGCACCCCCAAGGCACTACACCGGAAGAACCGCACCCATGGCGATCGACTACTCCAAGCACACCGCTCCACCACCCGTCGCGCACGGTCCCGCCATCAGCCTCGAGAAGGTGGAGCGCACCGCCCCGCGGCTGGTCAGTCTCTACAAGTCCGCGGCGACGGCACTGGAACACCTCGGGCTGACCGGTCATCGCGCCGCCGTCTATCTCGTTCTCGACCGTTCCGGCTCGATGCGCCGCTACTACAAGGACGGTACGGTCCAGCATCTCGCCGAACAGGTCCTCGGGCTGGCCGCGCTCCTCGATGACGACGGTGTCGTCCCGGTGGTGTTCTTCTCCACGGATGTCGACGGCACCGCCGAAATCTCGCTGGAAAGCTACGCCGGGCGCATCGGTCCGCTCAGCGATTCCCTGGGGCACATGGGCCGGACCCATTACGAAGCCGCCATGGACGCCGTCATCGACCACTATCTGGCGAGCGGCAGCGAGGATCCGGCGTTCGTCGTGTTCCAGACCGACGGCGGTCCGACGAACCGCACGGCCACCGAGCGATGGGTCTGCAGGGCTGCGCGGCTGCCGATGTTCTGGCAGTTCATCGGGTTCGGGGATCCCGAGGACGCACAGTTCGACTTTCTCCGGAGGCTGGACGATCTCGATGTGCCGGGAAAGCGCATCGTCGACAACACCGGCTTCTTTCCCGCAGGGTCCGAGCCGCGCGCGCTCACGGATGCCGCGCTGTACGACAGGCTCATGAGTGAGTTCCCCGCGTGGTTGGCCGCCGCCCATGCGGCGGGAATCGCTCCGCGGTCGAGCGGCTCGCCGGAGACGAGCGGCGTATGAGGCAGACCGGCGTCGCGTAAGGGAGACCGGCACTCACCAAGGAGACCGGCGCGCGCAGTGGAGACCCGCGCGCCACGGGACCCGCGGGATCGGGGACGCAACCGTGTGACGGTTCAACGGACCGAACCCCGTCGTGAATTGGACGAGTTGGCAGCGCCTCACCGCCGCCCTCACCGGGCGGCGACGGCGCGGCCGTCCGGAATCCGCCCCCTGCGTGCCGGTCCACCTGCCCACCGGAGCTGGTCACTCCGGCTCCGGTGGGCGCCCTCAGAGGGCCCCACTGCCAGGACGCCCCGGCCGCCACCCCCATTCCGGCCGATCCCGCACTCGGCCGGATCTCCCCCGTACCGGCCGTCCGAATGCGCGCCCACCCCGAGGCGGCCTTCACAGGTTCGCCGCAACCTGCTCCCATGTGGTCGCAATCTCTAGCACTTCTTCACAGACGCCCCACCCTGCCCCGCGCCATCCGCCGCGCCGCAGACGGGTGTCGGGACCAGCGACGAGCGAATGGAGAACCCCCCATGCGAAGAACCCTGGCCGTGCTCGGTGCGGTGGCCGCGCTGTTCGGTGCGACCACGTCGGCCTACGGTGCGCCCGCGATCGACGTCCCGCCGGACAAGATCGTGATCGAGCTCGCGACCGTCAACGGGTCGGGGTGTCCCGAGGGCACCGCCGCCGTGGCCGTCTCGCCCGACAACGAGGCCTTCACCGTGACGTACAGCGACTACCTCGCCCAGGTGGGCGGGAACGCGGATCCGACGTGGTTCCGCAAGAACTGCCAGCTCAACCTGATCGTCCATGTTCCC
Source organism: Streptomyces sp. NPDC047108 (assembly GCF_040643575.1). Lineage (NCBI taxonomy): Bacteria > Bacillati > Actinomycetota > Actinomycetes > Kitasatosporales > Streptomycetaceae > Streptomyces > Streptomyces sp. NPDC047108. The sequence goes on from NZ_JBEYUP010000006.1 coordinate 162,968, forward strand.
GGCGGCTTCACGTACGCCATCGCCCGGGCCGACTACCGCGGGTTCGCGTACCTGGAGAACGGCGCGAGCGGGCAGTCGCGGGCCAACTACTACTTCCAGGGCATGCCGCAGACGGTCACCAAGAGCCACACCTTCAAGGGCCCCTACAACGACACCTGGCAGGCCTCCGACGAGACCGATGTCGCGCAGCTCGTCTGGGCGCCCTGCGGTGAGCAGCGCAACTTCAACATCAACACCGAACTGCGCGTGAACCGGGGCACCTCCGACCCGCGCAAGACCAGCTTCATGACGATGGACTCCACCGACGCCAGCGTCAGCACGGTCTACCACCTGGCCTGGAAGGAGTGCGAGGAGAAGCGCTGAGCCAGGGCCACGGGAACAGCCCGCGGCACCCGCCTGCCACGCCACCGGCGAGCCACGGCCGTCACCCTCCCGCGACGGGGGTGACGGCCTCCCCGGACGCCGTCAGTCCGGTGCTTCCTCCCGGTCCGGCGTCCCGCCCGAGCGGTCGGCGGGGCGCCGGCCCTTGGGCTGGCGCGGTTCCGGTCGCTGCGGCAGGGGAGGGACCTGCCGCTCGACCGGTTCCTTGCCCGAGACGGTGACCTCCTCGCCGTGGTGCAGGATCCGCAGCGGCTCCCCGTGGACCAGGGTGTAGCGCGCGGTCGAGTCGCCGATCTCCACCCGCAGCCGCCGCCCCTGCACCACGACGCTGAACGCCAGCCGCGAGAGCTGCTCCGGCAGCCGCGGCGCGAACCCGAAGAGCTCGCCGTCGTGGTGGTCGCCGGGCCGCCGCATGCCGCCGAAGCCGGAGACCAGCGCGATCCAGGTGCCCGCGAGGGACGCGATGTGCAGCCCGTCCCGCGTGTTGTGCTCCCGGTCCTCCAGGTCCATCAGCGCCGCCTCGCCCAAGTAGGCGTAGGCCAGGCCCAGGTGGCCGGTCTCGGCGGCCATCACGGCCTGCGAGCACGCGGAGAGCGAGGAGTCCCGTACGGTCAGTGCCTCGTAGTACGCGAAGTTGCGGGCCTTCTCCTCCGCGGTGAACGCGTCGCCGCGGACCTGCATCGCCAGGACCAGGTCCGCCTGCTTGACGACCTGCTTGCGGTAGAGGTCGAAGTACGGGAAGTGCAGCAGCAGCGGGTACTGGCCGGGCTCGGTGTCCTCGAAGTCCCACATCTGGAGCCGGGTGAAGCCCGCCGACTGCTCATGGACGCCGAGCGTCTCGTTGTACGGCACGGCGACGCGGGCGGCGGCGTCCCGCCACTCCGCGGTCTCCTCGTCGTCGACGCCGAGTTCCCGCGCCCGGTCCGGGTGGCGTACGGCGGCCTGCGCGGCGGCGACCAGGTTCTGCTGCGCCATCAGGTTGGTGTAGAGGTTGTCGCGGGCCACGGCGCTGTACTCGTCGGGGCCCGTCACCCCGTCGATGTGGAAGGTGCCCTCGGTGTCGTGGTGGCCGAGCGAGCGCCACAGGCGCGCCGTGTGGACCAGGAGGTCCAGCCCGGGGCCGCGCTCGAAGTCCTCGTCCCCGGTGGCCATCGCGTAGCGCACGGCGGCGTCGGCGACGGCGGCGTTCACATGGAAGGCGGCGGTGCCGGCGGGCCAGTACGCCGAGCACTCCTGCCCGGTGATGGTGCGCCACGGGAATGTCGCGCCGCGCAGGCCGAGTTGGTGTGCCCGGTCGCGGGCGGCCTCCAGGGTCGCGTGCCGCCAGCACAGGGCCGGTGCGACGACGTCGGGGGCGGTGTAGGTGAGGACGGGAAGGACGAAGGACTCGATGTCCCAGAACGAGTGCCCGTCGTAGCCCGTGCCCGTGAGGCCCTTGGCAGGGATGGCCCGCCGTTCGGCGCGCGCCGATGCCTGCAGCAGGTGGAACAGCGCGAACCGTACGGCCTGCTGGATCTGCGGATCGCCCTCGACCTCCACGTCAGCGCGCGACCAGAAGTCGTCCAGATACGCGCGCTGGTCCCGGAGCAGGCCCTCCCAGCCGGTGGAGCGGGCCGCGGCGAGCGCCGCGTCGACCTGATCGTGCACGGCGGGCAGCGACCGCTGCCCGGACCAGCCCTGCGCCACGAACTTCACCAGCCGCAGCCGTTGTCCGGGCTCGACCCTGCTGGTGACGGTGAGCCGTGCGACGTCCGGCTCGCTCTCCGCCGACCAGGCGGTCGACTCGGGCCCGTCGACGATGTGGTCGGCGGCGGCCGCGACGCGCAGGGCGCTGCGGTTCGTACGGTGGACCAGGCGCAGCCGGGTTCCCTGCGCGAAGTCCTCCTCGGCGAGCAGCGGGGAGTCGATGACGGCGGCGTTGCGAGGGTCGTCGTCCCCGCCGGGCAGTTGCTCGTTGGCGACGAGCTCGGACTGCAGGACGACGTCGGCCGGTCCGTCGAGCGGTTCCACGTCGTAGAGGACCGCGGCGACGGCCCGCTGGGTGAGGGAGACCAGCCGGGTGGAGGTGATGCGGACGCTGCGGCCGGCCGGGGAGGTCCAGTCGGCGGTGCGGCGCAGCACTCCGGCGCGGAAGTCCAGGACCCGTTCGTGGGCGGCGAGTTCGCCGTAGCGGAGGTCGCAGGGTTCGTCGTCGACAAGCAGCCGGATGATCTTCCCGTTGGTGACGTTGATCATCGTCTGGCCGGACTCGGGATAGCCGTAGCCGGCTTCCGCGTACGGCAGGTCGTGCAGTTCGTGGACACCGTTGAGGTAGGTGCCGGGAAGTGCGTGCGGCTCGCCCTCGTCGAGGTTGCCGCGCCAGCCGATGTGCCCGTTGGCCAGGGCGAAGACGGACTCGCTCTGTGCCAGGACGGGCAGGTCGAGCTCGGTCTCCCGCAGACACCAGGGTTCCACGGCGTAGTTCGGGTGGCTGATCACGTGTCTCGGCCCTCCAGCAGATCGGCCAGGTCCTGGACGACGACGTCGGCACCGTGCCGGCGCAGTTCGTCGGCCTGTCCCGTCCGGTCCACGCCGACGATCATTCCGAAGTTCCCCGAACGACCGGACTCCACTCCTGCGAGCGCGTCTTCAAAGACCGCCGCGTCGCCCGGTTCCGCCCCGAGCGCCTGGGCGGCGGCGAGATACGTGTCGGGGTGCGGCTTGCCGCGGAGGCGCTGCCGTCGGGCGACGATGCCGTCGATCCGCGTCTCGAAGAGATCGGCGATGCCCGCGGCCTCCAGCACCGCCCGGCAGTTGGCGCTCGAGGAGACGACGGCGCGCCGGATCCCGGCGTCCCGGGCGGCCCGGACGTAGGCGACCGAGCCCTCGTACGGCTGCACGCCCTGTTCGTCGATCTTGCGCAGCACCAGGTCGTTCTTGCGGTTGCCGAGGCCGTGGACGGTGTCCGCCTCCGGCGGGTCGTCGGGGGTGCCCTCGGGGAGGTCGATGCCGCGGGCGGCGAAGAAGGTGCGGACCCCGTCGGCGCGCGGCCGCCCGTCCACGTACCGGTCGTAGTCGTGCACCGGGTCGAAGGGCACGAACGGGACGCCCTCGCGGTCGGCCCGATGCCGCAGATAGTCGTCGAACATCTCCTTCCACGCGGCCGCGTGGACCTCAGCGGTCCGGGTGAGCACACCGTCGAGGTCGAAGAGGCAGGTACGCACGTGATCCGGAAGCCCGAGCATGGCCCCGAGCCTAGAAGCGACCGGCGGGCGGGTGCGGACGACGCGCGGCGGCCGCGGGATCCGCGGACGGCGCGGACTCCCCGCCTGGCCGTGTCCCCCGGTCACCGGCGGTCGGGGCTTGCCGCCGGACCCTAACGGTCCGGCAGGTACCAGTGGTAGGGCGCGATCAGCCGGCGCACCGCGTCCGGCCCCCAGGAGCCCTGGGCGTACGGCTGCACCGGCGGCGGGTTCTCCAGCAGCGGGGTGGACGCCGCCCAGAGGCGCTCGATCCCGTCGGCGCGCGTGAACAGCGACTGGTCGCCCAGCATGGCGTCGAGGATGAGGCGTTCGTAGCCCTCCAGGGCGTGCAGGCTGTTGAAGGACTCGGCGTAGCTGAAGGTCATGTCGGCCGTGCCGAGGTGCATGGCCGGGCCGGGGTCCTTCACCAGGAAGCGGGCCGCGATCCGGCCGGGGTCGGCGAAGTCGATGACGAGCCGGTTGCCCTGGGCACCGGCGCCGCGCCGCGCATCGTCGGGGAACATCCGCAGGGCGGGTTCACGGAAGCCGAGCGTGACCACGTGCCGCCCCTGCCCGAGGGACTTGCCTGACCGCAGATAGAACGGGACGCCGGCCCACCGCCAGTTCTCGAGCCGGACGCGCAGGGCGACGAAGGTCTCGGTGTCGGAGTGCGGGGCGACCCCTGGCTCCTGGCGGTACCCCTCGTACTGACCGCGGACGACCTGCGCCGGGTCGAGGGGTTCCATGGTCTCGAAGACCTTCTCCGTCTCGTCCCTCAGGCACTTGGCGTTCAGGGCGGTCGGCGGCTCCATGGCGACGAAACCGAGGAGCTGGAAGAGATGCGTCACGATCATGTCGCGGAAGGTGCCGGTGCCTTCGAAGAACTGGGCGCGGCCCTCGATGCCGATGCTCTCCGGCACGTCGATCTGCACATGGCTGATGTGGTCGCGGTTCCAGATGGGCTCGAATAGTCCGTTGGCGAAGCGGAGCGCGAGGATGTTGTCCACGGACTCCTTGCCGAGGAAGTGGTCGATGCGGAACACCCGCGACTCGTCGACGACCGCGTGGATCGTGTCGTTGAGGGCCCGGGCCGAGGGCAGGTCGGTGCCGAACGGCTTCTCCACGATCAGCCGGGCGTCCTCGGCGAGCCCGGTCGCGCCGAGCAACTCGACGACGGAGGTGAACGCCGCGGGCGGCACGGCCAGATGGAACAGCCGGCGCGGGCTCCCGCCGATGTCCCGCTCGGCGTCCCGCACGGCCGCGAGCAGCGGCCCGGGGTCGTCGGAGTCGGCGGCGCCGAAGCGCAGCGTCTCCTCGAACTCCTGCCAGGCCCGGCCGTCGGGCTTCGCCCGCCCGAACTCCTCGACGGCCTCCCGCGCGTGCTTGCGGAACGCGTCGTCGCCGAGCGCGGCCTGCGCGGGCGCCGAGCCCACGATGCGGTAACGGGAGGGCAGCAGCCCGGCCTTGGCGAGATGGAACAGCCCGGGCAGCAGCTTGCGCCGGGCCAGGTCACCGGTCGCCCCGAACAGCACGATGACGTGCGGGTCGGGAACCGGCCCCGTGCTGCGCCGCGACGGGCGCGCCGACGCCATGGTTCACGCCGCCTTCTCGGCGTGCCCGCCGAACTCGCCGCGCATCGCGGACAGCACCTTGTCGCCGAACTCGCCCAGCCCGCGCGACTCGTAGCGCTCGGTCAGCGCGGCGTTGATGACGGGAGCGGGCACGCTCTCGTCGACCGCCGCGAGCACCGTCCACCTGCCCTCCCCCGAGTCCGAGACGCGCCCGGTGTACGAGCCGAGTTCCGGGGAGCGGGCCAGGGCGTCGGCGATCAGGTCGACGAGCCAGGAGCCGACGACCGATCCGCGCCGCCACACCTCGGCGACCTCGGCCACGTCGATCTCGTACTGGTACGCCTCGGGCTCGCGCAGCGGGGCCGTCTCGGCGTCCACCGACCGGTCCCTCAGACCGGCGTCCGCGTGCTCGATGATGCTGAGGCCCTCCGCGATGGCGGCCATCATCCCGTACTCGACCCCGTTGTGGACCATCTTCACGAAGTGCCCGGCGCCGCTGGGCCCGCAGTGCAGATAGCCCTCGGGGGCGGTCCCGCCGGTGCCGGTCCGGCCGGGGGTGGGCTCGGCGCTCCCGACACCGGGGGCGATGGTGCGGAAGAGCGGGTCGAGGCGCCGGACCGGCTCGTCCTCGCCGCCGATCATCAGGCAGTAGCCGCGCTCCAGGCCCCAGACGCCGCCCGACGTCCCGCAGTCGACGTAGTGGATGCCGTGCGGCGCGAGCTGCCGGGCGCGGGCCATGTCGTCGCGGTAGTACGAGTTGCCGCCGTCGATGACCGTGTCCCCGGGCTCGAGCATTCCGGTGAGCTGTTCCAGCGTGGACCGGACGACGCCGGCGGGCAGCATCAGCCACACGGTCCGGGGCGTCTCCAACTTCCCCACGAGGTCCTGGAGCGAGGAGGCCCCGGAGGCGCCCTCGCGCTCCAGCTCCTCGACGGCCTCGCGGTCGAGGTCGTACACGACGCAGCGATGGCCGTCGCGCATGAGCCGGCGCACCAGATTGGAGCCCATCCGGCCGAGCCCGACCATGCCGAGCTGCAGGGGGGTGTCCGTGGTCATGACCGGCCCTCCGTTTCCTGTCGCTGCGGCGCGTGGCGGCCGGTGGCCTCCACGCAGTCCCGTGCGGCGGCGGCCACCCGCTCAGGGGTGAACCCGAACTTGGTGAGCAGCTGTTTGAGCGGCGCGGAGGCGCCGTAGGTGTGCATCCCGACGACGGTGCCGCGGTCGCCCACCCAGCGTTCCCAGCCGAAGGTGGACGCCTGCTCCACGGCGACCCGGGCCGGTACGTCGGGCGGCAGCACCTGGTCGCGGTACTCCCGGGGCTGGCGGTCGAACAGCTCCCAGCACGGCATGCTCACCACCCGGGCCCCGATGCCCTCGGCGGCCAGTTCGTCGCGCGCGGCGAGGGCGAGGGCGACCTCGGATCCGGTCGCGAGCAGGATCACTTCGGGTGTCCCTGACGGTGCGTCGGCCAGGACGTACGCCCCGCGCGCGACACCGGACGCGGGCGCGAGTTCCGACCGGTCCAGCGTCGGCAGGGCCTGCCGGGAGAGGACCAGCGCCGCGGGCTCGTGGCGCAGCGCGGCCACGACGCGCCAGGTCTCGGAGACCTCATTCGCGTCCGCGGGCCGGAAGACCAGCAGCCCCGGCATCGCGCGCAGACCGGCGAGCTGCTCGACCGGCTGGTGGGTGGGGCCGTCCTCGCCGACCCCGATCGAGTCGTGCGTGAAGATGTGGACGCTGGGGATCTCCATGAGCGCGGACAGCCGGATCGCGCCCTTCGCGTAGTCGGAGAAGATCAGGAACCCCGACCAGTACGGGCGGAGTTTGGTCAGTGCCATGCCGTTCGCGACGGCGGCCGAGGCGTGTTCCCGTACCCCGAGATGCAGATTGCGTCCCGCCCGGTCGTCGGGTTCGAAGTCCCCCGCCCCGTCGAACGTCAGACGGGTCTTGGTGGACGGCGACAGGTCCGCCGATCCGCCGAGCAGCCACGGCACCTTCTGCGCAAGGGAGTTGAGCACCCGCCCCGACGACTCGCGGGTCGCCATGCCCTTGGGGTCGGGCGGGAAGTCGGGCAGCGCCGCCTCCCAGCCGCCCGGGAGCTCGCGGCGCTGCATACGCTCCACCTCGTCGGCGAGAGCGGGGTACGCGGCCCTGTAGTCCTCGAACCGCTTCTCCCACTCGATGCGCAGCTCCTCGCCGCGCGCGCCGATGCCGTGGTCGAAGTGGTCGCGCACACCGTCGGGGACGGCGAAGTCGGCGTCCGGGTCCATGCCGAGGAAGCGTTTGGTCTCGCGGACGCCCTCGGGGCCGAAGGGGGATCCGTGGGCTTTCGGCGAGTCCTCGACCGGTGAGCCGTAGCCGATGTGGCTGTGCACCAGGACGAGGGTGGGGCGCTCGGTCTCGGCCTTGAAGGTGTGGAAGGCGCGGGCGGCCTGGTCGAGTTCGTTGGCGTCGGCGACGGTGGTGACGTTCCAGCCGTACGCGAGGAAGCGGGCCGCCACGTCCTCGGTGAAGGTGATGTCCGTGTGGCCCTCGATGGTGACCCGGTTCGCGTCGTAGATCCAGCACAGACGGGACAGTTGCTCGTAGCCGGCGAGCGAGGCGGCCTCCGAGGCGATGCCCTCCATCATGCAGCCGTCGCCGGCGAGGGCGTACACGTCGAAGTCGAAGAGCGGGAAGCCGTCGCGGTTGTAGCGCGCGGCGAGCCACTGCCCGGCGATCGCCATGCCGACGGAGGTGGCCACGCCCTGGCCGAGGGGCCCCGTGGTGGTCTCGACCCCGCTCGTCCACCGGTACTCGGGGTGGCCGGGGCAGTGCGAGTCGAGCCGGCGGAACGACTTGAGGTCGTCCAGGGTCACGGCGGGGCGGCCCAGCACCTCGTAGTCGGGGTCCACGGCGCGGACACCGGTGAGGTGCAGCAGGGACCACAGCAGAGTGGAGGCGTGCCCCTCGGAGAGGACGAAGCGGTCGCGGTTCGGCCAGATCGGATTGCCGGGGTCGAAACGCAGGAAGCGCTGCCACAGCGTGTACGCGACGGGCGCGATGCCCATCGGCGTACCGGGGTGCCCGGAGTCGGCCCGCTGGACGGCGTCCATGCAGAGGCCGCGGATGGTGTTCACCGCCAACGTGTCCGGGTCGGTCATGGGCACCTCTCCGATCTCCGATCGCCGGATCGGGTCGCCGTTCCGGCGGGGTCCTCCGATGCCGCGGGGCGGGTCCCCGATTCCTCGGGGCGGGTCTCCGACGCGGCGCGGGGCTGGTCTCCGATCCGCCGGGTGGGCCGGGTCCCGGCCGGGCCCGGCGATGGGCCCCGCGGGCGTGGGCAGGGGCACCCAGCCGCGGGCCTGCTCCGAGAGTGGCGGACGGGGACGCCGCGTCACCTCACCCGCCGCGGGTGAAGGGCGGACGCGGGCCCGGCGGGGGCGAGGCCACGGGCCCGACGGGGCGCTGGCCCGACGGGGCGCGGGCCCGACGGGGCGCGGGCCCGACGGGGCGCTGGCCCGACGGGGCGCTGGCCCGACGGGGTAAGGCGGAGGCGGACTCCCACGGGGTGGTGCGGGGGCCGAGAGTGCGGCGGCGAAGCGCACGGGGCCGTACGGGGCAGGGCCAGGACCGTCCCCGACAGGGGGCGCCTAAGGGCCCGAGAGCCGGGCTCGGACTGGAGGGCTGAGCCGGACAGACCGTGCCGGACAGGCGAACCCGGACAGGCTGAGCCGGACAGGCGGAGCCGGACAGACCGTCCAGGGCCTGCCAGGGAGCGGCCGCGGCATGGCGAGGCGGGCGCGCGCAGGACGAGCCACCGGTGAGGGCCGGCTCTGGGCTCTATGGGAGTCGGCCAGGCCCGGGCCGGACGGGCATGGCCTCGAGGGCAGGCCCAGGGCGCGGCCGGGCAGGGCAGCGCCCGACCGGGAGCGGCCAAGGCCCGGCGAGGCGGGCGCGGGTCCAGGGGGCCGTACGCGGCGAGGCCGGGGCCAAGCGGCCGGCGCGAACTCGGGCCGCCGACTCCCGAGTTCGCGAGGGACACGCGCCGCCGCGGGGGCGCCCCGACACCCCTCGCCGCAGCACCACGCGTCAGTCCAGGAGCCCCCGCTCGTACGCGATCGCCACCGCTTCGCCCCGCCGGCTCGCGCCCAGCTTCGCCATGATGTGCGACAGGTGCGCGCTGACCGTCTTCTCGCTGATGAACAGTTCCTCGCCCACCTGCCGGTTGGTCCTGCCCAGCGCCACCACGCGCAGCACGGACAGCTCACGCGGCGTGAGCGCCACGGCCGCCGCCTCGCCGCTCTCCGGCACCGGTCTGCCGTCGGCGGAGGTGAGCGGGATCCGTGCGCGGCGGGCGAGTTGGGCCACGGCCTCCCGCAGCGGTACGGCGCCGAGCCGTGCCGCCACCGCGTCCGCGTCCCGGAGGGCACCCGCCGCCTCGTCCCTGCGGTCCGCGCCGAGCAGGGCCTCGCCGAGCCGCCACCGGCACAGCGCCTGTTCGTACACGGCCCCGTAGCCGAAGGCTTCGACCGCCGCCTCCCAGCTCTCCGGGGCGCTCGCGCCGCGCAGACGGGTCAGTTCGGCCTCCGCCCGGGCGAGCCAGGCGCGCCCCTCGGGGCCGAGAACGCCGGTGCGCGGGGTGCCGTGCTCCGCCGTACGCCGGGCGTGCTCGGCGAACCGCTCGCCCTCCGCCACGGCGCGCTCCGCCGCGGTGGTGTCGTCCCGGGCCATGGCGTTCGCGGCCAGGTCCGCGTACGCGCTCGTGCCCACGGCTCCGAGCCGGATCCCGGCCATCAGCCAGGGCCCGCCGACCTTGCGGGCCCAGTCGAGCGTCTCGCGGACCCGGGCGACGGCGAGTTCGGGCTGGCCGCGCCAGCAGGCCAGTTCGGCGCCGACCGAACCGGCCATCAGCGGGATCTGCAGGTCGCGGTACCACTCCGTGCGCAGGTCGGTGATCAGCTGTTCCGCGTCCCCGAACCGGCCGCCGGCGACGGCGATATGGAGGCCGACGGCGGCGAGCCGTGCGGAGACGGTGCCGGAGACCCGCCCGCGCGGCTGCTCGGCCGCCGCCTCTCCCCCGTCCCAGTCGCCGCTCGCGAAGCGGACCAGCACCTGCAGCACGCGCAGCTCCAGGCCGAAGTCGCTCCAGGTGAGGCCGGTGGCGCAGGCGCGCCCGACCCCTGTCTCGATGGCCTCGTCCGCTTCCTTCAGCCGCCCCCGCTCGTAGTGGTGGAGTCCGAGGTAGTACCGGGTCCGGAGCTCGACGGCGATCGCGCCGGCCTCCGCGGCGCCCTCCAGTGCCTCCATCAGCAGGGCCCGGCTCCTATCGGGCCCGCTTTCCCGGGGCTCACCGTCGTCCGGCCCGCCGTCGCCCGGCCCCCCTACGTCCGGCCCGCGGCCTTCCGGCCCGCCTTCGTCCGGCCCGCCTTCGCCGGGCCCGCGTTCGAGTTCCGTGAGGATCGCGAGCGTGGCCAGCGCGTCCGCGGCGGCTCCGGTGGCGCCGACGGCACGCGCGTCCCGTACCGCCAACTCGGCCTGCTCGCGGGCGAATGCGCACTGGTCGAAGCGGAGGATTCGGGCCTGTACGGCCAGCACCCAGGCGCGGACACGGCTCGGCGGGAGTCCGGCCACGCCCTCCCAGGCGCACGCGATCACCGTACGGGCCTCCTCCTCGGTGCCCTCGATCGCGAGCAGGGCCTGGGCGAGCCGGCGCCGCGCCTCGGCGGCCACCTCGGGATCGTCGCGCTCGTCGGCGAGCTGGACGGCGGAACGCGCGAAGGCGACGGCCCGCTCCGGCTCCCCGGACGTGCCGGCCGCCCACGACGCCCTGCGCAGCAGGGTGAGTTCGTCGGTGCCGGGCGGGCGACGGTCCGGCTCCACGGCGCTCCACAGCCGCAGCGCCTGCTCCAGCAGGCGCAGCGATTCGGCGGGCGCACCGAGGCCGGTGGCCTCCTCGGCGGCCCGTACGGACGCGGCGAGCGCGGCGGGCAGGGCGTTGCTCTCCAGGCTGTGGTGGGCGAGCGCGGCGGACGCTCCGCGCTGGGTTTCCTGTCGCTCCGTCAGATACCGGGCGTACGCGGCGTGCAGACGGACGCGCTCGCCCGGCAGCAGATCGCCGTAGACGGCCTCGCGCAGGAGCGCGTGCCGGAAGGCGTACATCTCCCGGTCGCCGAGGTCGCCTCCCGTGCCGCCCCCGCCGTTGCCGCCGCCACCCCCGCCTCCGTCACCGCCGACGACGAGGACATGGTGCTGCACTGCCTCGCGCAGCGCCTCCTCGAGCCGGTCGTCGTCCAGATCGCACACCTCGCGGAGTGTGCTGTGCCGGACTCTGCGCCCGGCCACGGAGGCCACGCGGATGACCCGTTGGGCCGGTTCGCCGAGCCCTTCCACGCGGGTCAGCAGGACGTCCATGAGGGAGGACGGGATGCCGCGGGTGGTGCCCGCGCGGCTCTCGCCGTCCCCGCCCTCGTCGGTGAACGCGGCGAGCAGTTCCTCCGCGAAGAAGGCGTTGCCCTCGGACTGGCCGGCGACGCGCCTCAACGTCACCTCGTCCACCCGCCCTTCGGCGAGCGCGGCGACGAACGCGTGCGCGTCCGCGGCGTCGAACGGCGCCAGCTCCAGCCGCTCCACGGAGGGCAGGCGGGCGAGTTCGGCGAGCAGCGGGCGCAGCGGGTGGCGGCGGTGCAGATCGTCCGTACGGTAGGTGCCCACCACGAGCAGCCCTCTGGTGCTCGACCGGGACAGCAGGAACGACAGCAGCCCCCGGGTCGAACCGTCCGCCCAGTGCAGGTCCTCGACGACGAGCACGACGCTGCGCTCGGCGGCGAGTTCGGCGAGCTGGGCGTGGACGGCGTCGAAGAGCTGGAGCTGCCCGATGTCCTGCTCGCGCCGCGGTGCCATACCGGACACGCTGACGAAGTTCGGCGCGAAGCGCTGCGGTTCGGCGGCGGCCGACTCGGTCTGCGCGACCACGGGACCGGGGAGCAGCATCGACAAGCCCGGCCGCGCCGGACGGCCCTCGCCGCCGAGATCGCGCGCCTGGGCGAGCGCTTCGACGAAGGGGAGATACGGCAGACCGGCCTCGCCGACGTCCACGCAGCGGCCGGAGAGCACGACCGCCCCCGCCTCGCGGGCGTACGCGGCCAGCTCCTCCACGAGCCGGGTCTTGCCGACCCCGGCCTCCCCGGCGATCAGCACCGCCCCGGAGGATCCCCCCGCCGCACGGCGGACCGCCGCACGCAGCCGGTCCATCTCGACGCCACGCCCGACCAGCGGAATTCCCGATCCGAGTCTTGGCACGCCAGCATCGTGCCACACGCCTGTGACACGACCACGCCCGTTTTCGCGAGCGCCCCTCCGCCCGCACGCGGCGCAGACGCCCCACCGCTCGCCCGGCCCCCACAGGACTCAGCAGACGCTCACGTCACCGGCCCGGACCGACACCGCTCGCGCCGGCGCTGAATCGGAGGACGGCTCGGCCGCTACGGGAGGACCGAGCGGAGCGAGTCCTCCGTGCGGGCCACCACCGCCGTCGTGTCGTCGACCGTGATGATGGGGCGCTGGATCAGGATCGGGTGCGCGGCGAGGGTCTCGATCCAGCGGGCGCGCGTCGAGGCGTCACGCGCCCAGGCGTCCAGGCCCAGTTCGGCGGCGACCGGCTCTCCGAGACGGGCGATGTGCCACGGCTCCATGTCCAGGCGCCGCAGCACTTCCTCGATCTCCTCCGTGCTCGGCGGCTCGTCCAGATAGTGCCGGACGGTGTACGAGGTGCCTTCCTCGTCCAGGAGCGTCAGCGCGGACTTGCACTTGGAGCATGCGGGGTTGATCCAGATTTCCATCTCGGGCCTCTCCGTCGGGCAGGGCGTCCTGGGGGGGCAGGGGCTCCTGCCGGACCGCGGTCACGTCGGTGCCCACGGATTCTCGCGCACGAGGGCCGCGGCCCGCTCGAGCCCGGGTGTCGAAACTCAGGCCGGGGTGTCGAACCGTGCGGCCTCGACGTAGTCCGGGCGCGGGTCCAGGGCTGCGGCCAGGCGGAAGTGGCGGATGGCCTCGTCCGGGCGGTTGGCGCGCTCCAGCGTGCGGCCCAGGGCGAAGTGGGCGAACGCGTTGTCCGGTTCGAGGTCGACGATGTGCTGGAACTCCCGCTCCGCGGCCCCGAGCCGGGCCGCGAGGAAGTACGCGCGGGCCCGCAGCAGGCGCGCCGCGCCGCTCTCCGGATGGGCTTCGATCACCTTGTCGAGGAGCTGGATCGCGCCCCGCGGGTCGCGGGCGGCCAGCAGGTGCTCCGCCGCTCGGAAGTCGATGACGTGGGTCGCGGGGGTGCTCTCGGGCACGGCCGGCTCCTTCCTCAGCTCCTCGGCGGCGGCGCAGCTCCGCGCGGCTCGGCTCGGCGGGCATCTCGTGCACACACTCGGCGGGCATCGTCGTGCGCGCAAGGGTCCACGCAACGGTCGCGCCACCGCCGTCCGGTCAACAACGCCCTACGGGAGGGCATTCCCCGGCCGCTGCCCGCGGGCGCTCCGGCTCCGGGCCCGCACCGACGGACCGGACGGGCATCGGGCGCTCCCGCCCGGTCCCCCCGCAGCCCGTCAGTGCGCCGCCGCGCGCTCCCGCAGCTTCTGCCACACCTTCCGGACCTGCGGTTCCAGCGCGTCCAGCGGCCCGTCGTTGTCGATCACCAGATCGGCGACGGCCAGCCGCTGCTCACGCGTGGCCTGCGCGGCCATACGGGAGCGGGCCTCGTCCTCGGCCATACCGCGCAGCCGCACCAGCCGGTCGGTCCTGGTCTCGGTGGACGCGTCCACGACCACCACCAGGTCGTACAGCTTCGACAGCCCGTTCTCGGCGAGGAGCGGCACGTCATGGACGACGACGGCGTCCTCGCCGCGCGCGGACGCCTCCAGCTCGGCCGAGCGGGCGCCGACCAGGGGGTGCACGATCGCGTTCAACGCGCGCAGCCGCTCGGGGTCGTTGAAGACGATGCCGCCGAGTTTCGGCCGGTCCAGCGTGCCGTCGCCGGTCAGGATCTCCGGGCCGAACTCGGCCACGACGGCCGCCAGTCCAGGGGTGCCCGGCTCCACGACCTCCCTGGCGATCTTGTCCGCGTCCACGATCACCGCGCCGTACGACGCCAGCAGCCGTGACACCTCGCTCTTTCCCGCGCCGATGCCACCGGTCAGGCCCACCTTCAGCATGCGGTCAGCGTAGTTCAGCCGTCCGCCGCGGACAGCGCCGACCCAGAACCGGCCGGGAACGCCCCGGGACCGGGCGGTCAGTCGCCGTTGCCCTCACGCTCGGCGAGGAACCGCTCGAACTCCTCGCCCAGCTCCTCCGCCGACGGCAGCTGGGCCGGCTCGGCGACCAGGTTGCCGCGGCTCTGGGCGCCGGCGACCGCGTCGTACTGGTTCTCCAGCCCGCGTACGAGCGAGACCAGCTCCTCGTCTCCCTCGCCGACCTGCCGGTCGATCTCGGTCTGGGTGCGGTGCGCGTCCGTGCGCAGCGTCTGCACGACGCCGGGGAGCACGAGGCCCGTCGCCGCCGTGATGGCCTCCAGCGCGGCGAGCGCCGAGTCGGGGTACGAGGAGCGGGCGATGTAGTGCGGTACGTGCGCCGCGATGCCCAGCACGTCGTGTCCTGCCTCGGCGAGGCGGAACTCCACGAGCGCCTCGGCGCTGCCGGGCACCTGTGCCTCGTCGAAGAAGGCCCGGTGGCCGGGCATGAGGTCCAGGCGGTTGCCGTGCGGGGTGAGGCCGACCGGGCGGGTGTGCGGGACGCCCATGGGGATGCCGTGGAAGTTCATCGAGAGCCGGACGCCGAGGCGTTCGACGATCTGGCGGACGGCGACGGCGAAGCGCTCCCACTCCACATCGGGCTCGGGCCCGGACAGCAGCAGGAAGGGGGCACCGGTCGTGTCCTGGACGAGGCGCACGTCGAGCGTCGGCCGGTCGTACGCGCTCCAGTGGTCGCTGCGGAAGGTCAGCAGGGGGCGCCGGGCGCGGTAGTCGATGAGGCGGTCCACGTCGAAGCGGGCGACGGTCTGGTGCGGGAGCTGGTCGAGCAGCCGCTCCACGATCTGCTCTCCGGTGTCCCCGGCGTCGATGTAGCCGTCGAAGTGGTAGAGCATGACGAACCCCGCCGTGTCCTGGGCCATCGCCATGTCCGCCACCGCGAGCCCCTTGGGCTCCCATGCGTACAGATCCTGCGGATCAAGCACCGTAACCGCGCCTCCTCGTGTTCCTCCCGATCAACGCGGAAGGCCTCGGGGGCATTCCCCTTCCACGGCGTGATCTTGCGTCACGCGGGGTGTGACGCACCGTCAGTGGTGGCCGGTCGGCACCGAAGCGATGCCCGGCGGCACGGGGAGTGCGGGTCCCGGACATGGCGCGAGGCCCGCCCCCCGAAGGGGACGGGCCTCGCGTTCAGCTCTTCAGCCGGTGCTCAGCGAGCGGTCAGCTCTGGCCTCCGGCCAGCTTCTCGCGCAGAGCGGCCAGGGCCTCGTCCGACGCGAGCGCGCCGGAGTTGTCCTGGGTCTCCGAGGAGTACGAACCGCCGCCACCGGCGCCACCCTGCTGCGGGGCGGCCTGACCGGCCTCGGCCGCGGCCTGCTCGTCGGCCTCGCGGGACTTGACGACCTGCGCCTGGTGCTGCTCGAAGCGGGTCTGCGCCTCGGCGTACTGACGCTCCCACTCCTCGCGCTGCTTCTCGTACCCGTCCAGCCAGTCGTTGGCCTCCGGGTCGAAGCCCTCGGGGTAGATGTAGTTGCCCTGGTCGTCGTAGGACGCGGCCATGCCGTACAGGGTCGGGTCGAACTCGACCGCCGTCGGGTCGGCACCGAAGGACTCGTTGGCCTGCTTCAGCGAGAGGCTGATGCGGCGGCGCTCGAGGTCGATGTCGATGACCTTGACGAAGATCTCGTCGTTGACCTGGACGACCTGCTCCGGGATCTCCACGTGGCGCTCGGCCAGCTCGGAGATGTGGACCAGGCCCTCGATGCCCTCGTCGACGCGGACGAACGCACCGAACGGAACGAGCTTGGTGACCTTACCCGGGACGACCTGACCGATCTGGTGGGTCCGGGCGAACTGCTGCCACGGGTCTTCCTGGGTCGCCTTGAGCGACAGGGACACGCGCTCGCGGTCCATGTCGACGTCCAGGACCTCGACCGTGACCTCCTGGCCGACCTCGACGACCTCGGAGGGGTGGTCGATGTGCTTCCAGGACAGCTCGGAGACGTGGACGAGACCGTCGACGCCGCCGAGGTCCACGAACGCACCGAAGTTGACGATCGAGGAGACGACGCCGGAGCGGACCTGGCCCTTCTGCAGGGTCGTGAGGAAGGTCTGGCGGACCTCGCTCTGGGTCTGCTCGAGCCAGGCACGGCGGGACAGGACCACGTTGTTGCGGTTCTTGTCCAGCTCGATGATCTTCGCCTCGAGCTCCTTGCCCACGTAGGGCTGGAGGTCGCGGACGCGGCGCATCTCCACCAGCGAGGCGGGGAGGAAGCCACGGAGGCCGATGTCGAGGATGAGACCACCCTTGACGACCTCGATGACGGTACCGGTGACGATGCCGTCCTCTTCCTTGATCTTCTCGATCGTGCCCCAGGCCCGCTCGTACTGAGCGCGCTTCTTGGACAGGATGAGGCGGCCTTCCTTGTCCTCCTTCTGGAGAACCAGGGCCTCGATCTCGTCGCCGACGGCGACGACCTCGTTGGGGTCGACGTCGTGCTTGATCGAGAGCTCACGCGAGGGAATGACACCCTCGGTCTTGTAGCCGATGTCGAGCAGGACCTCGTCCCGGTCGACCTTCACGATGACGCCGTCGACGATGTCGCCGTCGTTGAAGTACTTGATCGTCTCGTCGATCGCGGCGAGGAATGCTTCCTCGTTACCGATGTCGTTGACCGCTACCTGCGGAGTGGTGGCGGTGGTCTCGGTGCTGCTCGTCATGTGGGAAAGGGCTCCGGTACGGACATTGAGGTCGTAGGTACTGCTCACGCCGGGAGCCCGTTATCGCACTGCCGAAGCCGGACAGCCAGGAGACGCCGTCCTTCACAGGGCCGGTGGCGCCTCGACAACCGAGGGGACATACAACAGATGCGAGCGCAGCCTGCTCCGTCTGAGGCGCGCAGGCCCGCAGCGCAACTTGTAGCATACGGGGGCGGCCGGGCAGGGTCAATGCGCGAAGAGCGCACCCAGGGCACAAGCGGACACAAGGCCCATACCCGGCACAACACATGCTGCGGTCCGCAGCTACAGGTTTGAGCGAAGGTTACGACGACGGACGCGATGAGCCAAGAGGAAGAAGCCGAGGCCACTCGGCGTGGCGTGGGGAACACGGAGAGCAGCCGGGCCAACCGCGGCTGGTGGGACCGCAATGCGGACGAGTACCAGCTGGAGCACGGCGGCTTCCTCGGCGACGACCGGTTCGTCTGGTGCCCGGAAGGGCTCGACGAGGAAGAGGCCGCGCTGCTCGGCCCCGCGGAGGAACTGAAGGGGCGGGACGTCCTGGAGGTCGGCGCCGGTGCGGCCCAGTGCTCCCGCTGGCTGGCCGCGCAGGGAGCGCGCCCGGTCGCGCTGGACCTCTCGTTCCGGCAGCTCCAGCACGCGCTGCGCCTCGGCGGCGGCCAGGGCGGCACGGAGGGCTCGACCGGAGCGGACGGAACCGGCACGGACGAAGGAGGGCCGGCGCCGGCGTTCCCTCTCGTCCAGGCCGACGCGGGCGCACTGCCCTTCGCCGACGGCTCCTTCGACCTGGCGTGCTCCGCGTACGGCGCGCTGCCGTTCGTGGCGGACCCGGTGCGGGTGCTGCGCGAGGTGCGCAGGGTCCTCCGGCCCGGCGGCCGGTGGGTGTTCTCCGTGACCCATCCCCTCCGCTGGGCCTTCCCCGACGAGCCGGGACCCGAGGGTCTGTCGGTCGCGTCCTCCTACTTCGACCGCACGCCCTATGTCGAGCAGGACGAGTCGGGGCGTGCCGTGTACGTCGAGAGCCACCGGACGGTGGGCGACCGGGTCCGGGACGTCGTGGCCGCGGGCTTCCGCCTCGTCGACCTGGTCGAGCCCGAGTGGCCGGAATGGAACCACCAGGAGTGGGGCGGCTGGTCACCGCTGCGCGGGCATCTGATCCCGGGCACGGCGATCTTCGTCTGCGAGACGGCGTAGGGCAGCTCGTACGGTCGGGACCCCCGGGACGGCCCGGGGCGGGACGCCGCGGCGCGCTGGGAGACTGGGCGCGTGATACGGACGGACGCCTTGGAGCGGTTGCCGGTCGGGGCGGCGCTGCCCGCGCTGGACGAGGCCCTGGAGACCCGCGGCACCGCGGTGCTGTGCGCACCGCCGGGGACGGGCAAGACGACGCTGGTGCCACTGGCCCTGGCCGGGCTGACGGACGGCGGGCGGGCGCTGCCGGGCACGGGCCCGGTACGGCGTGTGGTGGTCGCCGAGCCACGGCGCATCGCGGCCCGTGCCGCGGCCCGTCGTATGGCGTGGCTGCTCGGCGAGAGCGTCGGCGAGCGGGTCGGGTTCAGCGTGCGGGGAGAGCGGCGTACCGGGCCGGGGACGGTCGTCGAGGTGGTGACGACCGGCGTACTGCTGCAGCGGCTGCAGCGCGACCCGGAGTTGGCCGGGGTCGACGTCGTCGTCCTCGACGAGTGCCACGAGCGGCATCTGGACGCCGACACGGCGGCCGCGTTCCTCCTCGACGTACGGCAGACGCTCCGTCCCGAACTGCGGCTCGTCGCGGCGTCGGCGACGACGGACGCCGCGGGCTGGGCCCGGCTGCTCGGCGACGGCGCCGTTTCCGGCGGTGAGGCCGCGGAGGCGCCGGTGGTCGAGGCGGCAGGGGCGTCCCATCCGGTCGAGGTGGTGTGGGCACCTCCGCCCCGCTCCGTGAGGCCGCCGCACGGCATGCGGGTCGACCCCGCCCTGCTGGAGCACGTCGCCGCCGTCGTGCGGCGGGCGCTGCGCGAACGGGACGGCGACGTGCTGTGCTTCCTGCCGGGCGTCGGGGAGATCGGGCGGGTGGCGGGGCAGCTCGCCGGGTGCGGCGCGGAGGTGCTGCAGGTGCACGGCCGGGCTCCCGCGGAGGTCCAGGACGCCGTCCTGGCCGGTGGTACGGAAGGGCGGCGGGTGGTGCTGGCGACCGCCGTCGCCGAGTCGAGCCTCACGGTCCCGGGCGTCCGCGTGGTGGTGGACGCGGGCCTGGCGCGCGAGCCGCGCACCGACCATGCGCGCGGGCTCAGCGCGCTCACGACCGTACGGGCCTCGCGCGTCGCCGCCCGGCAGCGCGCGGGCCGCGCGGGGCGCGAGGCTCCCGGCGCGGTGTACCGCTGCTGGGCCGAGGAGGAGGACGGGCGCCTGCCGCGGTGGCCCTCGCCGGAGATCACGGTGGCCGATCTGACCGCCTTCGCGCTGCAGGCCGCCTGCTGGGGCGATCCGGACGCCTCGGGGCTCGCGCTGCTCGACCCGCCGCCGGGCGGCGCGATGGCCGCCGCACGCGAGGTGCTGCGCGCTATCGGCGCGGTGGACGCGGACGGACGGGTGACGGGGCGCGGTACGCGGCTGGCCCGGCTGGGCGTGCACCCCCGGCTCGCGCGGGCGCTGCTGGACGGCGCCGACGCGGTGGGCGCGCGCCGGGCGGCGGAGGTGGTGGCTCTGCTGTCGGAGGAGCCGCCGCGCGCGTACGGGGACGACCTGGTGGCCGCCTGGCGGACCGCGCGGCGCGGCGGCGACGCGTACGCCGCCCGCTGGCGCGCCGAGTCACGCCGCCTGGAGGGCGCACTGCGCGCGGCGCGCGGAGACGGCCGTGCGGACACCGCGCCGGGGGACGGCGCGGCGGCAACGGGCGGACGAGGAGGGACGGATGACGCGGCCGCGGGGCTGGTCGTGGCCCTGGCGTTCCCCGAGCGCGTGGCGCGCGGCCGGGGCCAGGGCGCGTACCTCATGGCGTCGGGGACGGGTGCCGAACTGGCCGGCGGATCACGGCTCGGCTCCGCGGACTGGCTGGCCGTCGCCGTCGCCGACCGGCCCGTGACATCCGCCTCCGCCCGCGTACGGCTGGCCGCCGTGACCGACGAGGAGACCGCGCGGCGCGCGGCCGCCCCGCTGCTGTCCGCGGACGAGGAGGTGCACTGGTCCGAGGAGCGCCGGGACGTGACGGCGCGGCGCGTGGAGCGGCTGGGCGCGGTCGAGTTGCTCGTACGCCCCCTGGACTCGCCCGAACCGGCGCGGGTGCGGGCGGCGCTGCTGGAGGGGTTGCGGTGCGAGGGGCCCGGTTTGCTGCGCTGGTCGCGGGAGGCGTCCGAGCTGCGGCAGCGACTGGCCTTTCTGCACCGGGAGTTGGGCCCGCCGTGGCCCGATGTGTCGGACGCGGCGCTGCTGGCGGATCCGGACGTCTGGCTGGGGCCGGAGCTGGACCGCGCGGCGCGGCGCGCGGATCTGGAGCGCGTCGGCGCGGGCTCGGTCCTGACGCGGCTGCTGCCGTGGGCCACGGGTGACGCGGTGCGGTTCGAGGTACTGGCGCCGCAGCGGATGGAGGTGCCGAGCGGCTCGCGGATCCGGATCGACTACGCGGGCGCGCAGCCGGTGCTCGCGGTGAAGCTGCAGGAGCTGTTCGGACTGCAGGAGACGCCGAGGATCGCGGACGGGCGCGTGCCGCTGCTCGTCCATCTGCTCTCCCCCGCCGGACGCCCGGCCGCGGTCACCGCCGACCTGGCGTCGTTCTGGCGGGACGGGTACCGGTCCGTACGGGCCGAGTTGCGCGGGCGGTACCCGAAGCACCCGTGGCCCGAGGACCCGGCGTCCGCGGAGCCGACCCGGCACACGAAGGCACGGCTGAACCGGACGTAATGGCGGGGTGCGGGCCGAACGGAGCGCCGGGCAGGGCCTGTTCGGCAGAGCGCGTCAGGGCCCGTTCACAGGGCGACCGGTTCCCGTGACCGGTCGTCGTCGCCGGCCGGCTCCGCGGGCCGCCGGCCGCGCGCCTCCAGGACGAGGGCCAGAGCGAGCAGTCCGGCGCCGAGGCCCAGCAGTCCCCAGGGGAGGTAGCTGGTCATCAGCAGGACCAACTGCCGCTGCGCGGAGACGAGTTCGACCGTGGAATCGATGTAGTCCTCGCGCATCTTCACGTGCCCGGCGAACGCGGTGACCTTCTCGCGCCCGCCGAGCAGTGTGCCGCCGCGCAGCTCCTCCTTGTGGATCTCCTGGCCGTTGACCGGGCCCCCGGTGGTCGGGTCGACCCAGAACATGCGCTTGGTGGTGTACCAGCGGGTCGTACCGGTCTTCGCGACCGACTCCGGGGTGATCCCCTTCACCGGCAGCTTCTTCGGCATGGGGACCTTCGTCCACGGGACGGTCTGCTCGAAGTAGTAGACCTCCAGCCCGCGGAAGGTGCGTGTGCCCTTGTAGTGGATGGGCGCGGAGACGCGGGCCTGGGCGTCGAAGTAGGTGTAGTCGCGCTTCTCGGTCAGGAAGGGCCACTTGAACTCGATGCCCTCCCGCCGGACGGGGTCGCCGTCGACGTGCTCGCCGTCCGCGTGCACCGGCTCCTGGGTGTGGGCGTCGAAGATGTAGCGCTCGGGAATCTCGGAGACCATCTTCCCGTCCGGGCCCACCACGTAGGACAGGCCGTCCCAGACGACGACGTCGCGTCCCGCGGTCCGTTCGATCTTCTCCGACGCCTCGACATTGCCCTTGAGCGTCTGGACGATGGTCACCTTGGAGACGTTCCTGGGCTTCATCGTGCCGTAGTCGAGGAGGGTGGCGTCCTTCGCTTCGAGGACCATGTCCTGGTACTGGTTCGCCGGGATCTTGACCAGCCGCGGGAAGGCGTACCAGCGCAGGAGCGGCGACAGCGCTGCGCAGAAGACGGCGAGGGCGAGGAGCACCAGGCTCGCTCTGCGGCGCATGCCGACCCTGCTCCGGCTCCGGCGTCGGGCGGGGTGACCGGCTCGGGTCGCCGCCGGGGATCCGGGGCCGTTCTCCCGGGTCGGCACAGCGCGGCTCATGGCGGTGCGTCCTCCCTCTGCGGGTGTTCGGGCCTTCGTGCGGTACGGGCCCTCGTGCGGTAAGGGCCTTGGGTTGTGCGGGCGTTGAGGTGTGCGGGCGTTCGGGGGTGCGGGCCCTGGGGCCTGCCAGGACGGTCGGCGTGCGGCCGGCGGGGGCCGTCTACGGACGGTCGGGGACGGTGGTGAGCAGCGGCTTCGGTGAGGTCTCGCCGGTGGGGGCACCGATCGCGGTCACGGTGAGGACGAGCGCGAGGGCCGCGGCCAGTCCGATGGCGGCGGCTGCCAGAGCGCGCATGGTCGGCCTCCCGTGATGTGGCGGCTCGGTCGGCATGGACTGACGGTTCGTCAGAATGCTTGGGGCTGGGGCACCGTAGCAACGGGGGCCGCAGAAGAGAACACGTCGCACCGCTCCCCTGCCCGGCGGGGCAGTGGGAGCGGTGCGCGCGATGGGCGGGAAGCGGTCCGGCCGGGGCGGGAACGCCCGGAGGGGGCGCTGGGCCGCTACTGGTCCTCGGCCGCCGGTTCGGTGACCTCCAGCTCCAGGGTCAGTGTGGCGCCGTCGGCGGTGGTGAGGCGGAGGAGGAAGGTGCCCTTCTCCGCGTCGGTGAAGATCTTCGGCAGCTTCAGGACGCCGTCCTCGTCGGTGGTGAGGGCCTTCAGGGTGCGGACGGGCTTGTCGTCCTCGTCCTTGAAGTAAGGGCCCTTGTCGTTGACGACCGGCTCGTCCGGGTCGGAGGTGATCATGGTGGCGGTCACCGGCACACCCGCCGCGACCGCACCCTGGTAGGTGGCCTTGATCTCCACCTGCTCGGCGAACTCGCCGCCGGCCTCGGCCTTCAGCGGCTCCTCGCTCGTACGGGCGAGGACGTCCGCCTTCGGCACGGGGGCGGCCTTGACGGCGGCCGCGAAGTCGACGGCGGGCAGGGAGCGTCCGACGACGGTGGCCCGCACCGTGAACTCGCCCGCCTTGCCGCCCGCGAGCAGCTTCGGCGCGGTGGCCGTGCCGTCGCTGCCGGTGCGGACGGTGACGCGGGTGGCCTTGCCGGGGAAGCGTGCCTCGGTGGTGCCCCGGATCTCGTACTGCACGCGGACGTCCCGTACGGACCTGCCTGCCGCGTCCCGTGTCCGCACGCGGGGAGGATCGGCGAACGCGCCGCCCGCGGTGGCGGTCAGCTCCCGCGCGCCGACGTGCGCGAAGGCGGTGACGGTGTCGGCCGGGGCAGGGCGGTCCGGGTCCGGCGTGTCGTCCTCGCCGTCCTCCCCCTTCGGGGGCTGCGGCTTGTCCTCGTCCTTCGACGGGGTGTCCTTCGACCCTTTGCCGGAGCCCTTGGAGCCGCCGGAGTCCTTGGCGCCGCTGCCGCCGCCCTTGGTGCCGTCGTCCTCGCCGCCGGGACCGGTGCCGACCGGCAGGACACCCGTGCCGTCGGGCACCTCGTGCGTGCCCTTCTTGTAGTACTCGAACCAGGACAGGACCGTTCGCAGGTACTCCTGGGACCGGTTGTAGCCGAGGATCGCGCGCTCGAGATCGGCCTGCCGGGAGAGGTCGCGGCTGCCCGCGCACAGATAGCGGCCGGCGGCCAGCGCCGCGTCGTAGATGTTCCCGGGGTCCTTCTCGCCGTCGCCGTTGCCGTCCGCGCCCCAGTTCGCCCAGGTGGAGGGGATGAACTGCATCGGGCCGACGGCGCGGTCGTGCGTGGTGTCGCCGTCGTACGCACCGCCGTCGGTGTCACGGATCTCGGCGAAGCCGTTGCCGTTGAGCTGCGGGCCGAGGATCGGCGAGAGCGTGGTGCCTTCGGCGTCGACCCGGCCGCCGCGGGCCTGCCCGGACTCGACCTTGCCGATGGCCGCGAGCAGTTCCCAGCGGACGTTGCAGCCGGGGTTGCTCTCGGCGAGCGCGGACTCGGCCTGCTTGTACGCGTCGAGGACGGTCGCCGGGATGCCCGCCTCCGCCTTGCCCTTACGGGGCAGTTCGACGGAAGTACCGGGCTTGTCCGGGGTGTTGAGGGGCGGAAGATCCGTGTAGTACGACGAGCCGCCGTCGATGGGCGTGTCAGTGGCGGGCGACGGACCGCTCGCCGACTGCCGCTTCGAGTCCAGCAGGTCGGGCGCCTGGGAGGCGGTGAGCGCCGCCATCGCGAGTGCAGCGACGGCCGTGGTGGCCGCGCCCCTGCGTATGCGCCGTCCGAACTGGGCTGCCATACGTGCGTCCTCCCCTGTATGCGCGGCGAGGGGTGTCGCCCCCGGCCCGGTCTGAGGCGTCGCGCCCGTGGGTCCCCCGGCGCGAACTCTGGTGACCCTACGGCACCTTCGGGCCAGGAGTCACCGGCTCCTGCCCAGATTTCACCTCATTCGCGCGTACGGTTCGGCGGATTCCGGAAAACGCCCGTCCCGCATACTGAGCCGGGAACGATCACCGTGACCTCGCAAGCGGGCGCAGGGTCGCAGGCGGCGAGGCGTGAGGGCGGGCACCGGGTGGAACGGCGCGGAACCGGACCAGGCGGACCGGCGCGGGCCCGCGCGGACCCGCTGAGGCGCAACCGGTTTCCCGGCGTTCGCGTCGTTCCCGTCGACGGCGCAGCCGGCGCCGACCGAGGCGGCGACCGACGCCCGTCGCGACCGAGGTGGCGTCCGACGCCCGTCGCGACCGAGAGCGACCGAGAGCGACCGAAGAACCAAGGGGGAGCATGCCGTTCACGCTCAGCCATGCGGCGGCGGTACTTCCGGCCGTCCGCCGGGACGCAACGGGCGCGCGGGGGCCTCTGGTCGCCTCCGCCCTGGTCGCGGGCTCGTTCGCGCCGGACATGACCTACTTCGCCGACACCGTTCTCCCCGGCGCCATGCTCTTCGGCGACTTCACGCACTCCCCCGCCGGGGTGCTGACCGTCGACGCCGTGGTGACGGCCGTACTCGTCGCGGGCTGGCTGCTGTTGCGCGAACCGCTGCTTGCGCTCCTGCCGCCGTCCTGGCAGGGACGGGCCTGGGCGCTGGTGCGCGGCCGGTCCTGGCGGGGCCGGCCGCTCGTACCCCTGCTGCTGTGGTTCTGGGTGTCGGCCGTGCTGGGTGCCGCGACGCACATCGTGTGGGACGCGTTCACGCATCTGGACCGCTGGGGGACGCGGCTGGTGCCGGCACTGGGCGAGGTCGTGGCGGGCTTCCCGCTCTACACGTACGCGCAGTACGGCGGTTCGGCGCTCGCGCTGCTGCTGATCGGTGCCTTCCTCGTCACGGCGGTGCGCGGACTGCCGGGTGACCTGGAGGCACCCGAGTCCGTACCGGGACTGACACCCCGCGAACGGATGCTGGCCGCAACGCTGTTGGTGCTCGCGCTCTGCGCGGGAGTCGTGCACCGCTGTCTGCGCTCCTACGACGCGATCATGACGCTCACCGGCGATCCGACACCGATGGACTTCATCCCCACGGCGATGTTCGGGGCGGGGGCGGGACTCGCGCTCGGGCTGCCGTTGTACGCGGCAGCGGTACGGATCCGCCGCCGCGCAGAGCAGCCCGGGACGGGCTGACGCCCGCGCCACCCCGTCCACATCCCGCCAGGTCCCGTCCAACCGCCTGCCCCGCTCGCCCCGCCGGGCCGGTCCTGCTCGACCGGCCCGGCCTGCTCGACCGGCCCGGCCTGCTCGACCGGCCCGGCCCGTTGCGACCGGGCCGTTGCGGCCTGCCCGTTGCGGCCGGGCCCACCGCGTCAGTGCGCGGCGGACTCCCAGTCGCGGCCGAATCCGACCGACACATCGAGCGGCGCCCGCAGTTCGACCGCGCCGATCATCTCGCGCCGCACCAGCTCCTCGACCGCGCCCCGCTCGCCCGGGGCCACCTCCAGCACGATTTCGTCGTGCACCTGGAGCAGCATGCGCGAGGAGAGCCCTTCCCGGGTCAGCGCCTCGTCCACGCGCAGCATCGCGATCTTCACGATGTCCGCGGCGGTGCCCTGGATCGGGGCGTTGAGTGCCATACGCTCGGCCATCTCCCGGCGCTGGCGGTTGTCGCTGGTCAGGTCGGGGAGGTACCGGCGTCGGCCGAGCATGGTCTCGGTGTAGCCGGTGGCTCGCGCCTCGTCGACGGCCCGCCGCAGATAGTCGCGGACGCCACCGAAGCGCTCGAAGTAGGTGTCCATCAGCCCGCGCGCCTCGTCGGGCGAGATGCTGAGCTGCCCCGACAGCCCGAACGCCGAGAGCCCGTACGCCAGCCCGTACGACATCGCCTTGATCTTGCGGCGCATCTCGGGGTCGACGTCGGTCCTGGCCACGGAGAAGACCTGGGAGGCGACGGTGTCGTGCAGGTCCTCGCCGGAGGTGAACGCCTCGATCAGTCCCTCGTCCTCGGAGAGATGGGCCATCACGCGCAGTTCGATCTGGCTGTAGTCGGCGGTCAGCAGCGAATCGAACCCCTCGCCGACGACGAAGCCGCGCCGGATGGCCCGGCCCTCGTCCGTGCGGACCGGGATGTTCTGCAGGTTCGGGTCGGTGGAGGACAGCCGGCCGGTCGCCGCCACGGTCTGGTTGAACGTGGTGTGGATACGGCCGCCGGGCGACACCGTCTTGATCAGGCCCTCGACGGTGGACCGCAGCCGCGCCTGCTCACGGTGGCGCAGCATGATCACGGGAAGATCGTGCTCGGTCTGGGTGGCCAGCCAGGCCAGCGCGTCGGCGTCCGTGGTGTAACCGGTCTTGGTCTTCTTGGTCTTGGGCAGTCCCAGCTCGCCGAAGAACACCTCCTGGAGCTGCTTGGGCGAGCCCAGGTTGAACTCGTGGCCGACGGCGGCGTGCGCCTCCTTCACCGCCTGCTGCACCGCGTCCGCGAACTGCTGCTCCATGCTCTCCAGCCAGGCGCGGTCCGCCGCGATCCCCGCCCGCTCCATACGCGCGAGCAGCGATGAGGTCGGCAGCTCGATGTCACGCAGGAGGGCGGCGGCGCCGACGTCCTTCAGCCGGGACTCGAACGCCTCGCCCAGGTCCAGTACGGCGCGCGCCTGGGACATCAGCGCGTCCTTCTCGGCCTGTTCGTCGGTGCCGAAGGCGAGCTGCCCGCCCTCGTCCGCGGCCGGCGCCAGCTCACGGCCCAGGTACTCCACGGACAGCGCGTCCAGGGCGAAGGAGCGGCGGCCGGGCTTGACGAGATAGGCGGCCAGCGCGGTGTCCATGGTGACGCCGCCGACCTCCCAGCCGTGCTCGGCGAAGACCCGCATCACGCCCTTGGCGTTGTGCAGGGTCTTCGGCTTCTCCGGGGCGGCGATCCAGGCGGCGAAGGCCCGTTCGTCCGCCTCGTCCAGCTCGGCCGGGTCGACCCAGGCGGCCGCTCCCGAGCCCAGCGCGAGCGCGATCTCGCTGACGCTCCCGCTTCCCAGAGCCCACGCGTCGACCGTGGCGAGGCCGATCGGCCCCTCGCCGTGACGCTCCAGCCAGGGGGCCAGTTCGCCGGAGGCGAGCACCTCACCCTCCAGCTCCAGGCCGGGTGCCGGGGGCTCCTCCTCGCCGGACTCCCCCGCGGCCGGGTCCGCGGCCATCAGCCGGTCCCGGAAGTTCTGGTGGCGGAACTCCAGCATGTCCAGGATCAGGGACAGCGCCTCACGGTTGTACCCGCTGCGCTCCAGCCCCTCCGGCCCCGACGACAACTCCACGTCCCGCACGAGCTGGGTGAGCCGGCGGTTGCGCTTCACGGACTCCAGGTGCTCACGGAGGTTGTCGCCGACCTTGCCCTTGACCTCGTCGACCCGGTCGACCAGCTCCTGGAACGAGCCGAACTGCCTGATCCACTTCGCCGCGGTCTTCTCCCCCACACCCGGGATGCCGGGGAGGTTGTCCGAGGAGTCCCCGCGCAGCGCGGCATAGTCCGGGTACTGCTCAGGAGTGAGTCCGTACTTCTCCTCGAGCTTCTCGGGGGTGTAGCGGGTCAGCTCGCTGACGCCCTTCGTCGGGTAGAGGACGGTGACGTGATCGCTGACGAGCTGGAACGCGTCCCGGTCGCCGGTGATGATCAGCACGTCCCACCCGAGGGCTTCCGCCTGGGTGGCCAGCGTGGCGATCACGTCGTCCGCCTCGAAGCCCTCGACCGCGAAGCGGGGCACGCTCATCGCGTCCAGCAGCTCGCCGATCAGCTCGACCTGGCCCTTGAACTCGTCAGGTGTCTGGATGCGGTTGCCCTTGTACTCGGTGAACTCCTCGGAGCGCCAGGTCTTGCGGGAGACATCGAAGGCGACCGCGAGATGCGTGGGCGACTCGTCGCGCAGCGTGTTCGCCATCATCGACGCGAAGCCGTAGATCGCGTTGGTCGTCTGGCCCGTGGTGGTGCTGAAGTTCTCCGCGGGCAGGGCGTAGAACGCCCTGTACGCCATGGAATGGCCGTCCAGGAGCATCAGGCGCGGGCGCGTCGCCGACCCGTCGGAGGGCGCGGTCGGTGCGGTCTTCTTCGTTGCTGTCTCTGCCACGCCCCCGATCCTGCCACGGAACACTGACAGCACCGTGAGCCGTGCGAAGCTCACGGACGACGGGCCTCCGGAATCCGGACGACGGGCCACCCGTACCTCGTACGACGGCCCGCCCGCATCCCGTACGACCGTCCGCCCGCACCTCGTACGACGGCCCGCCCGCATCCCGTACGGCCTGTGCCCCGTGACCACGCGGCACCGTCCCGCCGCGGCGTGCGAGGATTGCTGTGGGAGCGCGTTGCGGCGCTTAAGGAGGCAGCGACATGGCAGGCAAGCCCCCCGCGGGAGACCCCGTCCAGGACGCACCGGACGTCACGCCCCCGCAGACCTCGGCCGCCGGCCTCCCCGCCGTCGGCCACACCCTGCGCGCCGCCCAGCGGCAGATGGGCGTGAAGCGCACCGCGCTCACCCTCCTGCGGGTCAACCAGAAGGACGGCTTCGACTGCCCCGGCTGCGCCTGGCCCGAGCCCGGCAAGCGCCACACGGCCGAGTTCTGCGAGAACGGCGCGAAGGCCGTCGCCGAGGAGGCGACGCTGCGCCGCGTCACCCCGGACTTCTTCGCCGCGCACTCCCTCACCGACCTCGCGACACGCAGCGGCTACTGGCTGGGCCAGCAGGGCCGGATCACCCAGCCCATGTACCTCCCCGAAGGCGCCGACCACTACGAGCCGGTGCCCTGGGAGCGGGCCTTCGACATCGTCGCCGAGGAACTGCGCGCCCTGGACTCCCCCGACGAGGCCGTCTTCTACACCTCGGGCCGTACGAGCAACGAGGCCGCGTTCCTCTACCAGCTCTTCGCCCGCGAGTTCGGCACCAACAACCTCCCCGACTGCTCCAACATGTGCCACGAGTCGTCGGGGTCGGCGCTGACCGAGACCCTCGGCGTCGGCAAGGGCAGCGTGCTGCTGGAGGACCTCTACCGCGCCGACCTGATCATCGTGGCCGGCCAGAACCCGGGCACCAACCACCCGCGGATGCTCTCCGCCCTGGAGAAGGCCAAGGAGGAGGGGGCGCGGATCATCACCGTCAACCCGCTGCCCGAGGCGGGCATGGAGCGGTTCAAGAACCCGCAGACCCCGCGCGGCCTGGCCGGCCGCGGCACCGCCCTCACCGACCTCTTCCTGCAGATCCGGCTCGGCGGCGACCAGGCCCTCTTCCGTACGCTCAACCGGCTCGTCCTGGAGGCGTCCGACAACGCCTCCGGCGCGGGCCCGGCCGCGATCGACGCGGAGTTCATCGCCGAGCACACCCACGGCTTCGAGGAGTACGCGGCCGAGGCGCGGGCGCAGGACTGGGACGAGACGCTGCGCGCGACCGGACTGGACCGGGACGTCATCGAGCGGGCCCTCGCGATGATCCTGGAGTCGAAGCGGATCATCGTGTGCTGGGCGATGGGCCTCACCCAGCACAAGCACGCCGTGCCCACCATCAAGGAGATCGTCAACTTCCTTCTCCTGCGCGGCAACATCGGCCGCCCCGGCGCCGGGGTGTGTCCGGTGCGCGGGCACAGCAACGTCCAGGGCGACCGCACCATGGGCATCTTCGAGCGCCCCGCGCCGGCCTTCCTCGACGCCCTGGAGAAGGAGTTCGGCTTCGCACCCCCGCGGGAGCACGGCCTGGACGTCGTACGGTCGATCCGCGCGATGCGCGACGGCCACGCCAAGGTCTTCGTCGCGATGGGCGGCAACTTCGTCTCGGCGACCCCCGACACCGAGGTGACCGAGGCGGCGATGCGCCGCGCCCGGCTGACGGTGCATGTGTCCACCAAGCTCAACCGCTCCCATGTGGTCACCGGCGCGCGCGCCCTGATCTTCCCCACCCTCGGCCGGACCGAGCGCGATCTGCAGGGCGGCGGCGAGCAGTTCGTGACGGTCGAGGACTCGATGGGCATGGTGCACGCCTCCCGCGGGAGGCTGGAGCCGGCCGGTCCCACACTGCTGTCCGAGCCGGCCATCGTGTGCCGGCTGGCCCGGCGCGTACTGGGCGAGGACAGTCGTACGCCGTGGGAGGAGTTCGGACACGACTACGCGACGATCCGGGACCGCATCTCCCGCGTCGTGCCCGGCTTCGAGGACTTCGAGGCGAAGGTGAGCCGCCCGGGCGGTTTCACCCTGCCCCACGCCCCGCGCGACAGCCGCCGCTTCCCCACCGCCACGGGCAAGGCCAACTTCACGGCCGCACCCGTGGAGTACCCGAGGGTGCCGGAGGGCCGTCTGCTGCTGCAGACGATCCGCTCGCACGACCAGTACAACACCACGATCTACGGCCTGGACGACCGCTACCGCGGCATCAGGAACGGCCGCCGCGTCGTCCTGGTCAACCCCGAGGACGCCGCCGACCTGGGCCTCGCCGACGGCGGTTACGCGGACCTGGTCAGCGAGTGGGTGGACGGCAGCGAGCGGCGGGCGCCGGGGTTCCGGATCGTCCACTACCCGACGGCGCGGGGCTGCGCGGCCGCCTACTACCCGGAGACCAACGTCCTGGTGCCGCTGGACTCCACCGCCGACGGCAGCAACACCCCCGTCTCCAAGTCCGTTGTCGTGCGGGTGGAGGCGGGCGGGGCATCGGGCCCCGAGACCGGGATCACTGCGGCCGGCTGATAAGACGGTGCACACTGCACCGAACATCAGCGTTGTGCAGAGAACCGCCGATCGGAGCCGGGCCCCATGGGTGAGCAGAGCAGCACGAAGTTCCCGCAGGAGATCATCGAGCAGTGGGCCGGACTCGGCCACGATCTCCCCGCTCTGTTCTCGGCCGGGCATCTCGGCGAGCGGATGGGCCTCCAGGTCCTGGAGGCGGCCCCGGAGCGCGTCGTGGGCACCCTCCCCGTGGAGGGCAACACCCAGCCGTACGGACTGCTGCACGGCGGTGCGTCGGGCGTTCTCGCCGAGACGCTCGGCTCGATCGGCGCGATGCTGCACGGCGGGCCCACCAAGATCGCGGTCGGTGTCGACCTCAACTGCACGCACCACCGCGGCATCCGCTCGGGGCTGGTGACCGGCGTGGCCACCCCGGTGCACCGCGGCCGGTCCACCACCTCGTACGAGATCGTGATCACCGACGAGCGGGACCGGCGAGTCTGCACGGCCCGACTGACGTGTCTGCTCCGCGAGGTGGCCGAGGACGGCGCGGCGGGCTAGGCCGTGCCTTCTGGATCAGCTCGGGCCCGCGACGCCTGGCACGGCGCCTCGCTGCGTTGTCGGAGCATCCGAGTAGGCCCACTACGAGGACGCCCCTCCGCCTTGCGACGCACCGCACCAGACGCCGCGGGCGATCCGAGCCGACCCGGAGGACACGGCCCGGCGTCGGTCCGCATGGGGCGGACGCCGTACGCGGAAGAGCCACAAACGGAAGCGCCGTTCGCAGAACGGCCGTACGCGCACGGGCGCCGCGGACACGGGCCGTACACGGTCCGGCCGTCCGCGGAAGAGACCTCCGGCCGTCGGCCGCGCCCGGCCGGACCGGCGCGCGGGCGCCGCGTGCGCCGCACTCTCGCCTGCGCGCTGGCAGCATTCCTGACCGCGGCGCCACTGGCGGCCTGCGGCGGCCCGGCCCCTGAGTCCCGTCCGGCCAACTCCCCCGCTCCGCACAGCACTTCGCCCCAGGAACTGTGCATCACCCTCGTCGGGTACTGGGCCGACGTCATGCTGAAGGACGGCCGGGGCGCCGGGCTCGACTGGGAGCAGAAGGGCCTGTCGACCGTGCAGCGGGACATCCTCGACGCGGTGGTCGCCGCGGGGAAGGCCGAGCGTTCGCGCCACGGCGAGGGCGCCGCGGAGAAGACGATGGACCGTCAGACCGAACGGCGGTGCAGGGCGGACGGGGACAAGCAGGGCTCGCCCGCGGACAACGGGGGAACCCGCGGCCGTAACACTCCGTGACGACGAGGCCGTACCCGACACCATCAGCGATGTTCACGCAACCCGCACAAGCGGAAGGACCGGGCACCCGTTCGCCGCATTCCGGCCGGTGTGACCCGCGACACCCGGGACTGCTTAGCGGAACTGCAGCTTCTCCCTATACGGACCGGACACCTTGTCCGAGTTTGCCCACTATGAATGGTTATTGGGGCTACACCGATAGCCGGACACGGTGTTCGGCATAACAAGACAGTCACATCATGGCCAGGCCCTCTGCCCCTGGCAGCCCCCCGCGCTTAGAGTCACCGCCAGTCACGGCGCAGCCGGATGCACACAGCACTTTCACAGTTCGGCCCATAGAGACCCCCGGACTCGTCCGGCACGCGATCGGCACCTCAAGCGAGGCGCCGCGCCAGGGAGAGGACACACCAGTGAGACACCGTTCCTTGCTCATACTCACCACCGCGATCACGGCAGGGGCCCTCACCCTCAGCGCGTGCGGATCGCGCGACGACAGCAGCGACGGCGGCGGCGACAGCGGCAAGACCACCGTGGTGATCGGTGTGGACGCCCCGCTGACCGGATCGCTGTCCGCGCTCGGCCAGGGCATCAAGAACTCGGCCGACCTCGCCGCCAAGACCGCCAACAAGAACAACGAGGTCGACGGGGTCACCTTCAAGATCGAAGCCCTCGACGACCAGGCCGTGCCCGCCTCCGGCCAGCAGAACGCCACCAAGCTCGCAGGCAACGACGAGGTCCTCGGCGTCGTCGGCCCGCTGAACTCCGGCGTCGCCCAGTCCATGCAGGGCGTCCTCGCCAAGCAGGACCTCGCCCAGGTCTCCCCCGCCAACACCAACCCGGCGCTCAGCCAGGGCGACAACTGGGCCAAGGGCGACCTCAAGCGCCCCTTCAAGAGCTACTTCCGCACGGCCACCACCGACGTCATCCAGGGCCGCTTCGCCGCGCAGTACTACTACAAGGACGCGAAGAAGAAGAAGGTCTTCGTCATCGACGACAAGCAGACCTACGGCGCCGGCCTGGCGTCGATCTTCGCCCAGGAGTTCAAGCGCCTCGGCGGAAAGGTCGTCGGCACCGACCACCTGACCGTCAAGGAGACCGACTTCTCCAGCATCGCCGACAAGGTCAAGAACTCCGGCGCCGACTCCGTCTACTTCGGCGGCCAGTACCCCGAGGGCGGCCTGCTCTCCGACCAGGTCAAGGGCGCCGGCGCCGAGATCCCGCTCATGGGCGGCGACGGCATCTACGACCCCGAGTTCATCAAGGCCTCCGGCACCAAGAACGACGGCGACCTCGCCACCTCGGTCGGCTACCCCGTCGAGGAGCTCGACTCCGCCAAGGCCTTCATCAAGGACTACGAGGCAGCCGGCTACAAGGACCCGTACGCGGCCTACGGCGGCTACTCCTACGACGCCGCCTGGTCGATCATCCAGGCCGTCAAGAAGGTCGTCGAGGACAACGACGGCAAGCTGCCCGAGGACTCGCGCGCCAAGGTCACCGAAGCCCTCTCCGGCGTCTCCTTCGACGGCGTCACCGGCAAGGTCGCCTTCGACAAGTACGGCGACACCACCAACAAGCAGCTCACCGTCTACGAGGTGAAGGGCAACGCCTGGGAAGCCGTCAAGAGCGAGACGTTCAAGGACTGACCTCGCCCCGCCCCACCCCGTCCACCTGAATCACCCGCGCGAGGGCGCACACAGCGCCCTCGCGCGGACTCACATCCGACACGCTCATCGGAGGCCCTGCGGTGCACGAACTGCCGCAACAGCTGGCCAACGGCCTGGCCCTCGGTACCCTCTACGGCTTGATCGCCATCGGGTACACCATGGTCTACGGCATCGTCCAGCTCATCAACTTCGCCCACGGCGAGATCTTCATGATCGGGGGCTTCGGCGCCCTCACCGTCTACCTGCTGCTTCCGAACGGAACCGGCCTGTTGATGGCCCTGCCCCTCATGCTCATCGGCGGCGCCGTCGCCTCGACCGGCATCGCCGTCGCGGCGGAACGCTTCGCCTACCGGCCGCTGCGCGGCGCACCACGACTCGCCCCCCTCATCACCGCGATCGGCCTGTCCATCGCCCTGATGCAGCTGGTCTGGGCGTTCTACCCGGACGCCAAGAAGGCCCGGCCCTTCCCCCAGTTCGAAGGCAAGTCGTTCGAGATCCTCGACAACCTGCACATCCAGCGCGGCGACGCGTTCCTCTTCATCGCCGCCCCCCTGTGCATGCTCGCCCTCGGCGTCTTCGTCTCCAAGAGCCGCACCGGCCGCGCCATGCAGGCCACCGCGCAGGACCCCGACACCGCCAAGCTCATGGGCATCAACACCGACCGCATCATCGTGATGGCCTTCGCCATCGGCGCGGTCTTCGCCGCCGTCGCCGCGGTCGCCCACGGACTCCGCTTCGGCCAGGTCCAGTTCGAAATGGGCTTCATCGCCGGCCTCAAGGCCTTCACCGCAGCCGTCCTCGGCGGCATCGGCAACATCTACGGCGCCATGCTCGGCGGCGTGGTCCTCGGCCTCGCCGAAGCCATGTCCATCCACTACATCCAGGACATCCCCGGGATGGAACAGCTCGGCGGCGGTGCCTGGGCGAACGTATGGGCCTTTGTACTTCTCATCCTCGTGCTCCTCGTGCGGCCACAAGGCCTGCTCGGTGAGCGCGTGGCGGATCGGGCGTGAGGCCGATGAGCACCGAAACCACCACCAAGACCACCACCGTGACGGCCGGCGACACCACCCCGCGCACCAGGATGCTCCGCGTCCTCACCGCCGCGGGCGGCCTCGCCACCGTGGCCAGCACCTTCCTCGCCTGGGCCTACAGCTCCGACTTCCCCGGCAACCTGACCGTCTACGGCTATCCCGGCGGCCTCCAGGTCCTCACCCTCGTCGCGGGCCTCCTCGTCACCCTCTTCGCCGCAGCCGCCCTCGGCGTCCGCGGCACCGGGTGGCTCATCCCCGCCGGCAGCACAAAGGCCCTCCGCCTGCTCGCCATCGGCGCCATGGCCACCACCTGGTTCACCGCCATCGCCATATCCGTCGAACTCGGCGGCCTGATCAACGTCGAGCCCGGCGGCTGGATCGCCGTCCTCGCCTCGGCAGCCCCCGTCGTCACCAGCTTCCTGCTGCCCGACGACACCCGCATCGCACCACCCGCCAAGGAACTCCCCTCCTGGGCCGAGATCCTCATCGTGGTCGCCGCATTCGGCCTCGCGCTGTACGTCTTCACCTACGGCATCGACACCGAATACGCGGAACTCTTCACCGGCTACCTCTTCACCGCCGGACTCGCCGCCACCGCGCTGTTCAAGTCCGGGCTCATCGCCCGCCTCAGCCGCATCACGGCGAAGAACCGATCCATCACCCTCATCGCGGCCTTCGTCGCCGCCGCGCTCTTCCCCGTCACCCAGACCAACGACCAGTACACCCTCGTCGCGGTCAACATCCTCATCTTCGCCACCGTCGCCCTCGGCCTGAACGTCGTCGTCGGCCTCGCCGGACTCCTCGACCTCGGATACGTCGCCTTCCTCGGCGTCGGCGCCTACACCGCCGCCCTCGTCTCCGGATCGACCGCCTCCGTCCTCGACATCCAGTTCCCCTTCTGGGCCGCGGTCCTCGCCGGCGCCCTCGCGTCGCTGATCTTCGGCGTCGTCATCGGCGCCCCCACCCTGCGACTGCGCGGCGACTACCTCGCCATCGTCACCCTCGGCTTCGGAGAGATCTTCCGCATCGCCATGGGCAACCTCGACGGCGACTCCGGCCCCCGCGTCACCAACGGCCCCAACGGCATCCCCAACATCCCCGACCTCACCATCCTCGGCTTCAACTTCGGCGAGGACCACACCATCCTCGGCCAGGAAATCGGCGGCTTCGCCAACTACTACTTCCTGATGCTGCTGGTGACCGCCTTCGTCGTCCTCGTCTTCAGCCGAGCAGGCAACTCCCGCATCGGACGCGCCTGGGTCGCCATCCGCGAGGACGAGACCGCCGCCACCGCCATGGGCATCAACGGCTTCAAGGTCAAGCTCATCGCCTTCGCCCTCGGCGCCACACTCGCCGGAGTCGCCGGCACCGTACAGGCCCACGTCCAGTACACCGTCGTACCCGAGCAGTACGTCTTCGCCGGCCCCGTACCGCCCAGCTCCGCCTTCCTCCTGGCGGCCGTCATCCTCGGCGGCATGGGCACCATCACCGGCCCCCTGCTCGGCGCCTCACTGCTCTACCTCATCCCCGCGAAGCTGCAGTTCCTCTCCGACTACCAGCTCCTCTTCTTCGGATTCGCACTCATCCTCCTGATGCGCTTCCGCCCCGAGGGCCTGATCGCCGACCGCAGGAAGCAGCTCGAGTTCCACGAGACCGGACAACTCGACGTGCCAGAACAACGCCTGCCACCAGGGTCCGTCGGCGTCAGCAAGGCGGAGGCGTGAGCGACATGACCACCACGACCACCACCGGAACCGGCCCCGTCAAGACCGCCGTACCCGTCCTCAGCGCCAGCGGCGTCACCATGCGCTTCGGCGGCCTCACCGCCGTACGCTCCGTGGACCTCGAAGTCAGGACCGGCGAGATCGTCGGCCTGATCGGCCCCAACGGCGCCGGCAAGACCACGTTCTTCAACTGCCTCACCGGGCTCTACGTCCCCACCGAAGGCACCGTCAAGTACAAGAACAAAGTCCTGCCGCCCAAGCCCCACCTCGTCACCCAGGCCGGCATCGCACGGACCTTCCAGAACATCCGGCTCTTCGCCAACATGACCGTGCTGGAGAACGTCCTCGTCGGACGCCACACCCGCACCAAGGAAGGCCTTTGGTCCGCCCTCCTGCGTGGCCCCGGCTTCAAGAAGGCGGAACGGGCCTCCGAGGAACGAGCCATGGAACTCCTCGAGTTCACCGGCCTCGCCGCCAAGAAGGACCACCTCGCCCGCAACCTCCCCTACGGCGAACAGCGCAAGCTCGAAATCGCCCGCGCCCTCGCCAGCGACCCCGGCCTGCTCCTCCTCGACGAGCCGACCGCGGGCATGAACCCCCAGGAGACCCGCGCCACCGAGGAACTGGTCTTCGCCATCCGCGACCAAGGCACCGCCGTCCTCGTCATCGAGCACGACATGCGCTTCATCTTCAACCTCTGCGACCGGGTCGCCGTACTCGTCCAGGGCCAGAAGCTCGTCGAAGGCACCTCCGACGTCGTCCAGGGCGACGAACGCGTCATCGCCGCCTACCTCGGCGAACCCTTCGAGGGCGCACCCGGGGACGACGAGGTCGCCGAAGTCGAAGCCGCCGAAGTCGCCGCGGGAACCGACCAGCCGGCCCCGCAGCCCGACAACCCGACGGACCCCGCGACGGACCCCGCCGCGGACGACACACCCGCCGGGGACGACACCCCCGCCGCCGACACCGGCGAGGCCGCCACTCCCCCCAAGAACATCAGCAAGGAGGGCGACCAGTGACCGCTCTGCTCGAAGTCGAGGACCTGCGGGTCGCCTACGGCAAGATCGAAGCCGTCAAGGGCATCTCGTTCAGCGTGGAGGCCGGCCAGGTCGTCACCCTCATCGGGACGAACGGCGCGGGCAAGACCACCACGCTGCGCACCCTCTCCGGGCTCCTCAAGCCCCTGAGCGGTGAGGTCCGCTTCGACGGCAAGCCGCTGAACGGCACGCCCGCCCACAAGATCGTCGCACTGGGCCTGGCCCACTCGCCCGAGGGACGCCACATCTTCCCCCGGCTGACGATCGCGGAGAACCTCCAGCTCGGAGCCTTCCTCCGCAAGGACAACGAGGGCATACGCGCCGACCAGCAAAGGGCGTACGAGCTCTTCCCCATCCTCGGCGAGCGACGCAACCAGGCAGCGGGCACGCTGTCCGGCGGCGAACAGCAGATGCTGGCGATGGGCAGGGCTCTGATGTCCCGCCCGAAGCTGCTCATGCTCGACGAACCCTCGATGGGCCTGTCGCCGATCATGATGCAGAAGATCATGGCGACGATCACCGAGCTGAAGTCCCAGGGCACCACCATTCTGCTGGTCGAGCAGAACGCCCAGGCCGCGCTGTCCCTGGCCGACCAGGGCCATGTGATGGAGATCGGCAAGATCGTGCTCTCGGGAACAGGACAACACCTGCTGCACGACGAGTCGGTCCGCAAGGCCTACCTCGGCGAGGACTGACATCCGTACGGCGCGCCGTCACGGGCGCCGAACGCGAAGGGCCCGCACCGATCTCGTCCGGTGCGGGCCCTTCGTACAGGGGGACCCTTCGCGTACGGGCTTCGCGTACGGGATCCGTTACCCCTTCTGCTTCTTCTCCTCCGCGTCCTCGATCACGGCCTCGGCCACCTGCTGCATCGACAGCCGGCGGTCCATCGAGGTCTTCTGGATCCACCGGAACGCGGCCGGCTCGGTCAGCCCGTACTGCGTCTGCAGAACGCTCTTGGCCCGGTCCACCAGCTTGCGCGTCTCCAGCCGCTGCGAGAGATCGGCGACCTCCTGCTCGAGGGCCTTCAACTCGGTGAAGCGGGAGACCGCCATCTCGATGGCGGGCACGACGTCGCTCTTGCTGAACGGCTTCACCAGATACGCCATCGCCCCGGCGTCCCGCGCGCGCTCCACCAGCTCGCGCTGCGAGAAGGCGGTCAGCATCAGGACCGGCGCGATGCGCTCCTCGGCGATCTTCTCGGCGGCGGAGATGCCGTCGAGGATCGGCATCTTCACATCGAGGATGACCAGGTCCGGATCGTGCTCGCGGGCGAGATCGACGGCCGTCTGACCGTCTCCGGCCTCACCGACGACGGTGTAGCCCTCCTCCTCGAGCATCTCCTTGAGATCGAGTCGGATGAGAGCCTCGTCCTCGGCGATGACGACGCGGGTGGTCAGCGGCGGGACGTGCGACGGCGCGTCATCGAAGGGCTGCTCGGGCTCGGCGGCGCTCACGGGACTCCTCGTTCCAGGGCAAGGTGGTGCCCCTGCAGCCTACCTAGCTGCAGGTGAGGACACACACACGGTAGGGTGTCTCTGCAACCCGGCCGGGTTGGTGGAATGGCATACACGGATGTCTCAAACACATCTGCCCGAAAGGGCTTGCGGGTTCGAATCCCGCACCCGGCACATCTCTCACCCTAAGCGGATCTCCACCTTCTCGTGAACCTCGACGGTTCGGTCCGCACATCTCCCGTTCATCACGCACTGTAATGGCATGAACTCATATGGCACTGATGTGCGAGCCGAGGCCGTGCGCCGATTGCGGGCCGGGGAGAAGAACGCCGATGTGTCACGCTCCCTGGACGTACCGCCGGGGACCGTCGGCTACTGGCTGCACCTCGACCGGGCGGCCCAGGGCGAGTTACCGGGCAGGCCGCACCGCCCCTGTCCTCGGTGCGACGGCCGCGAACTCGACGAGGCGGCCTACTCCTACCTGCTCGCCCTCTACCTCGGCGACGGCCACATCATCCAGTACTCCGAACACCGCGTGCCCAACCTGATGATCGCCTGCGACCAGTCCTGGCCAGGCCTCATGGGTGACTGCGAGAAGGCCATCCGAGCCGTCTTCCCCGACAATTCCGTCTGCCGCATCCGCAGAACCGGTTGCAGCAACGTGAAGGTCTATTCGAAGCACCTGTGGTGCCTCTTCCCTCAGCACGGAAAGGGAAAGAAGCACGACCGGAAGATCGCCCTCGAACCCTGGCAGCAGAAGATCGTGGATGCCCATCCCTGGGAATTCATCCGCGGATTGGTCCACTCCGACGGGTGCCGGATCACGAACTGGACCGTGCGCGTCGTCGGCGGGGAGCGTAAGCGCTACGAATATCCCCGGTACTTCTTCACCAACAAGTCCGACGACATCCGGCAGCTCTACACCGACGCCCTCGACCAGGTCGGCGTCGAGTGGAAGGTCACCCGGCGGGGCCGGGATCCGTACAACATCTCCGTCGCCAGGCGGGCTTCCGTCGCGTTGATGGATGCGCACGTCGGGGCTAAGTACTGACTCCGCGCGCCATGGTGCCGCGCCGGGCCGCCCGGGGCCCGGGCTACTTCTGGTAGTCGTCCTCGCCGATGTGGTGGACACGGACCAGGTTCGTCATGCCCGGGACGCCGGGCGGGGAGCCGGCCGTGATGACCACGACGTCGCCCTGCTGACAGCGGCCGATCTTGAGGAGGTGTTCGTCGACCTGCTGGATCATCTCGTCGGTGGAGTCGACGCTCGGGCCGATGAATGTCTCCACGCCCCAGGTGAGGTTGAGTTGGGAGCGCGTGGCGTGTTCGGGGGTGAAGGCGAGGACGGGGATCGGGGAGCGGTAGCGGGAGAGGCGCCGGACGGTGTCGCCGGACTGGG
Source organism: Streptomyces sp. NPDC047108 (assembly GCF_040643575.1). Classification (NCBI taxonomy): domain Bacteria; kingdom Bacillati; phylum Actinomycetota; class Actinomycetes; order Kitasatosporales; family Streptomycetaceae; genus Streptomyces; species Streptomyces sp. NPDC047108. Next base: position 203,757 of record NZ_JBEYUP010000006.1, read on the forward strand.
TGAAGGCGACCAGGAACCGGGCGCCGAGGAAGTCACCCATCTCGGCCGCCGCCCGGGCGACCGCGCCCGCCTGGGTGCGGGGTTTGTTGCGTTCGGTCAGGGGCGGGAGGCCCTTCGCGAGCATGTCCTCCTCGGCGGCGGAGACGATGCGGCCCATGGTCTCGACGGTCTCGACGGGGTACTTGCCGACGCTGGTCTCACCGGAGAGCATCACGGCGTCCGTGCCGTCCATGACCGCGTTGGCGACGTCGGACGCCTCGGCGCGGGTGGGGCGGGAGGCGTCGATCATCGAGTCGAGCATCTGGGTGGCGACGATGACGGGCTTGGCGTTCCGCTTGGCGAGTTTGATGGCGCGCTTCTGGACCATCGGTACGGATTCGAGGGGCATTTCGACGCCGAGGTCGCCGCGGGCGACCATGATGCCGTCGAAGGCGTCGACGATGTCGTCGAGGTGGTCGACGGCCTGGGGCTTCTCGATCTTGGCGAGGACGGGGAGGCGGCGGCCTTCCTCGTCCATGATGCGGTGGACGTCCTCGATGTCGCGGCCGCTGCGGACGAAGGAGAGGGCGATGATGTCCGCTCCGGTGCGCAGGGCCCAGCGGAGGTCCGCGACGTCCTTGTCGGAGAGGGCGGGGACGGAGACGGCAACGCCGGGGAGGTTGAGGCCCTTGTGGTCGGAGACCATGCCGCCTTCGATGACGGTGGTGTGGACGAGGGGGCCGTCGACGCGGGTGACTTCGAGGGTGACGCGGCCGTCGTCGACGAGGATGCGTTCGCCGCGGGTGACGTCGGCGGCGAGTCCTTTGTAGGTGGTGCCGCAGGTCTGGCGGTCGCCTTCCTTGTCCTCGACGGTGATGGTGAAGTCGTCGCCGCGTTCAAGGAGTACGGGGCCTTCGGTGAATCGGCCGAGGCGAATCTTCGGGCCTTGAAGGTCTGCGAGGATCCCGACGCTGCGGCCGGTCTCGTCGGAGGCCTGGCGCACGTGGCGGTACCGCGCCTCGTGGTCGGTGTAGGTGCCGTGGCTGAGGTTGAAGCGGGCCACGTCCATTCCGGCCTCGACGAGTGCCTTGATCTGGTCGTACGAGTCCGAGGCGGGTCCCAAGGTGCAAACGATCTTTGCTCGGCGCATGGGTCGAGCCTATGCCGTACTGGCGGGTAGAGAGGTGGACCTGCGGGACGGCCGAACGACCTTTAGGTGAAAGGCTATTGACAAGTGTTGAAAAGTGCGGGGGTCCGCTCCGATGAGCAGCGCGGAGGGGGTTCGGGGGCCGTAACCGGATCGGGACTTGTCAGCCGGAAAGCATAAGGTTAGGTTTACCTAAGTTCAAGCCCGGAGTGGATCCGGGCTTTCTTGTACGAAAGGCCTCCTTTCATGTCCGGAACCCTCAGTCGTAGCGCCGCAGCCCTGGCGCTCGTCTCCGCGCTCGCCGTCACCGCCACCGCGTGCGGCTCCTCGGACGACGACGCCAAGCAGTCCTCCTCCGGGGGTGGCAAGCACGCGGTGTCGACGGCCATGGGCAAGGTCGAGGTGCCCGACCATCCCAAGCGCGTCGTGGTGCTCGACACCGACGCCCTGGACTCGGCGGTCACCCTCGGCGTCAAGCCGGTCGGGGCGGTCACGGTCGTGGCCGGCGCGCCGCTGTCCACCTACCTGCCCGAGGCGAAGATCAAGGGCATCAAGGAGGTCGGTCTCATCGGTGAGCCGAACCTCGAGGCCATCAACGAGCTGAAGCCGGACCTGATTCTGAGCAGCAAGGTCCGTGACGAGAAGAACTACAAGGAGCTGTCGCAGATCGCGCCGACGGTCTTCTCGGAGACCACCGGCCCGACCTGGCGGGAGAACTTCGATCTGCACGCGGACGCTCTCGGGAAGGAGGCCGAGGCGAAGAAGGTCGTGTCGGCCTACGAGACGAAGGTCGCGGGGCTGACGAAGGCGCTCGGCGGGCCCGAGAAGGCGAAGCAGGTCGAGGTCGGCTTCGTCCGCTTCGTGGAGGGTGCGGACACGCGTCTCTACTTCAACGACACGTTCGTCGGCTCGATCTTCAAGGACCTGAAGGTGGGCCGTCCGGCCAACCAGGACAAGACCGGGTTCTCGCTGGACGTCAGCCCGGAGAAGATCGACGAGGCGGACGCCGACGTCATCTTCTACTCCACCTACGGTGACCCGAAGAAGGCCAAGGAGACGTCCATCACGGGCGGTCAGCTCTGGAAGAACCTGGCGGCGGTGAAGAGCAAGAAGGCGTTCAAGGTCGACGACAACGTGTGGATGCTGGGCATCGGCTACACCGGCGCGACCCAGGTGCTGGACGAGATGGAGAAGAACTACGCGGCCGAGTAGGCCCGGTTCGTCGCGCACACCGCAGCGGCCCTGCCACGGAGTTGTCCGTGGCAGGGCCGCTGTGTTTGTCGGCGGTGCGCGGCGCTGTCTACAGGCGTTCGAAGCCGCGGACCCGTTCCCAGTCCGTCACCGCCGTCTCGAACGCGGCCAGTTCGGTGCGGGCGGCCTGTGCGTAGTGGCCGACGACGGTCTCGCCGAAGACCTTGGCCGCGGTCTCGCTGGTCTCCCAGCGGTGCAGGGCCTCGGTGAGCGTGGTGGGCAGGCGGGGCACGTCGGGGTCGGCCAGGGCGTTGGCGGCATGCGGTGCGGGCAGGGGCAGCCGGTTCTCGATGCCGTGGAGTCCGGCGGCGACGGCTGCCGCGACGGCGAGGTAGGGGTTGGCGTCGCCGCCCGGTACGCGGTGTTCGATGCGCAGGGAGGCGCCGGAGCCGACGACGCGTACGGGGCAGGTGCGGTTGTCGCGTCCCCAGGTGATGCCGGTGGGGGCGAACGCGCCGGGCTGGAGGCGCTTGTAGGAGTTGATGTTGGGGGCCATGAGGAGGGCGAAGTCGGGGAGGCAGGCGAGCTGTCCGGCGACGAAGTGCCGCATGAGGTCCGACATGCCGTCGTCGGCGGCGGGGTCGGCGAGGACGGGGGTGCCGTCGGTGCCGCGGAGGGAGAGGTGGATGTGGCAGGAATTGCCTTCGCCCTCGTCGTACTTGGGCATGAAGGTGAGGGCGACGCCTTCCTGTGCGGCGATCTGCTTGGCGCCGTTCTTGAACAGGACGTGGTGGTCGCAGGTGGTCATCGCCTCGTCGTAGCGGAAGACGATCTCGTACTGGCCGGGGTGGCATTCGGCGCGTGCGGTCTCCATGGTGAGGCCGGCGCGGACCATCTCGCGGCGGATGCGTCGGACGACGGGTTCGAGGGTGCCGAGGCCCTGGAGTGCGTAGTCGACGTTGTACCGGGTGGCGGGTTCGAGGGCGTGGTAGCGGCGGTCCCAGGCGTCGCGGTAGGTGTCGGTGAAGACGAGGAATTCCAGCTCGGTGCCGGCGAATGCGGTCAGGCCGTGGTCGGCGAGGCGGTCGAGCTGGGTGCGGAGGACGTGGCGGGGGGCGATGCCGACGGGCCGTCCGGCCTCCTCGTGGCCGGCGGGCCATTCGGTGTCGGCGAGGACGAGGGCGGTGCGGTCGTCCCAGGGGAGGGTGCGCAGGGTGGCGGGGTCGGGGCGGAGGAGGAAGTCGCCGAAGCCGGAGTTCCAGGCGTCGATGGCGTAGCCGGGTCCTGTGCCCATCTCGACGTCGGAGGCGAGGAGGTAGACGCAGGCGCCGAATCCGTCCTGGGCGGCTTCGCCGAGGAAGTGGTCGACGGAGAGTCTGCTGCCCTGGAGCCGTCCCTGGAGGTCGGGTACGGCGACGATGACCTCGTCGATGCGCCCGGCGTCGGCGTCGGCGCGCAGCCGCTCGTACGCCTGGTGCGTCGGGGTGCTCATATCTGCGGCTCCTGGTGGGCGGTGGCGGTGGCGGTGGCGAGCGGGTTGGGGACGGTGCCGTGGACGACGTCGAAGCCTTCGTCGCGTTCGGAGCGGTCGTGGAAGCCCCCGCCGAGGAGCTGTTCGCGGTTGAGGGCGACGCGGTCGAACTCGGGGGCGAAGAGGCCGAAGTCCTCGAAGCGGTCGGCGAGTTCGGGGAAGCGGGCGTGGTAGCGCTCGATCTCGGCGCGGACGGCGGCCCAGAACTCGGTCTCGGGGATGCCGAGGTGGGTTTCGGCGAGGGGGGCGAAGAAGCGGAAGTGTCCGGCGAAGATCGCGCTGAGGAGGGAGTGCGCGAGTTCGTGGGCGGGCCAGCGCAGCAGGACGGCGTCGGCGCGCGGGGTGAGGTCGGCGTACTCGGGGCGGTTGCCGGGGAGCAGGTTGACGTCCTCGGCGAAGTCCTTGAGGGCGATGCCGATGGGGGTGTCGGTGGCGTCGTAGAGGATGACGGTGTTCTCGCCGTGGGGGCAGTAGGCGACGCCGTAGCGGTAGAGGTAGTGGAGGAGTCCGGGGAGGAGTGCGGCGAGGAAGCGGTCAAGCCAGGTGCGGGGGTCGAGGCCGGAGCGTCTCACGAGTTCGGTGACGAGTGCGCGCCCGTCGGAGCCGATCTTGAGCAAGGAGGCCATGGTGCGGGCCTGTTCGCCCCTCCGGAGGTGGGCGGCGACGGGCTCGCGCCAGACGGCGCCGAGGAGTTCGTGGTAGCGGTAGGGGGCGTCGGTGACGGACTCGTAGAGCGGGTGGTGCACGGAGACGGCGGCTGTCTCGCCGAGCGGGTGGAAGCGGAGTTCGTCGCGCAGGTAGGGATCCTGGTCGCGTACGGAGTGCAGCCAGGCGCTGATGTCGGGTGCGGCTTCGGTGGGTTCGGTGGACAGGCCGCGCCAGACGAGGGTGTTGCGGATGAGGAGGGGCACCTTGACGTTGCGGCGGTGGGGGTGGTCGAGGTTGGCCAGGGTGCGGATGGACTGCAGGGGGCGGTAGCGGTCGGGGCCTTCGCCGAGGGGAATGATCGTTCCTTGGGCGAGGTAGGGGGCGAAGAGGGTGGCGACGGCCTCGTCCCAGTGGAAGGGGTGGACGGGCAGCCAGGTGTAGTCGGCTGCCGCGTGTCCGCTGTCGGCGCAGGCCGCTTCGAGGGTGGTGGTGAAGGTCTTGCGGGTGGCGTCGTCGAGTTCGTCGGCGAGGAGGGTCGCGGCGTCGAGGCCGGGGATGCCGGAGTAGGCGGCCAGGCTGTGGTGGACGGCGGCCCAGCGGAGGCGTACGGATCCTGCGGCTTCGGGGGCGTAGGCGGCGGCGTCGGATGCGGAGAAGCCGAGGCGGCCCTTGTTGAGCAGCATGCATGGGTGGCCGTCCTGGTGGGCCTCGAGGTCGAGGTGGTCCAGGTCGGCGAGGCGGGCGGCGGGGACGGCGCGGGCGATGACATCGGCCTCGGCGCGGCGGGTGGCGGTGAGTTCGCGGAGGACTTCGGCGGTGGTGGGGCCGTCCCAGCCGAGGGTGGTGCGGGCGTCGAGGAGGAGTCGTTCGGGCCCGGCTTCGCCGTCGGCTTCGGGGGTGCGGCGGAGGGTGCCGTCGGTCAGCCGCCAGGTGCCGAAGGTGCCGCGGGTGGCGCGGAAGGTCCAGCGGACGCCGTCGGCGAAGTCGAGGCGGTAGGCGCCGGGTTCGCCCGTGGTGGTGTCGGTGTCGGTGTCCGGTTCGGGAACGAGGAGTTCCTCGTAGGCGAACTCTTCGATCGCCTTGACGAGCAGCCGATGGCCCGCCTGCGCCCAGGTGTCGCGGGTGGTGGGGTTCATGGGTGGATCTCCTCGGAGTACGCGGCGGAGGCGAGGGCTCCGTCCTGCGGGGGCGCGTGGCGTTCCCGGGCGAGCGCGGGGACGGTGGGTCGTACGGCGTCGTGCGGTACGCGGGCGGGGCCCGGTGCGTGGGCCTGTGCGGGCTCCGGTGCGTGAGCCGGTTCCGGTGCGTGGGCCTGTGCGGGCTCCGGTGCGTGAGCCGGTTCCGGTGCGGCGACGGCTGCCGTGGTGGCGCGGGCGCGTGGGCGTCCGGCTGGTGCGGGCGCGGGGTCCTTCGCGGGCGCGGGCCGGTCCGCGGTGGCCGGGGGGTCGAGCCGGCGCGGTCGCCTGGCGGCCAGGGCCATGCCCGCGACCTGAATCCCTGCGGCGACGGCGAGCGGCAGGGCGAGGTCGTGGGAGACCGCGGCGGTGGCGGCCAGGGGCGCGGCGAGGAGGCCGACGGAGCGTGCGGTCTCGACGCCGGTGAAGGCGGGGCCGTCGGTGCCGGTGGCGCGGAACATCCGTAGTTCCACGGCGACTTGGCCGAGCCCCAGGCCGATCCCGAACAGCAGGCGCCCCGCGGCGAGTCCGGTCAGGGAGGAGGCGATCGCCTGCCAGGCCAGTCCGGCGGCGCCGACGGCCAGCGAGAGCGGCAGCAGCCGGTCGCCGAGCCGGTCGTGGCAGCGGCGCGCCACGGGAAGCACGGCCAGGGCGGCGACGCTGGGCAGGAAGAACAGCACGGCGGATCCGGCGCTGTTGGTGCCGAGGCTGTCGGCGAACTCGGTGAAGAAGGGGCGGGCGACGTTGACCGAGAAGTCGAAGGCGAGCCCGATGAGGGCGGCGTAGGCGAGGACGGCGAGCCGCCCGGCGCGACGGGTACCGCGCGTCGTCGTTCGGTCGGCCGGCCTCTTACGGTCCACCGGTGTCGTACGGTCCACCGGCGTCGTACGGTCCGCCCGGTTCGTACGGGCGTTGCTCTCCCCCGCGTCCGGGACGCCCCCGTCGGCGGATTCAGCAGCTTCTGCGGATTCGGCGGAGGTCGCGCCGTAGGGAAGGTGGGCGGCGGCCACCACGTCACCGGGCACCGTGTCGTGTCCCGCGCCTGGTGCGGACGCGAGCGCCGGTCCCGTTTCGGCGGTGGGGCCGCCCGCCTTGCCGAGGATCCGGTAGGTGAGGACCGCCAGGACCGCGTCGAGGACGGCGAACGCCGAGATGCCGATGCGGGGTTCGGGTAGGGCCAGGACTCCGGCGCCCACCAGGGTCGCGACGACCGTCGACAGATGGAAGACGACGACGATCGAGCAGATCCCGGCGAGCCGTGCCCGGTCCGTGCCCGTCGTTCCCTCCGCGTCCTCGTCGCCGTGCTCGGCGATGAACGCCGGATAGGCCAGCAGCAGCGCGGAGTTGGTGGCGACGACGGCGGTCGACACGGCCGTGTAGGCGGCGTAGGTGGGGGCGAGCCCGAGGAGGATGTCGAGGACGGCGGAGCCGCACAGCCCGGCCAGGACCAGGCGGTGCAGCGGCCAGCGCCTCGCCGCGAGCCCCCACAGGGGCAGCGCGGCGAGTCCGACGATGCGGCAGATCCACAGGTAGAGCCCGGTGGCGCCCGGGTCGTCGATGCCGTAGAGCCGGTCGAAGAGTTGCGGCAGGAACGGGGTGAGCGCGGTCTCGGCGACGAGGTGGAGTCCTATCGCCGATATGAGGACGGCCTTGGCGCGGCGCGCGGGGGTGCGCCCCGCGGCCGCGTCGTGCGGTGGTTCCGTGCGTGTCACCGCGGCGTACCCGCTTCGGCGCGCCGCCCCTGCTGGGCCGGGGCCCTCCAGACGCCTCCCTCGGGCGCGTTCTCCGCGGCGGTCTGCTGCGGGACGCCGAAGGTGGTCCAGGCGGCCCGTTCCGGTACGCGCAGCACGGTCCTGCCCGCGACGGCGTTGAGGATCGTCGCGGCGCGCCAGGCGCCGAGGGTGAGGTCGGGTGCGCCGACGCCGTGGGTGTGCATCTCGGCGTTCTGGACGTAGAGGGAGCCGGCGACGCGCGGGTCGAGGGCGACGCGGTAGTCGCCGTCGACCTGGTAGCGGCCGCGGTCGTCCCAGTCGACGAGGTCGGCGAGGGTGTCGAGGAACGCGGGGCGGCGGGCGGAGTAGCCGGTGGCCATGACGACGGCCGAGGTGTGGATGTCGAAGGTCGCGGACTGGGGGGCGTGGCGGCAGGTGAGGCGGTAGCCGTCGTCCTCGGCCTCGGCGGCGACGATCTCGACGCCCGGGTGGAGGGCGGCGCGCGGTTCGGTGCCGCCGATGGTGCGCTCGTACAGCTCGTCGTGGATGTCGGCGAGGGTTTCCTCGCTGACGCCCTTGTAGAGCTGCCACTGTTCGGCGACGAGGCGCTCCCGCTCGTGCTCGGGCAGGCCGCGGAAGTAGCGGATGTAGTCGGGGGTGAAGTGCTCCAGGCCGATCTTGGAGTACTCCATGGGCGCGAAGGCGGGGGTGCGGGCGAGCCAGCGGACGTAGGGCCCGTCCTGGCCCTGTCCGTCCTGGTGGCGGAGCAGGTCGAGGGCGACCTCGGCGCCGGACTGCCCGGCGCCGATCACGGTGACGTCTTCGCGGCCGGCGAGGCGGGCGCGGTGGGTGCGGTAGTCGGCGCTGTGCAGGACGCGGCCCGCGTGATGCTCCGTCAGCAGCGGGCGCAGCGGCTCGGGGACGACGGGTGCGGTGCCGACGCCGAGGACGATCTGGCGGGCGAGGACGCGGGTGGTGTCGCCGTTCTTCGCGGAGCGGTGGACGACGGCGAAGGTGTCGGCGGCCTCGTCCCATTCGACCGAGGTGACCTCGGCGTCGAAGCGGCAGGACGGCAGGTGTTCGGCGACCCAGCGGCAGTAGTGGTCGTACTCGCGGCGCGGGATGTGGAAGCGCTCGGAGAAGAAGAACGGGAACATCCGGTCGTGGGAGCGCAGGTAGTTGAGGTACGACCAGGGGCTCGTCGGGTCGGCCATGGTGACCAGGTCGGCGAGGAAGGGGACTTGGAGGACGGTGCCTTCCATGAGCAGGCCGGGGTGCCAGGAGAAGGCCGGCTTGCTGTCGAGGAAGAGGGTGCGGAGTCCGGGCACGCCGTCGCTGAGCGCGGCGAGGGAGAGGTTGAAGGGGCCGATGCCGACGCCGACGAGATCGTAGGGGGTCTGCTGTTCGGTCACGGTCACGGCTGTGCCTCCGCGAGAGGGTTGGGAAGGTCGATGTAGACGGACTGGGTGTGGACGTCGCCGACGAGTTCGTCGAGTCCGTCCACGCAGGTCAGGTAGTTGCCCTTGCAGCGCAGGGTGGGGGCGTCGAGGAGCAGGTCGAGCAGGCCCTTGGCGCCGGGTTCTTCGGTGCGCAGCCGGTCCAGGACGCGGTGCAGTACGCGCAGCAGGCGGGTCTCGTCGGCGAGGCCGAGGGCGCCGAAGGCTCCGACGAGGCCGAGGAGGTTGTTGATGCCGAGGTAGTAGGCGACGCGTTCGTCGACGAAGGCGTCGTCGAAGACGAGGTCGAGTCCTTCGGCGACGCCGGGCAGCAGCGCCTCGGCCTCGTCGGCACGGGAGGCGGCGAGGTAGTAGCCCTGGCTGTCGCGGTACCAGCCCGCGGCGGGGAGACCGTCGTCGTCGAGGGCGACGAGGGTGTTCTGGTGGTGCGGTTCGAGGGCGATGCCGTAGCGGGCCTGGAGGCGGATGAGGGGGACGGCGAGCACGTCGAGGTAGCGGACGAGCCAGTGCTCGGCGGCCTCGGCGGTGGAGGTGCCGTCGGCGCGGGCGGCGCGTTCGACGGCGGCGGAGAGCAGGGAGCGGTGGCGGGGCGGGGTGCCGTCGCCGGGGCCGGTGCGTTCCGCGAGCAGCCCTGCGACGCACAGCCCTTCACGCGCGGGTGTGCCCGGTGCGCCGCGGAAGGGGTTGTCGCGGATCGCGGTCTCCAGGCCGGTCTCGGGTCCGTCGGTGCCGACGGAGACCCAGGCGAAGTCGCGGAGGATACCGAACTCGGGGTGTTCGGCGCGCAGCCAGTCGGCGGGTCCTCCGGCCAGGAGGCGTGCGGCCTGCACGCCGAGCCGCATCTCGCTGCGCAGGTTGTTGCGGCGGGAGTTGGTGATGCGCATGCCGAGGGAGAGCTTGAGCATGATCTCCGCGTCGGGGCGCTGCACGGTCCGTACGGACGACGTGGGGTACCAGGCCGGTCCGGCGGGGCCGAGCGGCCGCAGGCGCCCGGCGTCGGCGAGCGCGGCGATCTCGGGCCGGGCGAGGACTTCGCGGGCCTGCCAGGGGTGGACGGGTACGGGGAGCATGCCGTCGGGCAGGTCCAGTCCGGCGGCCAGCGGGCGCAGGATGTCGGCGACGGCGCGCCCGTCGGCGCTCTCGCCGACGACGGTGTCCGGGTGCGCGGCGAACCAGTGCAGCGGGAAGGAGCCCCGCAACTCGGGCGAGTACGCGTCGAGTTCGGCGTCGGACGCCTCTTCGCGGCTCTTGGGCGCGGGGTGGAAGGGGTGGCCGAGGAGCAGCGCCTGTTCGGCGTCGAGGAACGGCGTGGGGCCGTGGGCGTCCTCGCCCTCGGCGCGCCGCCGCGCCAGGTGCACCCCGGTGCGCCGTGCGGAGCCGAGGACGCGGGCGACGGCGTCGCCGCCGAGGTGCGGCGGGAGTCCGCGACCGGCGGTGGTCTCCCGTATGGCGGCGGCGGCCACGAGGGCGGCGTCGGCGGTGATCCGGCGGGCGGGGTCGGCTGATCCGGCCGGGCCGGCCTGGGCGGCGGGCTCGGCAGGCTGGACGGTGGGTTCGCCGAAGCGGTGCCAGCCGGTGGTGGAGCGGTGGCGGACGGGGACGGCGACGCGCAGTCCGCTGGAGGGGAACTGGAGCAGCAACTCCTCCCCCGCGGGCGGGACTTCGGTGCCGGTCTCCCGGACGTAGGCGCGCAGCAGGGTCTCGGTGGCGGCGGCGTCACCGGCGCGGAGGGCGTCGGGGTGGTCGAGCGGGTCCGGGCCGACGGGCGCGTGCCCGACCGTCGGGCCGTCCGCGGCCGTTGGGGCGTCGGCCCGCGGGGTGGTGTCCGGAGCGTGGGTGGGCGTGGTGGCCGGAGCGTCGGTGGCCGTGGTGGCCGGAGCGTCGGTCGGCGGGGTCACAGTGCGTCCTCCTCGGCCTGTCCCGCGGCGGCGACCGCGTGGAGCAGCCGCTCCACGTCGGCAGGGGTGGTGTGCGGGTTGAGCAGGGTGAGCTTGAGGCGTACGCGTCCGGGCCCATCGCCGGGCAGTTCGGTACGGCCGACGACCGCCCGGCCTTCGCGCAGCAGCCTGCGCCGCAGCCCGGCGTTGATCCGGTCGGTGTGCTCGGGGTCGGCCCCGGCGGGGACGTAGCGGAACAGGAAGGCGGTCAGCACCGGTTCGGCGTGGAGTTCCAGACGCGGGTGGGCGGTGACGGCCTTGGCACCCTCGTGCGCCAGGTCGTGGCAGGCGTCGACCAGGCGGCCAAGGCCGTCGCGTCCGAAGGTGCGGAGCGTGACCGCGATCTTGAACGCGTCGGCGCGGCGGGTGGTGCGCAGCGACAGTCCGAGCAGGCTCGGGTAGCCCGCTTCCTCGTCGTCCTGCGGGTTGAGGTAGACGGCGCGGCGGGCGAGGGAGGCGTACGTCTCGGCCTGGCGGACGAGGAAGACGCCCGCGGCGACGGGCTGCCAGCCCAGCTTGTGCCAGTCCAGGGAGACCGAGTCGGCGAGCGCGATGCCGTCGAGGAGGGGGGCGAGCCGGTCGGAGAGCAGTGCGCCTCCTCCGTACGCGGCGTCCACGTGGAGCCAGGCGCCGTACTCGGCCGCGAGCGCGGCGCAGGTGCGCAGCGGGTCGACGGCCCCGGTGTCGGTGGTGCCGGCCGTCGCGACGACGGCGAGCGGGAGGTCGCCGCGGTCGGCGCAGTCCTGGAGCGCGGTGTGCAACGCCTGCGGGTCGATGCGGAGTTCGCGGTCGACGGGGACGGGGATGACGCAGTCCTCGCCGAGCCCGAGGAGGGCCGCGGCCCGCTGGACGGAGAAGTGGGCGGCGGTGGAGGCGAAGATGCGCGGGCGCGGGCCGGTGGCGCCCGGCACTCCGCCCATCTCGATCTGTCGTCCGGACGCGCGGCCGAGGACCCGGTCACGGGCGAGCATGAGGCCCATGAGGTTGGATTCGGTCCCGCCGGAGGTGAGGACTCCGGCTGCCTCGGCCGGGTCGTAGCCCACGAGGGCGGCCAGTTCCTCCAGGAGCAGGGTCTCCAGGGTGGTGGCGGCGGGTGCCTGGTCCCAGGAGTCCTGGGAGGGGTTGAGGGCGGAGACGGCGAGGTCGGCTGCGACGGCGACGGCCAGCGGTGGGCAGTGCAGATGCGCGGCGCAGGAGGGGTCGGCCGGGTCGGCGGTGCCGTGGGCGAGGAGGGCGGTGAGGCGGTGCAGGGCGGAGTCCGCGGACGGGACGTCGGTGCGCGGGTCCGCGGCGGGCTCCGCCGTACGGGGGTCCGTACCGAGATCCGGACCGGGCTCCGTACGAGTCTCCGTACGGGCGTCGGTGCGGGGGGCCGTACGGGGATCGGCGTGCGGTGCCGGCGCCGTCCCCAAGTCCTCGCCCGTGGCGGCGAATTCCCACGCGACCCGGGCGGCGATCTCGCCCGGTGTCCCGGCGGGAAGCGGCCCGCCGCGGCGGGACGCGCCCTCGGCGAGGGCGTCCAGCACGGTGCGCAGCAGCGGCTCCAGCGCGGCGGGGCCGCCCGTGCCGCCGGACAGCGGGGCGGTGCGGCGTGCGGCGCTCCCGGGCGCCCGGCCGTCCTCGCGGGGGCCGTCCTCGAATGGGCCGCCGTCGGCCAGGCCGTCCTCGACCAGGCCGTCGTCTGCCGCGCCGTTGACGACCGGACGGCTCTCGATCGAACCGCCGTCGGCCGTGCCGCCGTCGACTGAACCGCCCGCCGGCCGGCCACCGCGCACGGACGCACCGCCCCGGGTCTGTCCCGGCAGGCCGTGCACCGCGGCTCCGGTGCTATCGGCGAGCAGTGCGAGGGCCGTCGGCAGGGATGGGCCGAAGGCGTCGGCGAGTTCGGGGTGATGCGGCTCCCCCGCGCCGTACGGCTCGCCGTGACGCTGGTTCACATCCCGCCCTTCCACGAGGAGTTCGTCCCGCCCTTCCACGAGAAGTTCCTGTACGCGCTCGGCCGCGGCCGAGCGGATCACCTGTCCCGGCACGGCAGGCACGTCGTCCGCCGTGAGCGCCGCGGCGGCCGTGCCGCCACCCGCCGGCTGGGGCTCGCGCAGCGCCCCGGTGCGGCCCGTCATGCCGGCCGCCCGGCGGGCTGAGAAGCCGTCACCTCGGCGATGGCGTCGGTGAGCCGGTCCAGGACGGCCTCCACCTGCTCGTCGCTGATCACCAGCGGCGGCAGCAGCCGCACGGTGGAGTCGTGCCGGCCGCCGAGTTCGACGATAAGGCCCCGTGAGAGACACGCCGAACGGACGCGGGCGGCGAGTTCGGGGGCGAACGGGCGGGCACCGCACGCGTCGGGTTCGCCCTGCGGGTCGACGAGTTCGACGCCGATCATCAGGCCGCGCCCGCGGACGTCGCCGATCGTGGGCAGTTCGGCGCGCAGCCCCTCGAGCCTGGCCGTCATCCGGGCGCCGACCGTGGCCGCGCGCTCGGTCAGCCGCTCGCGGGCGACATGGCGCAGCGTGGCCGTACCGGCCGCCATGGCCAGGGTGTTGCCGCGGAAGGTGCCGGTGTGGGCGCCGGGGAGCCAGCCGTCGTAGTCCTCGTGGTAGACGAGCACGGCGAGCGGGAGGGTGCCGCCGATCGCCTTCGACATCACCATCGCGTCGGGCACGATCCCGCTGTGCTCGATCGCCCAGAAGGCGCCGGTGCGTCCCACGCCGGTCTGCACCTCGTCGACGACGAGGGGGATGCCGCGCTCGGCGGTGATCCGCCGCATCTCGCGCATCCAGGCGTCGGGTGCGGGGATCGCGCCGCCCTCGCCCTGCACGGCCTCGAGGATCATCGCGGCGGGCGGGACGACGCCGCCGTTGGGGTCGTCGATCAGCCGCTCGGTGTAGGCGGCGGACAGCTCTGCGGTGCGCTCACCGCCGACGCCGAACGGGCAGCGGTACGCGTACGGGTAGGGCAGCCGCGTCACATCGGCCGCGATGCCCGGCACCGGAGTCTTGGCGCCGACGCCGCCGGACGCGGCCAGCGCGCCCGCCGTCATGCCGTGGTAGGCGCCGGTGAAGGCGAGCAGCCCGCGGCGTGCGGTGGCGGTCTGCATCAGCTTCAGGGCCGCCTCGACCGCGTCGGTGCCGGCGGGGCCGCAGAAGTGGATGCGGGCGCGGTCGGCGAACGCGGGCGGCAGGGTGGCGAACAACTCGTCCGTGAACGCGTCCTTTTCGGGCGTCGCCAGGTCCAGGACGTGCAGCGGGGCGCCGCTGTCGACCGTGCGCCGGACGGCCTCGAGGACCACGGGGTGGTTGTGGCCGAGGGCGAGGGTGCCGGCGCCTGCCAGGCAGTCGAGGTAGCGGCGTCCGTCGGTCGCCTCGATCACCATGCCCTGTGCGCGGACGGGGACGATCGGGAAGGAGCGGGCGTAGGTACGGGCGGAGGACTCGCGGGCACGCTGGCGGGCGAGGATCGCGTCCGCTCGGTCCGCGGCGGGCAGGTCGCTACCGGCGCGGGCAGGGGTGTGCACGGTCATGGGACGGGCTCCGGGTGCAGGAGGGTGCGGGTGGCGGGCCGCGGCGTGGCGTGCGGGCCCGTGGGGGGCGAGGTGCGGCGTGGGGGGCGCGCGGTCGGATGCTGCGGGCTCGGATGCTTCGGGCTCCGTGTACGTCGGGCCCGGATGCTCGGGCTCGGGTGCGCTGGGCTTCGAGTGCGTCGGGCTCGGATGCTTCGGGCTCGGGTGCGTCGGGCTCGGCTCAGAGGAGGTGGCGCTCGGCGACGGGGTGGCCGAGGAAGCGGTGCATGGCGAACTCCCAGCCGTAGGAGCCCGCGTAGGGGAACACGACGAGGTCACCGGCGCGCACGCGGTCCACGCGGACGTCGCGCAGCAGGGTGTCCTCCGGTGTGCACAGTTCGCCGACGACGGTCACGCGGGTGTCCTCGGCGGCGGGGCGGGGACAGGACTCGGTCCAGCGGTCGACGGGCAGGACGGCGATGTTGTGCACGATGTCCCAGGAGGTGGGGAGCTGGAAGTGGTTGATGCCGCCGCGCAGGACGGCGAACGCCTCACCGTAGGAGTGCTTCACATCGGTCACCTCCGCCGCGTACCAGCCGCAGTCGGCGACCAGGAAGCGGCCGGGCTCCAGGATGACCTTGACGCCCTCGGGTGGCTCGACGCGGGCGGCCAGTTCGCCGAAGCGGGCCACGTCGAAGGGTTTTTCACCCTCGAAGGCGACGCCTATGCCGCCGCCGATGTCGACGTGGCGCAGATCGATGCCGTTCTCCCGGGCCGTACGGACACTCCACTCCACGCACCACGTCAGGTACGCGGCCTGGGACTCGGCGTCGAGGTTGTTGGACGCGGCGTGGATGTGGAAGCCGGTGAGGTCGAGGCCGGGCAGGCGCCGGGCCTCGGCAAGCACGCCCGGCACGTCGGGCTCGGCGACGCCGAACTGCGAAGGCGCGCCGCCCATGAGGAGCGAGCCGGTGACGGGGATCTCGGCCGGGTTGACGCGCAGCGCCACGCGGGCGGTGACGCCCTCGGCGACCGCGATACGGCTGATGCGGCTCAGTTCGAGGAGGCTCTCGGCGTTGATGGCCTCGACACCGGCCCGTACGAGGGCGGTGAGGACGGGGACGGATTTGGCGGGGCCCGCGGCGACGACGGGGGCGGGCGTGCCGGCCTGTCCGCTCGCGTCGGGGAGGGCGGCCAGGGCGAGTTCGAGTTCGGAGACCGATGCGACCTCGAAGCCGTCGACGTGCGGGGCGAGGGCGCCGAGGATGCCGGGGAAGGAGTTGGCCTTCACGGCGTAGTGCACGGCGGCCCAGCCGGGGAGCGCGGCGCGCAGTTCGCGGGCACGTTCGGCGGCGACCTCGCCGTCGTACACGTAAGCCGACACGGGTGCCTCGGACTGCTGCGTCAGATCGAGCAGATGGCGGCGGACGGGCTCGGGGAGCGCGTCGACCGGGTAGGCGGATCGCGGGGCTGCGGAGGGCGGGAACTGGACGGACACGGCTTCGCCTCGGTGGCTCGGGGGTGGACGGGCGGACGGACGGGGCTCAGCTCGGGCGCAGTTGGCGGACGACCATGACGTGCGGGCGCCAGCCCGGGTACGGCTCCATCCGCCCCACCATCTCGAACCCGTACTTGGCGTACGTCGCGAGCATGACGGAGTTGTCGTCGGCGACGAGGCCGGTGGCGCGCTCCTCGGTGCGTGCGGCGAGGAAGGTCTCGAAGAGCGTGAGCGCGACGCGCGAGCGGCGGCGCCGGGGGGAGACCAGCAACTCGCAGAGTCCGACGGTGCGCTGGGGGTACTCGCGGGTGAACTCCGGGCCCGGGTCGGGCGTCAGGCCGTCCCACCAGAGGGAGTCGGGGGGCAGCGTGTAGCCGTAGAGGAAGCCGGCCACGTCCTCGCCGTCGAAGGCCGCCACGAGGGAGAAGCCGGGGCGGGTGGCGTGGCGCAGCAGGCGCTCGGATATGGGCGGGTCGCTGTGGTCGGGGAGGCCGAGCGCCTGGGCGTAGACCTCTTCGTAGACGCGGGCCCACCGGTCGGCGGCGGCGGTGACGGCGGCGCCGTCGAAGATCCGTATGTCCGGTTCGGCCGGTGCGGGCGAGGCGTCGGGGAGGGTGGCGGACTGCCGGGGGACGTGCGCCAGGGGGGCCTGCGCGGCGGGCGCGGGGGCCGTGGTGCGCGCGGGGGCTGCCGTGCGTGCGGGGGTGCCGGACAGGACCGTCGGTGCGGTCGGCTCCGGCCGTGCCGGCACGTTCTGCGGTCGAGACATGAGTCCCCCAGGGTCATGGGCGCCCGGCCGCCGGGAGCGGCCACTTAGGCGAGCCTAACCTAAAGCACAGGTCCGCTCTGTCCAACCCTGGGGTCCCCTGTCCTCGGGCGCGGCACCTGGCCGGGTACGGCGGCGGGCGCACCCCTCGGGAGCGCGGTAACCGCTTGCGGCCGGGTGCGCGGCCGGGGTCGCCGCAGGGTCGGCGGACCCGCACCGGGCGGGCGAGGCCGAAGCCATGTCCGTTCGCGCGCACAGCCGTTGCGCGACGAGACCGCAGGTACGGCGGTGTGCGGGGCCCGATCCGGCCCGGCGGGCACCGGCACGCACCGGCGCTCTCAGGAAGCGGCCGTCCGGGCCTCGCGCAGTGATCCCTTCAGACGATTCGGCGGCCTCCTTCCATGTCCGGTTCATCCGGGTTGCGTTGGTGAGGTGGATCACGCGGGCGATCAGGTGGCGCAGTGCGCGACCCCAGGAGGTTCAGTGAGGTGCGGAGGATCGCCATGGCCACAGTTGCGGCACCCCCGATGACCTGTCGCTCACGGTCACCGGCGGCCCCGCCACGGCCCGGTGCGCGACCACCGACACGTCCGCGACCGTCGGCTCCGACCACCGCTGGGCCGGAGCTGTATCCGGTGACGGTGGCTCCGGCCCCGGCTCGTGCGCCGTCGGAGCCGGGGCCGGTCCATGCCCGGCACGGCACTGGGCCGATCAGGGGATTTCGGGGGTGGCCACCAACACCGGTCTCCCGCGAACGGCGTTGGGCGGGTTGACCGAACGAGCGTCGAGCCCCCGGAGGCATCAGTGAAGGTGCAGAGCGTCGCAACGGCCACGATCGTGGCCCTGGCCGTGGGCGGTCTCTCGTCCCTCGGAGTGGGACCGGCGTTCGCCGATACACCGGGCGCGAAGGCCTCGGGCGGCTCGAACACGGCGGGGGAACTGTTCCAGCAGAACACGGCCCAGCAAGGCCGGCAGAACAACCGCTGCTCGAGCCAGAACGGCGACCCGGACGTGGTGAACCTTTCCGGTGCGCGCGCGAGGGGGCGGTGCGTCACCACCGACGGCTCCCTCACCGAGTCCTCCGAGTTCCGGAGCGGCGGCGCCAACGCGGAGGGCGGATCCAGCGGGGCGAGCCTGGCCCAGCAGAACACCGCCCAGCGCGGCCAGCAGAACAACCACTGCGGCAACCCCAACAACGCCGAGATCGACATCACCGGCGGCAGCTGGGAAACCGCGTGCGAGGACACGAACAACTCCGCCAACCAGGGCGCGTTCGTTCAGAACGGCCCTGCGGACGTCAACGGTGGATCCTCCACAGCGATGGGCATGAACCAGCAGAACACGGCCCAGGAGGGCCGGCAGAACAACAACTGCGGCAACCCCAACCTCACCGAGATCGACATCAGCGGGGGTTCGTCGGAGAGCGCCTGCGGGAACGAGGACGGCTCGGAGAACCGGCGCACCTGGACCAAGGGCGGCGGAGTCGAAGCCAACGGCGGCAGCACCATCTTCGACATCGCGCAGCAGAACACGGGCCAGTCGGGCCGGCAGAACAACAACTGCGCCAACCCCAACACCTTCGGCGCCTCGCCGGGGGGCAGTTGCGCGAACACCGACGACTCGGCGAACCAAGAAGCCTTCGTGAAGGGCGGTGGCGCCGGCGCCGACGGCGGCTCCGGCACGGGGCTCCAGGTGGGGCAGGTGCTCCAGCAGAACAGGGCTCAGGAGGGGCGGCAGAACAACAACTGCGCCAACCCGAACACCGCGGGCCCCGATTCGGTCGGCGGCGACTGCGCGAACACGGACACGTCGGCCAACGAGAAGACGTTCTTCAAGGGCACCGGCGCCAACGCCAACGGCGGCTCCACCGCAGGGGGCCGTCTCATTCAGCAGAACACCGCTCAGGAAGGCCGCCAGAACAACAACTGCGCCAACCCCAACGACACCGGGATCAATGTGAGTGGGGGCTCCGCACCGGGGAGCTGCACCAACGAGGACGGCTCGTCCAACGTCAAGGCCGCTGTCAAGGGTGGCGGGGCCGAGGCCAACGGCGGCTCCGCCACCGCGGCTGACATGTGGCAGCAGAACACCGCCCAGGAAGGCCGGCAGAACAACAACTGCAACAACCCCAACGCCGGCAGCATCGACGTGATCGGCAGCCGGTACGAGGTCAACTGCGGTACGACCGACAACTCCACCAACGACCGCACCACCGAGATCGGCGGCGGAGCCCGGTCCGACGGCGGAAGCAGCACCGCGAGCCTCTTCCAGCAGAACACCGCTCAGGAGGGCCGGCAGAACAACACCTGCGGCAACCCCAACAACGCGACCGTCACACTCACCGGAAGCCGCTCCACCACGCAGTGCGCGGCCACCGACGAGTCCACGAACATCGGTTCCGACTACCGCTGAGACGCACGGCAGCGACAACTCTTCCCACGGCAGCCCCGTACGGCCCCGGCTCGCGCATCGTCCGAGCCGGGGCCGGCCCGTGCCTGCTTGCCTGCCTGCTTGCCTGCCTGCCTGCCTGCCGCCCAGGACGGGATCACTGCGCCGATCAGGGGATTTCGGCCGTGACCACCATGCCCCCTCCCGTACGGGGGCGTTGGTCGGGATGACGGAACACGCGTCCAGACCATCCCCCGGAGGCAGTAGTGAAGGTGCAGAGACTGGCGATCGCCACCATGGTCGCCCTCACGGTGGGGGGCCTCGCCTCCCTCGGTTCGGGAACCGCGCTCGCCGGCACCCCCGGCGCACATGCCTCCGGCGGCAGCTCCGCCACGGGCGCCGTGTTCCAGCAGAACACCGCCCAGGAGGCACGGCAGAACAACCACTGCTCCTCCTCGAACGACGCGAATCTGATGCTGACCGGGGCGCGGACGAAGGGGCGTTGCCTCACCACCGACGACTCCGTCACCGAGCTCTCGGAGTTCCGCAGCGGCGGGGCCGACGCGGTGGGAGGCTCCTCCGGGACGGGGCTGTTCCAGCAGAACACCGCGCAGCGCGGCCGGCAGAACAACAACTGCTCCGACCTCAACCAGTCCGGCATTCTCGTACAGGGCGGACGGCTGGAGGACAGCTGCGCGGACACGGACACCTCGACCGCCTACAAGGCGTTCGTCCGGAGCGGCGGAGCCAAGGCGAACGGCGGCTCCGGAGCGGCCAGTGTCACCCAGCAGAACATCGCCCAGGAGGGGCGGCAGAACAACAACTGCGGGAACCTCAACGCCGGTGAGCCCTCCGTCATCGGAGGATCGTCCGGGAGCGACTGCGTGAACGACAACGCGTCGGCGGACAAGCACACCTGGATCAAGGGCGGCGGAGCCGAGGCCAACGGCGGCAGCGGCGCGGGCACGGCAAGCGTCTTCCAGCAGGACATCGCGCAGGAAGGCCGCCAGAACAACAACTGCGGGAGCCCCAACCTCACCTCGGTGACCGGAGGCAGCTGCGCGAACGCCGACGCGTCGGACAACGAGCAGTTCTTCGTCAAGGGCGGGCGCGCGAAGGCCGACGGCGGCTCGGCCACCACGGGCATCCTGACCCAGCAGAACGTGGCGCAGGGGGGCCGGCAGAACAACAACTGCGCAAGCCCCAACTCCGGTGGACTGGACACGATCGCGGGAAGCTGCGAGAACACCGACGGTTCGACCAACCGGAAGGTCGCCGTCAAGGGCGCAGGCGCGCACGCCGACGGCGGTTCCGCACAAGCCTCGTTGATCCAGCAGAACGTCGCACAACAGGGCCGCCAGAACAACAACTGCGCGAGCCCCAATCGCACCGTCTTCGACGTGACCGGCGGCTCGACCTCCGGCACCTGCGCCCACGAGGACGGTTCGACGAACGAGAAGGTCCTCACCCGCGGCGGCGGGGCCGAGGCCACGGGCGGCTCCAGCGGTGCGGCCACGGTCGACCAGCAGAACACCGCACAGGAGGGGCGTCAGAACAACAACTGCGCCAACGCCAACGCCTCGCGCATCGAGGTCACCGGCGGTCGCTACGACATCGACTGCGGTACGACCGACAACTCCGCCAACACGAACACGACCGAGATCGGGGGCGGCGCCAAGGCCGACGGCGGAAGCAGCACGGCGGATCTCTTCCAGCAGAACACCGCGCAGGAAGGCCGCCAGAACAACAACTGCGGCAACCCCAACAACGCGACCGTCACGCTCACCGGAAGCCGCTCCACCACGCAGTGCACCGCAACCGACGAGTCGACCAGCGTCGACTCCGACTACCGCTAGGCCGAACCGTCCCTGGCGGCCGCCGTCCCCGGCCCCGGCTCGTGCATCGTCCGAGCCGGGGCCGGCCCATGTGCAGGACCGGTCCACGTGCCGGACCCGACGGCATGCCGGACCCGTCCACGCGCGGCATCAGTCGACGCGCGGCATCCGTCCATGTGCCGAAGCGCTCCACGTACCCGTCCGGGCCCGGTGCTCGCCTCGTCGCCGATGGGCCGTTCAGGGAATTGCGACTCCCCCGCGATGACCGGCCCGAACGGGGGCCGTTGGTCGAAGTGACCCGGCGGACCGACACCGCGGCCGCCGTCCAGGGCGGCGGCGCCCACACCAGTGGCGGCAACGGCAACGGCACGGTGCAGCAGACGAACACCGCGCAGGAGGGCCGCCAGAGCAACGTCTGCGGCAACCAGAACGAGCAGGCGACGACCCTCTCCGGTTCACGCGTCCGGACCCGGTGCGCCGCCACGGACGAGTCGACGAACATCGGCTCCCGCTACGAGGGATAGCGGGACAGAGGGACAGAGCCCCGGCCGCCGCACCCACCGGCGGCAGCACCCTTAGGCGGCAGCCGCCGTGACCGCGGGTCCCAGGGTCAGAGCTGCGGCGGCGACATCGTGAAGCGCGCGTTGACGCGCGCGTACACCGTCTGCCGCTGCGGCTCCAGATCCAGTGCGCGCGGCTCGGACTCCGCCCCGCCGCCCGCGTAGCCTCGCGTCCTCGCCCCGCTGGGAGAGGCCGGGGCCGAGGGGCCCTCGGCTCCCTCGTCGGCGAGTTCGACGAGCGCCGTCAGTTCGGCGCCGAGCGCGCCCGCGTACTCGCGCGCCCGCTGCACCGCTTCCCGCACGGCCTGCTGCCGCGCGTCGCGATGGGCGGGCGAATCCGGACGGAGCGACCACCACGGGCCGTCGACGCCGGTGAGTTCGAGGTCGCCGAGCCGGGTCGCGAGCTCGCCGAGCGCCGTGAAGTCGGAGAGCGTCGCCGTCACGTGCACCCGGCCGTGATACGACCGGACGCGCTCGCCGCGCCCCTTGCCGGTCAGCTGGGGCGTGATGACGAACGCGCCGGTCGACAGCTTCTCGACCGCGTCGCCGTAGGACTTGACGAGGTCGAGGACGGCGGAGTTGCGCCGGGTCAGATCGTCCAGCGCGCCCCGCCGGTCCGTGCCGCGTGCGCTGACGGTGATGCCGATCCTGGCGATCTCGGGGTCGACTTCGAGCCGCGCCTCGCCGCGGACGGCGACGCGCGGAACCTCGGGGGTGCCGTACGGTGCGGGCTGCGGTGATGTCGTCATGCCGCCACTCTCTCAGGCCGGGGCGCGCGGCGGACCCTCCGCGCACGGTCATCGAACGGATATCTGGCAAGGGTGTTGCGCACAGCCGCCCGTGGGCCAGAATCTACGCGCGTCGCCGATCGCGACCGACCACAGCCGAACATTGAGGAGTCCCCCCATGCCCTTCGACCGAAGGAAGTTCCTGGGCCGCACCGCGGCCACCGGCGCCGCCGTGGCGCTCGCCGGAGCGGCGACCGCGCCCACCGCTCACGCACAGAGCGGCAGCCGGTCCACCAAGCGCTACTCCTTCACGGTCATGGGGACCACCGACCTGCACGGCAATGTCTTCAACTGGGACTACTTCACGGACAAGGAGTTCGACGACAAGGACCACAACGACGTCGGACTCGCCAAGATCTCCACGCTCGTCGAGCAGATCCGCGAGGAGCGGGGCCGCGAGAACACCCTCCTCATCGACGCGGGCGACACCATCCAGGGCACCCAGCTCTCGTACTACTACGCCAAGGTCGACCCGATCACCGGCGCCGGCGGGCCCGTCCACCCCATGGCCCAGGCGATGAACACCATCGGCTACGACGCCGCCGCCCTCGGCAACCACGAGTTCAACTACGGCATACCGGTGCTGCGGAAGTTCGAGGAGCAGTGCGACTTCCCGCTCCTGGGCGCCAACGCCCTGGACGCGAAGACGCTCCGCCCCGCCTTCCCGCCGTACGTCTTCAAGAAGTTCCGCACGCCCTGCGGCCGCTCGGTGCGGGTTGCGATCCTGGGCCTGACCAACCCTGGCATCGCGATCTGGGACAAGGCCAACGTCCAGGGGAAGATGGCCTTCCCCGGCCTGGAGGAGCAGGCGGCGAAGTACGTGCCGCGGCTGCGCTCGATGGGCGCGGACGTGGTGATCGTGTCGGCGCACTCCGGCAGCAGCGGCACCTCCTCGTACGGCGACCAGCTGCCGCACATCGAGAACGCGGCGGCGCTCGTGGCCGAGCAGGTCCCCGGCATCGACGCGATCCTCGTCGGCCACGCGCACACCGAGATCCCCGAGTACCGCGTCACCAACAAGGAGACCGGCAAGGAGGTCGTGCTCTCCGAACCGCTCAAGTGGGGCCAGCGGCTGACCCTCTTCGACTTCGACCTGGTGTGGAAGCGCGGCACCTGGACCGTGGAGTCGGTCTCCGCGAAGGTCCTCAACTCCAACGCCGTCGCCGAGGACCCGAGGATCACGGGGCTGCTGACCGACGAGCACCGCAAGGTCGTGGCCTACGTCAACCAGGTCATCGGCACCTCCACCGCCGCCATGGCCGCGGCCGAGGCCCCCTACAAGGACGTCCCGGTCATCGACTTCATCAACTTCGTCCAGGCGGAGACGGTGAAGGAGGCGCTGAAGGGGACCGAGCACGCCGAGCTGCCGGTGATCTCGCAGGCAGCGTGCTTCTCCCGTACGGCGTCGATCCCCGCCGGTGACGTCACCATCCGGGACGTGGCCGGGTTGTACGTCTTCGAGAACACCCTGGAGGCGCGGCTCGTCACGGGTGCGCAGCTCAAGGACTATCTGGAGTTCTCGGCCCGCTACTTCGTGCGGACCGCGCCCGACGCGCCCGTCGACCCCGCGAAGCTGACGAACGCCGACAACACCCCGGACTACAACTACGACGTGATCAGCGGCGTGGCGTACGAGATCGACATCGCGAAGGCGGCCGGCTCGCGGATCGCGAACCTGACCTTCGACGGGAAGCCGGTCGACCCGAAGGCGCAGTTCGTCTTCGCCGTCAACAACTACCGGGCCAGCGGCGGCGGCAACTTCCCGCACGTCGCGGCGGCCAAGCAGCTCTGGTCCAACTCCGACGAGATCCGCAACACGATCATCTCGTGGGTGAAGGCGAAGGGGAACATCGACGTCGACGCGTTCTCCTCCGTCGACTGGAAGCTCACGCGTGACGGAGCTCCACTGTTCTGACCGGTGCACCGCCCGCAGGGCGCCCCCGCCTGCCGTCCGCACCGCCGTCCAGACCGAAGGTCGTGAACGCGGTGCGGGCGGGCAGCGGGTAGGGCTCCTCACGCCAACCGCCCGCCTTCGTCAGGGTGTTGAGGATGGTGGCGCTCCGCCAGGCGGCGAGGCCGAGGTCGGGGGCGCCCACCCCGTGGGTGTGCCGCTCCGCGTTCTGGACATACACGGCGCCCGTGACCCCGCGGTCCATCACCAGCCGGAACTGCTCGTCGACACGGGGCCGTTCGGAGGCGTCCCGCCGCATGTACGGGTCGAGGGACGCCAGGAGGTCGTCGACACCGCGCTCGCGGTAGCCGGTCGCGAGGACCACGCCGTCGGTGGTGACCCGGCTGCGGGTGCCCTGCTGCAGATGCTCCAGGTGGAGTTCGACGCGCCTGGTCCCGCTGCCGAACCGTCCTGCCGTACGGATCCGGACGCCGGGGGTGAGGACGACGTCGGGCCAGCCGCCGTCCAGCGTGCGCCGGTACAGCTCGTCGTGGATGGCGGCGAGCGTGCCGGGGGCGATGCCCTGGTGGAGCTGCGACTGCCGCGACAGCAGCTCGTCACGGATCGGCTCGGGCAGGCCGTGGAAGTAGCGGGTGTAGTCGGGCGTGAAGTGCTCCAGCCCCAGCTTGCTGTGCTCCATGGGCGCGAAGGCCGCGGTCCGGCCGAGCCAGGCGAGCCGTTCGCGTCCGGCGGGCCGGGCCCTCAGAAGGTCGAGGAAGACCTCGGCCCCGGACTGACCCGAGCCGATGACCGTGAGGTGCTCGGCGGCCAGCAGCCGCTCGCGGTGGGCGAGGTAGTCCGCGGAGTGGACCACGGGGACGGCCGGGGCCTCGGCGAGCGGGCGGAGCCGCTCGGGGACGTACGGCTCGGTGCCGATCCCGACGACGACGTTACGGGCGTGGACCCGGCCCAGGGACTCGGCCTCGCCGTCCGCGCCGGTGCGGCTGAAATCGACCTCGAACAGCTCGCGTTCGGGGTTCCAGCGGACGCCGTCGACCTGGTGCCCGAAGTGCAGACCTGGCAGCCGCTCACTCACCCAGCGGCAGTAGGCGTCGTACTCGGCGCGCTCGATGTGGAAGCGCTCCGCGACGTAGAACGGGAAGAGCCGGCCGCCGGCGCGGAGATGGCTGAGGAAGGACCAGGGGCTGGCCGGGTCGGCGAGTGTGACCAGGTCGGCGAGGAACGGGACCTGGACGGTGGAGCCCTCGATGAGCAGGCCGGGGTGCCAGTGGAAGGCGGGGCGCCGGTCGTAGAAGGCGGTGCGCAGACCCGGGACGCCGTGGGCGAGGGCGGCGAGGGAGAGGTTGAACGGGCCGATGCCGATGCCGACGAGGTCGAGGGGGCGGCCGGGGACGTCGGCCTCGCGCGCGGAGGCCTCGGACCTCCCCTTCGGCGGCGCGGCCGGCGACCGTGGAGAAGATCCCGTCGACCCTGTCGGTGATCCCGTCGATCCCGTCGGTGATCCCGCCGATCCCGTCGATGCCCCCTTCGGCGACCGGGGCGCGTCGCTCTCGACCGCGGGCACCGGGCGCTGCCCCGGCAGGGTCGGTGCGTGCCTCGGCGGGTCCGGGAACTCCGGCGTTCGGTCGCTCATACGGCCGTGCTCCCTTCCACCACGCCGAGCAGGATTTCGAGATCCGTGGGCCGGGTGTGCGGGTTGAGCACGGTGGCCTTGAACCACAGCTTGTCCACGCCGTCACGGTGGTCGGTGGCGCGGGCCCGCCCCAGGACCGCGCGGCCCTCGGTCATCAGATGGCGGCGCACGGACGCGACGCGCTCGTCGTCGGCCCCGGCCGGCCGGAACAGGACCGTGGACAGGGTGGGCCGCTCGTACAGGTCGAACCCCGGGTGGGCCTCGACCAGGTCGGCGAGTCGCTGGGCGGCGGCCACCGCGTGCTCGACGAGGGCGGCGATCCCGGTGCGGCCGAGCGCCCGCAGCGTCACGGCGACCTTGAGGACGTCCGGGCGGCGGGTCGTGCGGAGCGAGCGGCCGAGGAGGTCCGGGATGCCGGCGGCGGTGTCGTCCGCGGGGTTGAGGTAGTCGGCGCGATGGCCGAGCGGGTCCAGTGCCGTACGGTCGGGCACGGCCAGGAGACCGGCGGCGACCGGCTGCCAGCCCAGCTTGTGCAGATCGGCGGTGACGGTGTCGGCGCGGGCCAGGCCGTCGAGCTGGTGGCGGAGCGTGGTGCTGAACAGCAGCGGGAAGCCGTACGCCGCGTCCACATGGAAGCGGGCGGAGTGCGCGGCGCAGACGTCGGCGAGCTGCGGCAGCGGGTCGATCTCCCCGGCGTCGGAGGTGCCGGCGGTGGCGACGGCGAGTGCCGGTCCGCTCAACTCGCCCAGAGCACGGTCGAGTTCGGTGGGGCTGACGATCCCGGCGGGGGTGGGCAGCACGACGGGCTCGGGCAGCCCGAGGAGCCAGGCCCCGCGGGCGATGCTGTGGTGCGCGTTGGCCCCGCAGACGACGCGCAGGGGGCCTTCTTCCCGGGCGAGTTCGCGGGCGAGCAGGAGGGCCAGCTGGTTGGACTCGGTCCCGCCGGTCGTCACGAGCGCGTCCGGAGCGGATCCGGCGGGGAAGATCTCGGTCGCGAGTCCGCGAGCGACGAGGTCTTCGAGCACGGAGGCACCCGGCGCCTGGTCCCAGGAGTCCATCGACGGGTTGAGCGCGCTCGCCGCGAGGTCGGCGGCCGCAGCCACCGCGAGCGGCGGGCAGTGCAAGTGGGCCGCGCACAGCGGGTCGGCGGGGTCCGCCGCGCTCTCGGCGAAGGCCCGTACGAGGTCACGCAGGGCGGTCTCGGAACCGGCCCCGGCTTCGGGGATGAGCGGCTCCGCCGCGGCTCTCACGCGGTGGCCGACGTCCCGGGGGCCTCCCGCGGGGATGGGCCCGCCGCGATCCGCGGTGCCCGCCTCGAGCGCGTCCAGCACGACGTCGAGCAGGGGCCGCAGCGCCCGCGGGCCGTCGACCCCTCCCGCGAGCGGTGCGGTGGAGCGGAGCGAACCGTGCGTGCCGTGGGTCCCTTCAGTGCCGTGTGTGCCGTGTGTGCCGTCCGGCGGCAGAGGCATGGTCGTCCTTCGGGGAGTGCGTCGCCGGACAGGCCAACCGGCGGCCGCCAGGTCCGCGGCCAGTGCACAGTTTGGGCGGGCACGCCCGCGGTCCGTACGGAGAGCGCGCGATCAGAACCCGAAAGTGGTACGGCCACAGGGCCCGGATGCCGTCCCCCGGCGTCACTCCACCGGGCGACCGGCTCGCGGGAAGCCCCGGTCGAAGCCCCGCGCGCCTCGTCCGGCACGGGTGCTCGGTCTCGTACGGGATGGCGCGTACGGGCGCGCGTACGAGATTGCATGGGGGCTCGTAGCGACGGTTCGTCAGGGGGCGGTGCGCCGCGGCCCCGATGCATACGGGCGGGCCTGCCGCGTCCCCGGTTCGTGCGGGACCGCGGCAGGCCCGGCGCATCAGCCCATGCGGACGCGCAACGCCCTGCGCAGGTCGTCCAGTTGGTCGGCGAGCCTGCGGCGCAGCACCGGGATCGGCTCGTCGTCGCGGAGGCAGTCCTCGCCCAGCCGCAGGGTCTCCGCGTCCACGGCGTGGGCGGGGAACGCGTGGCGGCCCAGGACCTCACCGATGGCCGCGCCACGGCGCGCGGAGGCGGCGACGGCCGCGGGGAAGTACCGCGGCACGAAGTCCCGGAGGAGGTGGTGCTGTTCGGGCTGCCAGAAGCCCTGGGCGGTGGCGGTGACGAGGTACGCGGACAGTTCGTCGCTCTCGAACATCTCCGTCCAGGCGGTCTTCTTGGCCTCCGGCTCCGGCAGGGCGGCCCGGCACCGCGCGGCGCCCTCCTCACCCGCGGCGCTCGGGTCCCGTTCCAGCTCGGCCGCGATGTCCTCCCGCGTCGCCGCGCCCAGCGCGGAGATCCGGCCGAGCATGCGCCACCGCAGCTCCGGGTCGAGCTCGGGGCCCCCGGGGACGGCGCCGGAGGCGAGCCATTCGCGCAGGGTGTCGGAGTCGGTGGAGCTGTCGATGAAGGTGCGGAGCGCGGTGAGCCTCCGGCCGGGCGCCGAGCCGTCCTCGGTGATCCGCAGCATGCTGCGGCCGATGGCGGTGAGGGTCTTCAGGGCGTCGGGGCGTGCCTCGAGCGGCAGGAAACGGTCGACGACATGGACGCCGGCGAAGGTGAGGACGCCCTGCACGATCGCGTTGTCCGGCTCGTACGGGAGGTGGGCGCGGGCGGTGTCCAGATAGGCGGCGGGCGCGAGGTCACCGTCGCGGACCATGTCGCGGGCGGTGTTCCAGACCACGGCACGGGAGAGCGGATCGGGAAGCCCCGAGAGACTGCCGACCGCCGTCTGCCAGGAGCGCGCGTCCAGACGGATCTTGGCGTAGTCGAGGTCGCCGTCGTTGAGGAGCACCAGGTCGGGCCGGCGGCCGGGGTACGTGGGGCGGTCGCCGTCCTGCGGGACACCGGCCGGGGCGCCGGCTCCGTCCTGCGGGATGTCGACCTCGAACCGCTCCCGCAGGACCAGTCGGTCCGGCTCGACCGCGTCGATGTCGTACGCGCCGACCGCGACGCGGTGCGGGCGGCTGCCGTCGCGGCGCACGGCCAGGCTCCAGCGGCCGTCCGGCGCGTCGGCGGGCTCGGCGGTGAGGGTGTCGATCCCGGTGGTCCGCAGCCAGGCGTCGGCCCAGGCGTGCACGTCGCGGCCGGAGGCGCGGGCGAGGGAGTCGATGAAGTCGGCGAGCGTGGCGTTGCCGAACCGGTGCCGTGCGAAGTGGTCGTTGATGCCTGCGAGGAAGTCGCGTTCGCCGAGCCAGGTGACGAGCTGGCGCAGGGCGGAGGCGCCCTTGGCGTAGGAGATGCCGTCGAAGTTGACGCGGGCGGCCTCCGTGTCCGGCACGCCGTCGGGCTCGGGTGCGACGGGGTGGGTGGAGGGGCGCTCGTCGGCGTCGTAGCCCCAGCTCTTGCGGGCGACGGCGAAGTCGGTCCAGGTGCCGGTGAAGTCGGTGGCCTCGCTGAGGACCTGGAAGCCCATGTACTCGGCGAAGGACTCGTTGAGCCAGATGTCGTCCCACCACTTCAGGGTGACCAGGTCACCGAACCACATGTGGGCCATCTCGTGGGCGATGACCATCGCCCGGCTCTGGCGCTGGGTGTCGGTCACGGCGGAGCGGAACACCAACTCGTCGCGGAAGGTGACGAGTCCGGGGTTCTCCATGGCCCCCATGTTGAACTCGGGCACGAACGCCTGGTCGTAGGAGTCGAAGGGGTACGGCTCGTCGAAGATCTCGTGGTAGCGCGCGAAGCAGCGGCGGGTGACGGCGAACAGCTCGTCGGCGTCCGCGTCGAGGTGCTCGGCGAGCGACCGCCGTACGTGCAGACCGACCGGCAGGCCGTCGATCTCGCTGCGCACGGAGTGGTACGGCCCTGCGGCCACCGCCATCAGATACGTGCTGATCGGCGGGGTCGGCGCGAGCCGCCACCGCCCCTTGCCTGTCTCATCGGCGATGCCGTTGCCGAGGACGGTCCACTCGGCGGGCGCGGTGACGGCCACCTCGAGGACGGCCTTCAGGTCGGGCTGGTCGAAGCAGGCGAAGATGGCGGGCGCGTCCGCCATGCAGCACATCGAGTAGAGGTACGTGCAGCCGTCGGCGGGGTCGGTGAAGCGGTGCATGCCCTCGCCGGTGCGGGAGTAGCGCATGTCGGCGTCGACGCGCAGCTCGTGCCGCCCGGCCGTGAGCCCGGTGAGCGGCAGCCGGCCGTCGCCGAAGGCCGCAGGATCGAGCTTCTGCCCGTCGAGCTCGGCGCTGTGCAGGGTGTCCGGGCGCAGTTCGACGAAGGTGTCGGCCCGCTCGTGCACAGTGAACGTGATGACGGTGGTGGAGCGGAAGACGTCCTCACCGCGCGTCACATCGAGGTCGATGGCGTAGCGCTGCACGTCGAGGAGGCGGGCTCGGGTCTGCGCTTCGTCGCGCGTGAGTACGGACATGGGGCCCATGCTGCCGCATCTTCCGCGGTCCGCGCAGGTGGGTCCGGGCGCGCGGCGCCCCACCGGTGGACGCACGCCTCACCGGTACCCACGGTGACGGTACGGGCACGGCACCGGCCTGTCCGGGACCGGTACGGACACGGTCCCGCTGTGTCGGTGGCGGTACGGGCGCGGTCGCGTTGCGTCCTGGAGGGCGGCCGTGACGCGGGCTGCGGCGGGGGCGTTGATCCCGGTCCATCCGGGGAGACGGCCCCGCCACTCGATGCGCGCGGCGTGAACGGCCGCCGGGAGGCGGCCTGTTGCTCTCAGCTGCGGGCGATCGTCTCGTGGTGGCGGATGACCTCGGCGATGATGAAGTTCAGCAGCTTCTCGGCGAACGCCGGGTCCAGCTTCGCGCCCTCGGCGAGCTGCCGGAGCCGGGCGATCTGGCGGGACTCTCGGTCCGGGTCGGCCGGGGGGAGACGGTGTTCGGCCTTGAGGCGGCCGACCTGCTGGGTGCACTTGAAGCGCTCCGCCACGATGTGGACGAGCGCCGCGTCCATGTTGTCGATGCTCTCGCGGAGGCGGGTCAGCTCGGCCAGGACGGCGTCGTCGGATGCGGCCGGGGGCTCGGCCGTGGCGGCGTGGTTCACGGGCCGGTCGGGCTGATCGGTCATGGAGCGGGGTCTCCCGTTGCGGAACACATGCGGAACACAGGGGCGGAACCCTTGCGGGCGGCAGTCGGCGTCACCGTAACAGGGCGGGCCCGCGTGCGGCGCGGCGTGACCGCTCCTCGGACGGGCTGGTCGGACGGCGTACGGAGGGGCGGGCGCGGTCCCGTCTCATCGGGGACGGCGGCGGCCAGGGGGCATCGCGCGTCGTCGGGACGGCGTCCGCGGGGGTGCGTCACGCCGCGCCCGCGGGTCCGATCGTCGGCGGGTCGTCCGGGTCGGGTATCCGGTCGCTCCAGCCGCCGGGCACGGTCCGTCCCTGCTGCTCGCGGAAGCGGACCGGCGCGGTGCCGACGCGGCGGGTGAACAGGCGGCTGAAGTACGCCGGGTCGTCGTAGCCGACCCGGCGGGCGACGGCCGCGACCGGCAGTTCGGTGGCGGCCAGCAGTTCCTTGGCGCGGCCGAGGCGGATGCCGAGCAGGTAGTCCTTGGGGCTGCATCCGGCGGCGCGGCGTACGGCGGCGCGCAGTTCGGCCGCGGTCATGGCGTGCCGTGCCGCGTGCTCGGCGACGGACAGCGGCCTGAAGGCGTCCCGGGCCAGGGCCTGGAGGACAGGGTCGCCGTCGCGCCCCAGGTCGGCGCGGGCGCGGCGGAGGGCGACGAGGAGTTCGTGGACGGCGGCGCCGGTCTCGACCTCCAGGAGCGGATTGCCCCGGCGCGCGGCCCGCGCGATGCGCCCTACCGCGGCGCGCGCGCCGGCCGTGTCGGCGAGCGGCACCAGGGGCCGCTCCGGCTCGATGTACCCGAGTTCGGTGTACGTGGTGGTGGCGGGCCCGGTGAAGTCGACGAAGCTCTCGTCCCATCCGGTCTCCGGGTCGGCGCCGTAGTGGTGCGGCACGCCGGGGACGAGCCACAGCAGCGCGGGCGCGACGACCGTACGGTCCCGGCCGTCGGGTTCACGCAGCCAGCCGCGGCCGGAGTTGATGACGACCGCCACGTGGTGGTCGAGGGTGCGCGGCCCGACGGTGGGGAGGGTTCCGTGCTGGAGGCCGACGCCGAGGCAGACCAGGCCGAGCCGGTGGTGGACCGGGCTGGGCGTGAAGTACCGCATCCAGGTGTGGTACACGGCGGGCCTCCCGTCCTCGCGACCGCTGCGCCCCGCGCGCCGGCCGGGGGCGGGCGCCTGAGCACCGCCGATCTTCGTCGATGGACGGGCGCGGTGCCAGAGGTGGCGGCGAAACCGGACGGCGGTGGGCGGGGCCGGACCGGGGAGGAAGCGAGCCGTGCGGAGCCCCCGAGGCGCGGCCCGCGCGGCGCGCTCGGGCGACCCGTCCCGGCAGCGGGGGCACCCGGCCGGCCACGGCCCGGGCCGGCCGCGGGGGCACCCCGGAAGGGCACCCCCGCTGCCGCGCGGCCGGTCAGGGACGGGCGTACGGCCGGGTCATGATCTCCATGTTGTGGCCGTCGGGGTCGTCGAAGTACGCGCCGCGACCGCCGAAGAGGCGGTTGATCGCGCCGGGTTCGGTATGGCCGGGGTCGGCGTAGTGGGTGACGCCGACGGCGTCCAGCCGGGCGATCATGGTGTCGAACTGCGCGTCGGGCACGAGGAACGCGTAGTGCTGCGACTGGATCGGCTCGTCCCGCTTCTCGTAGTAGTCCAGGGTCACGTCGTTGCCGAGGTCGACGGGGAGGAACGGCCCGAAAGGGGCACCGACCTCCAGCCCCAGGATCGTGGCGATGAACTCGGCCGAGAGCCGGCGGTCTCGGGCGTGGACAACGGTGTGGTTCAGATGGACCGCGGCCGTCGGCAACGCGGTTCGGTGCGGGTGCTGCTGGTCGTACGGCATCAGGGCAGGTGTCTCCGGGTCCGGGATGCGCTGGGCGGTGCGCCGCATACGGGCGCGAGGCGGATGAGGAGGAAGGACGCGGAGCAACGGGCGGGCCCCTGGCCCGCCGCCCGTTCACGCAGGGGCCGGGAACCTCACGCGTGCGTGGCCCATGGCCGACCCGGCAGTCACCCGGCCGACTCTAAGGTCAACTACGGTCCGGGGCAATGCCGTTCGGGCCGGTACCGGTCGGCGTACTCCGCCGGCGGCCGAGAGGTCACCGAGCGGCGGCCTCACACCAGGAGAGCCGGTCCCCGTCAGTTACGGACCGGCCCTCCTGCGCCAGGGCTCCTACCCGAGCTCCTCGACCGTGAAGCCGTCCAGGACGAATTCGGCGGTGCCGCTGTCGCCGGTCTTGCGCAGGCCCACCCAGGCGTCGCCGTCCCCGGGGGCGGTGAACTCGTGGGTGAAGGCGGTGGGAGCGGTCGCCTCCGGCAGCGGCGTCCGGCTCAGCTCACGGGCGTCCGGGGTGTCGGTGGCCGTGATCCAGGCGTACTGCCCGGCCTGCTCGTTCTCGTACCGGAAGGAGACGCGGTAGCGACGGCCGGAGCGGAAGCGGACCGTGTGCGGGACGGTGCGGTACACCAGGCCCTCGTTCTCACCGCGCGACTTCAGCGATTCGCGGCCGTCGATCACGTCGTCGATCGCCTTGCCGTTCCAGCCGCGCTGGGTGTACGGCGCGTGCCGCTGCGCGATGTGCGTGCGCGGGTCGGTGGCGCCGCCCGCGTCGCCTTTCACGAACGGGCCCCAGCCGTGCGGCACGTGCTCGAAGTCCTCGTGGAGGAGCGCCCCGGGCCGGGTGGAGCGGCGCGCCGCGACGACACGGACGTTGTCGAACCGCACCCGTGCCGCACCCGCCTCCGCCCGCAGCGTGAGCCGCACCGTGCCGCCGCCCTCGGGGACGGTGAACCAGGTGATCATCCGCTGGAAGCGCGTCCCGTGCTTGCGGTCCGCGGCCACGTAGTTGACGGCCGTGGAGACGTCCGTCCAGGTGGCGGCCGTGACCCCGTCGGCCGTACGGACCTGCAGCGAGGCCTTTCTCCGCTCCCCCGCGCGTCCGCCGACCTCGACGTCCACCGAGGCCGCGTAGCCGCCGGGCGCGAGGCGGGCGAGGCGCTGCCCGACCGCGGCCGCTCCCCCGCCCGCCACCACCAGTTCGTGGTCGCCCCGCTCGGAGAGGACCACGGACGCGGGTCCGGTGGCCTCCCAGCCCTCCAGGGAACCGGAGTTGAAGCCGGGGTCGTGCAGCGGGGTGTGTTCCCCCCAGCGCGGCGCGGGCTGCCGGGGCGGGCGGCCGCGGTAGAGGACGTACGGCTGTCCGGCCTCCGCCGTCACGGTGACGCGGCCCGCACGTACGGGCAGGTCGCGGACGTGGACCCGGCCCTGATCGGTGAGGCGGTACAGACCGGCGGACGAGGCGCCGGACCATCCGCGCGGCACCTCCCAACGCGTCGTGCCGCCCTCGGGGTTGTAGTGGTAGAGCTTGCGGGGATCAAGGGCCGTACGGGGCTCCCAGGGCAGCAGATAGGTGCCCCCGTCGAGGACGAGCCGTCCGTCGGTGGTGATCCTGCGGGTGCCGTCCGCGTCCGAGACGCATGTGGCGCCCGGCCCGAAGAAGGTGATCTCGTGCTCGTCCCACCGCTTGATCGGGTACGCCTGGAGGTACTTGGCGGGCAGGCTGTCGGTCCAGATCTGCCGGTGGAAGACGTTCCAGTCCGTCTTGCCGACCCAGCCCTCGAAGTTGCCGGTCCGCGGGATGCCCAGCAGCGTCGGCCACTTGTCGGCGAAGACGTCCTTCTGGTGGTTGCGGACGAAGCGGATGAGCCGGGAGTTGACGCCGCGTGAGGTGTCGGGCCCGTAGTCGGTCTCGGTGGCCCAGTGCGACCAGAGGGCGGAGCGCTCGAAGCCGTGGCCCCACTCGGTGGTGATCCGCCAGCCCTGCGCGCGCAGTTCGCGCTGCAGCCGGTCGGAGGTCCAGCCGGACTCCCGGAAGACATCGATGTAGAGCATGTCCAGCGCCGGGTCGGTCTCCTCGCGCAGCCGGCGGAAGCGGCGGACGATGTCTCCGGAGACGAGATCGCGGCGCTGGTCGATGCGGTAGGACTGGTCGAGCCAGTCCCACTGCGCGTTGCCCTGGTCGACCAGCGTCTCGGAGAACGCGTCGGCGACCGGGTAGGACTCGGTGGCGTTGACGTGGACGGCGAAGTCGCAGTTCCACCGCTTGCCCGTCCGCAGCAGGGAGTTGAGGTCGTTCAGGCCCCCGGCGCGCTTGTTGTGGTTGCCTCCGTAGTCGGGGTGGGCGGAGTCGTGGCCTTCGGACTGGTAGCCCTTGAGGAGCGTGAACTGCCGCAGTCCGTCGGTCGCGAGCGCGATCCGCTTGACGTTGTCCAGCGTCGTCAGGAACGGATTCGTGGCCTGGCTGGCGAAGTTGAACGGGATGTGGGGCACGACGCGAAGATGCTGGTCGTCGGCGCCCAGCGGCTCGACCATGATGTCGCGCAACGCGATGGCCGCGTCCTGCCAGTCGACGACGCCGTCGCCGTTGCGGTCCCGGGTGACGACGACCTTCGCGTACGGCAGGGGTTCGGTGTCCGTCACCGGCGCGGTGGCGGCGCGGTGGGTCCACTGCCCGCAGGCGATCCCGACGGTGACCTGGCCGTCCCGCCGTACCGCCCGGCGCCGGAAGCGGCCGTTCTCCCAGGTGGTCCCCGCGGCACTGTCCGGCTTGTCGTGGACGGTGTTGCTCTCCACGGCCCCGGCGAGGCGGTCGGTGGAGACGACGGCGTACGCGCAGCCGGCGGGCTTCGGGTCGGGCGGGGTGTCCGCGGTGACCCGGACGTGCGTGTCGCCGTCCTTCGCCTTGTCCAGTTCGACGCGGGCGGTACGCACGGCCGCGCCCGGCTGGTCGCTGCGGACGGAGAGCAGGTGGAGGCCCGGGATCTCCAGGGTGCCGACCCTGAGGGCGGGGGTGTCCGCGATCCTTGTGACGCGGAGGGTGACGATCCATCCGTCGACGGCGATCTCGGCCTCGATCCGCGTACCGCCGTCGAGTTCGAGGACGTACGCGATGCGCCCGGCGGCCGCGCGGGCGGAGACCCGCGGGGTGTGCTCGGCCCCGTCGACGAGGAGTGTGCCGACGGGTTCCTCCTGGCCGTGCAACACGGCGCCGGTGGCGCGGTCGGTGTAGGACACGATGCGCGGGAAACCGGTGTCGACGCGGACATCGAGCTGGGCGGAGCGCAGGACGGCGTACTGCGCGGCGGGACGCGCGGACGCGGCGTACGCGGTACCGCCGTGCTGCGCGGCCACGGCCAGCCCGGCGAGGGCGGTGGACACCACGACGGTGCGGCGGCTGGGGGCGGTGGTGGGGGCGCCGTCCGTGCCACCAGGTCCCCGCTCCGGTTCCCGTCCCCGCTCCGCCTCGTACGGTGCCTCTCCGGCGTCAGTGTCCACGCGCCTCGCCCCTTCTCGTGCCCCGTGCCCGCTCGGTCGTGATCACCCTGGCCGGGCGGGACCAGGCGCGCCCATGGACAAAGGGGAGGCAGGTGTTGGACATACGGGCGACGCGGTGCGCGGATGCCGCCGGGACGGGCTCCCGGACGGGCGCCGAAACGGCCACGCCCACCCGCCCGGACGGGGGCGAGTGGGCGCGAGGGCCACGACACAGCACGAGCGCGGCACTTGATGCGGAGAGGATCCGCGTGCGTGGGCGGGAACTCCGCCCCCGGCGCGCGGAGGGAGCCGCGCGCCGGGTTGGTGCAGATGGTGCGAGTCGCCGCTGCCGCGGCGGAGGATCAGGCGCCCAGGGATCAGACGCCGGATTTCGGGCGCCCTGGGATCAGGCACCGGAGTTCAGGCGCCCGGAATCAGGCGCCGGAGATCAGAGCTCTTCCGCGGCCTTCTTGATGTCCGCGGCGAAGTGGCTCACCTCGGTGTAGACACCGGGCTTGCCCGGGCGGGCGCAACCCTCGCCCCAGCTGACTATGCCGACCTGGACCCAGGCGTCGGAGTCGTCCTTGCGGAACATCGGGCCACCGGAGTCGCCCTGGCAGGTGTCGACGCCGCCGGTGTCCATGAGACCGGCGCAGAGCTCCTCGCCCTCGACCAGGTCGGGGTACGCGGACTTGCAGGTGGCGTCCTCGACGAACGGCACCTCGGCCTTGAGCATCTTCTCCTGCTGGCCGCCGCCCTCCTCGGCCGCGCCCCAACCGGCGATGGTGAAGTCACCGTTGTCGAACTTGTCGCTCTCCGCGATCGGGAGCGTCTCGAGGTCCATCGCCTTGTCGAGCTTGATGAGAGCCCAGTCCTTGCCCTTGCCGTCGTAGCCCGGGGCCTGGAGGACCTTGGTGGACTTGGCGGTGACGGCGTCGGAGTCGTTCAGGTCCACGACGCCGCCGGTCGCGGTGATGCTGGTGTTGTCGCCGGAGCCGTCAACACAGTGCGCTGCGGTGAGGACGACGTCCTTGGCGAGAAGAGAACCGCCACAGCCCATCGAGAGACGGACCATCCACGGGAACTCGCCCTTCTCGGCGGGCTTTCCACCGACGACGGGGGGCTTGGCTCCCGCGACCGGCGCCTGCTCGGCGCTGGCCGTCAGCGGCTGAAGGCTGAACGCGGCGAGCGCGACGGCACCGACAGCGGCAGTTCTCTGGAGAGTCTTGACCAGGGTGTTCAAGAGATGTCCTTTCGTGGGGGGTCTGCACGCTTTCTGGCAGGCTCATACCAATCCCGAAGAATCTGTGGGACGTGGGGGATGAGGCAGCAAAAAGCGCGATTGGATTATCACGAAGGAGATGCGCGCATGACAAGGGTGTGCAACTACCCAGTTTCAGGGGGAGTTCGGGGGACCGGGGGTCCGGGTGCGCGCCGGAACCGGCCCGCGCACCCCCTCACCTGCCGTGCGGCAGGGGCACGGCAGCTTTCCGGAAGTACCCCTTCCGACCTCGGATCTTCTTGCCCGGCAGGGGTCGCGCACCCGTACAGTTGAACCCGTGGGCGTGGAAACGGGCAGCGACGTGGCGCACGGCTATCCGCACATCGAGACCGTGCGGGCGTCCATCAACGCGATCTACAAACGGCTGTCGTACGACACCGTGCGCACCTTCTCCGCCAGCGTGCTGCCCGCCGATGTCGCCTTCGCCGACGCCGACGACCTCTACCTCGGGGTGCAGCGCGTGGCCCGCGCGATGGTCCAGCATCTGCGGCTCCCCGACGCCCGCATCATCGTCAGCTTCCGCGACATGCACCACGCCGCGAACGTCGAACTCGCCGCCGGACCCGAGTACTTCATCGAGCTGAACAGCCGCTTCAAGACCCACCGCCAGGACATCGGCGCCGCCCTCGCGCACGAGGTGATGCACGTCTATCTGCACCGCCTCGACCTGTCCTTCCAGGGCACGCGCGACAACGAGATCCTCACCGACACCGCCACCACCTACCTCGGCGCGGGGTGGCTGCTGCTCGACGCCTTCCGGGAGGACGCGGTCTCCTCGCAGAAGCTGGGCTACCTCACCCCCGAGGAGTTCGGCTACGTGCTCGCCAAGCGCGCGATGGTCTTCGGAGAGGACCCCTCCCCCTGGTTCACCAGCCCGCAGGCGTACACCGCGTACACCACCGGCCGGGCGCTGGCCCGGCGCGACGGGCAGCAGCCGCCGCTGACCGCGTCCGGTTGGGCCGGGCGCCGCCGCTATGCGCGCGACCGGCGCTCCGTACAGGGCGGACGCGCGCCGGAGGCAGGGGGCGCGGCTCCGTCCGGTGCCGCGTACGCCTTCGAGGGGCAGGCCCCGCTGCGGGTGACCTTCCCCTGCCCCACCTGCCATCAGCGCATCCGCGTGCCGGTGCGGGGGCGGGTCCGGGCGCGCTGTTCCCTCTGCCGCACGGTGCTGGACTGCGACACCTGAGACGGTCGACGCGCCCCCGCCGCGCGTCGCCCGTGGCTGCGCGCGCCGACCCCACGGTCAGCGGCACATCACCCTCGGTGCCCGGGCCCGACGGCTCAGGGCGGGTGACCGCCGCGCTCAGACACCGGGCAGAGCGCCGACGATCAGCACCGCCCCCGAGATCAGCGCGAACGCGAGCACCATGATCCGCATGCGTCGTGCGTCCACGCGCCGGTGCACGAGACGGCTCAGCCACGCCCCCGCGGCCAGCGCCGGGAGGACGAGAAGGGCGGCCCACAACGCACTCGCCCGGCCCCGTCCGGTCGCGAACAGCAGGGCCAGCGACGCGAGTTCACCGGCGAGGAAGCACAGGGCGACCGTGGAGCGCAGCTCCGGCGGCGGCCGGTGCTGGTGGACCAGCGCGAGCGGCGGACCGCCCACCCCCGTCGCGGTCTCGGTGACGCCGGTGACCGCGCCCGCGGCGAGCCACGCGCCGCGCCCCGGCGTGAACGCCGGAGCGGCCAGGCTCACCAGCGCCGCGAGTACGGTCGCTGCCCCGACGAGCAGGCCGAGCCGGTCCGCCGGTACGGCCTGGAGCAGCACCAGCCCGAGCGGCGTCGCCGCCAGCCGGGCCGCGGTGATCCACCCCGCGCCGCGCAGGTCCGCGGCCGCCCGCTCGCGCCACGCGACGTAGAGATTGAGCGGGATCATCGCGGCGAGCAGGAACACCGGAAGGAGGCCGGGCGCCAGCAGCCCGGCGACGGGCGCGACGACCAGTGCGAAACCGAGACCGCTCGTCCCCTGGACGAACGCGGCGACGCCGACGGTGACGGCGAGCGGCACGAGGACGTCGGGGGTCATGGTGCTCCGACGATCGCAGCCGGAGCGACCACGGTCCAGACGCCCGTCGCGGCCCGTCCCGGGGCGGCCGGAAGGGGACGCGCACCCGTCGAAGCGCGGGGTTCTCGACCGGTCGCGGTGGGTGGCGACGGGGCGAGGAGGCCCGAGTCGCAGAGCACGCCCTGGCGGCGCAGGCTGGTGTGTGGAGGTCCGACGATGAGCACGCTCGAAGAGCAGATCGACATCGACGTACCGGCGAAGGTCGCGTGGGACTGCCTCCACCGTGTGGAGGACTACCCGCGCTTCGTGGGCGGCGTACGGGATGCCCGCACCGAGGGCCTGCACCGCGCGCATCTGGCCATCGACGCGGGCGACCGGGTGTACGAGGTCGACGCCGAGATCCTCGACCGGGGCCAGGGCCGGCTGATGATGTGGCGGACCACGAACGGGGCCCGTCTGCAGGGCACGTTCTCCGTCCTCCCCCTCGACCCCGAGCACACCCGTGTACAGGTGCGGGTGCAGTACGACCCGGACACGGTGAAGGAGACGTTCGGAGGTCCGAAGGGGTTCGCCCAGGCCCACGCCATCGAGCGGCTGGTCCGCGAGGATCTGCAGCAGCTCAAGGACCTGGCGGAGGAAGCGGAGTAGGAAGCGCAGCAGAAGTAAGAGGAAGAAGAGGACGACAAGCGGAAAGGAAGGATCGGCCATGGCCGCGACAGGAACGCTGAAGGTACGGGACATCATGACCACCGGCACCCAGTGCATCGGAGAGAACGAGTCGATCCTGGACGCCTGTCGCATGATGCGCGATCTCCACGTGGGCAGCCTTCCCATCTGCGGGGCGGACGACCGGCTCAAGGGCATGATCACGGACCGCGACATCGTGGTGAAGTGCTGCGCCGAGGGCATGGACCTGGGGCGGACGAAGGCGGGACGGTTCGCCGGTGAGCTGCACTGGGTCGATGCCGAAGCCCCCATGACCGAAGCCCTCGAAATGATGGAGAGGCATCAGGTCAAGCGGCTCCCGGTGATCGATGTGCGCGACAATCACCGACTGTGCGGAATGATCAGCGAACACAACCTGGCACGGAACATCAGCGACGAGCAGGTCGCGGAGTTCGTCGAGCGGGTCTACGCCTGAGCGGCGTCCGTCTCCGGCCGCCCGGACCTCCCGAATCTCCCGGACCTCCCGGCGGCATCGGAACCGGAACCGGATCCGGAACCACGACCGGAGCCAATACCGGAACCCGAATCGGAACACACAGCGGAACGAGTAGCGGGGCCGGGACCGGGACCGCCGGGGGAACCCGCTGCGGCGTGCGGCCGTCACATCTGCGACATCAGGAGGCACGATGCGCAGAGGTGTGACGGCCGCGCTGCTCGCCCTGGCCGCGGCTCTGACCGCGACGGGCTGCGGCGACGACGCGACCACGGTGAGCACCGGCGAGGAGCCCTCCCGCTTCGACCGGCGGTCGGAGCGGATCATCGAGGAGTGGCCGCGGCACGTCCGCCCGGTGAGCGGGCGGCCAGGCGACATGCTCCCGCTGGAGGGCGCCGAACTCCCCCGCGGACGCGACGGCGACCAGTTCGTCGTCCGGGTCGGCCACGGCGCGTGCGACGCGGACTTCGGCGCCCATGTGCGCGAGTCGGGCAAGGTCGTCGTGGTCGCCGGCTGGGCGGTCAAGAAGAAGGACGTCGACGTCTGCACCGACCAGTTGCTGATCGACAACGTGGACGTGAAGCTGAAGCAGGATCTCGGGGACCGCCCGGTGGTGGACGCCGCCACCGGGAAGACGCTGCTGAACGGCTGAGCGCCGGCAGCAGGGTGGGGAGAAGGCGGGAAGACGGTCCGCGGCGCCTGCTCCGGTCGGGGTGGGAGTCAGGCGCCGCGGTTCCGTCCGTACGCCGTTGTACGGAACAGCTTTTCCTGTTGTGCGGCGTGTCTGCGCCGCTGCGCCGCGGCCTGTGGTGCGCCGCGGTGGTCCGCCCGTGTCCGGTGGGTCAGACGGTCAGACGGTCAGACGGTCAGCGAACGGTCCGTCGGGCGGATCGGCGCCGGCAGCGAGCTGGCACCGGTCAGGAAGCGGTCCACGCCCTTGGCCGCGGAGCGCCCCTCGGCGATGGCCCACACGATCAGCGACTGACCGCGGCCCGCGTCACCGGCGACGAACACACCGGGCACGTTGGTCGCGAAGTCGGCGTCCCGCCCGACGTTGCCGCGCTCGTCCAGCTCCAGGCCGAACTGCTCGACCAGGCCATTCTCGCGGTCCACACCGGTGAAGCCCATGGCCAGGGTGACGAGCTGGGCCGGGATCTTCCGCTCGGTGCCCGGCTTCTGCTCCAGCTTGCCGTCCTTGAACTCCACCTCGATCATGTGCAGCCACTGGACGTTGCCCTCCTCGTCACCCTCGAAGTGGGTGGTCGACACCGAGTACAGGCGCTCGCCGCCCTCCTCGTGGGCCGAGGTGACCTTGTAGAGCATGGGGAACGTCGGCCACGGCTGGTTCGGGCTGCGCTCCTCGCCCGGCTTGGCCATGATCTCCAGCTGGGTGACGGACGCCGCGCCCTGGCGGTGGGCCGTACCGACGCAGTCCGCGCCGGTGTCGCCGCCGCCGATGACGACGACGTGCTTGCCCTCGGCGCTGATCGGCGAGGAGACGAAGTCGCCCTCCTGCACCTTGTTGGAGAGCGGCAGGTACTCCATCGCCTGATGGATGCCCTTGAGGTCGCGCCCCGGCACCGGCAGGTCGCGCGCGGTGGTGGCACCGGCGGCGATGACCACCGCGTCGTAGCGGCGGCGGAGCTTCGCCGCGTCGATGTCGCGGCCGATCTCCACCTCCGTACGGAACTTGGTGCCCTCCGCGCGCATCTGCTCGATCCGCAGGTTGATGTGGCGCTTCTCCATCTTGAACTCGGGGATGCCGTACCGGAGGAGACCCCCGATGCGGTCCGCGCGCTCGTAGACGGCGACGGTGTGGCCGGCCCGGGTGAGCTGCTGGGCGGCGGCCAGGCCCGCGGGGCCCGAGCCGATCACGGCGACGGTCTTCCCGGACAGCCGGTCCGGCGGCTGCGGGGTGACGTCACCGGCCTCCCACGCCTTGTCGATGATGGTGACCTCGACGTTCTTGATGGTCACCGCGGGCTGGTTGATGCCCAGGACGCAGGCGGACTCGCACGGCGCGGGGCACAGCCGCCCGGTGAACTCCGGGAAGTTGTTGGTGGCGTGCAGGCGCTCGCTGGCCTCGGTCCAGTCCTCGCGGTAGGCGTAGTCGTTCCACTCGGGGATGAGGTTCCCAAGCGGGCAGCCGTTGTGACAGAACGGGATGCCGCAGTCCATGCAGCGGCCGGCCTGCTTGCTGATGATGGGCAGCAGGGAACCCGGCTTGTAGACCTCGTTCCAGTCGTTGACGCGCTCCTCGACGGGGCGCGTCTCGGCGACCTCGCGGCCGGTGGTGAGGAAGCCCTTCGGGTCAGCCATGGGTCGCCGCCTCCATCATCTTCGCGTGGATCTCGGACTCGGGGA
Organism: Streptomyces sp. NPDC047108; assembly: GCF_040643575.1. Classification (NCBI taxonomy): domain Bacteria; kingdom Bacillati; phylum Actinomycetota; class Actinomycetes; order Kitasatosporales; family Streptomycetaceae; genus Streptomyces; species Streptomyces sp. NPDC047108. Next base: position 246,576 of record NZ_JBEYUP010000006.1, read on the forward strand.
GTCCGGCTCGCTCGGCGGCGTCCTTGGCGGCGAGCACTGCCTTGTACGTGGCCGGCGTGACCTTGCTGAAGCGGGTCACGGCGGTGTCCCAGTCGGCGAGGAGCTTCTCCGCGACCGTGGAGCCGGTCTCCTCGTGGTGGCGGCGCACGGCGTCGTGCAGCCACTGCTGGTCGTCGCTGTCCAGCGGTCCGACGGCGGAGGACAGGTCCGGGTTGACCTGGTCCGGGTCGAGGTCGATGACGTAGGCGAAGCCGCCCGACATACCGGCCGCGAAGTTGCGGCCCGTCTCGCCGAGCACGACCGCGTTGCCACCGGTCATGTACTCGCAACCGTGGTCGCCCACACCCTCGGAGACCACCGTGGCACCGGAGTTGCGGACGCAGAAGCGCTCGCCGACCTTGCCGCGGAGGTAGATCTCACCGCCGGTCGCACCGTACGCGATGGTGTTGCCCGCGATGGTCGAGTACTCGGCCAGGTGGTCGGCGCCCCGGTCGGGGCGGACGACGAGGCGGCCACCGGAGAGGCCCTTGCCGACGTAGTCGTTGGCGTCGCCCTCGAGGCGGAGGGTCACGCCGCGCGGCACGAAGGCGCCGAACGACTGGCCCGCGGAGCCGGTGAAGGTGATGTCGACGGTGTCGTCGGGCAGGCCCGCGCCACCGAACTTCTTCGTGACCTCGTGGCCCAGCATCGTGCCGACCGTACGGTTGATGTTGCGGATCGCGACCTGCCCGCGGACCGGCTGTGCGGCCTCCGGGCTGTCGGCGGTCAGCGCGTCGGCGGCGAGCTTGATGAGCTCGTTGTCCAGCGCCTTCGCCAGGCCGTGGTCCTGCTCGATAGCGCGGTGGCGCACCGCGCCCTCGGGCAGGTCCGGCACGTGCAGCAGCGGTTCGAGGTCGAGGCCCTGGGCCTTCCAGTGGTTCACCGCCCGCCGGATGTCGAGGATTTCGGCGTGGCCGACGGCCTCCTCCAGCGTGCGGAAGCCCAGCTCGGCCAGCAGCTCGCGGACCTCCTGCGCGATGAACTCGAAGAAGTTCACCACGAATTCGGCCTTGCCGCTGTAGCGCTCGCGCAGCACCGGGTTCTGCGTGGCGATACCGACCGGGCAGGTGTCCAGGTGGCAGACGCGCATCATGATGCAGCCGGAGACCACGAGCGGCGCGGTCGCGAAGCCGAACTCCTCGGCGCCGAGCAGCGCGGCGATGACCACGTCACGGCCGGTCTTGAGCTGGCCGTCGGTCTGCACGACGATGCGGTCACGCAGGCCGTTGAGCAGCAGCGTCTGCTGGGTCTCGGCCAGGCCCAGCTCCCAGGGGCCGCCCGCGTGCTTGAGGGAGGTGAGCGGCGAGGCGCCCGTACCGCCGTCGTGGCCGGAGATCAGCACGACGTCCGCGTGCGCCTTGGAAACACCGGCGGCAACGGTGCCGACGCCGACCTCGGAGACCAGCTTGACGTGAATACGCGCCTGGGGGTTGGCGTTCTTCAGGTCGTGGATGAGCTGGGCCAGGTCCTCGATGGAGTAGATGTCGTGGTGCGGCGGCGGGGAGATGAGCCCCACGCCCGGCGTGGAGTGCCGGGTCTTGGCCACCCACGGGTACACCTTGTGGCCGGGAAGCTGGCCGCCCTCGCCGGGCTTCGCGCCCTGCGCCATCTTGATCTGGATGTCGTCGGAGTTGACCAGGTACTCGCTGGTGACACCGAAGCGGCCGGAGGCGACCTGCTTGATGGAGGACCGGCGGGCCGGGTCGTACAGCCGGTCCGGGTCCTCGCCGCCCTCACCGGTGTTGGACTTGCCGCCGAGCTGGTTCATGGCGATGGCCAGCGTCTCGTGCGCCTCCTGGGAGATGGAGCCGTACGACATGGCGCCGGTGGAGAACCGCTTGACGATCTCGCTGACGGGCTCGACCTCGTCGATGGAGATCGGCTCGCGGTCGCCCTCCTTGAAGCCGAAGAGGCCGCGCAGCGTCATCAGGCGCTCGGACTGCTCGTCCACGCGCTGCGTGTACTGCTTGAAGATGTCGTAGCGGCGGGAGCGCGTGGAGTGCTGCAGCCGGAAGACCGTGTCGGGGTCGAAGAGGTGCGGCTCGCCCTCGCGGCGCCACTGGTACTCACCGCCGATCTCCAGCGCCCGGTGGGCCGGGGCGATACCGGAGGCCGGGTACGCCTTTGCGTGCCGCTCGGCGACCTCGCGGGCGATGACGTCCAGGCCCGCACCGCCGATCTTGGTGGTGGTGCCGTGGAAGTAGGTGTCGGCGAACTCCTCGTCCAGGCCGACGGCTTCGAAGACCTGCGCGCCGCGGTAGGAGGCGACGGTGGAGATGCCCATCTTGGACATCACCTTCAGGACGCCCTTCCCGAGCGCCTTGATCAGGTTCTTGATCGCGGTCTCGGCCTCCATCTCCGGCAGGAACGTCCCTGCGCGGACGAGGTCCTCGACCGACTCCATGGCCAGGTACGGGTTGACGGCCGCGGCACCGTAGCCGATGAGCAGCGCGACGTGGTGCACCTCGCGGACGTCACCGGCCTCGACCAGCAGACCCACCTGGGTGCGCTGCTTGGTGCGGATGAGGTGGTGGTGGACGGCGGAGGTGAGGAGCAGCGACGGGATCGGCGCGTGCTCGGCGTCCGAGTGGCGGTCGGAGAGCACGATGAGCCGGGCGCCGGCCTCGATGGCGGAGTCGGCCTCGGCGCAGATCTCCTCGAGCCGGGCGGACAGCGAGGCGCCGCCGCCGCTGACCCGGTACAGGCCGGACAGGGTCGCGGCCTTGAAACCGGGCAGGTCGCCGTCGGCGTTGATGTGGATGAGCTTGGCCAGCTCGTCGTTGTCGATCACCGGGAACGGCAGGGTGACGCTGCGGCAGGACGCCGCGTGCGGCTCCAGCAGGTTGCCGGCCGGGCCGAGCGGCGAGATCAGCGAGGTGACGAGCTCCTCGCGGATGGCGTCCAGCGGCGGGTTGGTGACCTGCGCGAAGAGCTGGGTGAAGTAGTCGAACAGCAGCCGGGGGCGGGTCGAGAGCGCGGCGATCGGCGAGTCCGTACCCATCGAACCGATGGGCTCCGCACCGGCCTTGGCCATCGGCGCGAGCAGGACGCGCAGCTCCTCCTCGGTGTAGCCGAAGGTCTGCTGGCGGCGGGTGACCGAGGCATGGGTGTGCACGATGTGCTCGCGCTCGGCCAGGTCCTCCAGCTCGATGATCCCGGCCTCGAGCCACTCCGCGTACGGCTGCTCGGAGGCGAGGCTCGCCTTGATCTCGTCGTCCTCGATGATGCGGCGCTCGGCGGTGTCGACGAGGAACATCCGGCCCGGCTGGAGGCGGCCCTTGCGGACGACCTTGGCCGGGTCGATGTCGAGGACGCCGACCTCGGAGGAGAGGACGACGAGGCCGTCGTCGGTGACCCAGTAGCGGCCGGGGCGCAGACCGTTCCGGTCGAGGACGGCGCCGACCTGGACACCGTCGGTGAAGGTGACACAGGCGGGGCCGTCCCAGGGCTCCATCATCGTGGAGTGGAACTGGTAGAAGGCGCGGCGGGCCGGGTCCATCGAGGCGTGGTTCTCCCAGGCCTCGGGGACCATCATCAGCACCGCGTGCGGCAGCGACCGGCCGCCGAGGTGGAGCAGCTCCAGGACCTCGTCGAAGGACGCGGAGTCGGAGGCGCCGGGCGTGCAGACGGGGAAGATCTTCTCCAGGCCGTCCTGGCCGAACAGCTCGCTGGCGAGCTGCGACTCGCGCGCCCGCATCCAGTTGCGGTTGCCCTGGACGGTGTTGATCTCGCCGTTGTGCGCGACGAAGCGGTACGGGTGGGCCAGCGGCCAGCTCGGGAAGGTGTTCGTCGAGAAGCGCGAGTGGACCAGGGCGACGGCGGTCGCGAAGCGGCGGTCGGAGAGGTCAGGGAAGAACGGCTCCAGCTGCCCGGTGGTCAGCATGCCCTTGTAGACGAGGGTACGGGCGGAGAGCGACGGGAAGTACACGCCGGTCTCGTGCTCGGTGCGCTTGCGCAGCACGTACGCCTTGCGGTCCAGGGCGATGCCGGTCGCCTGCCCGTCACGGTCCGCGACGAAGAGCTGGCGGAAGGCGGGCATGGTGGCGCGGGCGCCCGCGCCGAGCATCTCGGGGGCGACGGGGACCTCGCGCCAGCCGAGAACGGTCAGCCCCTCGTCCGCGGCGATGGTCTCGATGGCGGCGGCGGCCGCGGTACCGGCCTCGTCCTCGGCGGGCAGGAAGGCGATGCCGACGGCGTACGAACCGGCCTCGGGGAGGTCGAATCCGGCGGTCTCACGCAGGAAGGCGTCCGGGACCTGCAGCAGGATGCCCGCGCCGTCACCGGAGTCCGGGTCGGAGCCGGTGGCACCACGGTGCTCGAGGTTGCGCAGCACGGTGAGAGCCTGCTCCACGAGCTCGTGACTCGCCTCACCGGTGAGGGTGGCCACGAAACCGACACCGCAGGCGTCGTGCTCGTTGCGCGGGTCGTACATCCCCTGCGGAGCGGGGCGCCCGTCCATGGGCGACCAGGCGGCGGTGCCGCTGGTCGAGTGCGTGGACGCGGAACGCATCGGCTCTCCCGTCGTCGTCGTGGCAGTGTCAGTGCCGAGGGACGACGTTGGCCCTCTGCGCAAATTTTCGTGCAGGTTACATGATGGGTCGCTTCTCGCGAAGCGGATGCATCATTCCAGCATGCGGACACCGCCCTGGTGCGGTGAAGGAGGCAAATGCGGACGGATCGACATCCGCAGCCCGGGGCGCACCAGGCGACATTGCCTGTAGCGCTTTCGGCTCATGCCCGCTCGTAAACGAGCTGAAACCGAAGAGAAACGTCTTGATCGAGGTCGGCAGGGTACTGCCCGAGGTCCGGCAGGGCCGATCGGAGCCCTGATCGCTAGCCGACCGCGGTACCGAAGAGCACGCCGAGTCCGAAGGTCACCGCGGCCGCGGCTCCACCCAGTATCAGCTGCCGGAGCCCGCTGTACCACCAGGAGCGGGCCGTGACCCTCGCCACGACCGCACCGCACGCGAAGAGCCCCAGCAGCGCGAGCAGCGCCGCGGGCCACAGCGTGACCGCCCCGAGCAGATACGGCAGCACGGGCAGCAGCGCGCCCAGCGCGAAGGATCCGAACGACGACACGGCGGCCACGGTGGGTGACGGCAGATCCTTGGGGTCGACGCCCAGCTCCTCCCGGGCATGGATCTCCAGGGCCTGCTCGGGGTCTCGGGAGAGCTGGCCCGCCACCTTGCGCGCGAGGTCCGCGTCCACGCCGCGCGCCTCGTACAGCGCGGCCAGCTCCGCCTGCTCGTCCTTGGGGTGCTTGCGCAGCTCGCGCCGCTCCACGTCCAGCTCGGCGAGGACCAGCTCACGCTGGGAGGCGACGGAGGTGTACTCGCCGGCGGCCATGGAGAAGGCACCGGCGGCCAGCCCGGCGAGACCGGTGAGCACGATCGTCTGGGAGGACACGCTGCCACCGGCGACACCGCTGATCAGGGCGAGGTTGGAGACGAGCCCGTCCATGGCGCCGAAGACGGCGGGCCGCAGCCAGCCGCCGTTCACGTCCCGGTGCGTGTGGTTGTCACGGTGGGCGTCGTGCAGTTCGGCGTCGGTGTCGATGACGGACATCGTCTTCGGATGCTCCTTCCCCGGGCTCGGGGGCATGGGCGTGCCCCCTGTGCCCAACGCCTCGACCGTACGCACACTTCCCCAAGATCGTCTAGCAAGGAAGGCCGAACTAACCACGCTGACCTGGGAGTTCTCGACCGGGGTGGTTGACGTGGCCATGCAGGGAGGGCGGGCCGTCGATACGAAACGGCCGCCTGCCCCGGGCGGACATGGCGGCCGTTCATGTGGAGCAGGGAGTCAGCGCTTCTTGCCGGTGCCCGCCTCGGAGCTCGACGCGGAGCCGGACCCGGCCTCGCCGGATGCGGGCGCGGCCTCGTCGGCCGGTGCGGGCGCGTCGCCGGCGCCGGTCCTCGCGGAGGCGTCGGCGGGTGGGGTGGCCGTGGAGTCGCCGGATCCCGCGGCCGCGGCCCCGTCGTCGTCACCGTCACCGCCATCACCCGGCGTGGATTCCGCTTCCCCGTCGACCGCGCCGGAGGCGGTGGCATCGGCGTCGGACGCGGAGTCCGGCTCCTCGCCCTTCTTCTTCTCCGCTTCCGCACGGGCGGCCTCGGCGGCCGGTTCGACGACGGCCTCGCGCCCCGGTCGGCGGTTCGAGGAAATGATCATGTAGGCGATGGCCGCCAGGAAGACGAGGACCGAGGTCCACACATTGAGCCGGACGCCCAGGATGTGATGCGCCTCATCGATGCGCATGTACTCGATCCAGCCGCGGCCCACGGTGTACCCGGCCACGTAGAGCGCGAAGGCCCGGCCGTGTCCCAGCTGGAAGCGGCGGTCGGCCCAGATGACCAGCAGCGCCACACCGATGCACCACAGCGACTCGTACAGGAAGGTCGGGTGGTACGTCCCCGCGACCCGGCCGCTGGCGGGGTCGCCGTCGATCTTCAGCGCCCACGGCAGATCGGTGGCCCGGCCGTACAGCTCCTGGTTGAACCAGTTGCCCCAGCGACCGATCGCCTGGGCGAGGGCGATGCCCGGCGCGACGGCGTCGGCGTACGCGGGCAGCGGGATGCCGCGCCGCCGGGCGCCGATCCAGGCTCCGACCGCGCCCAGGGCGATGGCGCCCCAGATACCGAGACCGCCCTCCCAGATCTTGAACGCGTCGACCCAGTCGCCGTTCTTGCCGAAGTACGGCTCGTACGTGGTGATCACGTGGTAGAGACGGCCACCGACGAGCCCGAAGGGCACCGCCCACACGGCGATGTCGGCCACCGTGCCCGGGAGGCCGCCCCGGGCCACCCACCGGCGGCTGCCGAGCCAGACGGCGACGAAGACGCCGATGATGATGCAGAACGCGTAGCCGCGCAGCGGGATCGGTCCGAGGTGGATCACGCCGGTCGACGGACTGGGAATGTATGCGAGGTCCATGGCAGAACCGAACCTACCGTGCACCCCTGCCGCTTTCCCAGCCCGGTCGTCCCCTTCGTCCCCGAGCTGCGCGAAGGCTGTGGGAGTGCGCTGGGCGGCGCCCGGGGCAGCAGGACGCGGGGCGGCACCGGGGCACGGCAGTACGCGGCGCGCGCCGGAGGGCGGCAGTACGCGGGACGGCGTCGGGGGCGGAAGCACCCGGCCCCCGCTCCGGTGCGGGGAGCGGGGGCCGGGCGGCGGGTGGACGGCCGGGCGGTGCGGGAGGTGCGCAAAGTGCCGGGCTGTCGCGGGGCCGGCCCTCAGCGAGCGCCGTGGTCGTCAGGACTTCTGCTCGGCCGCGTCCTCGACCATCTTCGTCAGCTTCTCGGGCGTCAGCGGATTCTGCTGGTTGCTGTAGACGTTCTTGCCGTTGAGCAGGACCGTCGGGGTGCCCTGGTGGCCGGAGTTGGTGAACTCGCTGTTGGACTTCTCCACCCAGCTGTCGTGGCTGCCGTCGTTCACACACTTCCTGAACTCGGGCGTGACCAGGCCCTTCACCTGTCCGGCCAGGTCGATCAAATGGGCCTTGTCGGCGAAGGCGTCGTCCTGCTCCGCCGGCTGGTTGCGGTAGAGCACGTCGTGGTACGCCTGGAACTTCCCGGCGTCCTGCGCGCACGCGGCGGCGTTGGCGGCCGCCTGGGAGCCGGTGCCGCCCATGTTGCCGTCGATGATCGTGGCCAGGTGGTAGTCGGTGCGGAGCAGGCCGCGGTTCTGCAATGTGTGGATGGTGTCGCGGAAGCCGTTCTCGAACTGGCCGCACGCGGGGCAGCGGAAGTCCTCGTAGACCGTGAGGGACGACGGCGCGGTGGACCGGCCGACCGGGATCGCGAGGTTGTCCTCGCCGTTGGCACCGGTCGGCGCGACCACGGGCCCGTCGCCGTCGCCACCCGACTGGGACACCGCAAAGCCCACGCCCGCGGCGATCCCGAGGACGGCGACACCGACCACCCCGACGAACAGCGTCCGCCTTCGCTTGTCACGGGCCTTGTCCCGCTCGCGCTCCACCTGCAGCCGCTCACGCGCGCTGCGCTTTCCCTCACGGTTCTTCTCGCTCACGTCTGGGAAACGAACCGGGGAGGCACGAGCGTGCCTCCCCGGTCCCAGATCCACCCTTATGAGCGACGGCGGCCTGATGAGCGGTCCGGGGACTTGTCAGGCCCGCCGGAGCGCGTTGTCAGGCGCTGTGGCGTTGTCAGGTGCGGTGGCGCGTTCAGGCGCGCCGACCGTCAGGGGCGGCGCCGTACGCCGGCGGCCAGTTCGGCCGCCAGCTCACGGACCCCGGCCAGGCCCGACTCCAGGTCGGGCGCGTCCAGCAGCCGCTTGACGAAGGCCGAGCCGACGATCACCCCGTCCGCGAACCCGGCCACCTCCGCGGCCTGTTCACCGTTGGAGACGCCCAGCCCGACGCACACCGGCAGATCGGTCGTCCCGCGCGTACGCCCGACGAGGTCCTTGGCCTGCTCGCCCACCGACGCCCGCGTCCCCGTCACGCCCATCAGCGAGGCCGCGTAGACGAAGCCCGTGCCGACCGCCGTGATCTTCGCCAGCCGCTCGTCCCTGCTGCTCGGCGCCACGACGAAGACGGTCGCCAGGCCGTGCTGCTCGGCGGCCTTCCTCCACGCCTCGGACTCCTCCACCGGCAGGTCGGGAAGGATGCAGCCCGCTCCCCCGGCCTCGGCCAGCTCGGCTGCGAAGCGCTCCACGCCGTAGCGGTCGACGGGGTTCCAGTACGTCATGCAGAGCACCGGCGCACCCGTCGCGGCGTGCGCGTCCCGGACCGTACGGATCACGTCCGCGATCCGTACGCCGCCGCGCAGGGCGATGTCGTCGGCGGTCTGGATGACCGGACCGTCGAGGACCGGGTCGCTGTGCGGCAGCCCGACCTCGACGATGTCGCAGCCGCCCTCCAGCATCGCGGTGACGGCGCGCACGCCGCCGTCGACCGAGGGGAAGCCGGCCGGGAGGTACCCGACCAGCGCGGCGCGGTTCTCGTCCTTGGCCTTGGCCAGAACCGATCCCAGCAGTTCCAGATTGCCCGCCATCAGTTGGCTCCCTCGGTCTCGTCGGCCGCGTCCGCCTCGACGGCGTCCGTCGGCTCGTACAGCCCGAAGTAGCGGGCAGCGGTGTCCATGTCCTTGTCGCCACGGCCGGAGAGGTTCACCAGGATCAGGCCGTCCTCGCCCAGCTCGCGGCCGAGGTCGAGCGCCCCGGCGAGCGCGTGCGCGCTCTCGATCGCCGGGATGATGCCCTCCGTCTGCGACAGCAGCCGCAGCGCCTGCATCGCCTGGTCGTCGGTGACCGGGCGGTACTCGCCGCGGCCCGCGTCCTTGAGGTACGCGTGCTCCGGCCCGATGCCCGGGTAGTCCAGGCCGGCGGAGATCGAGTACGGCTCGGTGATCTGGCCCTCGTCGTCCTGGAGGACGTAGCTCCGCGAGCCGTGCAGGATGCCGGGGTCGCCGACGCTCAGGGTCGCGGCGTGCTCGCCGGACTCGACGCCGTGGCCCGCGGCCTCCAGGCCGACCAGGCGCACGCCCTCGTCCGGGATGAACGCGTGGAACAGCCCGATCGCGTTGGACCCGCCGCCGACGCACGCGGCGACGGCGTCCGGCAGACGGCCCGTGCGCTCCAGGATCTGGCGGCGCGCCTCGACGCCGATGACCCGGTGGAAGTCGCGGACCATCGCGGGGAAGGGGTGCGGTCCTGCGACCGTGCCGAAGAGGTAGTGGGTGCGGTCGACGTTGGCGACCCAGTCGCGGAACGCCTCGTTGATCGCGTCCTTCAGCGTCCGGCTGCCCGACTTCACGGCCACGACCTCGGCGCCGAGCATGCGCATCCGCGCGACGTTGAGGGCCTGGCGCTCGGTGTCGATCTCGCCCATGTAGATCACGCACTCGAGCCCGAAGAGTGCGCAGGCGGTGGCAGTGGCGACGCCGTGCTGGCCCGCGCCGGTCTCGGCGATGACGCGGGTCTTGCCCATGCGCCGGGTGAGCAGGGCCTGGCCCAGGACGTTGTTGATCTTGTGCGAGCCGGTGTGGTTGAGGTCCTCCCGCTTGAGGAAGATCCGCGCGCCGCCCGCGTGACGGGCGAAGCGGGGCACCTCGGTGAGCGGGCTCGGGCGGCCGGTGTAGTCGACGAGCAGCCCGTCGAGCTCGGCGGCGAAGGCGGGGTCCGCCTTCGCCTTCTCGTACTCGGCGGCGACCTCGTCGACCGCGGCGACCAGTGCCTCGGGGATGAACTTGCCGCCGAAGGCACCGAAGTAGCCCTGGGAACTGGGGATCCGACCCTCGGGGTCGGGGACAAAGAAGTCAGAGGACATCCGACGTACTCCTCGGAAGGGGCTTTCGCCCCGAAGTCTCGATCTGTGAACACGTTAACGCTCGCCGCGTGGGCGCTCGCCGCTTAGGCGCTCGCCGCTCCGGCGGGGGCGTACGGGGGTGGCTGCGGTGGTGCCCGGTCGTCAGGGGCGCGCCGGGGTACCTCCTCGAGCGGCGAAACCCGCAGGTCGGTCGTCCGGCTGCCGGCAGGTGAATCGCCGCTCTGCGGGGGCACCCCGCCACACCCCCTCCTCACCGTGTGCCGGGGTCAGCAGCACGCCGATGTGGCGAGGGGGCGCCTTCAGGGGCGTTGCGGCCCGGGCTGAGCCGCTTCGGGCCATCGCATTCCGTTGACCTGGCCCGGCTCGCAGCCGATCACATAGCGCACGCGGCGTCCCCGGACGCGGCGTGCGGGCGCACGGCAGCCGCGCGGCCTGCAGCCGCGGGCGAGCCGTGCGTAGGCGTGCATGGGCGGTTCAGCCCCGTCCGTGCCGCAGAGCGGGGTGGGCACCGGCGGCCACGAGGTCGGCGACGGCCGCCTTCGGGTCCCGGCCGGTGACCAGGGACTCGCCGACGAGCACGGCGTCGGCGCCCTCGTTGGCGTACGCGATGAGGTCGTGCGGCCCGCGGACGCCCGACTCGGCGACCTTCACGATGTGGTCGGGGATCTCCGGCGCGATGCGCTCGAACGTCCCGCGGTCCACCTCGAGAGTCTTGAGGTTACGCGCGTTGACCCCGATGATCCGCGCCCCGGCGTCCACCGCGCGCTCGATCTCCTCCTCGTCGTGGACCTCGACGAGCGGGGTGAGCCCGATGGACTCGGCCCGCTCGACCAGTGACACCAGGGCCTCCTGGTCGAGGGCGGCGACGATCAGCAGCACGAGGTCGGCGCCGTACGCACGCGCCTCCCAGAGCTGGTACGAGGTGACGATGAAGTCCTTGCGCAGCAGCGGGATGTCGACCTTGGCCCGTACGGCCTCCAGGTCGGCGAGCGAGCCGCCGAAGCGGCGCTGTTCGGTCAGCACGCTGATGACGGCCGCGCCGCCCGCCTCGTAGTCGGAGGCCAGCCCGGCGGGGTCGGCGATCGCGGCGAGCGCGCCCTTGGACGGGCTGGAGCGCTTGACCTCGCAGATCACATGGACGCTGTCGCCGCGGAGCGCGGCCACACCGTCCTTGGCCTGGGGAGCCTTCGCGGCCCGCTCCTTGAGCTCGTCGAGGCTGACACGCGCCTGCCGCTCGGCGAGGTCGGCGCGGACTCCGTCGATGATCTCGTCGAGCACACTCACGCGAGCGGCCCCCTTCCGGAACGGGTGCGGAGCGGACGGTTGGCGCCGGTCGGGCGCCGCCCGGGCGGGCGGTGCACGAGGCACTGCGATGGTATCCGGCCGGGCGCGGAGGTCCCGCATCCGGTCGTCCGCGGTCCCACAACCTGGACGTTTCGTGGAGTTCCCAGGCTCGGCCGGGCCGCTGCGACGGCGGAGATCATGGCACGAGCCCGGTCCCGAACGGCGAATTCCGGACAACGGTGAAGACCACCACGACGGCCGCCAGGGACCACACGTGGGAAGCCCGCAGCCCGAGCTTCATGGGCCGCCCGCGGACCGCGCGGAGGAGCCAGACCGTCCAGAGGGCGGCGAAGGCGGCGTACGCGGTGACGGCGAGGGCGTTGGCGCCGAGCGCGGCGGAGAGGTCGCCGTGCGCGACGGCGTGGGCGCTGCGCAGGCCGCCGCACGCGGGGCAGTACAGGCCGGTGAGGTGGAGCAGCGGGCAGACCGGGTAGTGGCCGGGCTCGCCGGGGTCCACGGCGCCGACGTAGCCGAAGGCGCCGACGACGGCGGCGAGGGCGCCGAGCGGCGCGGCCAGGGCGGTGGCGCGGCGCGGCGCCGGTGCGGTGGTGGGCGGCGGCGGTGCGGCGACAGGGGGCAGGGCGTCCGCAGTCCGGACGGGCCTTGCGGTTTGCGCGGATTGCACCGATTCATCACTCACACCACCGAGTCTCCCCGCAGACGCGCGGCGGCGCAGCTCCGGACCCCGTACACGCCGAACAGCCGTACGGATCGGGAGCCGCGCCTGGTGTGCGTCGGCCTCAGCTCTGGGCGGTGGCCTCGGAGCCGGCGGGCTTCTGCTGGCCCATGCCCGCGGCGCGCATGGCCATGCCCACGACACCGCCGAGCACGACGACGACCAGTCCGGCCACGACGCCGAAGGGCTGGGCCGCCACTGTGAAGACACCGGCGATCAGGAAGCCGATGAAGGCGATGGTGACACCGGTCCAGGCCGCCGGGGTGTGTCCGTGGCTGCTGCCCGCCATTGAGTACTCCTCGTTGCTGTGTCGCGCGCCCGGATCCCGGCGCGTTGAAGGCTCGGGGGTCATTGTCCCCGACGCGTGGGGCTGCTGGTGATCCGGGGGCACCGCGGACGCGCCGGGCGGAGCAGTCGGGCCCTCACGGTTCCGCCGGGTCGCTCCTACCGGGTGTCGTCCTCACCCGTGGGGTCCTCGCCGCGGTCGAGGGCCTTCCACATCTCCTCGGGCCGGTCGGGGTCGGGCGCACGGCGCGTACGGCTGGGTGCCGGGCGGCCACCACGCTCGTACCGCCCCGACATGGCCGGCCAGTGACGGCCGTAGCGGAGGGCGAGCAGTCCCGCCAGGAGCAGCAGCACGCCCCCGGCGGCGGAGACCCAGGGCCAGGGGGTGTGCGTGACGTGCTCGACACCGGCGTCGGCCAGTCCGGTGGCGTCGGCCGCCTCGGCCTCCAGGGCACCGGAGTCGGAGCCGCCGATGACGGAGGTGAACACGGCGGCCGCGCCGCTCAGCGCCAGCAGGGCGGCAACCAGGGCCCGGCCGCCTCGCCGCACGGCGAAGACGGCGACGAGCGCGGCCAGTCCGACCACGGCGAGCGCGGCGGGAAGACCCGTCACGTCGCGGCCCTTGGCGGACAGCGGCTGGGCGCCCTGCGCCGCGGTCGACAGGCCCTCGCTCCACGTCTGGCCGCCCGCGAGCAGCGCGAGCGCGGCACCGAGGGCGCCGAGCAGCAGGGCGATGGCGAGACTCCGTCGCGACGACGACGGCGGCGGGGCCTGGGGTGTACGGGGATGAGGTACGGCACTCACCCCACCACTATGGCGCGTCGGACATTCCGGCCTACAAGGGGGGCCTCCCGCGCGCCGTCATCGACCGGGCGGAGGTGGCCGTTCTCACGGCGCAGGACAGCACCGCGCGGTGGGTGTCGTGCGTCGCGCCTACGGCGTCGTCAGCCCGCTCGCCATCGCCACCGCGCGCAGCACCGCGGCGGCCTTGTTGCGGCACTCCGTGTCCTCCGCCACCGGGTCCGAGTCGGCGACCACGCCCGCCCCGGCCTGCACATAGGCCGTGCCCCCGCGCAGCAGGGCGGTACGGATGGCGATCGCGGTGTCGGAGTCGCCCGCGAAGTCCAGATAGCCGACGCAACCCCCGTACAGGCCGCGGCGGGTGGGCTCCAGCTCCTCGATGATCTGCATCGCGCGGGGCTTCGGCGCGCCGGAGAGCGTGCCGGCGGGGAAGCAGGCGGTGAGGACGTCGAACGCCGTACGCCCCCCGCCGAGGCGGCCGGTGACGGTCGAGACGATGTGCATGACGTGGCTGTAGCGCTCGATCGACATGAAGTCCACGACCTCGACGCTGCCCGGATCGCAGACCCGGCCCAGGTCGTTCCGCCCGAGGTCGACCAGCATCAGGTGCTCGGCCCGCTCCTTGGGGTCGGCGAGCAGTTCGTCGGCGAGCGCCGCGTCCTCCTGCGGGGTCGCGCCGCGCGGGCGCGTCCCCGCGATGGGGTGCACCATCGCGCGGCCGTCCTCGACCTTCACCAGGGCCTCGGGGCTGGAGCCGACGACGTCGAAGCCCTCCTCCCCGTCCACGCCGGGGAAGCGGAAGAGGTACATGTACGGGCTGGGGTTGGTGGCCCGCAGCACCCGGTAGACGTCCAACGCCGAGGCGGGACAGGGGGTTTCGAACCGCTGCGACGGCACGACCTGGAACGCCTCCCCCGCGCGGATCCGCTCCTTGATGTCGTCGACCGCCTCCTGATAGGCGGCGCCGCCCCACCGTGCCGTGAAGTCGGGCACCTGCGAGGGCGGCAGGACGGCGGCGCTCGCCGGAACCGGACGTGAGAGGTCGGCGGCCATGGCGTCGAGACGGGCCACCGCGTCCGCGTACGCCTCGTCGACGCCGGTGTCGAGGTCGTTGTGGTTGATGGCGTTGGCGATCAGCAGGACCGTGCCGTCCCAGTGGTCGAGGACGGCGAGGTCCGAGGTGAGCAGCATGGTCAGCTCGGGAAGGCGCAGATCGTCCTCGGTGCTGTCGCCGATCCGCTCCAGCCGCCGCACGATGTCGTAGCCGAGGTAGCCGACCATGCCGCCGGTGAACGGCGGCAGATGCTCCTGTGCGGCCAGGTCGCGCGGGGTGTGCAAGGTCTCGACGGTGGCGCGCAGCGCGGCCAGCGGGTCACCGGATACGGGTACGCCGACGGGCGGTGTGCCCAGCCAGTGCGCCTGGCCCTCCCGGACGGTGAGGGTGGCGGCGCTGCGGACGCCGACGAAGGAGTAGCGGGACCAGGAGCGGCCGTTCTCCGCGGACTCCAGCAGGAAGGTGCCGGGGCGTTCGGCGGCGAGTTTGCGGTAGAGGCCGACCGGAGTGTCCCCGTCCGCCAGCAGTCTGCGGCTGACGGGGATGACGCGGCGGTCGGCCGCCAGCTTGCGGAAGGTCTCGAGGTCCATCGTGGCAGCACCCGTGGTCATGGGGCGGGATCCTAGTCCGCCCGCGGCTCCCGCGCGGACGTGTCCATGGGCAGCTCACCTGCGTCGAAGCAGGTGCGGTCGCCGGTGTGGCAGGCGGCGCCGACCTGGTCGACCCTCACCAGGACCGTGTCGGCGTCGCAGTCGAGGGCGACGGACTTCACGTGCTGGACGTGGCCCGAGGTGTCGCCCTTGACCCAGTACTCCTGACGGCTGCGGCTCCAGTACGTGCAGCGGCCGCTCGTGAGGGTGCGGTGCAGCGCCTCGTCGTCCATCCACCCGAGCATGAGGACCTCGCCCGTGTCGTACTGCTGGGCGATGGCCGGAATGAGCCCGTCCGCGCTCCGCTTCAGGCGGGCGGCGATGGCGGGGTCGAGGTCGGAGGGGCGCTGGGTGCTGGACATGGACTCCATTGTGCCGCGTGTGCGCAGCGCCCCTGCGCCCGTGTGCGCAGCGTGCACGTGTGCGCAGCGCCCCGGACCGATGGCTTCCGGTGGCGGCCGGGGCGCAGGGGCGGACAGCACGGCCGGTCCTCGACTCCCCATGGCGCGTGGGCCGATGGGCTGATTGTCGGTGCGATAGGGCATGCTTCCCGCATGACGTTCCCGCCCTCGCCGCACGAGCCCACGCCGCCCTCCTCCGGGGGCGGCTTCGGCCCCCCGCAGGGATTCGGCCCCGCCGGCGGGCAGGGCCAGGGGCCCGAGCAGGCACAGCCGGGCCAGGGACAGCCGCCGGCGTACGGACAGGGGCAGCCGCCCGGATACGGACAGGGGCCCGGTCATGGGCAGGGGCCCGCCTACGGTCAGGGGCCCGGCTACGGGCAGCCGCCGGTCGGCTACGGCCCGCCGCAGGGCATGGGCCCCGGCGGCTACGGCGCCTATCCCCCGCCGCAGCCGCCCTCCGGCGGCGGGCCGAGCGGCCCCAAGGTCGCCGCGATCTTCATCGCCGGGGTGCTGGTGACCGGTCTCGCCGTGGGCGGCTTCCTGCTCCTGGCGGGTTCGGGCGACAGCGGGGCCACAGCCGACGCCAAGCCGCGCGCCTCCTCCGGGGACCGGTCGAGCGACGGCCCGGCGGGCGGCGACGTCACGACCCCCTCCGCGCCTGCCGACGCCCCGACCGGCGGTGCGTCCTCCTCGCCCGGCGACCTGGTGCCGTTCGTCGCCCTCGCACCGGGCAAGTGCTTCGACCACCCGGCGCTGGACAGTTCGGTCGACGCGATCGAGACGCGCTCGTGCGGCGGCCCTCATGACGGCGAGGTGATAGCCAGCCGGACGCTCAGCGGGTCGTACACCTCCGAGACACAGCTCCAGGACAAGGCGCTCGAGCTGTGCGAGACGGCCGTGGCGGACCGGATGAAGTCGGTTCCGGAGGACGGGCGCCAGTACTTCAACTACGCCCTCTATCCGTCCCTGGACACCTACCGGGTCCGCCAGGAGAAGCGGATCTCCTGCGCGATGACGCTCAGCGACCGCATCGGCGGGAAGAAGCTGTCCGCGCCGCTGCCCGGCTGACCCGACCGCTGCCCGGCTGACCCGACCGCTGCCCGGCCGGCCACCGCCGGATGCGGCACGCGACCGCGCGTGACCGGACCCCGGCCGCGCCGGGGCGCGTCCTGGCCGGGTGCCCGGGCCGGTCGTACGCTGGCCGTATGTCGACCCATGCGAAGCGTGAACGCCTTCTTCTCGCCGATTTGTTGGAGTCCGCCGGCCCCGGGGCGCCGACGCTGTGCCAGGACTGGACGACCCGCGACCTGGCAGCACACGTGGTGCTGCGGGAGCGACGGGCGGACGCGGCCGCGGGCATCGTGTTCAAGCCGCTGGCCTCGCGTCTGGAGCGGGTGATGGCCGAGTTCGCCGCGAAGCCGTACGAGGAGCTGATCCAGCTCATCCGTACCGGCCCGCCGCGTTCGTCCCCGTTCGCGCTCAAGCAGATCGACGAAGCGGCGAACACCGTGGAGTTCTTCGTGCACGCCGAGGACGTACGGCGCGCCCAGCCCGACTGGACGCCGCGTGAGCTCGACCCGGTGTTCGCCGACGTCCTGTGGACGCGCCTGGAGCGCGGGGCACGGCTGCTGGGCCGCAAGTCCACGGTGGGGCTGGTCGTCCGCCGTCCCGACGGCCGTACGGCGGTCGCCCGCCGCGGCACGCCCGTGGTCACCGTCACCGGGGAGCCGGGCGAGTTGACGCTGTTCCTCTTCGGCCGTCAGCGCGTTGCGAAGGTCGAGATGGAGGGCGACAAGGAAGCCGTCGCGCGGGCGCAGGACGCGCCGCTCGGCCTGCCCATGTAGGACCACGGCGGTCCGGGGCAGTCCCGGACCGCGGGAGCCCGGCGAGCCCGGCGGACCGCGGAACACCGGTCTCCGGTCCGCCCGCGCCCGTACGGGGCCGTTGGCGGACCGGAGCCATGTGCGGGTCGGCCCGTGCCGTGCGGAGCAACGGGCCGACCGGGCCCCGGGCGTCCCGGAATGGCGACCGGTCCGCGGACCAACAGGCCGCGGAATGGGGGCAGTCGACGGACCGCGGGCTCCGCGGACCGAGCGAACCCGCGGACCCGAGCAAACCCGCCAGGCCGAGCGGGCCCGCGGGGTCAGCCGACCGGCGGGGCCGAGCGGGCGCGGGTTCAGCGGACCGGGTGGCCCGCCGCCCGTAGCCTCTGCTTGACCTCGGCGATCCGCAGATCGCCGAAGTGGAAGACCGAGGCGGCGAGGACCGCGTCCGCGCCGGACGCGACCGCCGGAGGGAAGTCGTCCAGCTTCCCCGCGCCGCCCGACGCGATCACCGGAATGGTGACCTGCTTGCGGACGGCCTCGATCATCGCCGTGTCGTAGCCGTCCTTCGTCCCGTCGGCGTCCATGGAGTTCAACAGGATCTCGCCCGCGCCCAGTTCGGCCGCCCGGTGCGCCCACTCCACCGCGTCGATCCCCGTACCGCGCCGCCCGCCGTGCGTCGTGACCTCGAAGCCGGACGCGGTGACCGTCCCCTCCGGGCAGCGCCGGGCGTCGACGGACAGCACCAGCACCTGGCTGCCGAAGCGCTCGGCGATCTCGCGGATCAGCTCGGGCCGGGCGATGGCCGCGGTGTTGACACCGACCTTGTCGGCCCCGGCGCGCAGCAGCTTGTCGACGTCGTCGGTCGTCCGGACCCCGCCGCCCACGGTGAGCGGGATGAAGACCTGCTCGGCCGTGCGCCGCACGACGTCGTACGTCGTCTCGCGGTCGCCCGAGGAGGCCGTGATGTCGAGGAAGGTCAGCTCGTCGGCGCCCTCGGCGTCGTACAGCTTGGCCATCTCGACGGGGTCGCCCGCGTCGCGCAGGTTCTGGAAGTTGACGCCCTTGACGACACGGCCGCCGTCCACATCCAGGCAGGGGATGACTCGGACCGCCAGGGTCATGGCGCGGACTCCTCGGAGTTACTGCGGAACGCTTCGATCTCCACCTCGACCAGGACGCGCGAGTCGACGAAGCCGGAGACCACGACGAGCGTCGCGGCCGGGCGTACGGCGCCGAAGATCTCGTGGTGCGCGCGGCCGACGGCGTCGACGTCGCGCTGGTGGGTGAGGTACATGCGGGTACGGATGACGTCCTCGGCTCCGAGGCCGAACTTCTTGAGCGCGGTGAGGGCGTTGTGGAACGCCGCTCGCGCCTGCTCGTACGGGTCGCCCTCGCCCTGCAGCACTCTGCCGGTGAACGGCATCGTGCCCGATACGAGGACCCGGTCGCCGGCCGCGACAGCACGCGCGAAGCCGATCGTCTCCTCCCACGGGCTGTCGGACTGCACTCGCTGCACGCCTTCGCTCATCCGGACACCGCCTCCAACGCCTCTCGCAGGGTGAACGCCTTGGCGTAGAGCGCCTTGCCGACGATCGCGCCCTCCACACCTGCGGGGACGAGACCGGCGATGGCCCGCAGGTCCTCCAGCGAGGAGACGCCCCCGGAGGCGACGACGGGCTTGTCGGTCGCGGCGCAGACGTTCCTCAGCAGGTCGAGGTTGGGGCCCTGCAGGGTTCCGTCCTTGGCGATGTCGGTGACGACGTACCGGGCGCAGCCCTCGGAATCCAGGCGGGCCAGGGTCTCGTAGAGGTCGCCGCCGTCGCGGGTCCAGCCGCGGCCGCGGAGCGTGGTGCCGCGGACGTCCAGGCCGACGGCGATGCGGTCGCCGTGCTCGGCGATGACCTTGGCGACCCACTCGGGGGTCTCCAGGGCGGCGGTGCCGAGGTTGACGCGGGTGCAGCCGGTGGCCAGCGCCGCGGCCAGGGTGTCGTCGTCGCGGATGCCGCCGGACAGCTCGACCTTGATGTCCATGGCGCGGGTGACCTCGGCGATGTGCGCCCGGTTGTCGCCGGTGCCGAACGCGGCGTCCAGGTCGACCAGATGCAGCCACTCGGCCCCCTCCTGCTGCCAGGTGAGGGCGGCCTGGAGGGGGTCGCCGTACGAGGTCTCGGAGCCGGACTCGCCGTGGACGAGGCGGACGGCCTGGCCGTCGCGGACGTCGACGGCGGGAAGGAGTTCGAGCTTCGGCATCACGGGGCTCTCAGTGCTTTCGGGGCTCAGGGGGGACACGGGACTGTCGGGGCTCGGGCTCACAGGGTGCCGAGCCAGTTGGTCAGGAGCTGGGCGCCGGCGTCGCCGGACTTCTCGGGGTGGAACTGGGTGGCCCACAGCGGGCCGTTCTCGACGGCGGCGACGAACGGCTCGCCGTGCGTGGCCCATGTGACCTTCGGCGCGCGGATGTGGGGGTTCCCGGTCTCCAGCTCCCAGTCGCGCACGGCGTAGGAGTGCACGAAGTAGTAGCGGGCACCGGCGTCCAGGCCCGCGAAGAGCCGGGAGTCCTCGGGCGCCTCGACGGTGTTCCAGCCCATGTGCGGGACGACGTCGGCCTTCAGAGGTCCCACGGTGCCGGGCCACTCGTCGAGCCCCTCCGCCTCGACGCCGTGCTCGATGCCCCGGGTGAAGAGGATCTGCATCCCGACGCAGATGCCCAGGACGGGCCGTCCGCCGGCCAGGCGGCGCCCGACGACCCAGTCGCCGCGGGCCTCCTTGAGCCCGGTCATGCAGGCGGAGAACGCGCCGACACCGGGGACGAGCACACCGTCGGCGTTCATGGCCGTGTCGTAGTCCCGGGTGACCTCGACATCGGCGCCGACCCGGGCGAGGGCGCGCTCGGCGGAGCGGATGTTGCCGAAGCCGTAGTCGAAGACGACGACGCGCTTCGCGGCCCCGGTGCTCATGCGAACACCCCGTCCAGGCGCAGGACACCGGCGGCCAGGCACATCACGCAGGCGATGCCGAGCGCCACGATCACGCCCTTGGGCATCTTCTGCTTGGAGAAGGAGATCACTCCGCCGAGCAGGAACAGCCCGACGAGGATCAGGAGGGTGGACAGGGTGTTCACGACGTCCCTTCGTTCGCCCGGCGGCTGCCCGGGCCCTTCGTCACTGCATCATTCCGTTCGCTTCTCCGCCCGCGCGGCGCAGCGGCGCGTGGGTCACAGCGCGCCCTTGGTGGACGGCAGGATCCCGGCCGCGCGCGGGTCGCGCTCGGAGGCGTAGCGCAGGGCACGGGCCAGGGCCTTGAACTGGCACTCGACGATGTGGTGGGCGTTGCGCCCGTACGGCACGTGGATGTGCAGGGCGACCTGCGCCTGAGCCACGAAGGACTCGAAGATGTGCCGCGTCATGGTCGTGTCGTACTCGCCGATCATCGGCGCCATCTTCTCCGGCTCGGTGTGCACCAGGTACGGGCGGCCCGAGAGGTCGACGGTCACCTGCGCCAGCGACTCGTCCAGCGGGACGGTGCAGTTGCCGAAGCGGTAGATGCCCGTCTTGTCGCCGAGGGCCTGCTTGAAGGCGGCGCCGAGGGCGAGCGCGGTGTCCTCGATGGTGTGGTGGCTGTCGATGTGCAGGTCGCCGTCGGTCTTGACGGTGAGGTCGAAGAGCCCGTGGCGGCCGAGCTGGTCGAGCATGTGGTCGTAGAAACCGACCCCGGTGGCGACGTCGACCTTGCCGGTGCCGTCGAGGTCGATCTCGACGAGGACGGACGTCTCCTTGGTGGTGCGCTCCACGCGGCCTACGCGGCTCATCGGTTCAACTCCTTCATCAGATCGCGCACCGCATCGAGGAACGCGTCGTTCTCATCCGGGGTGCCCGCGGTCACGCGCAGGCGACCCGGTACGCCGTTGTCACGGACCAGCACACCGCGGTCCAGCAGGGCCTGCCATGCGGCATGGGCGTCGTCGAAGCGGCCGAACTGCACGAAGTTCGCGTCCGATTCGGTGACCTCGAGGCCGGTGGCGCGCAGTTCGGCGACCAGCCGGTCCCGCTCGGTCTTGAGCTGTTCGACGTACCCGAGCAGCGTATCGGTGTGTTCGAGGGCGGCCAGCGCGGTGGCCTGGGTGACGGCCGAGAGGTGGTACGGCAGGCGGACGAGCTGGACGGCGTCCACGACCGCCGCGTCGGCGGCCAGATAGCCCAGGCGCAGCCCGGCCGCGCCGAAGGCCTTGGACATGGTGCGCGAGACCACCAGGTTCGGGCGCCCCTCGATCAGCGGCAGCAGGGAGGGGCGGTGGCTGAACTCCCCGTACGCCTCGTCGATCACGACGAGCGAGGGCTTCGCGGCCTGCGCGGCCTCGTACAGCGCGAGGACGGTCTCGGCCTCGACCGCCGTGCCGGTGGGGTTGTTCGGCGAGCAGACGAAGACGACGTCCGGCTTCCGCTCGGCGATCGCGGCGGCCGACGCGTCCACGTCGATGGTGAAGTCCTCGGTGCGCGGTCCGGAGATCCAGCCGGTGCCGGTGCCGCGGCTGATCAGCGCGTGCATCGAGTACGAGGGCTCGAAGCCGATGGCCGTGCGGCCGGGGCCGCCGAAGGCCTGGAGGAGCTGCTGGATGATCTCGTTGGAGCCGTTGGCGGCCCATACCTGGGCCCGTTCCACCGCGTGTCCCGTGGTCCGCGTGAGATATGCGGCCAGCTCGGTGCGCAGCTCCACGGCGTCCCGGTCAGGGTACCGGTTCAGCTCGCGGGCGGCCTCGGTGACGCGCTCGCCGATGCGCCGTACGAGCGGCTCGGGCAGCGGGTACGGGTTCTCGTTGGTGTTCAGGCGCACGGGCACGTCGAGCTGCGGCGCGCCGTACGGGGACTTGCCGCGCAGCTCGTCCCTGATGGGGAGGTCGTCGATGCCGGGCACTAGCGGGGCACCTCTCCGTCGAACCGGGCCTTGAGAGCGGCCCCGTGCGCGGGCAGGTCCTCGGCCTCGGCGAGGGTCACGACGTGGTGGGTGACCTCGGCGAGGGCGTCGCGGGTGTAGTCCACGACGTGGATGCCGCGCAGGAAGGACTGCACGGACAGGCCGGAGGAGTGGCAGGCGCAGCCACCGGTGGGCAGCACGTGGTTCGATCCGGCGCAGTAGTCGCCCAGCGAGACGGGGGCGTAGGGTCCGACGAAGATCGCGCCCGCGTTGCGGACCCGCGCGGCGACGGCGGAGGCGTCGGCGGTCTGGATCTCCAGGTGCTCGGCGGCGTAGGCGTCGACGACCCGCAGTCCCTCGTCCAGGCCGTCGACGAGGACGACCGCGGACTGACGTCCTGCCAGCGCCTCGCCGACGCGCTCGCGGTGGCGGGTGGCGGCGACCTGGGTCTTCAGCTCGGTCTCGACCTGTTCGGCCAGCTCGACGGAGTCGGTGACGAGGACGGCGGCGGCCAGCGGGTCGTGCTCGGCCTGGCTGATGAGGTCGGAGGCGACGTGTACGGGGTCCGCCGTGGCGTCGGCGAGGACCGCGATCTCGGTCGGGCCCGCCTCGGCGTCGATCCCGATACGGCCCTTGAGCAGGCGCTTGGCTGCGGCGACGTAGATGTTGCCGGGGCCGGTGACGAGGTCGACCGGCAGGCACTCGTCCGTGCCGTACGCGAACATGGCGATCGCCTGGGCGCCGCCGGCGGCGTACACCTCGTCGACGCCGAGCAGGGCGCAGGCCGCGAGGATCGTGGGGTGCGGCAGCCCGCCGAACGCCTTCTGCGGGGGCGAAGTGACGGCGACGGCGTCGACGCCCGCCTCCTGGGCCGGGACCACGTTCATCACGACGGAGGACGGATAGACGGCGCGGCCGCCCGGGACGTACAGGCCGACGCGCTGCACGGGCACCCAGCGCTCGGTGACCGTGCCGCCGGGCACGACCTGCGTGGTGTGGTCGGTGCGGCGCTGCTCACGGTGGACGAGGCGGGCGCGGCGGATCGACTCCTCCAGCGCGGCACGCACCTGCGGGTCCAGTTCTGCCAGGGCCCGGTCGAGCTCCTCGGCGGGTACGCGGACCCGCTCGATCCGCACACCGTCGAATTTTCCCGCGTAGTCGATCAGCGCTTCCGTGCCGCGATGCCGTACGTCGTCACAGATCGGCCGCACCTTCTCCAGGGCGGCCTCGACGTCGAACTCGGCACGGGGCAGCAGGTCACGCAGGGCGGCACCCTCGGGGAGGGCGTCACCGCGCAGATCGATTCGCGAGATCACGGAGCCAATTGTCTCAGACCTGTTCCGCTGCGCGGTCGCGCGTATCAGTGGCTGATACACGCCCCTGCGGCGAATTCCTTGACACTGCTGACCGTTAGCGTTCAGCCCGTTACGGAACGGGAATAGGGAGCTTGAAGGAGCCGTGTGGGCCGCGCGGCACGGAAAGGGGGCTGCGGAGGTGTCCGGAGCAGGTGACGGTGAGCCGCCGGAGGGGCTGGAGCTGACCCCGGCCGAGTGGGGGATGTGGCAGGCGTTTCGCAATGGAAGCACTCATGATCTTCGCACTCGCAATCCCGTACACGATGATCCGGAGGGCCAGTACCACTGGGGGCCCGACCGCGCCGTCCGCGCGCGCATCGTGGCGCTCTTACTCCTCGACGGCCCGCCCCCGCAGCCCGGGCGGGTCGCCGCACTCAAGCTGACCGGTGCGTACATCACCGGCACGCTCGACCTGTCCGGCGGCACCGTCGAGCCGTACGTCGAGCTGTTCGGCTGCCGCTTCGAGAACGAGATCCTGCTGCCCGAGTCCCGCTTCTCCACCCTGCGCCTGGTGTCCTGCGCGATACCCCGGCTCGAGGCCGCCCGGCTGACCACCGAGGGAGACCTGCACCTCGCCCGCTGCACGGTGCGCAGCGGCATACGCCTCACCGACGCGCACATCGGCACCGACCTCATGCTCAACCAGCTCACGGTCTACAAGGACCGCAAGGGCCGCTCCATCTCGGCGGACGGCATGACCGTCGCCCAGGATCTGCAGGCCGAGATGATGCAGTCGTACGGCGAGTTCAGCATGCGCGGCGCCCAGATAGGGGTGTCGCTGAGCCTGCGCGGCACCCGGCTGAGCAACCCGTACGGACGGCGCGCGCTCAACGCCCCGCAGCTCACCGTGGAGCGCTCGCTCTACATGACGGCGGCCGGACTCAGCTCCTCGCCGCTCGCGGGCTCCTCCGGCACCACCCCGCCGTACGGGATCACGCCGACCCGCGGCACGCGCATCCAGCACTTCGAATGCGAGGGCGGGGTGCGGCTGGACGACGGGCGGTTCGGCGACGCCGTCGACTTCTACCAGGCCCGCTTCGTCATGGACGCGGGGCAGGAGGTGTCGCTGCGCCGCATCCAGACCCCCGAGCTGCGCTTCCTCGGCGAGCGGCCGGAGCGGGGCCGGGTGGTGCTCTCGGGCGCGAAGGTCGTCAACCTCGTCGACCGGGCGGCGAGCTGGCCGGGGCCCGGCGGCCTGGCGATGGCCGGATTCGCCTACGAGACGCTGATACCGCGCGGCTCCTTCCCGCTGACCGAGCGGCTGGAGTGGGTGGCCGCGGCGACTCCGGAGTACGCCCCCGAGCCGTACGAGCAGCTGGCGGCGGCGATGCGGGCCAGCGGCGAGGACTCGGACGCGCGGGCGGTGCTGCTGGCCAAGCAGCGGCGGCGCCGGGAGACGCTGCCGCTGGCGGGGAAGCTGTGGGGCTACCTCCAGGACTGGACGGTGGCGTACGGCTACAAGCCGGGGCGGGCGGCGCTGTGGATGGCCGTTCTGTGGGCGGTCGGCACGCTGATCTTCGACCGGAATCCGCCGACGGAACTGCGCGACGGCGAAACACCTCAGTGGAACGCCATGTTGTACGCCCTGGACCTGCTGCTGCCGGTGATCGACCTGGGGCAGGCGACGTTCTGGAAACCGGAGGGCCGCTTCCAGTGGACGGCCACCGTTCTGATCCTGCTGGGCTGGATCCTCGCCACGACGGTCGCGGCGGGCGTGTCGCGCGTCCTGCGCCGTAGCTGACCCGCGGCCCGCGCCGTAGCCGACCCGCCGCCATGCCGTGGCCGACCGTGGCCACGCCGCGCCGACCGCGACCGCGCCGTGCCGCCCTCCGGCGTGCCGTGCCGACCCGCCGCCACGCCACGCCGCGCCGGCCGCCGCCATGCCGTCGCCGGGCTCGTGCACGGCATGCCGGAGGGCGAAGCAGCACGGCTCATGAGCGGCGGCGGCCGGGCGGCCCCGCGCAGGACAGGGGCAGGACAGAGGCGCAGGTGAACGACGCGGAGGCGTGAGCGGGGAGCACGGGGCGCACGGGAGCACGGGAGGCGCGGCAACCGCTTACCCTGGCGGCCTTTCACGCCCCCTGCCACCTGCACTCTTTACCCGGTATTGACCATTCCGCAAGCAACCTTTCCATCGATGCAAAAGCTTCACCGAATTGCCCTGGCGCGCCCCCGACCTGCACCTTTCAATGAGCGCAGTACCGTGCACCAGACCCATAAGACAATCCGGACATTCTCCTTGTCC
The DNA here is from genome assembly GCF_040643575.1 of Streptomyces sp. NPDC047108. Taxonomy (NCBI): domain Bacteria; kingdom Bacillati; phylum Actinomycetota; class Actinomycetes; order Kitasatosporales; family Streptomycetaceae; genus Streptomyces; species Streptomyces sp. NPDC047108. The sequence goes on from NZ_JBEYUP010000006.1 coordinate 272,451, forward strand.
CCCCACAGGCCGGAGGCACCGTGGTCTTCCTCCGTGCGTTGATCACCACGGCTCGCATGATCCGCCACACCCCCCTCCTCGCCGCCGGTCTGCCGCCCGACGACGACGTGCTGCTCGACGCGCCCGACGAACGCCTCGGCCCGGCGCTCGCCGCCGCCGGACGGGGCGAGCACCGCCCGGCGGCCGCCCTGCTCGCGGCGACCCGCGAGGCCGCCGAATGGGAGTCGCGCGACCGCTACGCCATCTGCCTCGCGGTCTTCGCGCGCCACCGCTCCGACTGGTTCTCCCAGTGGCTCGCCGCCTCGCCCCACGACCCGGACGCGGCGCTGATCCGGGCGGAACGCGCCGTACGGGCCGCGTGGGAACGGCCCGGACGCGCCGAGCCGCTGCGCGAGACCACGCCACTCATCGAGGCGGCGGCCAAGGCGTCCCCGGGCGACCCCGTGCCGTGGCGCCTCGCGCTCGACCACGCGCGCGGCACGCGGGCCCCGCGCGGCGACTTCGACGCGCTCTGGGCCGAGGCGGTCCAGCGCTCCTCGCACCACTACGGGTGCCATGTCGCCGCGCTGCAGTACCTCAGCGCCCGTTGGTACGGCTCCCACCACGAGTCCTTCGACTTCGCGGAGCAGGCGGCCGAGCAGGCGCTCCCCGGCTCGCTGCTGCAAGCCCTGCCCGTACGGGCCGCGTTGGCGGCGCTGCTGGCGGAGGAGCGGCAGCGGGAGGGCGGCACCCTGGTCGCCCTCAGCGGCCGTATCGACAAGGCGGCGGATCTGGCCGTCGCCCTGTCGGCCCGCTACGTGCCCGGCGACCCCTGGCCCGCCGAGGTCCGGAACCTTCTCACCTACGTGCTGATCGTCCGCGGGCGCTGGGCCGAGGCGCTCGAACAGTTCCGGCTGATCGGCCCGTACGCGACCACGTTCCCCTGGAGCCATGTCTCCGACGACCCGCTCGGGCAGTTCCTGGAACTGCGCGACGGCGTCCGCATCCAGGTCGCCTCCACCATGCCCTTGCGTCGGCGGTCCGGCCGGGCCGCGGCGACCGGCCATTAGGCTAGACCGTTGTGACTGTCGCGCGCCTGCCACTCTTCCCGCTGAATTCGGTGCTGTACCCGGGTCTCGTGCTGCCCCTCAACGTGTTCGAGCAGCGGTATCGCGCCCTGATGCGCGACCTGTTGAAGCTGGACGAGGAGACGCCGCGCCGGTTCGCCGTCGTCGCCATCCGCGACGGCCACGAGGTCGCGCCCAGCGCTCCCGGCATGCCGGACGCCACGGCCCTGCCCGAACGGGGCCCCTCCGCCGGCTTCGGCGAGGACCCGCTGCAGGCATTCCACCCGGTCGGGTGTGTCGCGGACGCGGCCACCATCCGGGAGAAGAGCGACGGCGGCTTCGACATCCTGGCCACCGGCACCACGCGTTTCCGGCTGCGCTCGGTCGAGGCGTCCGGGGCCTATCTGATGGCCGAGACCGAGCTGCTCGAGGAGGACGAGGGCGAGGGCGCGGGGGCTCTCGCCTCGGGCGTCATGCGGGCCTTCCGCACGTACCAGAAGCGGCTGGCGGGGGCGAACGAGCGGTCGCTGATGGACGAGCAGGATCTCCCCGACGAGCCGTCCGTGCTGTCGTACCTGGTCGGCGCGGCGGCAGTGCTGGACACCCCGGCGAAGCAGCGCCTGCTGGAGGCCCCGACCACGGCGGAACGGCTCCGGCAGGAGCTGAAGATCCTCCGCACCGAGAGCACGCTGATCCGGGGCATCCCGTCGCTGCCGGCGATCGATCTCACGCGGCAGCCGACGATTCCCAACTGAGCGAGGAACCGAGGACCTTGGGGAAGAAGAAGCAGAAGGCGGGCGCCGGCGGAACGCCCGCCACGGTCGCCCTGACCGGTGCGGGCACGGACTTCACGGTGCACGCGTACGAGCACGACCCGGCCGCCGCGTCGTACGGCGAGGAAGCGGCCCAGGCGATGGGCGTGGAGCCGGAGCGGGTGTTCAAGACGCTGCTGGCCGAGGTCGACGGCGCCCTGACGGTCGCGATCGTCCCGGTCGCCGGGTCCCTGGACCTCAAGGCGCTCGCGGCGGCGGTGGGCGGCAAGCGGGCGGTGATGGCGGACCCGGCCGTCGCGGAGCGCACCACGGGCTACGTACGGGGCGGCATCTCGCCGCTCGGCCAGCGGCGGCGCCTGCCGACCGTGCTGGACGACTCCGCGTCGTCGTACGGGACCGTGTGCGTGTCGGCGGGGCGCCGCGGGCTGGAGGTCGAGCTGGCCCCGTCGGACCTGGCGTCGCTGACGGACGCGGTGCTGGCCCCGATCGGCCGCGCATAACCACGCCGCGCGGAGGGCCGGGCTCCCCCGAACCGCCGTCTCCGGAAGCGGCCGGAGACGGCGTGCAGGGCCTCGGCAGACCTCAGACGTGGACCGGAGGCTCCGGGTCCCGGGGGCCGAAGACACCCGTCAGAGCGAGGTGGACCGCCGTGGCCGCGATCGGCCACGCCAGAAGCGCGCCCTTCGCCCGGAGCTGCAGCGGCGCGTCGAAGGTCTTGCCCTTGCCGACGGCGCGGGCGTGCGCCGCCACGTCCTGCGCCGGTCCGAGCCAGACGCCCATCCGCCAGGCCACGACCGAGGCGAGCAGCGCACCCACCGCCGTCCCGACGACGATCGCGATGCCGCCGCGCCGGAAGAACCAGAACACCACCGCGCCGGTGAGCACCCCGAGTCCGGCCGCGAGCAGGACGAACGTCCCGTCCGCGCCGATCGCCTCCTCGCCCTCGGAGTTCTTGATGAAGACGGCCTTGCCGTCCGAGACCAGCGGCATCCGCGGGGCCAGCCAGAGCCAGAGCAGGCCCAGCGCCACCCCGGCGACCGTCACCGCCAGCGCCACCAGCGCGCCCTGCCGCAACTCCACCCCCAGGCCCGGCCCGCCGGGGTTCTCGGGGTACGGCCCTCCGGCGCCGGAACTCCGGCGCGGGTCGTGCGGGTACTGGTCGTGCGGTGTCATCGGTGCGGTCACCCCGTCATCGTGCCAGGCCGGAGCCGTACCGGAATGAGCAGGACTCCGGTCCGGGTGCGTCATCGGACCGCCGCCCGCCGGTAGGCCCAGGTGGCGACGGCCAGCGAGACCACGCCGACCCCCGCGCACACCGCGAGGTCGGCGCCGACCACGAGCCAGTCGGGCCGCGCCTGGAACGTACGGGCCAGGGCCTCCACCCCGTACGTCGAGGGCAGCAGGTCACGGGCCCAGGACACCGGGCCCGGCAGGTGCGCGGCGGGCAGCACGCCCAGCAGCAGCGCGGCGGACATGCCCAACTGGCCGAGCAGCGTGGCGATTTCCTGGCGGGGGGCCAGGAGCCCGAGTGCGGCACCGAGTCCGGCGAGGGCGGCACCCGCGAGCGGGATCACCGCCAGCAGGATCCACAGATGCGTCAGCGGCAGGCCGAAGAGCAGGCTGCCGACCACGGCGGTGACGACGGTGCCGGGCGCGGTGAACGAGGCGTACGCCCCGGCCGCGCCGAGCACGACGGCGGCCGGCGGGACCGGCAGCGTCGCGTAGTGGTCGAGCCCGCCGCCGGCGCGGAGCTGGCCGAAGTACTGGGCGAGAAGGTTGAGCGCCACGAACGCCACGACGAGGACGCTCGACCCGGCGACCACGGCGCGCGCCTCGTCGCCGCCGTCGACGACCCCGCGCATCAGCACCATGATCCCGACGCTCTGGAAGGTCGCGACGAACAGCAGCGGGATGCGGGCCACCCGGGCCCGGGAGAGCTGCGCGCGGTAGACCGCGGCCAGGGCGGGCAGGAGGCGTGCGCGAGGGGCGAGCGGGGCCGCCGCGCCGGGGCGGGAATCGGCGTCCCGGCCCTCGGCCTCCCGGTCTCCGGCGTCCTGGGACCCGGCCGTCGTCCGGAGCTGCCCGGACACCGCCTCCGCGGGCACGACACTCACGTTGCGCTGCTCCCCTTCGATACGGATCGGTGCTCCACCATGCCACGCCTGCGGTCAGTCACCCTTCACCAGACCTTCCGTACGGCCGCCGAGCGCGAGGTAGACATCCTCCAGGCTCGGTGTGGTGACGGTGAAGTCGTCGAGGGCAGCGAAAGCCGAGCCGCCGGTGACGGCGGCGACCGCCGCGCGGGCCTCGTCCGGGGCGAGCCGCAGCACCCAGCGCCGCCCCGACTCCTTGGCCGAGGCGCGGAGCGCGGCGACCTCGGGCACGTCCAGCGGGGCGCTGTCACGCCACACCAGTTCCAGCCGCACCTCGTCCGCGACGAGGGCCTTGAGCCCGCCGGGCGTGTCGCAGGCGATGACCCGGCCCCGCTCCAGGACGGCGACGCGGTCGAGGACGGTCTCGGCCTCGATGACGTTGTGGGTGACCAGGACGACGGTCGCGCCCCGCTCCGCGCGGCGGCGGTCGACGGCCGCCCACACGGCGCGCCGGGCCACCGGATCCATCCCGGTCGTCGGCTCGTCGAGGACGAGGAGGGGCCGGTCGCCGACGAGCGCTGCCGCGAAGCACGCCAGCCTCCGCTGGCCGCCGGAGAGCCTCCGCAGCGGCCGGCCGGCCAGGTCCGCCAGGCTCAGCTCGTCGAGGACCGCGTCGCGCTCGGCCCGCGCCGTACGGGCGTCGAGGCCGCGCAGCCTTCCGGTCGTCTCGGCGGCGAGCGCGACGGTCAGCTCGTCCAGGGCGGTGGACTCCTGGCCGAGGTAGCCGATGAGGCGGGCGGCGCGGTCCGGGTGGCGTACGAGGTCGTGGCCGAGGACGCGGACGCGGCCGGAGTCCGGGCGCATCAGCCCGGTGAGCTGGCGTACGAGGGTGGACTTGCCGGCGCCGTTCGGACCGAGGAGCCCGAAGATCTCGCCGCGGCGGACCTCCAGGGTGATGCCGTCGCTGGCGCGCACGGCCGGGGCGGCGGGGGTGCCGCGGCGGGCACGGGCCGCCGGGTAGGTCTTCACCAGGTCGTGCACGGCGCACGCGGGCGAGGCTTCCGCCGCGTCGGCTCTGCTGCCCTGCCGTACCTGTGCTGTGCCCGTCCTCACGAGCAACGAGAGTACGCGTCCGGCACCCCGCCACGCCCTGCGGGGCCCGATCCGCCCCGAAAAGCGACCTCTTCCGGAAGGCCCGTCCGGCTGCCGGCGGATCAGCCGGACGCGGGCGGGGTGCGGTCGGCCGCCGTGCGGGTGTCGAACTCGCGCCAGAAGCCGGCCCGGATCGCATAGCGGTCGTGCTCGTCGATCTGGTCGTCCTTGTGGGCCAGAAGGCCGAAGCGGGCCGCGTACCGCAGCAGCTCGCCGTCGATGCGGTGCGGAATGCGCGGGTACTCGGTCGAGACGTGCTGGAGCTGGCCCGGGGAGGTCAGCCGCTCGGTCCAGCGGCGGGCGAAGACCTGGCCCACCTCGAACGGGTCGCCGCTGACCGCCGTGATGTCCTCCTCGCGGTCGGCCCAGCGCTGCTCGGCGCTGGTGAGCTGGGCGAGGGTGGGGAGGGCCGCGATCTCCGGTGACTCCGACGTGCCTCCGCGCTCCACCCACCCGCGGTCGGAGGACCACCGCAGGGTGGCGTTCCCGGCGGGCGGCTGGGCCGGGTGCGGCGCGTGGACTCCGCCGGAGTGCGCCCGGCCGAGTCCGGCGAGGTCCTTCGGGGTCGGTACGCCCTTGCTGCCCGTGGTCTCACCGGTGGACGACGTGGGCTGGGCATGACCGGCCGAACCGTTCCGCGAACTCTGCGCCGTCCCCGCCTCGGTGGCCGGCGCCTGGGCGGAGGACTCGGGCAGCGGCGCGGAGAGGATCGCGGCGATCTCGGGCCCCGGGGCGGGCGGCGGCGCGCAGGGCCCCACAAGATCCTTGGCCCGTACGGCCTGTGTGATCCAGACGCGGTCCAGGACGCGCCGTTCGTCGGCCTCGGCGACCAGGTCCTCGGACTGGTTGAAGTCACCGTCCGCCGCCTGCACGGCCCAGAGATGGATGGCGACGCCGTGCTCCTTCGCGTCCATCAGTCCGGGCAGCAGATCGCCGTCACCGGTGACCAGGACGATGTCGGAACACGCTCGATTGCGGGCGAGTTCGGTCAGTTCGGCGTGCATGGCGGCGTCCACGCCCTTCTGCGCCCAGCGCCCGTCGCTGCGGGTCAGAGCGCCCAGGCGGACGGTGACGCGGGGCATCACGCGCAGCCGCCGGTGCTCGGGCTGCGGGACGCGGTCGGGGGCACCGTCGAACCAGTAGATCCTCAGCAGCGGACGCTCGGTGTCGGCTTCGGCGCGCTCTCTCAACCCCTGGATGAGCGCGCTGTGATCGACGGTGATGCGGGCCCGTGCGGGCTCTCCGGCGAGGAGGCTCGCGGCAGCGCCCAGCAGATAGCCGGCGTCCACCAGGACGACGCAGCGGTCCACGTTCCACCCTCTTTCGTGAAGACCGTCGCCCCCCGGAACGGCGCTTTTGCATCGGATTTACTTCGAGTCTGCCCGACCGTACGAGGGTTATCAGTCGGAACTCGATCATCGGCGTGGCGAGTGGGGACGGGGCAACGCAAGGCACCGCCCCACCCGCCCTTTTCACGCACGGTAATGGTTCAGAATGCGTTCCGTGTCCGGCCGTGCGAGCGTTGATCCGAAGCGGTTCCGGCTCCCGCCCGGGCCGCAGGCCACGTTCCAGACCCCGCACAGGAGGCGATCATGGCCAAGAACCGGAACCAGAATCGGAATCAGCCCAAGAACCGCGGTGCGTCGCAGCGCCCGGGCGAGCGCGCGCAGGGCCCGAACTCGCAGGACCGGTCCCCGGAGTCGCAGGGCCAGCAGCCGCACTCCTCCGGTCAGGACGAGTCGTCCCCTCAGCGCAAGCGGAAGAGCAGCTTCGGTCACAACTGACCGTCGCCGGAGGGCAGCCCAGCACGCCGAGGGGCGCGACCGCACAGGTCGCGCCCCTCGGCGCCGGTTGTTCGGTTGGTCAGCCGGCCAGACAGGACGGGCCGAGCAGCACCTTCAAGTCCCCGAAGAGCGCCGGGTCCGCGGTGACGCGGTGCCGGTCCAGCCGCAGCACGGTCGTCTTCCGCGCCCCCAGGAGCTTGATGCGGACCTCCGTGCTGCCCCGGTGGTGGGTGAGCACCTCGCCCAGCTTCTCGACCAGCGGCGGGGTCACTTTCACCGTCGGGATGGTGATGGTGACCGGTGCGTTGGCGGAAGCCTCGGACAGGTCGGGGACCATCAGCTCCATCGCGACCAGCCGCGGCACGTCCTCCCGCTTGTCCAGCCGCCCCTTCACGAAGACGACCGCGTCCTCGACGAGTTGGGTGGACACCAGCTGGTAGGTGGCGGGGAAGAACATGCAGTCGATGGAGCCCGCCAGGTCCTCGACGGTCGCGATGGCCCAGGCGTTGCCCTGCTTGGTCATCTTCCGCTGGAGTCCGGAGATGATGCCGCCGATCGTCACGATCGCGCCGTCGGAGTGCTCACCACCGGTGAGCTGGGCGATCGCGGCGTCCGCCTTGTCGTTGAGGACGTGCTCGATACCGAACAGCGGGTGGTCGGAGACGTAGAGACCGAGCATCTCCCGCTCCTGCGCGAGCAGATACGCCTTGTCCCACTCGATGTCGGAGAACTCGACGTCCAGTCCGAAGCCCGGGGTGTCGTCTCCCGACTCCTCCCCCATGCCGCCGAAGAGGTCGAACTGTCCCTCGGCCTCCTTGCGCTTGACCTGGACCACATTGTCGATCATGGGCTCGTAGTGCGCGGTGAGGCCCTTGCGGGTGTGGCCCATCTCGTCGAACGCGCCGGCCTTGATGAGGGATTCGACCGTGCGCTTGTTGCAGACCACCGCCTCGACCTTGTCGAGGAAGTCGGGGAACGAGGTGTACTTCCCCTTCGACTTGCGGCTGCGGATGATCGAATCCACCACGTTCTGGCCGACGTTCCGCACGGCGGTGAGACCGAAGAGGATGACGTCGTCACCCTGGGCGGTGAAGTTGGCCTCGGACTCATTGACGTTGGGCGGGAGCACCTTGATGCCCATGCGGCGGCACTCGTTGAGATAGACCGCCGACTTGTCCTTGTCGTCGCGCACGGAGGTGAGCAGCGCCGACATGTACTCGGCCGGGTAGTTGGCCTTGAGGTACGCGGTCCAGTAGGTGACCAGGCCGTACGCCGAGGAGTGCGCCTTGTTGAACGCGTACCCCGCGAAGGGCACCAGCACGTCCCACACGGCCTGGATCGCCTCGTCGGAGAACCCCTTGTCGCGGGCGCCCTTCTGGAAGTTGACGAACTCGGCGTCGAGGACTTCCTTCTTCTTCTTGCCCATCGCGCGGCGCAGCAGGTCGGCCTGGCCGAGGGAGTAGCCCGCGAGCACCTGGGCGGCCTTCTGCACCTGCTCCTGGTACACGATGAGGCCGTGGGTGATGTCGAGGACCTCCCGCAGAGGTTCCTCGAGCTCGGGGTGGATCGGTGTGATCTCCTGCTGCCCGTTCTTGCGCAGGGCGTAGTTGATGTGCGAGTTCATGCCCATCGGGCCGGGCCGGTAGAGGGCCGAGACCGCGGAAATGTCCTCGAAGTTGTCGGGCTTCATCATGCGCAGCAGGGAGCGCATGGGGCCGCCGTCGAACTGGAAGACGCCGAGGGTGTCACCGCGGCAGAGCAGTTCGTAGGTCTTGGGGTCGTCCAGGGGCAGGTCGAGGAGCTTGAGGTCGATGCCCTTGTTGGCCTTCACCATCTTGACCGCGTCGTCCATGATCGTGAGGTTCCGCAGGCCGAGGAAGTCCATCTTCAGCAGGCCCAGCGACTCACAGGTCGGGTAGTCCCACTGCGTGATGGTGACCTGGTCGGAGTGGCGCACCCAGACCGGGATGTGGTCGGTCAGCTTCTCGCTGGACATGATCACGCCCGCGGCGTGCACACCCATCTGCCGGACCAGGCCTTCCACGCCGCGCGCGGTGTCGATGACCTTCTTCACGTCCGGCTCGTTCTCGTACATCCCCCGGATCTCGCCCGCCTCGCTGTAGCGGGGGTGGGCGGGGTCGGTGATGCCGGAGAGCGGGATGCCCTTGCCGAGGACGTCGGCGGGCATGGCCTTGGTGAGCCGGTCGCCCATCGCGTACGGGTAGCCGAGGACGCGTGCGGAGTCCTTGATCGCGTTCTTGGCCTTGATGGTGCCGTACGTGCCGATCATGCAGACCTTGTCGGCCCCGTACTTCTCGGTCACATACCGGATCACCTCGGCGCGCCGACGCTCGTCGAAGTCGATGTCGACATCGGGCATGGAGACACGCTCGGGGTTGAGGAACCGCTCGAAGATCAGCCCGTGTTCGATGGGATCGAGGTCGGTGATGCCCAGGGCGTACGAGACGATCGAGCCCGCCGCGGAGCCCCGGCCGGGGCCGACGGCGATGCCGTTGTTCTTCGCCCACATGATGAAGTCGGCGACGACGAGGAAGTATCCCGGGAACCCCATCTGGATGATGACGTCCATCTCGTACTCCACGAGGCGCTGCCGGTCCTCGGGGACGCCGCCGGGGAAGCGGCGGCCCATGCCGCGCTTGACCTCCTCACGGAACCAGGTGACCTCGGTGTAGCCGTCGGGGACGTCGAACCGGGGCATCAGGTCGCGCTTCTCGAACCAGCCGGTGGTGTCGATGAGCTCGGCCACCCTGGCGGTGTTGGCGCACCCCTCCTGCCAGGCGTCGGAGGAGTCGATGGCGTACATCTCGTCGGTGGACTTGAGGTAGTAGCCGGTGCCGTCGAAGCGGAAGCGGTCCGGGTCCGAGAGGTTCTTGCCGGTCTGGATGCACAGCAGGGCGTCGTGCGCGGACGACTCGTGGGAGTACGTGTAGTGCGAGTCGTTGGTGACCAGCGGCGGGATGCCGAGCTTCTTGCCGATCTCCAGAAGGCCGTCGCGGACCCGGCGCTCGATCTCGATGCCGTGGTCCATCAGCTCCAGGAAGTACCGGTCCTTGCCGAAGATCTCCTGGTACTCGGCCGCCGCCTTCAGCGCCTCCTCCTCCTGACCGAGCCGAAGCCGGGTCTGCACCACACCCGAGGGGCAGCCGGTGGACGCGATGAGTCCCTCGGCGTGCTCGGCGATGACCTCCTGGTCCATACGGGGCCACTTGGTGAGCCAGCCCTCCTTGTAGGCGTCGGAGGAGAGGCGGAAGAGGTTGTGCAGGCCCTTCTGGTTGCTCGCCCAGATCGTCTTGTGGGTGTAACCACCCGAACCGGAGACGTCGTCCCGCTTCTGGTGCGGCTGACCCCACTGGATACGCCGCTTGTTGCGCCGCGACTCGGGGGCGACGTACGCCTCGATGCCGATGATCGGTGTGATGCCGGCGGAGGTGGCCTGCTGGAAGAAGTCGTACGCCCCGTGGAGGTTGCCGTGGTCCGTCATGGCGATGTGTGACATGCCCATCTCCTGACAGGCATTGAACATGTCCTTCAGCCGCGCCGCACCGTCCAGGAGGGAGTACTGAGTGTGCACGTGCAGGTGCGTGAACGGCGGCTTTGCCACGGCTGGGGACCTCCGGCGGGACGTCGGTTGACGGGTGGGGCTTCGGGCTCGAAGTCTATGCCTCCGCACTGACAGCCCACGGGCACTCGCGGGTAGCCTCGCGCGTTGGAACAGCCGGAAGCACGACCTTCTCCACAAGGCACCAGGAGGCGCACGACGATGTCGTCCCAGCAGGACACGGCGGACCGGGCCGAGCAGCGCGGCGAGGAGATACTCGCCGTCTTCGACACCGCCTTCGGGCAGCTCCTGAGTGCCGATCCGGCCGCGTTCCGGGTGAAGTTCCGGAAGATGGCCGGCTCCGCCTTCGCCTTCTACCGCGGTACCGCCTGCCTGTTCTACAGCGACCTCGAGAGCGGGCGGAACAGCGGCCCGTATCTGGACGAGCGCACCGCCCGGGTGTGGATCCACGGCGACCTCCATGCCGAGAACTTCGGCACCTACATGGACGCCAACGGCCGCCTCATCTTCAACGTCAACGACTTCGACGAGGCGTACGTCGGCCCCTTCACCTGGGACCTGAAGCGCTTCGCCGCCTCCGTGGCCCTGATCGGGTACACCAAGGCCCTCAGCGACGAGATGATCAGCGATCTGGTGCGGACGTACGCCGCCGCGTACCGCGAGCGCATCCACGCGCTGGCCACCGGCGCCAAGAACGACGAAGTGCCGCCCTACTCGCTCGACACCGCCCAGGGCGCGCTGCTCGGCGCGCTGCGCGACGCCCGCTCCCTGACCCGCTTCGGGCTGCTGGACTCGATGACCGAGATCCGTGACTTCGAGCGGCGCTTCTCGGCGGGAGGCGGCGCCATCGAGCTCGACGCCGCGACGCGCTACAAGGTGCTGGCCGCGTTCGACGGCTATCTGGAGACGCTGCCGGAGTCCAGCCTCGCCCGGCCGGACTCCTACCGCGTCAAGGACGTCGTCGGGCGCCGCGGCATCGGCATCGGCAGTGCGGGCCTGCCCTCGTACAACATCCTGCTGGAGGGCAACAGCGACGCCCTCGAGAACGACGTCGTCATCTACATGAAGCAGGCGCAGACCCCGGCGGTCTCGCGGCACATCACCGACGCGCGGGTCCGCTCGTACTTCCAGCACGAGGGGCACCGCACGGTGATCTCGCAGCGGGCGCTGCAGGCCCACGCGGACCCGTGGCTGGGCTGGACCGAGCTGGACGGCGCGGGCCAGCTGGTGGCCGAGGTGTCGCCGTACGCGGTGGACCTCGACTGGTCCGACATCGACGACCTGGCCGAGATCTCCGAGGTCGTCGGCGACCTGGGGCGGGCGACCGCCACGATGCACGCGGCGGCGGACGACGAGAGCGGCCACTCGCTGGTCCCGTTCTCCACGGAGCGCGCGATCGACGCGGCGATCGCGGCGGACGAGAACGGCTTCGCGCAGCTCCTGGTCGACTTCGCGCACGAGTACGGGGCGCGGGCGCGGGCGGACCACCAGATCTTCGTGGACCTGTTCCGCAACGGCCGGATCCCGGGGCTGTAGCCGCGGGGGGATTCGGGAACGACACATCCCGGAATTCATCCATCCGATTACCCCGACCTCGGCGCGGAGCATTCTGGTCCGTTTCCGCACAGCCCCGGTCTCAAGCCGGAGGCAGAGTAAGGGCCGACAACCAACAGGTTGTCGGCCCTTCTCCAATCGAGCACCTAGCGCAATGGCGCAAACCGCCCATCAGGGACAATCTATCGCCCTCGCACCCCGCCCGACACGCCAAGCAATTCCTTGACTCCGAAGGATCACCTGGGGAAGCATATGGAGCATGCGTGCGAATGCCATTCACCTTCCGCGCGCATCCGACCGACACACAACAAAAAAGTGGGGGGAACATGAAATTGCACGCCAAGCGACTGGCGGCTGCAATCGGCGCGGCGGCTGCGGCGGTCTTGCTGGTCAGCAGTCCCGCTGTGGCCGGAACGGACATCTACGTCAACACAACGGATCCGTTCAACGGGGGAGCTGCTGGATTCTACTCGGACGGTGAAATATTCACCGTTTGCGACAACAGGTCGGACGGGATGAGGGCCATTGGCCACATCTTCTGGCAGGACTCCAACGGATCCCACTGGGTTCCGGTTGAGGACACCAACGGCTCCGGAAATTCATGCGCCCGCAAGAACCTCTCCATCGGGGAGGGGGAAAAGGTGAGCGTTGAGATTTGCCTCCAGAACGGATCGAGCGGGGACAAGAAATACTGCGCGATCGACCGCGGGGGTAAGGCTTAACCATTACCCCCCGCTCGATGTCACCGCCTGATTGCTGACCAGCAGTCGGGATGGGTGGGCGCACTTCGCGGTGCGCCCACCCTCACGCCAAGCAGACGCAGTCGACTCACGGCTCAGCCCACCCAGGACCCGAGGGATCTACAGGGCGAACCGGACACACGTACTGGATTGGACCGAACTGGTCCGCCGAGTGAGACCGCCCCAGGCTCGCGCGCCCTGCGAGCGCACCTGACGAACGAGTACGACCACTTAGGCACCTCTTATCCGCGGTCATGGCACACTCTCCGCGATGGACATATCCGGGGCACCCCTGCGGGCACTACGCGCAGCGCTCTTCAGCGCGCTCTGCGTGACGATGTCCGCTGCCGCACACGTGCTGCTCTCGGGGGCCCCTCTTCCTGCCCTCACCGTCACGGGCCTGTCCGTCGGCGTCTTCGCCATCGCCTACGCCGTCGCAGGCCGGGAGCGCCGTTTCGGCGCCATCGCCGGGCTGCTCATACCGCTCGAGCTGGCTGCGGACACCGTCTTCACCGCCGGCCAGCACGCTTGTTACGGCCATGCGGGCGGTCCGGTGGCGGGTCCCCTGCGTTCAGTCGGGGTGGACCTGCTCTGCCGGGGTGGGGACTTCGGCACTCCGCTTGCTCGGATGGCGAGTCGGGACGACGTACCCCCACTGCCGCACCTGTCCTCCGACCCTATGACGCCGTGGCTACTGCTGGCCGTCCATGTAGCGGTCGGCCTCGTGGCCGCAGCATGGCTACGGCGAGGCGAGACAGCGCTGGCCCGGCTGGTGCGGGCAGCCGCGGGCTTTGCCTTCCGGCCGCTGCTGATCGCTGTCGCGTCGTTGTCCCACGCGGCCGAGCAGACCATCGATCGTTCGAGGCCTGCCTTCGGCCCACCGACGTCGCGGCTCCTCCCCCTGCTCGCTCATTCCGTCGGCCGACGCGGACCGCCGTGCCCGACGGCTTTCTGAAGTCCCGGCACAGAACATCCCCCACCGCATCAGTGACGTCGTGACGTCACTGCGCCGCTGACGTCACGACGACACCGACTTGAAGAGCAGGAATCTCACCATGAGCAACCGCAACAGCAAGGCAAACAAGGCAGCCGCACGCGAGCGCCTCCGCGAGGAGCGCGCCCGACAGGCGAAGCGGGAGAAGATCCGTCGGCAGCTCGTCGTCGGCGGCTCGATCGTCGCCGTCCTCGGCATAGCCGCCGGGATCGGCATCGCCGTCAGCAACATGGGCGGCAGCGGCGGCAAGGTCAGCAACGAAGACTGGGTGAGCACCGCGCAGAAGTCGGCGTTCACCAAGCCTGCCAACACCTCCGGCGACAAGGGCACGGTCGTCGTCATCGGCGACAAGAAGGTCAAGAACACCGTCGAGGTGTACGAGGACATGCGCTGCCCGGTCTGCGCGAGCTTCGAGGAAGCCAGTGGTGACACGGTCATCAAGGACATGAAGGCCGGCAAGTACAAGCTGCAGTTCACCCTGGGCGCCTTCCTCGACGAGAACCCGCAGATCAAGGGGTCCGGTTCCAAGAACGCTCTCAGCGCCCTGGGAGCCGCCCTGAACGTCAGCCCCGATGCCTTCCTGGAGTACAAGAAGGCGCTGTTCTCCCCGGCGAACCACCCGAAGGAGACGGAGGACAAGTTCTCCGACGACGCGTACCTGCTGAAGATCGCCAAGAAGGTCGACGAGCTCAAGAGCAACGCAGCCTTCGAGAAGGCAGTGAAGCGCGGCACCTACGACAAGTGGGCCCTGGCGATGAAGGACCGCTTCAACGAGGCCAAGGACGTGTCCGGCACGCCGAGCTTCAAGGTCAACGGGGTGAAGATGGCGGTCGAGGGCGCCCCCGAGGGCACCCCCATCGTGACACCTGAGCAGTTCAACGCCGCTTACGAGAAGGCGCTCAAGCAGAAGAGCTGATTCACGGCGCAGGCGGGGTCGCTGTCGGCACGCGTCATGCGACCCCGCCCGTCCGCGTTCGCCCCGTTCAGTCGAACCGCTCAGTCGACGCGGCACGGCCATGAGTGAACGCGCCTCAACGAGGCAGCTCTTGGCGAAGCGACGGTTGCATGCAGCGCTTCCACTCTGCGGCGGCGAGCGCAGACGGTTTCAGCCTCCGTGTCTGACGTGTCCCATCGCGCCCCCTGACGCTCTCAGGTCCCGGGGCAGCTACCAGTTCGTGCTTCGTCCCCGGAGCCAAGATTGCCCGTGCGGTGAACACGACAAGAAGAGGCGGCAACACTCTCCACATCGACCCTACTCGCCCGTAATCTGATCGGCCGTGACCGATTTCCTACCCAACACCACAACGCGCCGCACGGTCGTCAAGGCCGCTGCCGCCTCCGCCGCGCTGATTCCGCTCGTCGGAACCGCCGGCGCCATGGCTGCCGAAAGCGCAGCCCCCGTCTTCCTGCACGGCGTCGCATCGGGCGATCCCCTCCCCGACGGCGTGCTCCTGTGGACCCGCGTCACGCCCACCCCCGAGGCCATGCCCGGCTCCGGCAAGGGGCCGAAGGTCACGGTCGGTTGGCAGGTCGCCGAGGACAAGTCCTTCACCAAGGTCGTCGCCAAGGGCAGCACCAGCGCCGACGCCTCCACCGACCACACCGTGAAGGTCGACGTCCGCGGGCTCCGCCCCGCCACCGCCTACTACTTCCGGTTCACCCAGGGCGATGCCACCTCCCCCGTCGGCCGCACGCGGACCGCGCCCGCGCACGACGACGCCGCCCACTCCGTACGGTTCGGTGTGGTCTCGTGCGCCAACTGGGAGTCCGGTTACTTCTCCCCGTACCGCCACCTCGCGGCCCGTGCCGACCTCGACGCGGTACTTCATCTCGGCGACTACATCTACGAGTACGGCACCGGCCAGTACCCGGAGGCGAAATACGTCGTCCGCCCCCACTCCCCCGTCCACGAGATCGTCAGCCTCACCGACTACCGCGTCCGGCACGCCACGTACAAGACCGACCCCGACCTCCAGACCCTGCACGCCACGCACCCGGTCGTCGCGATCTGGGACGACCACGAGTTCGCCAACGACGCCTGGTCGGGCGGCGCGGAGAACCACACCCCGGACGGTGAGGGTGCCTGGGCGCAGCGCATGGCGGTGGCGAAGCAGGCGTACTTCGAGTGGATGCCGGTGCGCACCTCCACCGAGGGCACGACCTACCGGCGGTTGCGCTTCGGCAAGCTCGCCGATCTGCATCTGCTGGATCTGCGCTCGTTCCGGTCGGAGCAGGCGGGTACCGGCAGCGGCGGCGTGGACGACCCGAACCGTACGATCACGGGCCGGGCCCAGCTCGACTGGCTGAAGAACGGGCTCGCCTCCTCCGATGCCTCGTGGAAGCTGGTCGGCACCTCGGTGATGATCTCGCCGTTCGCGTTCGGCTCGCTGCCGGCCCATCTGCTGGAGCCGATACTCGAGTTGCTGGGGCTGGCCAAGGAGGGGCTGGCGTTCAACAACGACCAGTGGGACGGCTACACCGACGACCGGCGTGAACTGATCGCGCATCTGCGCGACCGCGGCATCACCAACACGGTCTTCCTGACCGGTGACATCCACATGGCGTGGGCGAACGACGTGCCAGTGAAGGCGGCCACGTATCCGCTCTCGGCGTCCGCGGCCACGGAGTTCGTGGTGACCTCGGTGACGTCGGACAACCTCGACGACATCCTCCACGTCCCGGCGCAGACGGTCTCGCTGGCCGCGGCGGGGATCATCAAGGCGGCCAACCGCCACGTCAAGTGGGTGGACCTGGACTCGCACGGCTACGGCGTCCTCGACGTCGCCGCCGAGCGGACGCAGATGGACTACTACACGGTCTCCGACAAGAGCGACCGCAACGCCACGGCGAAGTGGACGCGCTCGTACCGGACCAAGTCCGGCACGCAGAAGGTCGAAAGGGTGGACGCTCCCGTCCGCTGAGGGCACACTTTCGGCCACTTCGATTTCGCATACGACTGGTGCTGAGCGGTCGCGGTGAGTGGTGCGTTCCGGGTACAAACCGGGGCACACCACTCACCTCCGCTACGTCGGTCGTAACCGATGTGTCTCATAGTGGGGAAGTTGTCAGAAGATCTCTCACCAACGTCCACAATTGCCCCACTTGTTGATTGGGCCAGATCGAATCTGCTGAAGATCTGACAGGGCCTCGTAATCTCCCGGCGACGGGCGGAAATCCCACCCGTCACCGTGCTCGCGAGGAGCCCACATGCGCCCGACTGCCCGTATATCCCCGCGCCTTCGCAACCGCTTGATCGGCACCGCACTGGTGGCGGGGGCCATGGCCTTCGCCCCGCTGTCGGCTCCGGCCGGCGCCGCGACCGCACCCCAGGACCGGGCTGCGTCGTCGGCCGAAAAGTGTGCCGACACAAGCGGTGCCGGCGCCGCGGCTCGCGTGGCCGACCCCCACAGCAAGTACGGGAAGCCCGGCGCCAAGGAGCCGGGTGAGGTGTCCGCGGCCGAGGCCAAGGCCATGGACAAGAGACTCGACCGCAGAGTCGAGCAGCTCCGCAAGTCGCCGCAGGGCCGGATGCTCGCCGCCAGGGCCGCCGCCTCCACCACCATCCCGGTGTACTTCCACGTCGTCCACGACGGTGCCACCGGCAAGCTCACCGCCGCCGACGTCGACGGCCAGATGACCGTGCTCAACGAGGCGTTCGCGGGCAAGGGCGACGGCAACACCGCCAGCCAGTTCAAGTTCAAGCTGGTCAAGACCGACTACACCGACAACGCCGAGTGGTACAACCAGCTCGAGCCCGACGGCGCCCAGGAGCGCGCCATGAAGACCAAGCTCCGCAAGGGTGGTTCGAGCGCCCTGAACATCTACTCCGCGGACCTCGGCGGCGGTCTGCTCGGCTGGGCGACCTTCCCGGACTGGTACCCGGACGACCCGAAGATGGACGGCGTCGTCGTCCTCGACGAGTCCCTGCCGGGCGGTTCGGCCACCAACTACGACGAGGGCGACACCGCCACCCACGAGGTCGGCCACTGGATGGGCCTGTGGCACACCTTCCAGGACGGATGCTCGGACACCGGTGACATGGTCGCCGACACCCCGGCCGAGTCGAGCCCGGCCTTCGAGTGCCCGGTCGGCCGCGACACCTGCGCCGCCGAGGGCCTGGACCCGATCAAGAACTTCATGGACTACACGTACGACTCGTGCATGACGCAGTTCACGCCGGGTCAGGTGGAGCGCATGACGGAGTCCTGGCTCGCCTACCGCGCGAGCTGATCACCGGCCGACGCCCTGCGGGCTGAACACCGTGTGACGCCGTACGCGGCGACCAGTGGGCCACGCCGTACGCGCTGATCACCACCTGGGTTCCGGCCCCTTCTCCGTGCTGCCTGCCGCACACGCCATGTGCGGCAGGCAGCCGCGCGTTCACGGGACCGCCGGACCGGCCCGGCCAAGGCGCCGCTCATGCCGACGCGCGCCACTCGCGCCCGCCCGCGCCCGCCCGCGCCGCTCACGCCCGCCCGCGCCGCTCACGCCAGTTCG
Source organism: Streptomyces sp. NPDC047108 (assembly GCF_040643575.1). Classification (NCBI taxonomy): domain Bacteria; kingdom Bacillati; phylum Actinomycetota; class Actinomycetes; order Kitasatosporales; family Streptomycetaceae; genus Streptomyces; species Streptomyces sp. NPDC047108. Next base: position 290,664 of record NZ_JBEYUP010000006.1, read on the forward strand.
TCGAGGAACCCCAGAGCCACGGACCACGTGGCCTCCGCCGCCTCCGCGTCGTAGTCCGGCAGCTCCGGGTCGGTGTAGAGGTGCCCGGCCCCGGCGTAGCGGAAGACCTCCACCTCCGCGCCGGCCCGCCGCATCCGCAGATACCACGCGTTCAGCCAGTCGTCCGGCTCGAACGGGTCCGGGTCGGCGACGTGGAGCTGCACCGGGAGCTCGTCGGCCGTGGCGCTCTCCGCGAGGTCGGACGTGCCGTGCAGCAGAAGCAGCCCGCGCGCCTTGCCGTCCGCGAGGGCGAGATTCTGGGCGATCGAGCCCCCGAGCGAGAGGCCCGCGTAGACCAGGCCGCGGTCGGACAACGGCGCCGAGGCGGTGATCGCGCGCTTGAGCAGCTCGTGCTGCCCGATCTCGTCCTTGATCTCCATGCCCTCCTCGACGGTCTCGGCGGTCCGGCCGTCGTACAGGTCGGGCACATGCACCTCGTGGCCCGCCGCCCTGAGGCGGTCGGCCGCCGCGTGCACCGCGGGCCGCAGCCCGTAGGCCGAGTGGAAGAGGACGATGGTCGAGGACGGCACGGCGGTCACTTCCCTCTCGGTGTATCTCTCATCTCACATCGTGCCAGCTACCTTCGTGGGTACGTGGACAGCCGTGGGCGCGATCAGGCGCCCGGCCGACCACTCCGAAGGGAGCTGAAGTGTCCATGGAGGACGTGCTGCGTCCGGTGCTCGTGTTCGGCGGCTCGGTGGCAGTGACCGTCGTCATCGGCTGGATCGTCGATGTGATCCTGCGCAGAACCGACGCCCGGCACCCGGAGACCCCGCTGTGGGGCCTGTTGCGCCGGTGCAGAGTACCCCTCCAGTTCGTGCTGTGCGCCGCCCTGGTCCGTAGTTCCTATGACCAGACGCACATCGCCACCTCCCACAGGGAGGGCATCGCCCAGATCCTGACGATCGTCCTCATCGGTGCCACGGCCTGGCTGCTCATCCGGATCTCGGCGGCCATCGTGGAGTCGGCGTACTCGAAGTACGCGACGGGCACGCGGGACGCGGCCCGCGTACGGCGCGTACGCACGCAGGTCACCCTCATCCAGCGCGTCGTGACCGCGGTCGTCGGCGTGCTGGGCATCGCCCTGATGCTGCTGACGTTCCCGGCCATGAAGACGCTCGGAGCCTCGATGCTCGCCTCGGCCGGTCTCCTCGGCATCGTCGCCGGTATCGCCGCCCAGTCCGCCCTGGGGAATCTCTTCGCAGGACTGCAGATCGCCTTCGGCGACATGGTCCGCATCGGTGACACGGTCGTGGTGGACGGCGAATGGGGCACGGTCGAGGAGATCACACTGACCTTCCTGACCGTGAAGACCTGGGACGAGCGCCGGTTCACGATGCCGGTCTCGTACTTCACCAGCCAGCCCTTCGAGAACTGGTCGCGCGGCGGTCCGCAGATGACCGGCACCGTCTTCTTCCATCTCGACCACGCCGCGCCCGTCGGCCTCATGCGGGAGCGGCTGCACGAGATCGTGCAGGAGTGCCCGGCTTGGGACGGACGCGACTGGAGCCTGGTGGTCACCGACAGCACGCCGACCACGATGGAGGTACGAGCCCTGGTCACGGCCCGGGACGCGGACGCGGTGTGGGCGGTGCGCTGCGAGGTCAGGGAACGGATGCTCGCCTGGCTGCGCGAGGAGCACCCGTACGCCCTGCCGCGCATCGTCACGGCCACGGTGCAGGAGACGTACGGTCCCGGCCCGGACGGCGCGGAGGACAAGAAGGACCACGGCGAGGGCGGCCCCGGCCGGACGGGTCGGGAGGACGGGGTCCTCCGCTGACGTCCGCGCCGGACTCCTGGCCGCCGGAACCGGGCGGTGCCGGAACCGAACCGGAACCGGGCAGTGCCGGAACCGGGCGGTGCCGCTCCCGTGCCGCGGCGTCAACGCCCGCGCTCGGCCCCGCCGTTGACCTGGATCACCTGCGCTGTGATGTGGTCGGCCGCCGGGGAGGCAAGCCAGTGCAGCGTCCCTGCGACGTCTCCCGGGTGACCGGCCCGGTGGTTGAGCGTCTCGTCGATCAGCTTCCGGCGCCGTCCTTCCGGCAGCTCGCCGCCGAAGAACCCGGTCTCCTCGATGTAGCCGGGGGCGACGAGGTTCACGGTCACGCCGCGCGGGCCGAGGTCCCGGGCGAGCGCGAACGCGTACGGGTGCAGGGCCGCCTTGGCGGAGCCGTACGCGTGGGACCCGGATCCGCGCAGCGCGGCGATCGAGCTGAGGAAGAGCACCCGTCCGCCCGGTGAGGCCATGTGGTCGCGGAGCGCCTCGGTGAGGAGCACGGCCGTGAGGACGTTGAGGCGGAAGTTGAGCGTCCAGTCGTGGGCGGTGGCGGCCAGCGGGTCGTCTCCGCCGGTCGGGGCCTCCAGGCCACCGTTGCCGCCCGCGTTGTTGACGAGGACGTCCACGGCGCCGAACTCCTCGCACACCAGGTGCGCGGCGCGGGCCACCGCCTGCGGATCGGTCAGATCGGCCGGGCAGGGGAACGCGCCGGGGATCTCCGCCGCGGCCCGCTCCAGGACCTCCGCGCGCCGCCCGATGAGCACCACACGGTCACCGTCCCGGGCGAACGTTCTCGCCGTCGCGAGCCCGATCCCCGTACCGCCACCGCTGATCACGACTGTGCGCGACATCCTGCCCATCCCCTCGCCGGGAGAGATCCAAGCGTTTCTGAAGATCCGTTCCGATCCTACGGCGGGCCGCCGCGCAGGCTCCGCATGTCGAGCTGGCGCAGCACGCGGTCCACGACCTCGGGGTCCGCGCCCGGTTCGCTGCGCGCCGCCAGCACCTCGTGGCGGGCGGCCGACAGCAGTTCGCCCTGGATGCGCTGGACCCGCCGGACCCGCTGGGTGCGCTTGCGGTGGGACTCGCGCCGCTCCTCGTCGACGATGTCCGGCGAGATACGGGACGCCAGGTCATAGGCGCGGCGGAGCATCTGCTCGGACAGCTCCTCGGGCAGTTCCTCGACCGCCTCGATCTCGCGCAGCCGCCGCTTGGCGGCCTTGGCGACGCGCAGGGCGAGCCGGCGCTCCTGCTCCCGCTCGACGTCGGTGTCATGGCGTACGTCGAGGCTGTTGACCAGCCAGGGCAGCGTCAGGCCCTGCAGCACCAGGGTGGTGAGCACGACGCCGAACGCGATGAAGATGATCTCGTCGCGAGCGGGGAAGTCCCCTCCCCCGTCGACCGTGAAGGGGATGGCGAGCGCCAGCGCGACCGAGGCGACCCCCCGCATCCCGGCCCACCACATGATCACGGTCTCGCGCCAGGTCAGCGGGATGTCCTCCTCGACGTCCGAGCGGCGGTGCATGCGGCGGGCGGCCCAGGCGGCGGGCAGCAGGTACAGCAGCCGGACCACGACGACGACCCCGACGACCGCGGCGGCCGCACCGAGCATCTGGCCCCAGCGGCCCGTGGCGGTGCCGAAGACGTTGTGGAGTTCCAGGCCGATGAGGCCGAAGGCGATTCCGGTGACGAGGGTGTCGATGACGTTCCAGAAGGTGTCCCCGGCCAGCCGCCCGACGACGTCGTCCGGGTCCATCGCGTACTCCGCGAGGAACAGCGCGGTGGTGAGCACCGCGAGCACGCCCGAGCCCTCGAACTCCTCGGCGAGGACGTACGAGACGAAGGGCACGAGCAGCGTCAGGCCGATCTGCAGGGTGGCCTCGCCCAGCAGGCCCATCAGCCGGTGCGCCGCCCAGCCGAGTCCCAGGCCGACCGCCACCGCGACCACCGCGGACAGCACGAGCTCACCGGCCGCCCCCGGTACGGAGAACGTGCCGCCCACCGCCGCGCCGAGCGCCACGTGGTAGAGCACGATCGCCGTGACGTCGTTGAACAGGCCCTCGCCCTCGAGGATCGACACCATGCGGCGCGGCAGCCCGAGCTTCCCGGCGACCGCGGTCGCGGCCACCGGGTCGGGCGGTGCGACGAGCGCGCCGAGCACGAACGCGGCGGCGATCGGCAGCCCGGGGACGACGGCGTGCGCGACGGCGGCGACGGCGGCCGTGGTGACGAACACCAGGGCCACGGCCAGCAGGAAGATCGGCCGCCGGTTGGCCGCGAACTGCCGCCAGGAGGTGCGCTGCACGGACGCGTAGAGCAGGGGCGGGAGGACGAGCGGCAGGATGAACTCGGGCGGCACCTGGACGTTGGGGACGAACGGCAGCAGGGCGATGACGATCCCGCCGAGCGTCATGAGCACCGGCGGGGGCACACCGAGCCGCTCGCCGAGCGGCACCGTGACCAGGGCTCCCAGGAGCAGGGCGAAGAGGAGGGCCAGTTGGTCCACGGTCGGCACGCTCCGGCAGGTCAGGAACAGGTGATCAACGCGTCAAGCCTGCCATGGGAGGGCGAAGGACCCGCCCGTCGTCCAGCCCGCGGACGCGGAGGGCGCGGACTGCCCGTGGGCTCGGAGGCGTGAACGGCCCGCGGATGCGGGGTCGTGACGGCCCGTGGCCTCGGGGACGTGAACGGCCCGCGGAATCGGAGGCGTGAACGGCCCGTGGATGCGGCGGTGTCGACGGGACGCGCCGCCGGGGCGACGTGCGCACCACTGCGGTTACGGGCGTGCGCCCCGCTGGAGCGGCTTGCGCATCGAGCGGTGCGCGATGCCCCCTTCGCGGAACTCCGCGCCGTAGGCCGCGTACCCCAGTCGTTCGTAGAAGGCGATCGCCGGCACCTGGGCGTGGAGGTCGACGGCGGTCAGGCCGAGCCGCCGCCCCTCCTCCTCGATGGCGCGCACCAGTGCCGCGCCGACGCCCAGGCCGCGCGCCGCCCGCGTGACGGCGAGGCGGCCGAGCACACCGACTCCCTCGTCGCCGCCGTTCCTGGCCGCGGCGGCGCGGCCGTGGAGCAGGCGGCCGGTGCCGAGCGGCCCGTCGGCGCCGGTGGCCAGGACGTGTACGGCCACGGCGTCGTCAGCGTCGGACTCGATCGCGGCGGGCACGCCCTGCTCGCCGACGAAGACCTCGTGACGTACCGCGAAGCAGGCGGCACGGTCGTCGTCGCCGACGGCGACCCGCACCTCGTACGCGGACCCGCGCCCGGGCTCCTGCGGACGCGCGCCGGGCGGGAAGGACGGGGACACGGAGGACGCGCCCGTCGTCATGCGCTCTCGGAGCGGACGATGTCCAGCGCGCGCTGCAGGTCCTCCGGGTAGGTGCTCTCGAACTCCACCCAGCTCCCGTCCGACGGGTGCTCGAAGCCGAGCCGGACCGCGTGCAGCCACTGGCGGCCGAGCTTCAAACGCTTGGCGAGGGTGGGGTCGGCCCCGTAGGTGAGGTCGCCGACGCACGGGTGGCGGTGGGCGGCCATGTGGACCCGGATCTGGTGCGTGCGGCCGGTCTCCAGCTTGATGTCGAGGAGGCTGGCGGCGCGGAACGCCTCGATCAGGTCGTAGTGCGTGACGCTGGGCTTGCCCTCGGCGGTCACGGCCCACTTGTAGTCGTGCTGGGGGTGGCGCCCGATGGGGGCGTCGATGGTGCCACTGAGCGGGTCCGGGTGGCCCTGGACGAGCGCGTGGTAGCGCTTGTCGACCGTACGCTCGCGGAACTGCTGCTTGAGCGAGGTGTACGCGCGCTCGGACTTCGCCACGGCCATGAGGCCCGACGTGCCGACGTCGAGGCGGTGGACGATCCCCTGCCGCTCGGCGGCGCCCGAGGTCGAGATCCGGTACCCGGCCGCGGCCAGCCCGCCGATCACGGTCGTGCCGCTCCAGCCGGGGCTGGGGTGGGCGGCGACGCCGACGGGCTTCATGATCACGACGATGTCGTCGTCGTCGTGCACGATCTCCATGCCCTCGACGGGCTCGGCGACGATCTGCACGGGCGGCGCGGCCTGCGGCATCTCCACCTCGAGCCAGGCACCGCCGGAAACGCGGTCGGACTTGCCCGCGGTGGCGCCGTCGACCTGGACCTTGCCCGAGGCCGCGAGCTCGGCGGCCTTGGTCCTGGAGAAGCCGAACATGCGGGCGATGGCGGCGTCGACGCGCTCGCCCTCCAGGCCGTCGGGTACGGGCAGCGTGCGGATCTCGGGAAGCGTGCTCACCCGTCGAGTATGCCGGACTGCGGGCAGCGACTCGTACGCCAGCTCGTACGTCGCCCGTCACCGGCTCCACGGTGAGGGCGCGCCGGGGACGCCGTGGTGCGACGCCGCCGGGACGTCAGTCCTTGTGGACCGTGCCGTCCGGGTCCAGACCGCGGAAGGACAGGATCACGATCAGGATCCCGCCGCAGACGATCGCGGAGTCGGCGAGATTGAACACCGCGAAGTGCGCGGGCGCGATGAAGTCGACCACGGCGCCCTGGAAGATGCCGGGCGAGCGGAAGATCCGGTCGGTGAGGTTGCCGAAGGCACCACCGAGCAGCAGACCGAGGGCGATGGCCCACGGGACGCTGTAGAGCTTGCGCGCGATCCGGGCGATCACGACGATCACCGTGACCGCGATGAGGGTGAAGACGATCGTCAGGGCCTCACCGATGCCGAACGCGGCACCGGGATTCCGAACGGCCTCGAACTTGAGCAGGTCGCCCACGATCTCGATCGGCGGCTGGTGCTCGAGCCTGGCCACCACGATCATCTTGCTGACCAGGTCCAGGGCGTACGCGAAGGCGGCCACCCCGAGGAGGACCGCGATCCGCCGCCTGCCCTTGGGCGCGGGTTCCCCGGCCTGCTCCGGCTCCGGCGCCCCCTCCTCGAACCCTGGAGTACCGATCGTCCGCTCCGCCTCTGCCACGTCAGTCCCTCAGCCTGTGTCCACGGGCCGGGGCATACCCGGCCGAACTGAGGACGAGAGTACGGCACACACGTGCGGGCACTCAGCGCCGCTCCTGCTTCTGCTTGCATTCCACGCACAGGGTCGCGCGCGGGAACGCCTGCATCCGGGCCTTGCCGATGGGGTTGCCGCACGACTCGCAGAGCCCGTACGTCCCGGCGTCGAGGCGCTCGATGGCCCGCTCGGTCTGGACGAGCATCTCCCGGGAGTTGGCGGCGAGCGCCAGCTCGTGCTCGCGGGTGATGTTCTTGGTGCCGGTGTCGGCCTGGTCGTCCCCGGCGCCGTCGCCGGAATCCCGCATCAGGCCGGTGAGCGCCGTCTCGGAGGCGAGCAGTTCGTCCCGCAGGCGCTCGGCCTCCTCGCGCAGCTCGGCGCGGGCCCCGGCCACCTCCTCCGGCGTCCAGGGGGACTCACCGGGGCGTACGGCGAGATCACCGGGCGCGGCCGGGGTGGCGCGCGCCGCGGGCGCGGCTGCGGGAGCCTTCGACGCGGCGGCCGACCGGCCCGTGGTCTTCTTCGCGGGCGCCGCGGCTCCCGTCCTCTTCGCGGCGGGCCTGCGGGCGCCGGGCGCCGCCTTCTTCGCCGGCGCCGTCTTCTTGGTCTGCGCGGCCTTCCCTGCCGGCGCGGACTTCTTCGCCGTGGCCCTACGCGTCGCGGGCTGCTCCGTGCTCGATGTCCCGGTCGCGGTCTTCCCGTCGGCGGATTCCGCGGCCGGCGCGATCTTCTCCGCCGTCCCGGCGGCCGAAGTCCGCTTCGTGGTCTTCTTGGCGGTGGCCCTGGTGGTCTTCGCGGCGGTCTTCTTCGCCGTCTTCTTGGCGGCCTTCTTCGCCGCGGGCTCCCGTGCCGCCGTCTTCTTCGCCGCGGGCTTCCCCGCGCTCTTCCCGCCGTCCTCGGACTTCACCGCGCGCCCCGTCCTCTTCGCCGCGCTCCTGCCCGTCCCGGAGGTGCCCGGCGCGGTGCCCCCGGTCGGGGTGACCTGCTCCGGCCCGGTCGTCTGCGGCCCGGACCGCTCGTCCGGAGCCGCGCTCCGGGCCGTGGTCTTCTTCGCCGCGGTCGTCGCGGCCGTCTTCTTCGCCGGGGCATTCCTGGCGGCGGTCTTCTTCGGGGGTGCGGTCTTGGCGGCCGCAGCCTGCGCCTTCTTCTCCGGCGTCGTCTTCGCTACTCGCGCGGTCGTTGTCACGGTGCTCTTCCTCGCCGACGATTTCCTGGACGCCGCGCCGGGCGATCCGGCCGACGCCGACTTCTGCACGGCGGACTTCTTCGCCACCATGATCGCGGCCCCTTCACATATGTGATCTTGCACGCGAGTCGTGCTGGGACGATAAATCGACTCTAAGGCGGCAGCAAACGGGGCAAACCACCACAGCCACGCCATCCGGGCGGGTCTGCAACCGTTGTGCCCCACTGCCCGCCCCGTAATCCGCCGCCCGGACTCCGCTGTCGCCCGTATGGCCATTCGGGCGACGGGATATCCGGTCGGCCGCGGTGGGCGCAGCCCCGTACACTGGGCCCAGCGAAAGGCGTGGAAGGGGACGAGTAGCGCCGCACGCAGCCATGAGCGACCCGGGGACGGTGCGAGCCCGGGGGCGAGCGCGACGTGAAGATCACCCCTGAGTCGCCGGAAGAAAGCCTGCGGCAGCGGCCCCCGTGGCCTGCGGCCCGCCGGCGAGTAGAACCGGCATCGCGGCCCCAATGAGGGGGCGGTGAGAGCAGTGCTCACCGCCAAGGAGGGTGGTACCGCGGGAGCCCGTGCTCTCGTCCCTCCGACGGACTGCATTTTTCTACAGACGTGATGTCCGCCGGAGGAAGATCCGATGACGCAGTACCGCCAGGTGCCCGCCCAGGTCGACCTGCCCGCGCTCGAGCACGCCGTGCTCGACTTCTGGCGCGAGGCCAAGGTCTTCTCCCGCAGCCTGGAGCAGACCGAGGGCCGGCCCGAGTGGGTCTTCTACGAGGGCCCCCCGACCGCCAACGGCATGCCGGGCGCCCACCACATCGAGGCCCGCGTCTTCAAGGACGTCTTCCCTCGCTTCCGGACCATGCAGGGCCACCACGTCGGCCGCAAGGCCGGCTGGGACTGCCACGGCCTGCCGGTCGAGCTGGCCGTCGAGAAGGAGCTGGGCTTCAGCGGCAAGAAGGACATCGAGGCGTACGGCATCGCCGCCTTCAACGCAAAGTGCCGCGAGTCGGTCACCCGCCACACCGACGCCTTCGCCGAGCTGACCACGCGCATGGGCTACTGGGTCGACCTCGACGACGCCTACCGCACGATGGACCCCGAGTACGTCGAGTCCGTCTGGTGGTCGCTGAAGGAGATCTTCGGCAAGGGGCTGCTCGTCCAGGACCACCGCGTCGCCCCCTGGTGCCCCCGCTGCGGCACCGGCCTGTCCGACCACGAGCTGGCGCAGGGCTACGAGACGGTCGTCGACCCGTCCGTCTACGTCCGCTTCCCGCTGACCTCGGGCCCGCTCGCGGGCGAGGCGGCCCTGCTGGTCTGGACGACGACCCCGTGGACCCTGGTCTCCAACACCGCGGTCGCCACGCACCCCGACGTGACCTATGTGGTGGCGACGGACGGCCAGGAGAAGCTGGTCGTCGCCGAGCCGCTGCTGGAGAAGGCCCTCGGCGAAGGCTGGGAGGCCACCGGGCAGACCTTCACCGGCCGGGAGATGGAGCGCTGGGCCTACGAGCGCCCCTTCGGGCTCGTCGAGATCGAGAACGCCCACTTCGTCGTCAACGCCGAGTACGTCACCACCGACGACGGCACCGGTCTGGTCCACCAGTCCCCCGCCTTCGGTGAGGAGGACCTCAAGGTCTGCCGCGCGTACGGCCTGCCGGTGGTGAACCCGGTCCGCCCCGACGGCACCTTCGAGGAGGGCATCACCCTCGTCGGCGGCCAGTTCTTCAAGAAGGCCGACGAGGCGCTGGTCGCCGATCTGCACACCCGCGGACTGCTCTTCAAGCACCTGCCGTACGAGCACAGCTATCCGCACTGCTGGCGCTGCCACACCGCGCTGCTCTACTACGCGCAGCCGTCCTGGTACATCCGCACCACCGCCATCAAGGACGCGCTCCTCCGGGAGAACGAGCGGACCAACTGGTATCCGGAGGCGGTCAAGCACGGCCGCTTCGGCGACTGGCTCAACAACAACATCGACTGGGCGCTCTCCCGCAACCGCTACTGGGGCACGCCCCTGCCGATCTGGGCTTGCGAGGAGGACCACCTCACCTGCGTCGGCTCCCTCACCGAACTGTCCGAGCTGACCGGCACCGACCACTCCGGCCTGGACCCGCACCGCCCGTTCATCGACGAGGTCACCTTCACCTGCACCGCCGAGGGCTGTTCCCTGACGGCGACGCGTGTGCCCGAGGTGATCGACGCCTGGTACGACTCGGGCTCGATGCCGTTCGCGCAGTGGGGCTACCCGTACCGCAACAAGGAGATCTTCGAGAAGCGCTACCCGGCGCAGTTCATCTCCGAGGCCATCGACCAGACCCGCGGCTGGTTCTACACGCTGATGGCGGTCGGCACGCTCGTCTTCGACAAGTCCTCCTACGAGAACGTGGTCTGCCTCGGCCACATCCTCGCCGAGGACGGCCGCAAGATGTCCAAGCACCTGGGCAACACCCTCCAGCCGATCCCGCTGATGGACCAGCACGGGGCCGACGCCGTCCGCTGGTTCATGGCGGCCGGCGGCTCGCCCTGGGCGGCCCGCCGCGTGGGCCACGGCACGATCCAGGAGGTCGTCCGCAAGACCCTCCTGACGTACTGGAACACGGTCGCCTTCCAGGCCCTGTACGCCCGCACGTCCGGCTGGGCCCCGAGCGAGGCCGACCCGGCACCGGCCGAGCGGCCGCTGCTGGACCGCTGGCTGCTGAGCGAACTGGGCGCGCTGACCGACCAGGTCACGCAGGCGCTGGAGGCGTACGACACCCAGCGCGCGGGCAAGTTGCTCTCCTCCTTCGTCGACGACCTGTCCAACTGGTACGTCCGCCGCTCCCGTCGCCGCTTCTGGCAGGGCGACGCGGCCGCGCTGCGCACCCTCCACGAGGTGATCGAGACGGTGACGCGCCTGATGGCGCCGATCGTTCCGTTCATCACCGAGCGGGTGTGGCAGGACCTGGTCGTCACGGTGACGCCGGGCGCTCCCGAGTCGGTCCATCTGTCGTCCTGGCCGGTCGCCGACACCGCGCTCGTCGACCCCGAACTCTCGCGCCAGATGGCGCTGGTGAGGCGTCTGGTGGAGCTGGGGCGGGCGACGCGTGCCGAGTCGGGCGTGAAGACCCGTCAGCCGCTGTCCCGCGCGCTGGTCGCTGCGGCCGGCTTCGAGTCACTGGGCGCCGAACTCCGCGGCCAGATCGCCGAGGAGCTGAACGTCAGTGAGCTGGCCTCGCTGTCGGAGGTCGGCGGTTCCCTGGTCGACACGACGGCCAAGGCCAACTTCCGTGCGCTGGGCAGGCGTTTCGGCAAGGGCGTCCAAGCGGTCGCCAAGGCCGTGGCCGCGGCGGACGCCGCCGCGCTGTCCGTGGCCCTCCGCGAGGGCACGGCGTCGGTGGAGGTGGACGGCGAGGCCGTCGCGCTCTCGCCGGACGAGGTCATCATCACCGAAACCCCGCGCGAGGGCTGGTCGGTGGCCTCCGACTCGGGCGCGACGGTGGCGCTCGACCTGGAGATCACCCCGGAGCTGCGGCGTGCGGGTCTGGCCCGTGACGCGATCCGGCTGATCCAGGAGGCCCGTAAGAACAGCGGACTCGACGTGGCCGACCGGATCGCACTGCGCTGGGAGTCCGCGGACGAGGATGTCCGTACGGCGCTGGCCGACCACGCCGCGCTGATCTCCGACGAGGTGCTGGCGACGGACTTCGCACCGGGCGAGGCGGACTCCTCGTACGGCGACCCGTTCGAGGACGCGGGCCTCGGACTCACCTTCCGCCTCCGCAAGACCGAGGCGTAGGACGGACCGGCACGGCGGCGCGCCCACCCGTGGGTGCGCCGCCGTGCCGGCTCAGCCGAGTCTGAGGCGCTCGGAGAGCGTGCCCCGGGGACCGGCGGCCACGTAGAGCATGTGCGCGACAAGCTCGTTGGGGCTCTCGTGCACGGTGAAGCCTCCCGTGGTGAGGATCTGGCGGATCGCCTCACGCATCACATCCGCAACATGCGCCCCGTAGCGCACCACCGGTGCCTCGGCCTGGTGTTGAAGCGTGCACCGCGTGATCGCGGAGGCCAGCCACGGATGGATCCGCCACTCCACGTAAACGCCTCCGGAGGCGTCGCTGCCCGGGTCGATCGCCACGCGGACGCCCGCGCTGACACGTGCGTCCATCCCCGGGACGACCGGCAGCCCGGCCGCGGCCAGCTCGGTCGACACGTCCTCCGCGAGCATGCCCCATCGCCTGCGCGTCTCGGCGCTCGCCTGCTGGTAGCCGTCGCCCATGGTGGGGACGTTAGCGCAGAAAAGGGCCGGGCCCCGGGATACGCCCCGGGGCCCGGCCCTCGATCTGCCGACTGCTACGCGCGTACTGCGCGGTGTTCCGTCAGTTGTCGTCCTCGTCGATGAGGAATCCCCGCATCGGGGACGGTGCCTGCTGCATCGGCTGCGGGCCCTGCGGCCGCACCGGCGCCATCGGCTGGGTCATCGCCGGCGACATCTGCTGCTGGCCGCCGTACGACGGGCCACCGCCACCCGGGCCGTGGCCGTGACCGCCCATGGACTGGTTGCCGCCCATGGTGTGGCCGCCCATACCGGCACCGGCACCCGCCATCGACGGGGACGGCGGCAGGGAGGCGGTCGCCGGGGTCCGCGGCGGGGCCAGCGAGTCGTCGGCCTGGTTCTCCAGCTGACGGAGCTGGCTCTCCAGGTAGGACTTCAGGCGCGTGCGGTACTCCCGCTCGAAGCCGCGCAGGTCCTCGACCTTGCGCTCCAGCGTGGCGCGAGCGGACTCCAGGGAGCCCATCGCGACGCGGTGCTTCTCCTGGGCGTCCCGCTCCAGCGCGTCGGCCTTGGCGCGGGCGTCCCGCTCCAGGCCCTCGGCGCGGCTACGGGCCTCGCCGACGATCTTGTTGGCCTCGGAACGGGCCTCCGCGATCGCCTGGTCCGCGGTCTGCTGCGCGAGCGAGAGGACGCGGGCGGCGCTGTCGCCACCGGGACCCTGCTGCGGCAGGTGCGGACCGCCGGGGCCACCGGGGCCACCCATCGGACCACCCATGGGGCCGCCCTGGCCCATGGGGCCGGGACCGTGCGGTCCCTGGGGACCGTGGCCACCGGGACCGGCAGGCAGCTGAGGCGCTCCACCGGGCAGCTGGGGCGGACCCATCTGCTGCTGCGGCGGCACCGGCTGCGGGCCCGATATGGCGGCGGGCACGGGAGCCCCGCCTCGGTCCTGCTGCTCCGGAGGCTTGCGCATACCCTGCTGCTGGTTCTGCGCGGCGGCGCGAGTGGCCGCGGCCAGCTTGGCGCGCAGGTCCTCGTTCTCCCGCAGCAGCCGGGTCAGTTCGGCTTCGACCTCATCGAGGAAGGCATCGACCTCGTCCTCGTCATAGCCTTCTCGGAGGCGGACGGTCGTGAACTGCTTGTTCCGAACGTCCTCGGGGGTCAACGGCATCTCTTCACCTCAACGTAGTCGTCGGCATATCGGCAGACCGTATCGTTCACAGCCGGCTCACGACGGTGATCAGGATGTAGACGATGATCATCAGTACGAAGAAGGACAGGTCGAGCGCCACGCCCCCGAGACGCAGCGGCGGTATGAACCGCCGCAGAAGCTTGAGTGGCGGATCAGTGACAGTGTAGGTGGCTTCCAGGACCACCACCATCGCCTTCCCCGGTTGCCACGAGCGGGCGAACTGGAAGACGTAGTCCATGACCAGCCGGAAGATCAACACGATGAGGAAGCAGTACAGCGCGATGTAGACCACATCGAGTGCGACTCTCATCTCGCGGTGCCTCTCCCCTTACTCGTGCCGGGCCTCGCGGCCTCGGTGACCGGTGTTGCGTCTCAGCTTTGGTTGAAGAACCCGCCCTCTGCGATACGGGCCTTGTCCTCCGCCGTGACATCGACGTTAGCAGGCGACAAGAGGAAGACCTTCTGCGTCACTCTCTCGATACTGCCGTGAAGACCAAACACCAATCCAGCCGCAAAGTCGACAAGTCGCTTCGCATCGGTGTCATCCATCTCCGTCAGATTCATGATCACCGGGGTGCCCTCACGGAAGTGTTCCCCGATGGTACGGGCTTCGTTGTACGTCCGGGGATGCAGAGTCGTGATGCGGTAGGGCTCACGCTCGGACACGACCTTGGGCATGATCACCGGTGCGTTCTTCTCCAGATTCTGACGTTCAGGTGTGATGGACGCCACGGGGGCGATACGAGCAGGTCGTCCGCTTTCCGCGGCAAGAGCCAGAGGCTCACGGGGGGCGGGGGTATGGACGACGCGGACGGAATCGTCCTGTTGTGTCCGCTCGGACTGGTGGGGCTGATGTTGCCGGCGGGGCCGCTCGGGCTCCGGCTCCGGCTCGAAATCATCATCGGGGTCGAAGCCCCGGCCGTCGTACCCATCGTCCTCCACGAGGCCGAGGTAGACCGCCATCTTGCGCATCGCGCCGGCCATGCTCTGCGTCCTCCGCTCTGTGGTGGATCGGCTCCGTCACCGGTTGCCCTGGATCCACTCGGCCTGTCCGCCTATTGACGGAAATGACCATATTTTCTACTGTGGTCCGACTTGCTTGGCGACGTTACCGGAGCCTGGGTCGGACTCCGAGTACCGCAGTGCCGACGCGCACATGTGTCGCTCCCGCCGCTACCGCGTCCTCGAGGTCCGAGCTCATACCTGCCGACACCATGTTCGCAGCAGGATGCTCCGCGCGCAGGCGTGCGGAGATTTCCATCAGCCTCTCGAATGCCGCCCGTTGACGCCCCGCGTACACGCCGGTGAGGGGTGCGACGGTCATCACACCTCCCAGGCGCAGCCCTTCGGCAGCGGCGATCGCATCGGCGATCTCCGGCACCTCGTCCGGTGCGGCCCCACCCCTGCCTCCGGCGCCTCCCTCCTCGGCGTCCAGGGCGACTTGGACGAGACAGCCGACCTCGCGCCCGGCACGGACCGCGGCAGCGGAAAGGGCGGTGGCGAGTCGCGTGCGGTCCACGGATTGCACCATATCGGCGTAACTCACCACCGAACGCGCCTTGTTCGTCTGAAGTTGCCCTACGAAGTGCCAGTCGAGGGTGAATCCGGAGCACTCCGCCGCCTTGGGCGCCGCCTCCTGGTCACGGTTCTCCGCGACATGGCACACGCCCAGTTCCGCGAGCAGCCGGACGTCGCTCGCGGGGTAGGTCTTGGTGACCACGACGAGGGTGACCTCGTCCCGCTTGCGGCCCGCGGCGGCGCAGGCCGAGGAGATACGTTCCTCCACCCGCGCCAGGTTCTCGGCGAGTTGAGCCCTGCGCTCCGTCATGCCAGTCCCATCAGTCCAGCCAGACATAGCCGGCCAGCCGCCCCGTCGTGCGATCGCGTCGGTATGAAAAGTAATCGGGTGACTCGAGCGTGCAGATGTGACTCTTCTCGCACATCTCAACGCCAAATCGGGCAAGTTGCGCGACCACGCCCGCGGTGACGTCCACGGCAGGCGTGCCCCAGCTCGTGGTCGACCACGCCTCCGGGACGGCCTCCGCCACCTCCGCCCGCATGCCCTCCGGCACCTCGTAGCACCGCCCGCAGATCGCGGGCCCCGTGACGGCGGTGATCCGGGACGGCTCGGCGCCGAGAGCGAGCATCGCCTCGACGGTCGCCGGGACGACACCGGCCACCATGCCGGGGCGCCCGGCATGCGCCGCCGCGGCCACACCCGCCACCGGATCGGCCAGCAGGACGGGGGTGCAGTCGGCGGTGAGAACGGCGAGGGCGAGCCCGCGGCGGGTGGTCACCATGGCGTCCACGCCCGGAATCTTCTCGTCCGGCCGCCACGGACCGTCGACGACGGCGACGTCCCGCCCGTGCACCTGGTTCATCCAGATCACGCCGACGGGGTCCAGGCCCAGTTCCTTGGCGGCGAGTTCGCGATTGGCCCGTACGGCGCCGGGGTCGTCACCCACGGCGCCGCCGAGATTGAGCTGCTCATAAGGAGCGGCGCTCACCCCGCCCCACCGGTCGGTGAAAGCGAAGTGCGCGCCGCTCGATCGCTGCTGGTGCCCTATCACGTCGGGCCGGTTACTTCAGGAAGTCCGGGACGTCCAGCTCCTCGGCCTGGCTGTCCTGGTACGGGCGGGCCGACGGCACCTGCGGCGGGGTCACCGGGGGCGAGGGAACCTCGCTGACCGGCGCCGGCTCGCTGCGCTCCGGCTCGGCCTCGTCGGAGTCACGCGGCGTGACGGCGCCGAGTCCACCGAAGGACGGACGGCTGCCGGTGTCGGAGGAGGGGCGGTTGCCGCTCTGGTACGACTCCTCGCGGCCGCTGCTCGTACCGAGCACCTTGTCGCGGTTCTTGGAGGGCGGCTGGCCGCCGTCGAAGCCCGCCGCGATGACGGTGACGCGGACCTCGTCGCCGAGGGCGTCGTCGATGACCGCACCGAAGATGATGTTCGCCTCGGGGTGGGCGGCCTCGCTGACGAGCTGGGCAGCCTCGTTGATCTCGAACAGTCCGAGGTCCGAACCGCCCGAGATGGAGAGCAGCACACCGCGGGCGCCGTCGATGGACGCCTCGAGCAGCGGCGAGGAGATGGCCATTTCGGCGGCGGCCACCGCGCGGTCGTCGCCGCGGGCCGAGCCGATGCCCATGAGTGCCGACCCGGCCTCGGACATCACGGACTTGACGTCGGCGAAGTCGAGGTTGATGAGGCCAGGAGTGGTGATGAGGTCGGTGATGCCCTGGACGCCCGAGAGCAGGACCTGGTCCGCGGACTTGAACGCGTCGAGCACGCTCACCTGACGGTCGGAGATCGACAGCAGGCGGTCGTTCGGGATCACGATGAGGGTGTCGACCTCGTCGCGCAGCCCCGCGATGCCGTCCTCGGCCTGGTTCGCGCGGCGGCGCCCCTCGAAGGTGAACGGGCGCGTGACGACACCGATGGTGAGGGCGCCCAGCGTACGCGCGATGTTGGCGACGACCGGTGCGCCACCGGTACCGGTGCCACCGCCCTCGCCCGCGGTCACGAAGACCATGTCCGCGCCCTTGAGGACCTCTTCGATCTCCTCGCGGTGGTCCTCGGCGGCCTTGCGGCCGACATCGGGGTTGGCGCCGGCGCCGAGTCCGCGGGTGAGCTCACGTCCGACGTCGAGCTTGACGTCGGCGTCGCTCATCAGCAGGGCCTGTGCATCGGTGTTGATCGCGATGAACTCGACGCCCTTGAGACCGACCTCGATCATCCTGTTGATGGCGTTGACGCCACCGCCGCCGATGCCGACGACCTTGATGACTGCGAGGTAGTTCTGCGGTGCTGCCACGTCGAAGGCCTCTCGCCTCGAGTTACGTGTCCGGCTCCCGCGATTTTTCGCGGAGCGCGGACGCATGCCGATTTGGGACGGTCCAAAGCCGACCCGAACCCTAACGGTCAAGTTTAGGGTTACCAGTTGTGTCTGCCCTGTGGACTCTTCGAACGAGACACTAAGTCGACAAGTGCTGCGCGTTCAACGAACACGCCGAACCTCCCGTTTTTCTTTTCACCCTATGTGATCACGCCATGTGCTAGCCACCCAGGGTGCTGGCCTGCCGCTCGGCACGTCAACTCCCTGACACCACAGGGGCGGTGGGAGCGCTGACATCGAAGTGCTTCGCGTCCCGCGCCGTTTTCATCAGCGCGAGAAGTGTCTTCGACTTGTCGGCGCCGCGTTCGCTGCTTCCCCACGCCACGGCCCGACCCCCCGTCAGTTCCAGCGTGATGGAGTCATATGAACTGACTCGGACGACCCGGGTGTCACGACGAATCGCCTCCGGGAGTCCGGCCGCCACACCGACCGCCTCACGCTCGAGCCTCTCCGGTCCGAATCGCCGGAGACTCGGCGAACGACTCACGTCCAATTCCAGAAGCGGAACGCCTTTCGGCGCCTGGGGAACGGTCGCGTAGTGAACTCCGCCCCTGTCCACTTCGATGAACTTTCCGCTCTTTTCAATAAGAACTTCCGGTTTGCGTTCCGTCACTTTCAGGCGGATTTCGTCGGGCCAGACCCGTACGGCGTCCACCGTGCCGATACGCGGGAGCTTCGACCTGAGCCGCGCCTCGATCCCCTCCGTGTCGACCGACATCAGCGGGGTGTTGAGCGGGACGTCCGCCGCCTCCGTCACCTGACGGGGCGTGAGCACCCGGGTTCCCCGGGTGCTCACCGTGTCCACCCGCAGCCACTTCGAGCCGTAGACGACCCAGACCCCGGCCGCGACGACGAGCACCACGAGGGCGAGCGTCACCAGAAGGAAGCGGCGGCCGGGGATTGGGAAGCGGAGCTTCCGTTTCCTGGAGGGCCGGGGCGGGCCGGACCGCACCGGCTTCCTGGCACCACGATCGGCGGTCGTCGGTCCGGCCACGCCCTGGCTCCTTCCGGAGGCCCGGGGAGACCCGGGCCGTTACGGCCTCACGCCCGGTGGCGCGCGGCCACCGCCTCGTACACCATCCCGACGAGCAGGTCGTCGGCGTCCCGGCGGCCGAACTCCGCCGCGGCGCGGGACATCTCGTACAGCCGGTGCGGGTCCGACAGCACCGGGCGCACCTGGCTCTGCACCCACTCCGGAGTCAGTTCGGCGTCGTCGACCAGCAGACCGCCGCCCGCCTTGACCACGGGCTGGGCGTTGAGCCGCTGTTCGCCGTTGCCGATCGGCAGCGGGACGTAGGCGGCCGGAAGCCCGACCGCGGACAGTTCGGCGACGGTCATCGCGCCCGCGCGGCAGAGCATCATGTCGGCCGCGGCGTACGCAAGGTCCATCCGGTCCACGTACGGTACCGGGATGTAGGGGGGCATTCCCGGCATGTTGTCCACATGCGGCATTTCATTCTTCGGGCCGACCGCATGGAGGATCTGGATGCCGGAGCGCTGGAGCGCCGGGGCGACCGCCTGCACCACCTCGTTGAGGCGGCGGGCACCCTGCGAGCCGCCGGACACCAGCAGCGTGGGCAGGTTGGGGTCGAGCCCGAAGGCGGCGCGGGCCTCCGGCCGCACCGCGGCCCGGTCCAGGGTGGCGATGGAGCGGCGCAGCGGGATCCCGATGTAGCGGGAGTTGCGCAGCTTGCTGTCCGGGGTGGCGACACCGACCTGGTGCGCGTACCGCGAGCCGATCTTGTTGGCCAGGCCCGGGCGGGCGTTGGCCTCGTGGACGACGATCGGGACGCCGAGGCGCTTGGCGGCCAGATAGCCGGGCAGCGCCACGTAACCGCCGAAGCCGATCACGCAGTCGGCCTTGGTGCGCTCCAGGACCTGCTCCGCCGCCTTGATGGTGCCGCGCAGCCGTCCCGGGACGGTGATCAGCTCCGGCGTCGGCTTGCGGGGCAGCGGGACGGCCGGGATCAGCGCCAGTTCGTAGCCCCGCTCGGGGACGAGCCGGGTCTCGAGTCCGCGCTCAGTGCCGAGGGCCGTGACCCCCACGGTCGGGTCCTGCCTGCGCAGGGCGTCCGCGAGGGCGAGCGCGGGCTCGATGTGGCCGGCGGTCCCCCCACCGGCGAGTACGACATGCACCGAAATTCACCGCTCTCTGGACGGCCGCCTCGTGGCGCGCCGTCGCATCGTCTTCCGTCTCACACCCGCCAGCTTCCTCCGGAAGGCTGGCTGCCGCGTGGCCAGGGCCGCCCGGGCGGCGGGCTCGGCTCGCGCGAAGGCGATCAGGAGCCCGATGGCGAACATGGTCGGCAGCAGGGCTGACCCCCCGTAGGAGAACAGCGGGAGCGGGACGCCGGCGATCGGCAGCAGACCGAGCACCGCACCGATGTTGACCACGGCCTGGGCCGTGATCCAGGTGGTCACCCCTCCCGCGGCGTACCTCACGAAGGGGTCCTCCGTGCGTCCGGCCACGCGGATACCCGCATAGCCTAGAGCCGCGAAGAGTGCGATCACCGACAGCGTCCCTGCCAGGCCGAGTTCCTCCCCGGTCACGGCGAAGATGAAGTCGGTGTGAGGTTCCGGGAGTTCACCCCATTTCTCCACACTCGCGCCGAGGCCGGAACCGAACCATCCGCCGTTGGCCAGGGCGTAGATCCCGTGCACGGCCTGCCAGCAGCGGTCGCCCTCGCCGGGCTCGGTCGCCCCCAGGCACGCGAGCCGAGCCATCCGGTTCTGGCTGGTGGTGATGAGGATGATCCCGATCACACCGGCGCCCGCCAGGACGCCCGCGAAGAGCCGGGTGGGCGCGCCGGCCAGCCACAGCAGGCCGAAGAGGATCGCGGTGAGGATGATGGCGGTGCCCATGTCACCGCCGAGCATGATCAGTCCGAGGAGCATGAACGCCGCGGGGACGAGCGGGACGAGCAGATGCTTCCACTGGGTCAGCAGGCGCAGGTCCTGCTTGCGTGCGAGCAGATCGGCGCCCCACAGGACGAGCGCGAGCTTGCCGAACTCGCTGGGCTGGAGCTGGAACGGGCCGCCGAGCTGGAGCCAGTTGGTGTTGCCGTTGACCGTGTGCCCTATCCCCGGCACCTGCACCAGGGTCATGAGGAAGACGGAGACGGCCAGCAGCGGGTACGCCAGCAGACGGTGGGCCCGTACCGGCAGCCGGGAGGCGAGCAGCAGGAGGCAGGCGCCCAGTACGGCCGCGATGAGCTGCTTGCGGAAGTAGTGGGTGGGGGCGAGCCCGGACTGCAGGGCCTGGATCATCGACGCCGAATAGACCATGACGAGGCCGAGCACGGTGAGCAGCAGACTGCCACCGAGGATCAGGTAGTACGCGGTGAGCGGGCGGTCCCAGGCGCGCTTGATGCGGGTGTGGAGCTGCCGCAGTCCGCGCAGCGCGCTGCCGCGCGGGGGCTCGGGCGAGCGCGCACCGGCTCCGCCCGCCCGCGCCGGTTTCGGCCGTACGGCCCGGGGTGCGGCGGTGCGTTCGCGCAGCGCGATCAGAGGACCTGCGGCTCCCGCCACGGCCGTGACCGGGCGGCGGACGGCGGAGAGGCGGCCTCGCAGACCCGTCCTGGGTCGCGACCGGCCGTCCGCGGCGGTACCGGGGTGCTCGGCCGTCATGTCCCCTCCGTAGGTGCTGGTGCGCCGGATCCTTGCACGGCGGGGACGCTCCGGCTCTACTGCCCCTGTTCGCCGCCGGCTGCTTCGAGCCCTCGTACGGCTTCGGCGAAGGCGTCCCCGCGGGTGCCGTAGTTGACGAACATGTCCATGGAGGCGCAGGCCGGGGCCAGCAGGACCGTGTCTCCCGGCCGGGCGAGCCGCGCCGCCTCCCGGACCGCCGCGGACATCGCCCCAGTGTCGGTCCGGTCAAGGTCCACGACCGGGACCTCGGGGGCGTGTCGCGCGAGGGCTTCGCGGATCAGGGCGCGGTCGGCGCCGATGAGGACGGCACCGCGCAACCGCTTCGCGGCCCCGGTGACGAGGTCGTCGAAGGTGGCGCCCTTGGCGAGGCCGCCCGCGATCCACACGATGTGCTCGTAGGCGGCGAGGGACGCCTCGGTGGCGTGGGTGTTGGTGGCCTTGGAGTCGTCCACGTACGCGACGCCGTCGACGTCGGCGACATGGGCGATGCGGTGGGCGTCGGGACGGAAGGCGCGCAGCCCGTCGCGTACGGCCGTGGGCTCGACGCCGAAGGCGCGGGCGAGGGCGGCGGCGGCCAGCGCGTTGGCGATGTTGTGGGGGGCCGCCGGCGTGACGTCGGAGACCTCGGCCAGCTCCTGGGCGCTGCTGCTGCGGTTCTCCACGAAGGCGCGGTCGACGAGAATGCCCTCGACGACGCCGAGTTGGGAGGGCGCCGGAGTGCCGAGGGTGAAGCCGATGGCGCGGCAGCCCTCCTCGACGTCGGCGGCGCGGACCAGTTCCTCGGTGGCCGGGTCGGCGGTGTTGTAGACGCAGGCGATCCGGTTGCCCTCGTAGATCCGGCCCTTGTCGGCCGCGTAGGCCCGCATCGAGCCGTGCCAGTCGAGGTGGTCGGGCGCGAGGTTGAGAACGGTGGCGGAGTGGGCGCGGACGGATGGTGCCCAGTGGAGCTGGTAGCTGGAGAGCTCCACGGCCAGGACGTCGTACGGCTCGCCGGAGAGCACCACGTCGATGATCGGGGTGCCGATGTTCCCGACGGCGGCCGTGCGCAGCCCGGCGGCGGTGAGGATCGAGGCGAGCATCTGGACGGTGGTGGTCTTGCCGTTGGTGCCGGTGACGGCGAGCCAGGGGGCGGCACCGGGCTCGCGGAGGCGCCAGGCGATCTCGACGTCGCCGACGACGTCGACACCGGCCTCGGCCGCGGCCAGGAACAGCGGGCTGCCGGGCTTCCAGCCCGGCGAGGTGACGACGAGCTCGGTGCCCTCGGGGAGCGTCTCCCCGTCGCCGAGGCGGACCGTGATCCCCTCGTCCTCCAGGGAGGCCGCGATCTCCCGCTGCCGATCCCCGTCGCCGCCGTCCACGACCGTGACGGCAGCCCCGAGGCGGGCCAGGGCGCGGGCGGCGCTCACGCCGCTCACCCCCAGGCCCGCGACGGTGATGCTCATGCCTTTCCAGGTCACTTGTCGGCCGCCCAGCCCGCGTAGAAGAGCCCGAGACCCACGATCACGCACATGCCCTGAATGATCCAGAATCTGACCACCACGAGGACTTCCGTCCAGCCCTTGAGCTCGAAGTGGTGCTGGAGCGGCGCCATACGGAAGACCCGCTTGCCGGTGAGGCGGAAGGAGCCGACCTGGATCACCACGGACATGGTGATGAGGACGAACAGACCGCCGAGCAGCGCGAGCAGCAGTTCCGTACGGGAGCAGATCGCCAGGCCGGCCAGCGCGCCGCCGAGGGCGAGCGAGCCGGTGTCGCCCATGAAGATCTTGGCGGGTGAGGTGTTCCACCACAGGAAGCCGAAGCAGGCGCCCATGAGGGCGGAGGCGACGACGGCGAGGTCGAGCGGGTCGCGGACCTCGAAGCAGGCGCCGGGGTTGGTGAGCGTGGCGGCGTTGGCGCAGGACTCCTGGTACTTCCAGACGCCGATGAAGGTGTACGCGCCGAAGACCATCACGGAGGCGCCGGTCGCCAGACCGTCGAGGCCGTCGGTGAGGTTCACGCCGTTCGACATCGCGAGGATCATGAACAGCGCCCAGATCGCGAAGATGACCGGGCCGAACGACCAGCCGAAGTCCTGGGTGAAGGACAGCTTGTCGATCGCGGGCGTCTGGCCGCGCGAGTCGGCGAAGTTGAGCGAGAGGATCGCGAAGGCGATGCCGACGATGAACTGACCGGCCATCTTCGCCTTGGCCCGCAGGCCGAGGCTGCGCTGCTTGACGATCTTGATGTAGTCGTCGAGGAAGCCGACCAGGCCCATACCGGTCATCAGGAACAGCACCAGCACACCGGAGAAGGTCGGCTCGCTGGAGGTGATCACCTTCGTCAGGACGTACGCGATGAGCGTGGCCAGGATGAAGGCGATACCACCCATGGTCGGGGTGCCGCGCTTGCTGTGGTGGTCGCGCGGGCCGTCGTCACGGATGTACTGCCCGTATCCCTTGCGGGCCAGCAGGCGGATCAGCAGCGGAGTACCGACCAGGGTGAGGAAGAGCCCGATGACTCCGGAGAAGAGGATCTGCCTCATCGACCGGCGACCTCGCCCTCGCCAGCGCCCTCGATCAGGGCCTGTGCGATCCGTTCCAGGCCGGCCGACCTGGATGCCTTCACCAGCACGGCGTCCCCCGGGCGCAGCTCAGTGCGCAACAGGTCGATCGCCGCCTCCGCGTCGGACACGTGCACCGACTCCTCACCCCACGAACCCTCGTTCTTGGCGCCCATGTCGAGCCAGGCGGCCTCCTGGCCCCCTACCGCCACGAGCTTGCTGACGTTGAGCCGGACGGCGAGCCGTCCGACAGCGTCGTGCTCGGCCAGCGACTCGTCGCCGAGCTCGGCCATAGGACCGAGGACCGCCCACGTGCGGCCCCCTTGCTCCCGGGAGGCTGCTCCCATGGCGACGAGCGCGCGCAGGGCGGCTCGCATGGAGTCGGGGTTCGCGTTGTAGGCGTCATTGACGACCGTCACGCCGTCCGAGCGCTCGGTGACCTCCATCCGCCAGCGGGAGAGCTGCCCGGCTTCGGAGAGCGCCTGGGCGATCTCGTGGGCGGGCATGCCCAACTCGTGGGCGACGGCGGCCGCGGCGAGCGCGTTCGACACGTGGTGCTCACCGTACAGGCGCAGGGTCACAGCGCTGCACCCGGTCGGTGTGCGAAGCGTGAACGTGGGTTGCCCGCTGGCGGTGAGGCGTACGTCCTCCGCGCGGACATCGGCCTCATCGGCCTCGCCGAACAGCACCGTACGGGCCTTGGTTCGGGAGGCCATGGCGCGGACGAGGGGGTCGTCGGCGTTGAGCAGGGCGACGCCGCCCTGGTCCTCCGGAGGCAGGCCCTCGACCAACTCCCCCTTGGCCTGGGCGATCTGCTCACGGCCGCCGAACTCGCCGATGTGGGCGGTCCCGACGTTGAGGACGAGGCCGATCCGGGGCGGGGTCAGCTCGGCGAGGTAGCGGATGTGCCCGATGCCGCGGGCGCCCATCTCCAGGACGAGGTGCTGGGTTCCGTCCTCGGCGCGCAGAGCCGTGACGGGCAGCCCGATCTCGTTGTTGAAGTTGCCGAGCGTGTAGACGGTGGGCCCGATCCGCTCCAGGAGCTGGGCGATCAGGTCCTTGGTGCTCGTCTTGCCGGACGAGCCGGTGAGGGCGACGACGGTGGCCCCGAGGCGCTGCACGACGTGGCGTGCGAGAGCGCCGAGGGCGGCGACGACGTCGTCCACGACGATCGCGGGCACGCCGACGGGGCGGGCGGCCAGTACGGCGACGGCTCCCGCGTCGGCGGCGCGCCGCGCGTAGTCGTGGCCGTCGACCCGCTCACCGGGGAGGGCGGCGAAGAGACTGCCGGGCCGTACCTCCCGGGAGTCGATGACGACCGGCCCGGTGACCTGGAGGCCGGGGTCCGGTATGTCGCTCGGCCGCCCGGAGACCACATGGGCGATCTCGGCGAGGGAGAGTGCGATCACCGGTCACCTCCGTCGCGACTGGGGGGTTTCCGGCTGGTGTTCGGTGCGCGCATGGCGTTCTGTGTCATCCCTGGGGTTTCGGGTTCTCGGCTGACTCGATGGCCTCGCGCAGCACCCGCCGGTCGTCGAAAGGACGCACCACACCGGCGATGTCCTGCCCCTGCTCGTGGCCCTTGCCCGCGATGAGAACGGTGTCACCGGCCTCGGCGCGTGCGACCGCGGCCGCGATGGCGGCAGCCCGGTCCTCCTCGATGAGGACGGTGCCGCGCTCGTGGACCGGCACCTCGGAGGCGCCGGAGAGCATGGCGGCGAGGATCGCGAGCGGGTCCTCGGAGCGCGGGTTGTCCGAGGTGAGGACGGCGGTGTCGGCGAGCCGGGCGAGCGCGGCGCCCATGGGGCCGCGCTTGTGCGGGTCCCGGTCGCCGCCGCAGCCGAGCACGGCGTGCAGCTTGCCATCGGTGACCTTGCGCAGGGCGCGCAGGACGGACTCGACGGCGTCGGGCTTGTGGGCGTAGTCGACCACCGCGAGGTAGGACTGGCCCGCGTCCACGCGCTCCAGCCGGCCGGGCACCCCGGGGACGGCCGCGACGCCGTCGGCGGCTGTCTGCGGCTCGACGCCGGCGACGACGAGGGCGGTGATGGCGGCCAGCGCGTTGGCGACGTTGAACGGGCCGGGCAGCGGGGCGGCGGCCCGCACGGACTCGCCGTTGGGGCCGAGCGCGGTGAAGGTCGAGCCGAGCGGGCCGACCTCGACGTCGTCGGCACGCCAGTCGGCGTCGGGGTGCCCCTCGGCGGAGAAGGTGGTGACGGGGACGGCGGACTCCTCGGCGAGGCGTTTGCCGTACTCGTCGTCGAGGTTGACGACGCCGACGCGGCTGCGGGCCTGCGTGAAGAGCTGGGCCTTCGCCGCGAAGTAGTCCTCCATGTCCGGGTGGAAGTCGAGGTGCTCGGGCGAGAGGTTGTTGAAGACGGCGACGTCGAAGACGGTGCCGTCGACCCGGCCGAGCACCAGCGCGTGGCTGGAGACCTCCATGGCGACCGAGTGGACGCCGCGCTCGCGCATCACCGCGAAGAGCGCCTGCAGGTCCGTGGCCTCCGGGGTGGTGCGCTCGCTCTTGAGCCGCTCGTCGCCGATCCGCGACTCGACGGTGCCGATGAGCCCGGTGAGCGCGGGCGTGCCCGACCCTCCGGCGGCGGCCGCGCGCTGCTTCTCCGAGGCCCGCAGACCGCCCTCGATGAGGTACGCGGTGGTGGTCTTGCCCGAGGTGCCCGTGATGCCGATCTGCAGCAGGTCGCGGCCCGGCTCGCCGTAGATCGCGGCGGCCAGGGCGCCCATGCGCCCGCGCGGGTGGTCCACGACGAGGACGGGGAGGCCGGTGGCGGCGGCGCGGTCGGCCCCCACGGGGTCGGTCAGGATCGCGGTGGCGCCGAGATCGACGGCCTGGGCGGCGAAGTCGGCGCCGTGGAAGCGGGCTCCGGGCAGCGCGGCGTAGATGTCGCCGGGGCGTACGGCGCGGGAGTCGTGCGTGATGCCCGTGGCCTTGGCGTCCACGCCCGGCTCGGCGACGAGACGCGGGCACGTGGTGTCCGCGCCGGGGGTCCCGGCGGGCGCCGGAGGAGCCGTGATGCCGAGCTGGTCCGCCAGGGCCGCGAGCGGTGTCGGGCGGACCTGCTCAGGACGGGGTGGTCCCGGATAAGCCGTGGTGACGGTCTGGGGGACGGTGTGGGACTGATCAGCATGTGGCACGGCGGTGAGCGTACCCGGCGCGGACGTGCTGTCGCGAAACACGGTACGGGCCGAGTCCTGGTTTCCGGAATCGGATGTGATCTTCACGGCTCCCCCTCGCTAGAAGGTGACCGGGAGCCGCGCGGGCTTCTCGCCGGTCGGGGCGACCTGCAGGGACTTCAGCGCGAACTCCATGACGCGCTTGAAGACGGGGCCGCAGACCTGGCCGCCGTAATAGGCACCCCTGGTCGGGTTCTGCACGGCGCAGTAGACCGTGATCCGCGGCTTGTCGGCGGGCGCGAAGCCCGCGAAGGAGGCGGTGTAACCACGGTAGCGACCCGTGTCCGGGTCCACCCGGTTGGAGGTGCCGGTCTTGCCCGCGACACGGTAGCCGGGGATACGGGCCTTGGTGCCCGTTCCCTCCTCGTCGTCCACCACCGACTCCAGCATGTGCGTGAGCGACGTCGCCGTCTCCTTGCTGACGACGCGGGTCGTGTCGGGTGCGGCGGCGGGGGTGAAGATCCCGTCGGGGCCGCGCGTACCGCGGACGAGCGTCGGTGCGACCCGCGTCCCGCCGTTGGCGATCGTGGAGTACACGGAGGCGGCCTGGACGGCGTTGAGGGAAAGGCCCTGGCCGAACGGGATCGTGTACTGCTGCGAGGCGCTCCAGTCCCCCGGCCTGGCCAGGATGCCGGGCGTCTCGCCGGGGAAGCCGAGCCCGGTCTCCCGCCCGATGCCGAACTTCCGCAGGTACGAGTCGAGCACCCGGTTGGTCTCCTTGCGCGTCTTGCCGAGCTGCTCGACGGCGAGGATTGTGCCGATGTTGCTGGACTTGGCGAGGACGCCGTTGAGCGTGAGCTGCCAGGTCGGGTGGTCGATGTCGTCGGCGAAGAGCCGGTCGGCGCGGTGCAGCCGGTTGGGGACGACCACGTGGGTGCCGGGCGAGGCCACGCCTTCCTCCAGCACCGCGGCCATGGACATGACCTTGCTGGTGCTGCCGGGTTCGTACGCGTCCTCGAGCGCGGCGTTGCCCAGGGAACGGCCGCCCGCGGCGGAGATGTCGCCCGGATCGAAGCCCGGCGAGTTGGCCATGCCCAGGACCTCGCCCGTGCGGGTGTCCTGGACGATGACGTACCCGCGGTCGGCGGCGGACTCCTGCACCTGCTGGCTGATCGCCTTCTGGGCGGCCCACTGGATGTCCCGGTCGAGGGTCAGCTCGACTTCGGAGCCGGGGACGGCGGGCTGCTCCTGGGTGCCGACGGTGGGGACCTGGCGGCCGCCGGACTGGGCGTAGGTGATCTTTCCGTTGGTCCCCGCGAGCCTGCGGTCGTACTGCCCCTCGAGCCCGCCGCCGCCCCGGCCCTCGGAGTTGACGAAGCCGAGCACGCCCGCGGCGAGGTCCTTGTTCGGGTAGACCCGCTTGCTGTGCGGCTCCTGGAAGACCCCGGCGAGCACGTTGTGGCCCTTTCCGGTGCTCTTCTTCTCCTCGAAGGACCGCTTGAGGTCGCTGATCTGCTTCCAGATCTCCGGGGACTTCCGGCGGGCCAGCACCGTGTACCGCGTCTTGGGCCGGGCCAGCTTCTCCGCGAGTTCCTTCTCGTCCTTGTCCAGGATCGGCGCGAGGAGGGCGGCGGCCTGCTGCGGAGCGTCCCGCACCTTGCTCTGCTCGGGCGTGAACAGGAGCGGGTCCGCGGTGATGTCGTACGCGTCCACGGTGGTGGCGAGAGCGACACCGGTGCGGTCGGTGATGGAGCCCCGCTCTGCGGCGAGGGTGTGGGTGACGTAGCGGTTGACGTCGCCCTTGGCCGCGTACGCGCCGGCGTCCACGGCCTGGACCTGCAGCAGGCGTACGACGAAGGCCATCAGGACCAGCGTCAGGCCGAGGCTGACCAGGCGGAGACGGGGGCGGTGCGAGGCGAGCCGGATCTGCTGGGGCGTGCGCGCCGGGCGCCGGGCCGGGCCGCGCGCCCCTCCGCGCGGCCTCGCGGGGCCGGGCACTCGGCGGCGCGGGGGCTCCTGCGGCGGGGTCATGCGGTGGCCTCCCGGGAAGCGGCGAGGGCGCCGGTCACGGCGCGGCCCTCGGTACGTACTGGCCGGGCGCTGCGGACGGCGATCCGCGGACGGTGCCGTCGGGGAGCAGGAACACCGGGCTGCCGCCCGGCACGAGCCCGAGTTCGCGCGCCCGCTGCTCCAGGGCGTCCGGCGCGGAGTAGCCGTCGACCTCCTCCTGGAGCGCCTGCTGCCGGTTCGTCAGCTCGGTGGTCTCCTTCTTCAGCTTGCTGAGCCTGAACGAGCCCTGGTTGAGCGAGGAGTTGAGCAGCAGCAGCGTGATCAGCCCGCTGCCGAGGAGCAGCACGACGAGGAGCACGAACGGCATCCGGGGAGCGCGGCCCGCGCGGGCCGGCACCAGCCGCGCCAGGCGCGCGGCCCTGCCTCGGACGGCACGCTTCACGCCACGTCCTCCCGGATGCGCTCGGCGCCGCGGAGGCGGGCGGGTGCGGCGCGCCGGTTCTCGGCGATCTCCTCCTCCGTCGGCAGCTCGGCGCCGCGGGTGAGGAGCTTCAGACGCGGCTGGTACTGCTCGGGCACGACGGGCAGTCCGGGCGGTGCGGTGTTCGCCGCGCCCTCGGCGAAGACCTGCTTGACCATGCGGTCCTCGAGCGAGTGGTACGCGAGCACGGCGATCCGGCCGCCGACGGCGAGGGAGGCGACCGCCGCGGGGATCGACCGCTCCAGGACGGTGAGTTCGCCGTTGACCTCGATGCGCAGTGCCTGGAAGGTGCGCTTGGCCGGGTTGCCGCCGGTGCGCTTGGCGGCCTGCGGAAGAGCCTCGCGGATCAGCTCGACGAGCCGGGCGCTGTTGCTGAACGGCTCGCGCCGACGCTCCCGGACGATCGCCTCCACGATCTTCTTCGCGAACTTCTCCTCGCCGTACACCCGCAGGACGCGGACGAGTTCGCCGGGCGGATAGGTGTTGAGGACCTCGGCCGCGCTGATGCCGGTCGTCTGGTCCATCCGCATGTCGAGGGGGGCGTCCTGCGCGTACGCGAATCCGCGCTCCGCCTCGTCGAGTTGCATCGAGGAGACGCCGAGGTCGAACAGGATGCCCTGGACGCGCGGGACGCCGAGGCGGTCGAGGACGTCGGGCAACTCGTCGTAGACGGCGTGGACGAGGGTGGCGCGGTCCCCGAACGGGGCGAGCCGTTCGGAGGCGAGCTTCAGTGCGTCCGGGTCGCGGTCCAGTCCGATGAGGCGTGCGGCCGGGAAGGCGGACAGCAGCGCCTCGCTGTGACCACCGAGCCCGAGGGTGCAGTCGACGACGACCGGCTCCGTGCCGGCGGGGCGGTCCCCGCCCGGCGTCACGGTGAGAGCCGGCTCCAACAGGTCCAGGCATCGCTGGAGCATCACCGGGACATGCCGGGTCTCGCTCATGCGCCCCTCTCAGGTCCGGCGTGCGCCGGAGCGCACGTACCACCGGGTCCCCGCCCGCTCACTGAAGGGGAAGTGGTCTGCTGGCGCCGGGGAAGTGACGTCAGCCGACCGGGGAGCGGGAGGAGGCCGAGCCGTACGTACGCACCGCGCACGCCTGGGGAATCGGTTCCGAGGGGAGCATCACGCCTCCCACTTCGCGTCACTTTAGTCCACTCGTCCCCTCGGTCAACCAACTCGCCCTGCGCGCCGCAGAACCGGTTCTTCACCCATCCGGAGGACACTGGACCGGCCCTGTGGGTTACCTCACAGGGACATGCGTTGACCCTCAAATGCCCGACCTCACAGGGAGCCGTGAGCGGTGCGACGACTTACCGTTTACGCATGTCGACATCCGCACACCGTTCCACAGACCCCGCCGACGTCGTCCGCAGCGGCGACAGCGTCATCGACCGCCTCGTCGAGGCCAACCGGAAGTACGCCGCCGAGTTCGGCGATCCCGGCATGGACGCGCGCCCGGTCCTCGAGGTGGCCGTCGTGTCCTGCATGGACGCCCGGATCGATCTGCACCGCGCGCTCGGCCTCCAGCTCGGCGACTGCCACACACTCCGCAACGCGGGCGGGGTCGTCACCGACGACACGATCCGCTCGCTCACGATCAGCCAGCGGGCGCTCGGCACCCGCAGCGTCATACTCATCCACCACACCGGCTGCGGCCTGGAGAGCCTCACCGAGGACTTCCGGCACGAGCTGGAGCTGGAGGTGGGGCAGCGGCCGGCGTGGGCGGTGGAGTCCTTCCGGGACGTCGACCAGGACGTGCGGCAGTCGATGCAGCGGGTGCGGACCTCACCGTTCCTGCTGCACACGGACGACGTGCGGGGTTTCGTCTTCGACGTGCGCACGGGCCTGCTGCGCGAGATCGACCCCCTGTCATGAACGGTGCATAGCCGGTCGGTCGCGACATTACGACCCCGGTTATCCACACCCGAGTGACGTGAAGCCGTATCGGCAGCAAGAATGCGTGGTGTGACATCGCATCCCGGGCACCCTGGATGCGCTGCGCACACTTCGGGGAGGGCCGGAGTCCGTCGAGAGGGCACCGGCTCGTAGAACGGGCCGAGGAGGGCCGGGTGACGACCTATGACGATCGAGCGAGCCTCACGGATCTGACCACCACAGCGGACAGGGTCCGCAGGTCGGTCGAGAACGTGATCGAGGGCAAGCCGGAGGTCGTACGGCTCTCGCTGACCGTGCTCCTCGCCGAGGGGCATCTGCTCATCGAGGATGTTCCGGGCGTGGGCAAGACCATGCTCGCCAAGGCACTGGCGCGCTCCATCGACTGCTCGGTGCGGCGGATCCAGTTCACGCCCGACCTTCTGCCGTCGGACATCACCGGCGTCAGCGTCTTCGACCAGCAGCGGCAGGACTTCGAGTTCAAGCCGGGGGCGATCTTCTCGCAGATCGTCATCGGGGACGAGATCAACCGCGCCTCGCCGAAGACCCAGTCGGCGCTGCTGGAGTCGATGGAGGAGCGGCAGGTCACCATGGACGGGCAGACCTATGAACTGCCCAGCCCCTTCATGGTGGTGGCCACGCAGAACCCGGTGGAGATGGAGGGCACCTACCCGCTGCCGGAGGCGCAGCGGGACCGCTTCATGGCCCGGGTCTCGATCGGCTACCCCAGCCCGGAGGCCGAGCTGGAGATGCTCGACGTGCACGGCGGCGCATCCCCGCTGGACGATCTGCAGCCGGTGGCACACGCCGACGAGATCGTGAAGCTGGTCGACGCCGTCCGAACGGTCCATGTCGCCGACTCCGTCCGGCGCTACGCCGTCGATCTCGTCGCGGCCACCCGCAACCACCCCGAGCTGCGGCTCGGTGCCTCGCCGCGCGCCACGCTCCACCTCGTACGGGCGGCGAAGGCGGCAGCCGCCCTGTGCGGCCGTGAGTACGCGCTGCCCGACGACCTCCAGGCGCTGGCCGTGGCCGTGCTCGCCCACCGGCTGCTTCCCACCGCGCAGGCGCAGCTCAACCGCCGTACATCCGAGCAGATCGTCACCGAGATCCTCCAGCAGACCCCGGTGCCGGACCCCGCGTCACAGCAGTGGCGGCAGCCGCACAACGCCCACCCGTCACCCGGCCACCGGCCGCCCGGCGTGCGGGGGCTGTGATGTCCGCGGCACCGCCGCCGGGTCCGGACCCCGAGGAGGAGCAGGGCCATCTGCGCGCCGCCCTCGCCGGGCTGACGACCCGGGGCCGGTCCTTCCTGGCGGCGGGGATCGCCGCGGCCGTGTGCGCCTACGTCCTGGGCCAGTCCGACCTGCTGCGGGTCGGACTCCTGCTGGCCGCGCTGCCCCTGGTGTGCGTGGCCGTGCTGCTCCGCACCCGCTATCTGGTGTCCGGGAGCCGGCGGCTCTCCCCGGCGCGCGTGCCCGCCGCGGCCGAGTCGCGGGTGCACCTGCGCGTCGACAACGTCTCGCGGATGCCCACCGGGCTGCTGATGCTGCAGGACCGCGTGCCCTATGTGCTGGGGCCGCGGCCCCGTTTCGTCCTGGACCGTGTGGAGCCGGGCGGGCAGCGCGAGGTGTCCTACCGGGTCCGGTCGGATCTGCGCGGCCGCTATCCGCTGGGGCCGCTGCAGCTCCGGCTCACCGACCCGTTCGGGATGTGCGAGCTGAACCGCGCGTTCAGCTCGTACGACACGCTGACCGTGGTCCCGCGGACCGAGCCCCTGCCCGCGATCCGGCTCTCGGGGGAGGCCTCGGGCTACGGCGACGGCCGGCAGCGCTCGCTGGCGCTGGCGGGTGACGACGACGTGATCCCCCGCGGCTACCGCCACGGCGACGACATGCGCCGGATCCACTGGCGGTCCACCGCGCGCTACGGCGAGCTGATGGTGCGCCGGGAGGAGCAGCCGCAGCGCACGGGCTGCACGGTGCTCCTGGACACCCGCCGGTGCGCCCACCGCGGCTCCGGGCCGGACTCGGCGTTCGAGTGGGCGGTGGCGGGCGCGGCTTCGGTGGGGGTCCACCTGCTGGAGCGCGGGTTCTCCGTACGGCTGCTCACCGACACCGGCGCGTCGGTCCCGGGATCCGACGCCGGAGGCTTCGGCGGGGACTCCTCGGACGTGGCGGGGCTCCTGCTGGACACCCTCGCCGTGATCGACCACTCCGAGGAGCCGGGGCTCTCCTCGGCCTATGACGTGCTGCGGAGCGGACGGGAGGGCCTTCTGGTCGCCTTCCTCGGCGGTCTCGACGAGGAGGAGACCGCGGTGGTCTCCCGGATGCGCCAGCGCACCGGCGCGGCCGTGGCCTTCGTCCTGGACGGACCGGGCTGGACGAGGGACGGACAGGCGGAGCCTGACGAGGCGTACGCGGAGCGGCTCGGGCAGCTCCGCGAGGCCGGCTGGACGGTGGTGCCGGTCGCCCCGGGCGACACCCTGCCGCGCCTGTGGCGCGAGATCGACGGGCAGCCCCTCGGCGCGGGTGCCTGGCCGGGCGGCCCGGCAAGGGGCGGGCGATGAACGAGCAGGGGTTGCGGGGGCGGAGCATGACCGACGACGAGGGCAGGGCATGAGCGGGCGGGGACGGCTGACGGTCTGCGCGGTGGTGGCCACGCTGATGGCGGCGTGCGCGCTGCTGCCGCTGGTCGAACCGGCCGTGTGGATCCTGCAGGCGGCGTTCCTGCTGGTCATCGTGGCCGTCGTGGGCGCGCTGACCCGCCGGGTCCCGCTCGCCCGGCCGATGACCATCGCGGTGCAGGCGCTCGTGGCCCTGCTCGTGCTGACCATCGCCTTCGCCCGGGAACAGGCCCTCGGCGGCATCCTGCCGGGCCCGGACGCGTTCCAGGAGTTCGGGCAGCTCCTGGCCGAGGGAAGTGAGGACGTCAGCCGGTACGCCATCCCCGCGCCCGTCACCTCGGGGATACGGCTGCTGCTGGTCGGCGGTGTCCTGCTGATCGGTCTGGCCGTCGACGCCCTCGCCGTGACGTATCGCAGCGCCGCGCCCGCGGGCCTGCCGCTGCTCGCTCTCTACTCCGTCGCCGCCGGGCTGTCACCGGACGGCGCGGGCTGGCTGTGGTTCCTCATCGCGGCCTGCGGCTATCTGCTGCTGCTCCTCGCCGAGGGGCGGGACAAGTTGTCGCAGTGGGGGCGGGTGTTCACCGGAGGGGCGCGGGCGCCCAGCCGCCTCGGGGCGGGTCTTGAGCACAGCGGCGACTCGGCGGTCGCTCCCGTACGCACCGGGCGCCGTATCGGTGCCATGGCGCTCGGCATCGCCCTCGTGGTGCCGGCCGCGCTGCCCTCACTGAGCGGCGGGCTGCTGGCCTCGCGGACGAGCGGCTCCGGCGTCGGGCCCGGCGGCGGGACGATCTCCGCGGTGAACCCCCTGGTGTCGCTGCAGAACAGCCTCAACCAGCCGGAGAACCGCGAGGTCCTGAGCTATCGGACGAACGCTCCGAGCACCCAGGACCTGTACCTGCGGATCGTGGCGCTCGACCAGTTCGACGGGAAGTCCTGGAAACCGTCGGAACGCAAGGTCACCGATGTGCCGCCGACGCTTCCCGCGCCGCCGGGCCTGAGTCCCGGCGTCCGGACGAGTGCGGTCGAGACGACGGTCGCGGCCGCCGGCTGGTACCGGCAGAACTGGCTGCCGCTCCCCTACCCGGCGTCCCGCGTGGACATCGGCGGGCGGTGGCGGTTCGAGCCGGAGGGCCGGACCCTGGTCGGCGACCGCGGACAGACGACGCGCGACGCCCAGTACCGCGTCTTCAGCCTGCTGGTTGAGCCGACGGCCCGGCAGCTCTCGCGCGCGGGGGCTGCACCCGGCGAACTGAAGCGGGAGTACACACAGGTGCCCGACTCTCTGCCGGGTGTGGTCGCGTCCACGGCGCGCGATGTGACGTCGGGCGCCTCCAACGCGTACGAGCAGGCGGTCAAGCTCCAGGACTGGTTCTCCAGCAACGGCGGCTTCACCTACGACACGGATGTGTCGGCGGGCAGCGGAACCCAGGCGATCGCACGGTTCCTCAAGGAGAAGGAGGGCTTCTGCGTCCACTTCTCCTTCTCGATGGCCGCGATGGCCCGGACCCTGGACATCCCGGCGCGCGTGGCGGTCGGCTTCACCCCGGGCGCCGCCCGGGCGGACGGCACGATGTCGGTCGGTCTGAAGGACGCTCACGCCTGGCCCGAGCTCTACTTCGAGGGCGTCGGCTGGACGCGCTTCGAACCGACCCCGACCCGCGGCACGGTTCCCGACTACGCGATCGAGGAGGCGCCGACGGGCGGTGGCACCGATCCGGAGCGCCCGGCACCGTCCACGTCGTCCGAGCCGTCCGCCCAGCCCTCCCCGTCGCAGAGCTGCAGCCCGGACGAACGGCGTACGGGCGACTGCGGCATCGCCACCGACCAGGCCGGTGGCGGTCCCACGGACGAGGGGCCCCCGTGGGGGCGGATCCTCTCGTGGACAGCGCTGGGCCTGCTGCTTCTGGCCGTGCCTGTCCTGCCCATGCTGTGGCGGGCACGCACCCGCCGCCGGAGACTCAGCGGCGCCGGCCCGACCCTGGGCGACGCGACCGTGCGTCTGGAGACCATGGGGGCGGCGGATGACGAGGGAGCACGAGCCAACGCCGACCGGACCCTCGCGGCCTGGCGCGAGTTGATCGACTCGGGATGGGACTACGGCATCCTGCCGGACGACACCCAGACCCCCCGGCAGGCGGCCGACCGGCTCGTCGCCGGTGGCGACCTCGACGACGTGTCGGCGGAGTCGGCTCGGCGCGTGGCCGCCGCGGTGGAACAGGTGCTGTACGCCCCCGAACCGCGCCCGGCTCCGGACCTGCCGGACCACGTACGACGGGTGAGAGCCGGTCTCCACGCGACGGCGGGGCGGGCCAGCCGGCTCCGTGCGCGGTTCGCGCCGCGCTCAGCCGTGCGGGTGGCCTGGGCGTTCTCCAGGTGGTGGTCCGGGGTGAGCGCACGCTGGGGCATGGAGCGCTGGGCCAGGACCTTGCGCCGCCTCCGGCCGCGCAGACCGAGCAGCCAGAGCAGCTGAGACGGGCCCGCGCCGCGGGCCTGTCAGCGGCCGCGGGGCCGTCCAGAGCCGCGGGGCGGGCTTCCAGGGCCGCGGCGCGTCCAGGGCTCCGGGGTGAGCTCGTCAGGGCCCCGCGGCCTGCCGCCTCGGGGGTGGCGGCCGGGCCCGGCGGCATTGCCCAGCGCCCTGTTGCGAGCCGGGCTGATGCGCGGTGACTGTCCGCCCTGGGGCGGCTCTGTCGTGCCGATCGCCTGCCCCTGCTGCCGACCCGCGCGGGCTTCGGCACGAGGCCGGTCATGGCCCCGCGGCGGGCCACGGCACAGCTCGGCCCGGCCTCGCCGCCCGCGGCGGGACACGGCGAGCTTCCCGGGCGGGCCGGCGGCCGAGGCGGCGTGCGGCCCAGCCGGGGTGGATCTCCGGAAAACCGGACGCGGACGACCGCGACGGGCCAGGGCGCAACCCGAGTCGGGACAGGCCCGGCCAACCAGGCCGCCCAGCTGAGACCGAGCCCCATGCCGCTCGCGCCGCGGACAGCGACCAGCCCTGGGTTTCAGCCCGAGGTGGACAGAACCACAGCGCGGACGAGACCGAACGGGCGACGGGTGAAGGCTGCGGGGAGTACCGGCGAGCGGGGGCCACATACAGGTTCCGGCACGGGCGGCAAGGCCCGGTCTCCTCATACGGGTCCAGGCGTCCGCACGCCCGCACGCCCGCACGCCCGCACACCCGCACACCCGCACACCCCGGCGACAGCCCGCCGGCCCGCGCGCACGGGCAACACCCACGCGCGCCCGTCCGCACACACGCGCACCCGTCCGCACGCCCGCGCGCGGGCCCGTATGCGTGAAGGGTGGCCGCCGGTCGGCGGCCACCCTTCACGGGAGTGTGTCGGGAGAGGTCAGTGACCTTGCTCGTCGCGGCGGCGCTGCCACCGGTCCTCGATGCGGTTCATCAGCGACCGACGCTGCCGCGGATGGCCACGGCGGAAGTGGCCGCCCTGGCCGTTGCCGCCCGCCGTCTGCTGCTGACCCTGCTCACCGGGCTTCGGCGCCTTGCGCCAGCCGGTCACCGCGAGCACGGCACAACCGAGCATGACGAGGAACCCCACCACGCTGATCCAGATCTGCTGGGCCACCATTCCGGCCATGAGGAGCGCGATACCCACCAGAAAACCGGCCACCGCCTGGTAGACCCGTCGCCGGGTGTACTGGCGCAGCCCGCTTCCCTCAAGCGCTGTCGCGAACTTGGGATCTTCGGCGTACAGCGCTCGCTCCATCTGCTCGAGCATTCGCTGCTCGTGCTCCGAGAGCGGCACGGAGTCCTCCTACTCGTCGGTCGCGGGGGGCGACCGGGGTGCGACCCTTTCAGGATAGGCAGGGAATCGCCCCCGTGAAACCCGCCCCTCTGCGCCAATTCGCCATGACGGGCCGCCACGGCAACGCAGAGGGTGGGAGGTGCATTCCCCGGCCTCCTGTGCGCCATGCCGGACCGTGTTCCCCGATCATACGGGGCAATGCGTCTGATCGGGTGGCGTGTGGCCTACTGCATCCATCGATCCTTGCCGATCAGAGCGCTGCGGCAGCGCCCGTGGCTCCCTCGTGCGGGGTACGCAACAGGCGCTCCGCCCCGGCCGCTCGAGCGGCTTCCGGCCTGCCGTGCC
This sequence comes from Streptomyces sp. NPDC047108, assembly GCF_040643575.1. Classification (NCBI taxonomy): domain Bacteria; kingdom Bacillati; phylum Actinomycetota; class Actinomycetes; order Kitasatosporales; family Streptomycetaceae; genus Streptomyces; species Streptomyces sp. NPDC047108. The sequence goes on from NZ_JBEYUP010000006.1 coordinate 328,431, forward strand.
GTTACGGACCTGCGCGGACCGGCCCGGACCGGCCCGGACCTGCGTGCGCACCGGTGCGGCCCACGGAGCGGAGCCGTCACGTACGCGGCCCCCGAGTCGTCATCCTCACGACGTGAGGCGGTACTTGCCCGGCGCCGGCCCGCGGAAGGTGCCGGCGAAGGATACGGGCTCAGTCCAGGTCCCGCTCGGCGAGCACATGGAGTTGGCTCGCCACCGCGCGGAAGGCGGGGAGTTCGGCGGCCGCCTCCTCCAGCTTGAGCAGGGCGTCGGCGGCACCCGGCTCGGTGTCGACGAGCACGCCCGGTACGAGGTCGGCGAAGACCCGTACCCCGTGCACCGCTCCGACCGAGAGCCCCGTGGCGGTGACCAGGCCGGTGAGCTGCTCCGGGGTGAACCGGCGAGGCACGGGGTCGCCGTCCCCCCAGCGGCCCTCGGCGTCGGTGAGCGCGTGCCGCGCCTCCGTGAAGTGACCCGCGAGGGCACGGGCGAGTACGGCTCCGCCGAGTCCGGCGGCGAGCAGGCTCAGGGTCCCGGCCGGCCGGAGCGCCTCGACGGCGTGCCGCACGCTTTCCGCCGGGTCGTCCACGTACTCCAGGACGCCGTGGCACAGCACGACGTCGTAACCGCTGCGCTCGGCGACGTCGAACAGGCCCTGGGTGTCGCCCTGGACGCCGCGCACCCGCTCGGCGACCCCGGCCTCGGCGGCGCGCCGCTCCAGCGCGAACAGCGCGTTGGGGCTCGGGTCGACGACGGTGACGCGGTGGCCCAGCTGGGCAGCGGGCACGGCGAAGTTGCCGGTGCCGCCCCCGGTGTCGAGGACGTCCAGACTCTCCCGGCCTGCGGCTTTCACCCGGCGGTCCAGGGCCTCCTGGAGCACCTCCCAGACCACGGCGGTGCGGAGGGTGGCGCGGGGGCGCATCGGGTCGGACACAGCGAGTGGCTCCTCGGCGCGGGACCGCCGCGGACGGCGGGAAGCGAACTGGTGCGGGTGGTTCCCACCCTATGACCTCCGGAGCCTATTGCCGTCAGGCCGTGCTGCCGCTGTCAGGCCGTACTGCCCGGTGCCCACCCCTCATCGGAGGCGTCTGCCGTCCGCGACGGCGGCAGCACCGGGCGCAGCAGGAGCATCCGCTCGACGATGCGCAGGAACATCCCGGCGTCCCGCAGCAGGTCGTCGGCGTCCCGGTGTCCGGCCGCGCCCTCTATCCCCGCCTCCGCGCGGGCCCGGCGGTCCGCGCCGGACGCGAACAGCAGGCTCCACTCGGCGAGTTCGGGCGCGACCTCGGGCAGCACCTCCCAGGCGCTGCGGATGGGACGGCGGCGGCGTGAGGCAGCGCTCCCGCGGCGCGGGGGCGGAGGCTCGGGCCTGCCGCGGACCGCGAGCACCGCGGCGGCTATGCGGAGGGCGGCGAGGTGCGCGGTCGCGTACCGCTCGTTCGGGTCCGTCAACTCGGCGGCCTCACCGAGGCCCTTGTGGGCCTGGGCGAGCAGTCCGAGCGCTTCGGGTGGCGCGGCGTCGCGGCGGACGACGGGGTGCACATCGCTCGCGGAACCGCTCTGCACGGAGTCGGGGCGGGGCGTGGAGGAGTCGGGGCGGGGCGCGCGGCGTCGGCGCGCCGACTGGAGTGACGGCGCGGTGCCTGCCTCGGGCGCGGGGCTCGGGCGACGGGCGGGACTGACCATGACGAACCTCCTGTCGTCGTGGACGGCTCTCAGCCGTATGCCCACATCGTGGGGCACACCACTGACAATCGGCCCTGACCTGCAGTTTCCTCGCCTCCGACGGGATCAGGCGGTCACTGGCCCGCCCGGCCCGTACGGTCAACGGCCGCGCCCTGCCACGCGATCACCCCCCCTCTCCCCAACCCCCCCTGTGCGGGGTTCGCGCACCATGGGGCATACTTTTGAACTGACCAGTCAGTTCAAAGGAGGGGTACCGTGGACAGCACCCCGCACGGGGCAGCGGTCACGGCCGTGAAGTTCGGCGTCAAGGGCCCTCGGGGCTGGGCGTTCCAGGACATCGGCCTCGACGCAGGGCCCGGCTCCCTCATCGCCGTGACGGGCCCCTCGGGCTCGGGCCGCACCAGCCTTCTGCTCGCGCTCACCGGGCGTATGCGCCCCGCCGCGGGCCACGCCGACGTCGCCGGGCTGCGGCTGCCCCAGAAGATGGCCGCCGTCCGCAGGATCAGCGCGCTCGGCCACGTACCCGGTGTCGCCGAGCTCGATCCGGCGCTGACCGTGACCGAGCACATGCGTGAACGGGCCCTGCTGCAGCGGCGGTTCAACGGTTCCCTGCGCGCCCTGCTCCGCCCCCGGCACGAACGCGCGGAGCAGGCCCAGCGCCTGATCGACGCCGCGCTCGAAGCGGCCGGGCTGGACCTCGCCTCGCTCCCGAAGGGTCCGCGCACGGTCGTACGGGACCTGGAGCGGCTGGAGGCGCTGCGCCTCTCGGTCGCCCTCGCCCTCATCGAGCGGCCCCGCCTCCTCGCCGTCGACGACACGGACATGAAGCTCTCCGACGAGGAGCGCGCGCAGGCGTGGGCGATGCTCCGCGGCGTGGCGGAGGACGGGACGACGGTCCTGGCCGTCTGCAGCGAGGCGCCGGAGGGTGCGGTGGTCGTCTCCACCGACGCCGGGACCGACGCCGCACCCGGCACCTCCGACGACGCCGCACCCGGCACCCCCACCGCGAAGCGGGAAGACGCCGACCGCACCGACGGCGGACCCACCCCCACCGACGACGCCCGCACCGGGACCACCCCGCACGACACCGAGACCGAAGAAGGGGCAGCCGATGCGCTCGCCGAAACTCGCCGCGCTTGAGCTCAAGCGCTTCGGCAGGGGCAAGCTCCCGCGCGCCGCGCTCGTGGCCCTGCTGCTCCTGCCCCTGCTCTACGGCGCGCTGTACCTGTGGTCGTTCTGGGACCCGTACGGCCGCCTGGACCGGATCCCCGTCGCCCTCGTCAACTCCGACCGGGGCGCCACCGCCGAGGGCCGCCAGGTCACCGCGGGCGACGAGATCGTCAAGGGTCTGCGGGACAGCGAGACCTTCGAGTGGCACGAAGTGAGCGCCGACGAGGCGCGCGAGGGGGTCGAGTCGGGCACGTACTACCTCTCCCTCACCGTGCCGTCCGACTTCAGCAAGCGCATCGCGTCGAGCTCGGGCGACCACCCGGAGACCGGGGCGCTCAAAGTCCGCACCAACGACGCGAACAACTACATCGTGGGGCAGATCTCCCGGAGCGTGTTCTCCGAGGTGCGCTCCGCCGCGTCCACGAAGTCCGCCCGGACCTTCCTCGACAAGATCTTCATCTCCTTCTCCGACATCCACGGGGCGACGGCGAAGGCCGCGAAGGGCGCCGACACCCTCGACGGCGGGATCGGCAAGGCCAAGAAGGGCACGGACAAGCTCGCGAACGGCCTGACGGACGCGAAGGACGGCAGCCGGGACCTCAAGAACGGCGTCACCAAGCTGCACACCGGATCGCGCAAGCTCAAGGACGGTTCGCAGAAGGTCGCCGACGGCACCCACCGGCTGGCCGGCAAGGTCAACACCGCGGCGGACAAGGCCGGTCCGTTCCTGAAGAACCACGGTGACGAGATCGCGACCGGCGCCCGGCACGTCGCCGAGGCCAGCCGGACGCTCAAGAAGGACCTCGACAATCTGCCGTCCCGGGCCGCCACCGCGGCCGAGGAGACCCGCCGGATTTCCGACCGGGTGGCGGAGCGGTACGAGCACAACTGCAAGGGCACGGTCGAGCTCGACCTCCTCGCCGACTGCGCGGACCAGAAGAAGCTCGTGGACGCGGCCGACCAGGCGGCGGACGCGGCCGAGGACTTCAACGACCTCGTCCAGGACCACAAGAACCTGGACGAGCTGGGCGACCACCTCGACGCCCTCACCCGCATGGCCACCGGTCTCGCCGAGCGCGCCCCCACCCTGGGCCAGGACCTCGACGCGGCCGTCGCGAAGGTCAACGCGCTCGACAAGGGCGCCCAGGCCGTCGCCAAGGGCGCCCGTGAGATCCACACCGGCCTGGGTTCCGCCCAGGACGGCTCCTCCGAACTCGACAGCGGCATCGGCCGGTTGTCGCAGGGGGCGAACACGCTCGACGGCGGGATGTTCAAGCTGGAGGACGGCTCCGGCAAGCTGGCGGGCGGTCTGCACGACGGTGCGAAGAAGATCCCGGACTACGACGAGCGGGAGCGGGACGCCCGTACGGCCGTGATGGCCGACCCCGTGCAGCTCGCCTCGCAGTCCATGCACCAGGCGCCCAACTACGGGACCGGCTTCGCCCCGTACTTCATCCCGCTGTCCCTCTGGGTCGGCGCGATGGTCGCCTACATGATCATCCAGCCGCTCAACCGCCGTGCCCTGGCCGTCGGTTCGTCGCCCTGGCGGATCGCCCTGGCGGGCTGGCTGCCGGTCGCCGCGCTCGGGATGCTGCAGACGGGCGCGCTGATGTCCGTGCTGCACTGGGGGCTCGGCCTGGAGATGGCGCGCGCGGCCGGGACGGTCGGGTTCCTCCTCCTGACCACGGCCTGCTTCGCCGCCATCGTCCAGTGGCTCAACGCACGCTTCGGTCCCGCGGGCCGGATCCTCGTCCTCGCGCTGCTGATGCTCCAGCTCACCTCGGCGGGCGGCACGTACCCGGTGCAGACGAGCCCCGGCTTCTTCAACGCCATCCACCCCTTCCTCCCGATGACGCATGTCGTCGAGGGCCTGCGGCGCCTCATCAGCGGCGGCGGGCTGGAGCCGGTGTGGCAGGGGACGGCGGTGCTGGTCGCGTACACGCTCGGGGCGCTCGCCCTCACCGCGTGGTCGGCCCGGCGCAAGCAGGTGTGGACGCTCGACCGGCTGCACCCGGAGCTGAGTCTGTGATGTCCGCCACCGGAACACGCCCCGCGACGGGCAGAATCGACGCCATGAACAGCAGCACGACGCGACGCCGCCAGGCAACGCGCACGAAGCTCTACGAGGCGGCCGTCACGCTCATCGCCGAGAAGGGCTTCTCGGCCACCACGGTCGACGAGATCGCCGACCGCGCCGGCGTCGCGAAGGGCACGGTCTACTACAACTTCGCCAGCAAGACCGAGCTCTTCGAGGAGCTGCTGCGGCACGGGGTGGGGCTGCTCACCGACTCGCTGCAGCGGGCCGCGGACGAGGTGATCGAGGGCGGCGGCAGCCGGGTGGACGCACTGGACGCGATGATCCGCGCCGGTCTCGTCTTCATCGACCGCTACCCGGCCTTCACCCAGCTCTACGTGGCGGAGCTGTGGCGGACCAACCGCGCCTGGCAGTCGACGCTGATGGTGGTGCGGCAGCAGGCGGTCGCGGTGGTGGAGAACGTCCTGCGCGAGGCCGTCGAGAGCGGTGAGCTGAACGACGAGATCGACGTACCGCTGACGGCCGCGGCCCTGGTGGGCATGGTGCTGGTGGCGGCGCTGGACTGGCAGGCGTTCCAGCCGGAACGGTCGCTGGACGATGTGCACGCGGCGCTGTCCCGGCTCCTCCAGGGTCGGGTCAGCGGGGGCTGACGGCGAACCGGGCCCGTGCCTCCGCGGCGGGAACCAGCCGCGACAGCCGCCACAGAAGCCGAAGCGGAACCTGAAGCTGAAGAACCGAAAGCGCCGCCCGGCGCGGCTCGATCCCCCCGAGCCGTGACAGGGCGGCGCTTCCCCCGTTCCCCCGTGATCCCCCGTTCCCCCGAATCGCGGGCGTCCTCCCGAGCCCCCCGTGGCCCCGGGCATCTCCCCGTGATTCCCCCTCCGTCCGGGGAGCCGCGCCGTTCCGCCGCCCCGTGCCGGCAGTGCCGGCGCCGCGCCCCTTCCGTGGTCTCCACTCTTCCGTTCGCGCAGGTCGTCGCCCATCCGCGCAGCTACTCAACCAGGTGGATAGGTACCCCTACTCAGTTCCTGGGTTCCCGTCCTCACGCGCGCGCGGGGGCGCTCGGTAGGGTCTCGTCCCATGGCACGTATTGCGGTGATCGGCGCCGGCATGGGCGCGATGGCGGCCGCGGCTCGGCTGGCCGTTGCAGGCCACCAGGTCGCGGTGTACGAACGCGGGGAGACCTACGGCGGCGGTGTCCGCCGCTTCGAGCGCGAGGGCTTCGGCTTCGACACCGGCCCCGGCCTCCTCCATCTGCCCGCCGTCTACCGCGACTTGTTCGTCAAGACCGGCAAGGAGCCCCTGGAGAGCTGCGTGGAGCTCTCCCAGGTCGACCCCGCGAGCCGGCACGTCTTCGCCGACAGCACCGACGTCTCGCTGCCGAACGCCTCGCGCGCGGGCGTCGTCAGCGCGCTGGACGCCGCGCTCGGCGCGGGCGCGGGCGAGCGCTGGAGCGACCTGGTCAACCGTGCGCGGGACGTCTGGGACGCGACCCGCCGTCCGCTGCTCGAGGAGCCGCTGCGGGACGACTGGCGCACGCTCGCCCGCGACCCGTACCCGGCCGTGCGCCGCGGCCTGCTGCGGCGCGGCGCCCGTACCCTCGCGGAGGTCGCGGACCGCGAACTGGAGGACCCGCGGCTGGGCGCCCTGCTGGAGAGCCACGCGCTGGCGTACGGGATCGATCCGCGCGACGCCCCGCCGAGCGCGGCGATCCTGCCGTACGTGGAGCAGACCTTCGGGAGCTGGTACGTCCGCGGCGGCATGCGCGCGCTCGCCCACTCCCTCTACGAACGCTGCCTGGCGCGGAAGGTGGAGTTCACCTTCGGTGCCGAGGTCGACGTCATCACGGAGAAGGACGGCAGGGTGTCGGGCCTGCTGCTGGTCGACGGCACGGAGGTGGACGCCGATCTGGTCGTCGCCGGTGTCGACCCCTGGGTGCTCGCGGTCATGGTGGGCGACTCCCCCGTGGCCTACACCCGTCTGTACGAGGCGAGCGACGTCCTGCCGCGGCTGCGCCGTCCCCGCGCCCGCTTCACGGTCCTGCTCGCCCTGAGGGGCGCACGGCCCGCGGGGACCGCGCACCGCACCGTGGTCCACGCGGCCGACCGGGACGCGGAGTTGGCCTCGGTCTTCGGCACCGGTGGGGGCCCGGCCGAGCGGCGCGCCCCGTGCGACCGGCCGACGGTCACGGTGCTGCGCCCCGACGACCCGACGCAGCGCCCGGACGACGAGCACGAGGCGGTCACCCTCTCGGTGACCGTGCCGGGCCACGCGGAGGAGGCGCCGGACTCGATCGACTGGTCGGCGGACGGCGTCGCCGAGGACTTCGCGGAGCGGGTGATCTCCGTGGCGGAAGCCGCGATACCGGATCTCCGCGAGCGGCTCATGTGGTCCGAGATCCGCACGCCCGCGGACGCCGCCGACGAGACGGGGGTGGCGGGCGGCGCCGTACCGGGGCCCGCCCTGGCCGGTGCCCGCGGGGAACACCTCCGCGCGGCCAACCGCACGCGGCTGCCCGGGCTCTACACGGTCGGCGGCTGGTACCACCCGGGCGGCGGGCTCGCGCACGCCGGAATGTCAGGGGCGCTGGTGGCCGGTCTCATCGTCGAAGGGGACGACTGGCGCGGCTCGGAGTGACGGAGTCCGGGGACGGGACCGGTTGCCGGTCCGCCTCCGCCCGGTCCCCCTCGGTCAGTAGCGGTACTGGTCCCCGTAGCCGTTGCCGTAGCCCTGCTGGTACGGGTACCCCTGCTGCTCGTCCGGCAGTTCGCCGGGCTGCTGCTGGTCCCCTGCCCCCGGCTGCTGGGGGGCCCACACCCCGCCGGGCGGGGTGTCGCCGTACTGCTGCTGCCCCTGGTACTGATCCTGGGCGCCCGTGCCGTACGAGTCCGCGTACTGGCTGAAGTCGTACCCCTGTCCGCCGTAGGAGGCGTACGACGAGTCGTAGCCCTGCGCACCGGTGTCCGTCCCCAGATACGGGTCGGTGTACGCCTGGTACTGCCCCGTGCCGTAGTCGTACTGCCCCGCGGCCGCGTAGTTGCCCTGGTCACCCAGGGGGTCCTGCTGCTGGGCGTACCCGTACGCGGGCGTGGTCGCATAGGCGCCGGTGGCCGCGTACGAGCCGTTGTCCCGGCCGGCGCCCAGGCCGTCGTAGGCCGCGTCGCTGTAGACCCCGTACTGGCCGGTGTCGTCCGGCATGGGCTGCGGCTGGTAGATCCCGCCGGGCTCCTGGCCGAAGGCCGCTTGGCCGACGGGCTCCTGGCCGGCGGCCTCCTGGCGGTAGTCCTCGTACCGCTCGTCCCCGGGCGCTTCCAGGTCGGAGACCTCGAGCGTGGGGTCGGCGTACTCGGCGCGCTCGTCCTCCTCGTCCTTGCGGCGCCGGTTCTCGACGATGCCGTTGCGCAGGGCCCAGCCGGTGGAGAAGCCGCGCCGGAAGGAGAGCGTGACGTAGGTCTGGCCGACCGCGAAGGCGGCGGCGCCCGCCCCGATGACGTAGACGGAGGGCATCAGCACGCCGACGACCACGCCGAGGAAGCCGACGAAGGCGAGCAGGCGCCAGCGCAGCCGCGCCTTGTACTGCAGGAGGACTTCGCCGAGCAACCAGAGCGCAACGACGCCAAATGCGATGTAGAGGACCGTCCAGCCCATGTCCGCCCCTCTTCCGCCGCTTTCCGGCCTAGCCGTCAGGACTGTTGGGACAGTCCCAGATTCTCGTAGATTTCCAGGGTCGCTGTGGAGTGGTTGAGCGTAATGAAATGCAACCCGGGGATGTCTTCCGACATCAACCGGGCGCACAGCTCCGTCGCGTACTCGATCCCCACCGAGCGTACAGCGGCCGGGTCGTCTTTGACCGAGAGGATACGTTCGGCCAGCTCGGGCGGGAAAGTGGCATTGCTGAGCTGGGCGAATCGCTCGATCTGGCGGACGTTGGTGACCGGCATGATCTCCGGGATGATCGGCGTGCTGCAGCCTGCGGCCTCCACGCGGTCGCGCAGCCGGAGATAGTCGTCGGCGTAGAAAAACATCTGGGTGATGGCGAAATCAGCACCGGCGCGGCATTTGTCCACGAAGTGACGGACGTCGCTGTCCCAGTCCGTCGACCGCGGGTGCATCTCCGGGAACGCGGCGACGCCGACACAGAAGTCGCCCGACTCCTTGATGAGCCGGACGAGATCGGCGGCGTAGTCGACCCCCTGAGGGTGGGCCACCCACTCGCCCATGGGATCGCCCGGCGGGTCGCCGCGCAGGGCCAGCATGTTCCGGATCCCGGCGTCGGCGTAGCGGCCGATGACGTTGCGCAGCTCGGCGAGGGAGTGGTTGACGGCGGTGAGGTGGGCGACGGGGGTGAGGGTGGTGTCGGTCGCGATGCGCTCGGTGGCCCGTACGGTGCCGTCACGGGACGAGCCGCCGGCTCCGTAGGTCACGGACACGAAGGTGGGGGCGACGGCCTCGATGCGGCGAATGGCCTTCCAGAGGGTCCGTTCACCCTTCTCCGTCTTCGGTGCGGCGAACTCGAACGAATAGGACTGCTTACCTGAGGCAAGCAGGTCACGGACGGTACGCGCGCGGTCCATCCTGGTGGACGCAGTGCCAAGGGCCATAGGGGCAGATTAACCAGCGGCGGGGCGCAGCCCCAACAAAAGCCGACGATATGCCCGGTTGGCCTGACTCATGTCCACCACTCGGACAGCTCGTCCGGTTACGCACCGCGCTCGGCGCCACCGCCACACCCCGCTGCCGCACGGTGACGCCCTGCTGCTGTCGCGCTCAGGCGTACGTCACGCTCCGCGCTCGCGCAGCCGCTTCGCCAGATCCGCGGTCGCGGCCGCCGGGTCGTCCGCGTCCGTGATCGCCCGGACGACGACGACCCGCCGCGCCCCGGCGTCGAGCACCTCGTCCAGGTTGGCGGTGTCGATGCCCCCGATCGCGAACCAGGGCCGTACGGGCTCCAGCGACGCCGCGTACCGCACCAGCGGCAGACCGGGGGCATGACGGCCGGGCTTGGTGGGGGTGGGCCAGCACGGTCCGGTGCAGAAGTAGTCGACGCCGGGCTCGGAGACCGCCGCGTCGACCTCAGCCTCGGCATGCGTGGACCGCCCGACGACCACGGAGTCGCCGAGAATCGTGCGGGCCGCGGGAACGGGCAGGTCGCCCTGGCCCAGGTGTAGGACGGAGGAGCCGCTCGCATGCGCCACGTCGGCCCGGTCGTTGACGGCGAGGAGTCTGCCGTGGCGGCGGCAGGCGTCGGCGAAGACCTCGAGGTGCTCCAGCTCCTCGGCGGCCTCCATGCCCTTGTCGCGGAGTTGCACGATGTCGACCCCGGAGGCCAGGACCGCGTCCAGGAACTCGGGCAGGTCGCCCTGGCGCTTGCGTGCGTCGGTGCAGAGGTAGAGCAGGGCGTCGGCGAGCTGGTCGCGGGCGGTGGGAGCTGCGGCGGCCATGGGTTCCCCTCCCCGGGTCGGCGGTGTGCGGGCCGGAGGTCCGGCCCGCACACCGTACGGGGTGGCTCGTCGGGCCTGCGACGAGGTGCGGCTCCGCGGCGGGCGCCGGTGTGGGCGAACGCCATGGGTGGCCGCGCCCCGGGCAGGCGCTTCTTCACGCGCTTCTTCACGCCCGGGCAGCGGCGGCCCGGACGTACGCGCTCACGCATCCGCGCCGCGGCCCGACGCCGGCCGTCACCGCATGCGGCAGCAGGCCGTCACCGCATGCGCCAGGAGGCCGTCACCGCGCGCGGCAGCCGGCCGTCACGCTCGCGGCTTCGGACACCACGGTCGGCGCGGTGCCTCGGGCAGGTCGGTCCCGCGCGCGGACCGTGCGGTACGGGCCGCGCGGCGCGGTGCCGTCGGACCTGGATGCGGCGTCGGTACGCGGTGCGGCGTCGTCAGACGGCGAGCGCCTGGGCGCGGCGCTTCACCTCGGTGCCGCGGTTCTCGCGCAGGGCCTGGGCCGGGGTACCGGGGAGGGTCGGGTCGGGCGTGAACAGCCACTCCAGCATTTCCTCATCGGTGAAGCCGTCGTCCTTGAGGAGCGTCAGCGTCCCGGCGAGGCCCTTCACGACCTTGCCGTCGCCGATGAAGTCGGCGGGCACCTGCAGGACCCGGTTCTCACCGCGGCGGACCGCGATGAGCTGCCCTTCCTTCACGAGCTGCCTGACGCGGGTCACCTCGACCCCGAGCCGTTCGGCGATGTCGGGGAGGGTGAGCCAGGCGGGAACGAGCGCATCGGTCTTGGTGTCAATCTCGGTCACGGACACCAGCCTGCCATCCCCGGCTGACAGCCGGTAGCAGAGCGCGGCCGGGCGGGGCCGATCGCCGGTCCCTCGCCCCGTCCACGGCACGGTCCGTCACGGGTCCGTCACGGACCGGTCATAGGCCCGCGCGGGGTTCCCGCATGCGGGACTGCTCCGCCTCGGCCCAGTGCAGCAGCCGCGGCCCAGGACGCCGGCCTCAGCCCAGGACAGCGGCCTTCAGCGGCACGGACGGGTCCGCCGCCCGCTCGGGGTCGATCCGCGCGCCCTGCTGGATGAGCCGGCGCCCCTGCGCCAGATCCCGCGGCCGGCCGACCGCCAGCAGCGCCACCAGGGCCCCGTCGCGCAGCCAGCACACCGACCACGAGGCACCGGACGGGTCGCCGCGCCAGACCGTGGCGTCGGCGGCGGCGTGGTGGCCCGCGTACTGGACGAAGCGCCCGAACTGCTCGGACCAGAAGTAGGGCACCGGGTCGTAGACGGAGCCCGCCGTCTCCTCGCCGACGATGTTGGCGGCGACCGTGCGCGGCCCCTGCAGGGCGTTGTCCCAGTGGTGCACGAGCAGGCGTACGCCGTAGCGGCCGGACGGGAAGGAGGCGCAGTCGCCGACCGCGTAGACGTCGGGCTGCGAGGTGCGCAGGCGCTCGTCGGCGCGGACGGAGCCGTCGGGGCACAGCTCCACACCCGAGTTGCTCAGCCAGGCCGTCGTGGGGCGGGCGCCGATGCCGACGAGTACGGCGTCCGCGCGCAGCCGCTGCCCGTCCTCGAGCACCACCGCACCCGCCTCGACCGCCGCCACCCGTGCGCCGGTGATCAGCCGGGCCCCGCTGTCGGCGTACCAGGCCGGCATGTGCTCGGCGACCTCGGCCGGGAGGGCCCCGGCGAGCGGCCGGTCCGCGGCCTCGACGACGGTCACCGGGCAGCCGGCCTCGCGCGCCGCGGTCGCGAACTCCGCGCCGATCCAGCCCGCTCCGACGACCACGACCTCCTGCCGCCCCTCCAGTACGGGCCGCAGGCGTTCGGCGTCGTCGAGGGTGCGCAGCACGTGGACACCGGGCTCGGCCTCGGTGCCGGGCAGGGTGACGGGTTCCGCGCCGGTGGCGATGACCAGCGTGTCGTACGGGACGGGTCCGTCGGCGGTCTCCAGGACGTGCTGGTCGGGACGGAGCCGGGTGACGTGGCGGCTGAGCAGCAGGTCGATGCCCAGCGCGGGGAAGTCGATCTCGAGGGCGGAGCCGTCGGCCTTGCCGAGCAGGACGGCCTTGGAGAGCGGTGGCCGGTCGTACGGCTCGTGCGACTCGGCGCCCAGCAGCGTGATCGCGCCCCTCCAGCCCCGCTCGCGCAGGGCGACCGCGGTCTGCACCCCGGCCATTCCGGCGCCGACGATCACGACTCGCTGCTCTGGCTGCTTGTCATCGCTCACACGATCACTCTAGGACGGCGACGGGGGCGGGCCGCAGACGTGCGCATCGAGATCTCTGACACACCATCACGTACGACGAGGCGTGCCGCAGGCCGGGCGCCCCCGGCGCACGCCGGGGGCCGCTCCCTTACTCCCCGCCGGAGCCAGGGACTATGGTGGCGGGTCGAGAGCACACGCGGGAGCCCGGACGCACCGGGCTGAGAGGGAGGCTGGGCGGCCTCCGACCGTACGAACCTGATCCGGGTCATGCCGGCGAAGGGAGGGGCCAGGCGCCCATGCACGCATCCGGGAACAGCAGTTCACCCAGGACTCCCCGCCAGGGCCACGGTGCCCCCGCGGCCTACGACGTCCTCGTCGTCGGGGGCGGGATCATCGGCCTGGTCACGGCTTGGCGCGCGGCGCGGCGCGGGCTGCGCACCGCGGTCGCCGATCCGTCGCCGGCCGGAGGCGCCGCACAGGTCGCCGCCGGAATGCTGGCGGCGGTCACCGAACTCCACTACGGCGAGGAGACCCTGCTCGGTCTCAACCTCGCCTCCGCCGAGCGCTACCCGGACTTCGCCGCCGAGTTGCAGGAGGCGAGCGGGCTGGACATCGGCTACCGCGCCTGCGGCACCCTCGCCGTCGCGCTGGACGCCGACGACCGCGCGCATATGCGCGAACTCCACGCACTGCAGCTCCGGTACGGGCTCGACTCGCAGTGGCTGACCGGGCGCGAATGCCGCCGTCTCGAGCCGATGCTCGCGCCGGGCGTCCGCGGCGGGCTGCGCGTGGACGGTGACCACCAGACCGACCCCCGCCGCCTCGCCGCCGCCCTTCTCAAGGCCTGCGAGCGCGGCGGAGTGGACCTGCACCGCTCCTGGGCCCGGCGGCTCACGACACTGCGGGACCGGGCCACCGGCGCCGTGCTCGACGACGGAACCGCACTCGTCGCGGAGCAGACCGTCCTCGCGGCGGGGAGCTGGAGCGGACGGCTCGACGGGGTGCCGGAGGACGTGGTGCCGCCGGTCCGCCCGGTCAAGGGGCAGGTGCTGCGGCTGCGCGTCCCCGACGCGTACGCGCCGTTCCTCTCGCGGACGGTACGGGCCGTGGTGCGCGGCGGGCAGGTCTACCTCGTACCGCGGGAGAGCGGCGAGCTGGTGATCGGCGCCACGAGCGAGGAGCTGGGCTGGGACACCACGGTCACCGCGGGCGGGGTCTACGAACTGCTGCGTGACGCCCATGAGTTGGTGCCCGGCCTCACCGAACTCCCGCTCGTCGAGACCTGCGCGGGGCTGCGTCCCGGTTCGCCGGACAACGCGCCCCTGCTGGGGCCGACCGAACTCCCCGGCCTGCATCTGGCGACCGGGCACTACCGCAACGGTGTGCTGCTCACGCCGGTCACGGGCGACGCGATGGCCGAGGTGCTGGCCACCGGTGAACTCCCCGAGGAGGCCCGCCCGTTCGCCCCGTGCCGATTCCCGTCCGCATCCCGCCGACTCCAGGAGTTGCCCGTATGACCGTCTCCGTGAACGGGGAACCGCGGGACGTGCCCGCGGGGACCACCCTCGACGAGGTGGTCGCGACCCTCACCACCGCACCGTCGGGCGTCGCCGCCGCGCTCAACGAGACCGTCGTGCCGCGCGGCCAGTGGGCCGGTACGGCGGTGGGCGACGGCGACCGCGTCGAAGTGCTCACCGCTGTCCAGGGAGGCTGATCCGGACGATGACCGACACCGCGTTCCGCAACGCACCGCACGACAGCGCGGAGGGAACCCGCGCGGCCGGGACCGGCCCGGCCTCCGACCCGCTGACCATCGACGGGACCACCTTCGCGTCCCGGCTGATCATGGGCACGGGCGGCGCCCCGAGCCTGGAGGTGCTGGAGCACGCGCTCATCGCCTCCGGCACCGAACTGACCACGGTGGCGATGCGGCGCCTGGACCCGACCGTGCACGGCTCGGTGCTCTCCGTACTGGACCGGCTCGGCATCCGTGTCCTGCCCAACACCGCCGGCTGCTTCACCGCCGGTGAGGCCGTACTGACCGCCCGGCTCGCCCGCGAGGCGCTCGGCACCGACTGGATCAAGCTGGAGGTCGTGGCGGACGAGCGCACGCTGCTGCCCGATCCGGTCGAGCTGCTGGACGCGGCGGAGACGCTGGTCGACGACGGCTTCACCGTGCTCCCGTACACCAACGACGACCCGGTCCTGGCCCGGAAGCTCCAGGACGCGGGCTGCGCCGCGATCATGCCGCTGGGCTCCCCCATCGGCTCCGGGCTCGGCATCCGCAACCCGCACAACTTCCAGCTCATCACCGAGCACGCGAGCGTCCCCGTGATCCTCGACGCGGGCGCGGGCACCGCATCGGACGCGGCGCTGGCGATGGAGCTGGGCTGTGCGGCGGTCATGCTCGCCTCGGCCGTGACCCGGGCCCAGGAGCCCGTGCTGATGGCGGAGGCGATGCGCCACGCGGTCGAGGCGGGCCGGCTGGCGCGGCGCGCGGGCCGGATCCCGCGGCGCCACTTCGCCGAGGCGTCCTCGCCTACGGACGGCGTCGCGGTGCTGGACCCGGAGCGGCCGGCGTTCACGTGACCTGACCGGGGCGGCCGGCGCCGCGCCGCCACGAGGCGGTCCGGTCCACGACCCGCGCCGCGCCACCCCCGGGCGGCTAGCGTGGGAGCGGAGACCCGAGACCGGAGGTGCCCTGTGAGCGTCGACCTGATCGAGCGCGAGGCGTACGTCTCCGCCCCGGTGGAGCGGGTCTGGCGGGTGCTGACCACGGCGGAGCACATCCGGACCTGGTACGCCTTCGGGGGCGCCGAGGTGGATCTCCGCCCGCGCGGGGCGCTGCGTTTCCGCTGGGACGAGCACGGGGAGTTCCACGCGCGCGTCGAGCTGGTCGAGGCCCCCACCCGGTTCGTCTTCCGGATGGCCGCCAACCCCGACCAGCCGCCCGAGCGGGGCGACGCGACCCTGGTGGAGTTCACGCTGGCACCCGAGGGCGAGGGCACCCGCGTCACCGTCGCCGAGACGGGGATCGAGGCACTCGACGTGCCCGATGAGGCCAAGGCGCAGCACGCGGAGTACGCGCGCCTGGCATGGACGGCGGCGCTGGAGGAGCTGGGCGCCCTCGCCGCCGCGTCCCACGGCTGACCCGGCCCTCACGCCGGACGGCTCCCCCTGAGGTCGGCTGTCACCGTTCCGCTGCAGTCCGGAACGCTAGGGGTCCTGGTGGACCGGTGTGTCCGTGATGGCTCGTAGACTGCGTGATCGTGGATACGACCCTCCAGGACCCGCTCGTCGGGCAGGTGCTCGACGGCCGCTACCGCGTGGACGCACGGATCGCCGTCGGCGGCATGGCCACGGTCTACCGGGCCGTGGACACCCGTCTCGACCGGGTGCTGGCCCTCAAGGTGATGCACCCGGGCCTCGCCTCGGACAGCGCGTTCGTCGACCGCTTCATCCGTGAGGCCAAGTCGGTGGCCCGGCTCGCCCACCCCAACATCGTGGGCGTCTACGACCAGGGCACCGACGGCCACTACGTCTACCTGGCGATGGAGTACGTCGCCGGGTGCACGCTGCGCGACGTGCTGCGCGAGCGCGGCGCCCTGCAGCCGCGGGCCGCCCTCGACATCCTGGAGCCCGTCCTCGCGGCCCTCGGCTCCGCCCACCGCGCCGGCCTCGTCCACCGGGACATGAAGCCGGAGAACGTCCTCATCGGCGACGACGGCCGCGTCAAGGTCGCCGACTTCGGGCTCGTCCGGGCCGTGGACACCAACACCACCGCCTCCTCCGGGTCCCTTCTCGGCACTGTGTCGTATCTCGCACCCGAGCAGATCGAGCACGGCACCTCCGACACCCGCGCCGATGTCTACGCCTGCGGCGTCGTGTTCTACGAAATGCTCACCGGCGCCCGCCCGCACAGCGGCGACACCCCCGCCCAGGTGCTCTACCAGCATCTGCACGAGGACGTCGCCCCGCCGTCCGCGGCCGTGCCCGGGCTGGCTCCCCAGCTCGACGGCCTGATGGCGGCGGCCACCGCCCGCAGCCCGGAGCTGCGCCCCGTCGACGCGGTGGCGCTGCTCGCGGCCACCCGTGACGTCCGGGTCACGCTCACCGACGAGCAGCTCGACGCCGTACCGCCGCAGGCCGTGGCGGACGCCGGCGGGACCGCCGGATCCGAGAACCGTACGAGCGTCATCCCGCGCGTGGCCGGGGCGTCGAGCCGCGATGACGCGATGAACCGGACCAGCCTCCTGGACATGGCTCCCGAAGACCCCTCCGGGCCACCGCCCGCGGGGCGGGGCGCGGGCCGTGCGCGGCGGCGTCCCCCGCAGCGCGGTGTGCTCGCCCTCGTGGCGGCCGTACTGCTGGCGCTGGGGATCGGCGCGGGCGTCTGGTACATCAACTCCGGCCAGTTCACGCGCGTCCCCGGGGTGCTGGCGATGGAGCGGGCCGAGGCGGAGAAGAAGCTCAAGGACGAAGGGCTCGACGTCCGCGCCACCGAGGACTACAGCGCCAATGTGGACCGGGGCAAGGTCATCGACACCGACCCGGCGCCCGGCAAGCGCATCCGCGGCAACGGCACCGTCACGATCATCGTCTCCAAGGGCCCGGAGGTCGTGAAGATCCCGAGCCTGGAGGGCATGACGCTCGCCAAGGCCAGGGCGGAGCTGCGGAAGCTGGGCCTGGCCCCCGGCATCGTCCGCCGGGAGTTCAGCGACCAGGCGCCGCAGGGCACCGTCCTCCGTACGGAGCCGGGCTCCGGTGTGAAGCGCAAGCCCGGCTCCGCCGTGGCGATCACCGTCAGCAAGGGCGAGCCGATCGAGGCGCCGGACGTGGTCGGCGACGCGGTCGAGGACGCCACGAACGAACTCCGCGAGAACGGGCTGAAGGTGAAGGTGGCGCCCACGCGCGTCTTCTCCGATCAGGACAAGGGCGCGGTCGCCGTCCAGTCCCCGGGTGAGGGCAAGCAGCTCGCGACGGGCGACACGGTCACGCTGACGGTCTCCAAGGGCCAGGAGATGGTCGAGGTGCCGGACGTCGAGGGCACCAAAGAGGCCGACGCCAAGCGGCAGTTGGTGAAGGCCGGGTTCACGGTCGACGTCACGCGCTTCTTCTTCGGGGACACCGTCTTCGACCAGTCGGTGGACGGCGGGGACAAGGCCCCCAAGGGCAGCGAGATCACCATCCGCGTGCGGTGAGGCGGCTGCGGCGTCCCGCGGGCGGGGCGTCGGGGGCTGCACTCCGCCCGGTGAGGACGGCACGGCCGCCATGGGATCCTGGACGGTGTGAGCAGCAGCCGCATCCCCCGCCCCCGTAACCCCGTCGGCAGCCATGTCCCCGTGGCCGGCGGTCTCGCCTCCACCGGGCTGTCCTACGCCCGCGAGATCGGCGCCGAGACCGTGCAGGTCTTCGTGGCGAATCCGCGCGGCTGGGCGACGCCCGCGGGCAATCCGCGCCAGGACGAGGCGTTCCGCGCGGAGTGCGCCGAGGAGAACATCCCGGCGTACGTCCACGCCCCGTACCTGATCAACTTCGGGTCCCACACCGAGGCGACGGCCGACCTGTCGGTGGCGTCGCTGCGCCACTCCCTGCGCCGCGGCCGCGACATCGGCGCGCTCGGCGTCGTCGTCCACACCGGCTCGGCGACCGGCGGCCGGACGCGGGCGACCGCCCTCGCGCAGGTGCGCGAGCTGATGCTGCCGCTGCTGGACGAGCTGACCCACGACGAGGACCCCTGGCTGCTGCTGGAACCGACGGCCGGCCAGGGATCCTCCCTGTGCTCGCTCGTCGCCGATCTCGGCCCGTACTTCGAGGTGCTGGAACGCCATCCGCGCCTCGGCGTCTGCCTGGACACCTGCCATGTCTTCGCGGCCGGGCACGACCTGGCCGCGCCCGGCGGGGTCAAGGCCCTGCTCGACGAGCTCGTCGACACCGTGGGCGCGGGCCGCCTCCGGCTGATCCACGCGAACGACTCCAAGGACGTGGCCGGTGCCCACAAGGACCGGCACGAGAACATCGGCACGGGCCACATCGGGGCCGACCCGTTCGGCGACCTCTTCGGACACCCGGCGACCGAGGGCGTACCGCTGGTGATCGAGACCCCGGGCGGCACGCCGGGTCATGCGGCGGACGTGGCCCGGCTGAAGCAGCTGCGCGACGCCTGAGCCCTGCCTCGGCGACCGGTCCGCGACCGGTCCAGGGTCGGTTCATGGAGTCCGGGAATACCCCCAGGGGGTATATTGCTGGGTACGGGTGACAGAGACGGCCACTCAGCCCCGGGAGCCCAGCGATGGAGCAGCACGTCAACGGCGAGCAGGACGTTCACGGCGGACAGCACGCACAGGACGAGCGCGCCGGAGGCCACCCCCCGGGCGGCGCCGACTGGCCCACGGCCGCGCGGGCGACCCTGCACTGCCTCACCGGATGCGCCATCGGCGAGGTCGTCGGCATGGCCATCGGTACGGCCCTGGCCTGGCACAACGCTCCGACGATGACGCTGGCGATCGTGCTGGCGTTCCTCTTCGGCTACTCGCTCACGGTCTTCGCAGTGCTCCGCTCCGGCCTCGACTGGAAGAGCGCCCTGAAGGTCGCCCTGGCCGCCGACACCCTCTCCATCGCGATCATGGAACTGGTCGACAACGTCATCGTCGCGCTCACCCCGGGAGCCATGGACGCCGAACTGTCCGACGGTCTCTTCTGGGGCGCCCTGGCCTTCGGTTTCCTCATCGCCTTCCTGATCACCACACCCGTCAACAAGTGGATGATCGGCCGCGGCAAGGGCCACGCGGTGGCGCACGCCTACCACCACTAGCAGGTACGACCGCGGACGGCCCGGGGCTAGAACTCCGGGCCGTCGCCCGGCTCCTCCTGGTACGAGTAGCGCTGCTCGCTCCACGGGTCCCCGACGTTGTGGTAGCCGCGCTCCTCCCAGAAGCCGCGGCGGTCCGCCGTCATGTACTCGACGCCGCGGACCCACTTGGGGCCCTTCCACGCGTACAGATGAGGCACGATCAGCCGCACCGGGAAGCCGTGCTCGGCGGTCAGCAGCTCACCGCCCTTGTGGGTGGCGAAGATGGTGCGGTCGGAGGCGAAGTCGGAGAGCCGGAGGTTGGAGCTGAACCCGTACTCGGCCCACACCATCACATGGGTGACGTCGTCGGCGGGCGGCGCGAGGTCGAGGATCGTGGCGGCGGCGATGCCGCCCCATTCGGCCCCCACCATGCTGAATTTCGTGACGCAGTGAAGATCGGCCACGACCGTCGCGTACGGCAGAGCCGTGAACTTCTCATGGGTCCAGCAGTGTTTCTCGCCGTCCGCGGTGGCGCCGAAGACCCGGAACTCCCAGCGGTCCGGCTTGAACTTGGGGACCGGACCGTAGTGCGTGACCGGCCAGCCGCGCTGCAGCCGCTGCCCCGGAGGAAGCTGGACCTGTGCCCCTTCGCGGCTTTCCGGCTGACCCATGACTCCATGGTGACAGACCGCGAAGGGTGGTCGTGACCAGGCCAATACCGAGAGGAGCAACTCGTACTAAGCATGCACTTACTGGATCACGCGGGCGGGCGGTGCGAGGATGCGCGCATTGCGCCGTACTTCTCTGGAAGGAGCCTCTGCGATGCAGGGCGACCCCGAGGTCATCGAGTTCCTGAACGAGCAACTGACCGCCGAGCTGACCGCGATCAATCAGTACTTCCTGCACGCCAAGCTGCAGGAGAACTACGGCTGGACGAAGCTCGCGAAGTACACCCGTGCCGAATCGTTCGACGAGATGAAGCACGCCGAGATCCTGACGGACCGGATCATCTTCCTCGAGGGGCTGCCGAACTACCAGCGGCTGTTCCATGTGCGGGTGGGGCAGACGGTCACCGAGATGTTCCAGGCCGACCGGCAGATCGAGGTGGAGGCCATCGACCGCCTCAAGCGCGGAGTCGAGGTCATGCGGAACAAGGGCGACATCACGTCGGCCAACATCTTCGAGTCGATCCTCGCCGACGAGGAGCACCACATCGACTATCTCGACACCCAGCTCGAGCTGGTGGAGAAGCTCGGTGAAGCGCTCTACCTCGCCCAGCTCATCGAGCAGCCCGAGAGCTGACCGGGTGGCGTCACGCCGATCAAGGTCGTCGCGCCCGGGCCGTACGGATCAGGCGGCGTCGGCCGCGAGCACACCGGAGACCGGCCGGGCCGTTTCGGCTGCGACCGCGGGATCGGCCGTCAGCACGCCGGGCTCCCCCTGGTCGACCAGCTCACGCCGCGGGCAGGCGCCACGGCCGAGCAGCGCCTGGATGCGGCGCACGCACGAGCCGCAGTCGGTGCCGGCCTTGCAGGCACCGGCGATCTGACGAGGGGTGCAGGCGCCGGATCCCACATGCTCGCGCACCTGCTTCTCGGTGATGCCGAAGCATGAGCAGACGTACACACGGTCTCCCGATGATCAATAAGGTTACCCTTACCTTACCCGGCTAAGGGGGGCCTTACAACGCCGTGGGGCGCGGATCTCTGTGATCCGCGCCCCACGGCGTTGACTGCTGCGATCAGCGACCGGTCACTGGTCCCGGTACATCTCCGCGACGAGGAAGGCCAGGTCGAGCGACTGGCTGCGGTTGAGCCGGGGGTCGCACGCCGTCTCGTAGCGCTGGTGCAGATCGTCGACGAAGATCTCGTCGCCGCCGCCCACGCACTCGGTGACGTCGTCGCCGGTCAGCTCGACGTGGATGCCGCCCGGGTGGGTGCCCAGGCCCTTGTGGACCTCGAAGAAGCCCTTGACCTCGTCGAGCACGTCGTCGAAGCGCCGCGTCTTGTGGCCGGAGGCCGCCTCGAAGGTGTTGCCGTGCATCGGGTCGCAGACCCAGGCCACCTGCGCGCCGGAGGCGGTGACCTTCTCGACCAGCTCCGGGAGCCGGTCGCGGATCCGGTCCGCGCCCATACGGGTGATGAAGGTCAGCCGGCCCGGCTCGCGGTCCGGGTCGAGCCGCTCGATCAGCGTGAGCGCGTCCTCCGGCGTGGTCGTCGGGCCGAGCTTCACCCCGATCGGGTTGCGGATGCGCGCGGCGAACTCGATGTGCGCGCCGTCGAGCTGCCGGGTCCGCTCACCGATCCAGACCATGTGGCCGGATACGTCGTAGAGGTTCCCGGTGCGCGAGTCGGTACGGGTCATGGCCGACTCGTAGTCGAGGACCAGCGCCTCGTGGGAGGAGTAGAACTCGACCGTCTTGAACTCCTCCGGGTCCACCCCGCAGGCGTTCATGAAGTTCATCGCGCGGTCGATCTCGCGGGCCAGTGCCTCGTAGCGCTGCCCCGACGGCGACGACTTCACGAAGTCCTGGTTCCAGGCGTGGACCTGGCGCAGGTCGGCGTAGCCACCGGTGGTGAAGGCGCGGACGAGGTTCAGCGTCGCGGAGGAGGCGTGGTACATCCGCTTCAGCCGCTCGGGGTCCGGCGTCCGGGCCTCGGGTGTGAACTCGAAGCCGTTGACCGAGTCACCGCGGTACGTCGGCAGGGTCACCCCGTCGCGGGTCTCCGTCGGCTTCGACCGCGGCTTGCTGTACTGACCGGCGATCCGGCCCACCTTCACGACCGGTACGGAACCGGCGTAGGTCAGCACGGCGCCCATCTGCAGCAGCGTCTTGAGCTTGTTGCGGATCTGGTCGGCGCCCACGGCGTCGAAGGCCTCGGCGCAGTCGCCGCCCTGCAGCAGGAACGCCTCGCCCCGGGCGACGGCTCCCAAGCGGGCGCGCAGCTCGTCGCACTCACCGGCGAAGACGAGCGGAGGATACGACTCGAGGTCCGCGATCACATCGCGCAGAGCCTCGGCATCGGGCCACTCGGGCTGCTGCGCCGCGGGAAGGTCTCGCCAGGTGTTTCCACCGGCACGGGAATCAGCGTTCACGGTCACCTTGTCAACATTACGGGGTTCGCAGGAGTGCCCGGTCCGGCGCCCACGAAATGAGACAGCGGGCACGAGGACCGAGACGTCGGCTAAGGTGCACACCATGTTCGCGCACTCGAACCTGTACTGGTGGTGGACCGCTTCCGAGGCGGCCCACTGATCGCGCGTACCTGAGAAGACCACCGCGAAGGCCGCCCCGAGGGGCGGCCTTCGGCGTTTCCGCGGGCTGTCCTTTCGAATCCGGTCATGAACCGATCCGACCGCTGAAGGAACAGCTCACGATGCATACCGACATCCCCGGGCTCCTGCGCCGCCTGACCCGCCCCGGCCACCCGCCCTTCGCCCTGATCCACCGGCGCACGCCCGGCCGCCCCGACGACATGGTCGAGGTGCTGACCGGACCGGTCTCGGACGTGGACACCCTCGCCGGCATCCCGGTCGGCGAAGGCGTGCCGGACGGGCCCGTGACCGACGCGCTGGCCCTCGTCCCGTTCCGGCAGATCCGCGAGCGCGGCTTCGACGTCCGCGACGACGGGACGCCTCTGACCGTGCTGCGGCCCGAGGAGTCCTACGAGCTGCCGCTGGACGCCGTACGGGAAGCACTCCCCGGCCACGACGTGAGCGTCGAGGACGGCGCCTTCGACGTGGGCGACGAGGAGTACGCGGCGATCGTCGAGCGGGTCGTCGAGGACGAGATCGGCCGCGGCGAGGGCGCGAACTTCGTGATCCGCCGCACCTTCCAGGGCGAGATCCCGGGGTACGGCCCCGCGGACGCCCTGGCCCTCTTCCGGCGGCTGCTGGAGGGCGAGCGCGGCGCGTACTGGACGTACGTCGTGCACACCGGCGGCAGCGGTGGGGACGGATCCGGAGGGCGGACGCTCGTCGGGGCCAGCCCCGAGGTCCACGTCCGGATGTCGGGCGGGACGGTGGTGATGAACCCCATCAGCGGGACGTACCGGTACCCCGCGGAAGGGCCCACCGCCGACGGGCTGCTGGCGTTCCTGCACGACCGCAAGGAGGTGGAGGAGCTGTCCATGGTCGTGGACGAGGAGCTGAAGATGATGTGCACCGTGGCGCATCTCGGCGGCGTCGTCGTCGGCCCCCGGCTGAAGGAGATGGCCCACCTCGCGCACACCGAGTACGAACTGCGCGGCCGCAGCGACATGGACGTACGGGACGTACTGCGGGAGACGATGTTCGCCGCGACCGTGACCGGCTCACCGGTGCAGAACGCCTGCCGGGTCATCGAGCGCCACGAACCGCACGGCCGCGGCTACTACGCGGGAGCGCTCGCGCTCATCGGGCGCGACGCGTCCGGGACGCAGACCCTGGACTCCCCCATCCTCATCAGGACCGCGGACATCGACGCGGACGGCACGCTGCGGGTGCCGGTCGGCGCCACCCTCGTACGCCACTCCGACCCGCACGGCGAGGTGGCCGAGACGCACGCCAAGGCGGCCGGGGTGCTGACGGCGCTCGGCGTACGGAAGGCGCCCCCGCGCACGGCGGGCGGGCCGCGCCCGCGGCTGGCGGACGACCCCCGCGTGCGCGCCGCGCTGGACGCGCGGCGGGCCGACCTCGCGCCGTTCTGGCTGCGGATGCAGCGCCGCGCCGCCGATATCCCGGGGGACGCCCTGGTGATCGACGCCGAGGACACCTTCACCGCGATGCTGGCGCACCTGCTGCGCTCGACCGGGCTGGAGGTGACGGTGCGGCGCTACGACGAGCCGGGGCTGCGGGAGGCGGCACTGTCGCACCCGGGTCCCGTGGTGCTCGGGCCGGGACCGGGCGACCCGGCCGACGCGGCGGATCCGAAGATGCGGTTCCTGCGCGGGCTGACGGCCGAGCTGGTGCGCGGGCACGAGCAGGGGCTGCTGGGGGTGTGCCTGGGCCACGAACTGATCGCGGCCGAGCTGGGGATGGACGTGGTCCGCAAGGACCTCCCCTACCAGGGCGCGCAGGAGCGGATCGACTTCTTCGGGCGCGAGGAGGTCGTGGGCTTCTACAACACCTTCACCGCGCGCTGCGACGGGGCCGTGGAGGCCGAACTGGCCATGCACCGCATCGAGTTGAGCAGGGATCCGGTCTCCGGTGACGTGCACGCGCTGCGCGGACCCGGCTTCGCGGGGGTGCAGTTCCACCCGGAATCCGTGCTGACGCGCGACGGGGCGTCGATCACCGCGGCGCTGCTGGCGGCCGTCCTGGTCTGACGGCGGCGAAGGGGCAGGGCGCGGATGCGCCCTCCCGGGGGACCGGACACGCGTCCGGTCCTCCGGGGTGACCGGAGACGGGGCGAGGCGCAGCAAGGAGCGGGAGGGGCGGCCGCGGTCAGCCGAAGAAGACGCCGATCTCCTCGTAGAGCTTCGGGTCGACGGTCTTGAGCTTCGACGTCGCCTCGGCGATCGGGACCCGGACGATGTCCGTGCCCTGCAGGGCGACCATCTTCCCGAAGTCCCGGTCGCGTACGGCGTCGATCGCGTGCAGGCCGAACCGGGTGGCGAGCCAGCGGTCGAACGCGCTCGGGGTCCCGCCGCGCTGCACATGGCCCAGGACGGTCGTCCGGGCCTCCTTACCGGTCCGCCTCTCGATCTCCTTGGCCAGCCACTCGCCGATGCCGGAGAGCCTGACGTGCCCGAACGAGTCCAGGGAGCCGTCCTTCAGCACCATGTCGCCGTCCTTGGGCATGGCGCCCTCGGCGATCACGACGATCGGTGCGTAGCGGATCTTGAAGCGGGACTCGACCCAGGCGCAGACCTCGTCGAGGTCGAAGCGCTGCTCGGGGATGAGGATGGCGTTGGCGCCGCCCGCCAGGCCCGAGTGCACGGCGATCCAGCCCGCGTGCCGGCCCATGACCTCGACCACCAGCACGCGCATGTGGGATTCGGCCGTGGTGTGCAGGCGGTCGATCGCCTCGGTCGCGATGTTGACGGCCGTGTCGAAGCCGAAGGTGTAGTCGGTGGCCGACAGGTCGTTGTCGATGGTCTTGGGCACGCCGACGCACGGGATGCTGTACTCGCCGGAGAGGGTCGCGGCGACGCCGAGGGTGTCCTCGCCGCCGATCGCGATCAGTGCGTCGACCTCGTACTTCCTGAGGTTCTCCTTGATGCGGCGGATGCCGTCCTCGACCTTGAGCGGATTGGTGCGCGAGGAGCCGAGGATCGTGCCGCCGCGGGGCAGGATGCCGCGGACGGCCGGGATGTCGAGCGGGACGGTGTCGGCTTCGAGGGGGCCGCGCCAGCCGTCGCGGAACCCGATGAAGTCGTAGCCGTACTCCTGGACGCCCTTGCGGACGATGCCGCGGATGACCGCGTTGAGCCCGGGGCAGTCGCCGCCACCGGTCAGAACTCCGACCTTCATGGGATCCGTCCTTTCTCCCTCGAGGACCCGGTCGCGGCACACGCTAACGGTGATCCAGCTCACGACGGGATGGGGCGAACCGACGAATCCGGTGAATTCCGCGTGACCGGGTGGACGGCATGTCACCCGTACGAGGACTGCGGCTCATGAGGCGGCTGGGACAGGAGGGGCGACGGGGGCGGAGGATCCCAACAACCGCGCGGCAGGCCCCTGGTCGCCCCCTAGCCGTCGTCCAGGCCGCGCTCGATGGCGTACCGCACCAGCTCCACGCGGTTGTGGAGCTGCAGCTTCCCCAGCGTGTTCTGGACGTGGTTCTGCACGGTGCGGTGCGAGATGACCAGGCGCTCGGCGATCTGCTTGTACGAGAGCCCTTTCGCGACCAGCCGCAGCACCTCGGTCTCGCGGTCGGTGAGCCGGGGCGCGCCCGGTTCGTCCGGCGTCGAGGGGGACGAGTCGGAGGCCAGCCGCCGGTACTCGCCGAGCACCAGACCGGCGAGGCCCGGGGTGAAGACGGGGTCGCCGACGGCCGTCCGGCCCACGGCGTCCAGCAGTTCCTCGGTGCTGGCGGACTTCAGGAGATAGCCGGTGGCACCGGACTTGACCGCCTCCAGCACGTCGGCGTGCTCACCGCTGGCGGACAGGACGAGCACGCGCAGCGTGGGATCGGCGCCCACCAGCTCCTTGCAGACCTGAACCCCCGGCTTCCCGGGGAGGTTGAGGTCGAGGACCAGCACATCGGGTGTGACGGCCAGGGCCCTGCGGACCGCCTGCGGGCCGTCACCCGCGGTCGCCACCACCTCGAATCCGGCGGCGGCCAGGTCGCGGGCCACCGCGTCGCGCCACATCGGGTGGTCGTCGACCACCATCACTCGGACCGCCGCGCCGCCTCCGGCCCCGGCCGTCGTCGCCTCCTCGTCACTCATCGCTCCGCCTCGCTCCCCCGGGAAGCCACCGGCTCCCTCGGAACCCTCAACTCGACCTCCGTGCCCTGGCCGGGCACCGACACCAGCTCGGCGGTCCCGCCGAGTTCCCGCAGCCTGCCACGGATGGACAGCGCGACACCGAGACGGCCCTCGCGCTCGGCCGCCGCGAGCCGGCCCTCCGGTATGCCGGGGCCGTCGTCCCGTACGGTCACGAGCACCGCGTCCGGCTCGTCCTCCAGCAGGATCCACGCCTGCGCACTCTCGCCCGCGTGCTTGCGGACATTGTCCAGGGCGGCACCGACAGCGGCCGCCAACTCCCCTGCCGCCGCGGCCGGGAGAGGCACCGGGGCCCCGGGCTGGGCCAGGGACACGCGTGCTCCGGCGTACGGGGCGAGCAGCGCGCGGACGTCGCACACCTCGTCGGACTCCCGCGGCCCGGCCTCGACCGGAACCGCGGCCGGCGGGACGAACTCATGCTCACCCGTGCCGGCGAGCCCTGGGCCCGCCGCCGCTTCGGCGTCGTCGGCGGAGCGGCGCGCCCCGGGGACCATGCCGCCCGCCACCAGGGTGCGCAGCGCGACCTCCTGCTCCCCCGCCATCCTGCCGAGTTCGGCCGCATCGCCGCCGATCTCCGTGCCCCGCCGCTGCACCATCGCGAGCACCTGCAGCACGCTGTCGTGGATGTCGCGGGCGAGCCGCTCGCGCTCACGGGTGGCGGCGTCGACCTGGAGGGCGCGGGCGAGGGTGCGCTCACTGGCCCGCGCCACCTCGACGACGTAGCCGATCGCGACGCTCGCGACCCACACCAGGAGGACGTTGTGGACGGTGTCGCGGGCGAAGCTGCCGCGCTCGACGACGTTGGCGACCGCCACGAGCGCCGACGCCACGGCCGCCCACCGCCAGCCGCCCTTGATCGCGAAGCCGAGCACGGCACCGGCCGTCCAGATCGACGGCAGGGTCGCGGCGCCGTCGTCGATTCGGGCCTGGGTGTCGATGAGGGGCGTCAGGAGTATGCCGGTCAGCGCGATGGCGAGGTCGGCGATGAGGAAGCGCTTGGTGCACCGCTCGGGCGAGGTGACGCGGTTCCAGGTCAGCAGCATCCACACCACCAGCACGGCCATGTAGGCGGCGGCGCCGAGCGGGTGGGCGTACTGGTCGCGGGCGATGACGAAGAGGGTGACGGCGTAGGCGGAGGTGAGGATGCGGTATCCGGTCAGGGCACGCCAGAGCGGCAACTCGACCGACATGCGCAGGACTTTGCTTCCCGTGCGCGGCTCGCGTCTCTGCTGCGCCATGCCCCCGGCTCCCTCCCCGTGGCGGCTTCGTGGCGGCTCCGTGGCGGTCAGGCCCCGGAACCGCGGCCGTCGCCGGCCGCGCCCTCGTCGCCCTCGGCCTTCTCCTTGCCGTCGCCGGCCGCCTTCTCCTCCTCGGCCTGCCGCTTCGCCTCCTCAGCCTGCCGCTTCGCGGCCTCGGCGATCTGGCGCTTGGCCGCGGTCGCGTAGATGTCGACGTACTCCTGGCCGGAAAGGTTCATGATCTCGTACATGACCTCGTCGGTCACCGAGCGGAGGATGAAACGGTCGTGCTCCATCCCCATGTACCGCGAGAAGTCCAGGGGCTTGCCGATGCGGATGCCCGGCCTGATCATCTTCGGCACGACCTGGCCGGGGGGCTGGACCTTCTCGGTGTCGATCATCGCGACGGGGATCACCGGGGCGCCGGTCGCGAGCGCGACGCGCGCGAGGCCGCCGGGCTTGCCGCGGTAGAGGCGTCCGTCGGGCGACCGGGTGCCCTCCGGGTAGATGCCGAACAGCTCGCCCCGCTCCAGCACCGCGATCCCGCTCTTGATCGCCGCCTCACCGGCACCGCGCGCACCCGAGCGGTCCACCGGGAGCTGGCCGACACCCTTGAAGAAGGCCGCGGTGAGCTTGCCCTTCACACCGGGCGAGGTGAAGTACTCGGACTTGGCGATGAAGGTGACCTTGCGGTCGAGCACCGCGGGCAGGAAGAAGGAGTCGGAGAACGAGAGGTGGTTGCTGGCGAGGATCGCCGCACCCTCGGCGGGGACGTTCTCCAGCCCCTCCACCCAGGGTCGGAAAGCAAGCTTCAGCGTGCCCCCGACGGAGAGCTTCATTGCGCCGTACAGCAACCGGTGACCTCCTGTGTCTGACGAACAGACCTTAACCTGCTGCGACCTGCCGCGGCGCAGGTCCCGTCCTCGGAGCGACATCCGGATCTACCCGGTGTCGGTCCCGTCGCGTACGGTGAAGGCCACACCGAGACTCACACGGGACCGTCACGGTCCCACCACGACGAACGGAGACCGAAGGTGCCGGTCCTCCCCGGAGCCGAGCCGTTCCGCCACGAAGGCGGAGAGGTCGGCGTCCTCCTGTGCCACGGTTTCACCGGCTCACCGCAGTCGCTGCGCCCCTGGGCCGAGTTCCTGGCCGAGCGCGGTCTCACCGTCTCGCTGCCGCTGCTGCCCGGGCACGGCACGCGCTGGCAGGACATGCAGCTCACCGGCTGGCCCGACTGGTACGCCGAGGTGGACCGGGAGCTGCGCCTCCTGACGGAGCGCTGCCGGCAGGTCTTCGTCTTCGGCCTCTCGATGGGCGGGGCGCTTGCGCTGCGGCTGGCCGCGAAGCACGGCGACGCGATCAGCGGCGTCGTGGTCGTCAACCCGGCGAACAAGGTGCACGGTGCGGCCGCGCACGCGCTGCCCGTCGTGCGGTATCTGGTGCGGTCCACCAAGGGCCTGACGAACGATGTCGCGAAGGAGGGCGCGGACGAGATCGGCTACGATCGCGTGCCGCTCCACGCGGCGCATTCGCTCCGCCAGTTCTTCCGGGTCGTGGACTCCGAGCTGCCGCAGGTCACGCAGCCGCTGCTGCTGCTGCGCAGCCCGCAGGACCACGTCGTGCCGCCTGCCGACTCCGCCCGCGTCCTCAGCCGGGTCTCGTCGACGGACGTCACCGAGACAGTGCTGGAGCGGAGCTACCACGTGGCGACGCTGGACCATGACGCCGAGCGCATCTTCCAGGACTCCTACGAGTTCATCGGGCGGCTCGCGCCCGGCACCGGTGCGAAGAGCAAGGAGACGGCGAGCGGTGGCTGAGCGGGACGCCGGGCCGGGGCGCGACGAGGACGGTCGCGAACCGCTCGACGAGGATGCCGCCTGGGCGGCGATCGTGGCGGGCTACGGCGAGGAGCCGCCGGACCCGGACCTGCCCGCGGGCCGCGGCGACGGTGCGCGTGGGAAGACCTCCGGCACGGACAGCACCGGCGCGGACAGCGCGGACGCGACGTCCTCCGGTGCCGATCACGCGAAGGCGAACACCTCCGGTGCGGACGGTGAGGAGGCGGGTGCGTCCGGCCAGGACCGTACGGGCCGTGACCTCGGAGCGCGTACGGGCACCAGGGCCGAGGGTGTCGGCGCCGAGCAGGGGGACGGCGAGGGCGCCGCTCCCCAGGAGGCGACCGGGCAGGGCGGCGGGGAATCCGACAGCGGATCCGGACCGGGAGCGGACCGTCCGCTGGGTTCCAGCGTCACGCTCCACCCGGCCATCGGGCCGCGCGACTGGTCGGCGGCCGAGCCGTCCGACGACGATTTCGACGGCGGCGACGAGGGGCACTTCGTCCCGCCCGAGCCGCCGCCGCTTCCCGAGGCCGACACCACCGCGAAGTTCGCCTGGCTCGCCGTCGTCGGCGGCCCGTTGCTCCTGCTGCTCACCGTGCTGATGCAGTGGAACATGACGTGGTGGATCACCACCCTCGGGGTGGGCGGGTTCCTCGGCGGCTTCGCCACGCTGGTCATTCGTATGGGTGACGACGACGAGGACGACGATGATCCGGGGCGCGGCGCGGTCGTCTGACCGGCCCGGCCACCAGGCGCCCGTCCCTCAGGCGTGCGCCGCCCCTTGAGACACGGGGCGCTGCTCATCCGGAGGTCGCCGGGACGCGGACCGCGGCCAGCACCGGCAGGTGATCGGTCGCGGCCCGCAGGTCCGCCTCCGTGACGCCGGGCAGACCCCACGGCACCCCGCAGCCCAGCACCTCCGTGCCGCGGGTGGCGAAGATCGCGTCGATGCGCTGCGGCGGGTCGCCGGGGCGGGTGGTGTGCTCCCCTCCCCAGGGCTCGACCGACCAGCCGTCCTGCAGTTCGGCGGCGAGCTTGCGGAACGTACGGCCGCCGGGGCGGTCGTTGAGGTCCCCCGCCGCGATCGCGTGGGGCACCCCGAGATCCGCGAGGCGTTCCAGCAGCAGCCCTCCCTGCGCGAACCGCTCGTCGGCCTTCATGCTCAGATGGCAGCTGAGGACGCCGACCCGGACGGCGCCGATCCGCAGCACCGCGGTGGCGAATCCGCGCTGGTGCAGTCCCGGCGTGCGCGGCAGCAGGATGTCCTCCGCACCCTGCACATGGGCGCGCAGTGACGCCAGGATCATCGGCCCGGCGGCGGTCGCCCCACCTGTGACGTGGACGAGCCCGGACTCACGGGCGAGCCACGCGGCGTGCTTGCGCCAGCGGAAGAACCGCGGCGCCTCCTGGACGCAGACGACATCGGGCGCGCAGGCGCGGATGACCCGGGCGAGCGCGGTCCGGTCGTCACGCATCGAGCGGATGTTGTAGCTGAGGACGCGGATGACGGCGGAGCCGTCCGGCTCGGTGCGGGACGCCGGGAGGTCCGGCAGCACGGAGGAACTCATGGGCCCTCCCTACCCCGTTCCGCACGACATGCGCGCCCGGCGCGGAAAGATCCGCACCGGGCGCGCAGAGACCGGCAAGGAGGGTGCCCAGTACGAGCAGGAGATCAGCCCTGGCGGGCCAGGTCGGCCGCGCCGACCAGCCCGGCCTTACCGCCGAGCTGGGCGGCGAGCACCTGGGCATGCGGCCGGTACTGGCCGCCGACGAGCCAGCGGCGGAAGGACTTGCGGATCGGGTCGAGCACGAGGTCGCCCTCGTCCGAGACGCCGCCGCCGACGATGAACGCCGACGGGTCGAAGAGGGAGGCCAGGTCGGCCAGGCCCGCGCCCGCCCAGCGGGCCAGCTCCCGGAAGGAGTCGACGGCCACCGGGCAACCGAGGCGCGCGGCCTCGCTGACGTGCTTGCCCTCGACGCCGGCGGGGGTGCCGTCGCCCAGGCCGAGCAGGAGCGCGGCGTTCTCGGGGGTGGCCTGGGCGCGCTGCTTGGCGTACCGGACGAGGGCGCGCCCGGAGGCGTACTGCTCCCAGCAGCCCTGGCTGCCGCAGCCGCACAGCAGGCCGTCCGGCACGACCCGGATGTGGCCGAACTCGCCCGCGACGCCGAAGCGTCCGCGGCGCAGCTTGTTGCCGATGATGATGCCGCCGCCGAGGCCCGTGCCGAGGGTGATGCAGATGACGTCGTCGTGGCCCTGGCCCGCGCCGAACCGGTACTCGCCCCAGGCGGCCGCGTTGGCGTCGTTCTCGACGACGACCGGGAGGCTGACGCGCTGCTCGACCTTGTCCTTGAGCGCCTCATGACGCCAGTTGATGTTGGGCGCGAAGAGTACGGTGGCGCGCTTGTCGTCCACGTAGCCCGCGGCGCCGATGCCGACGGCCTCGACCTGGTGGCCGGTGCTGACCCGGCGCACCGCGCCCGCGATGGCGTCGACGACTCCTTCAGGTGTGGGCGGGGTCGGTACCGTGCACGTCTCGAGAATCGAGCCCTCTTCGTCGACCACGCCGGCCGCGATCTTCGTGCCGCCGATGTCGACGCCGATGGTGAGTCCCATGTGTCCCTCAGTTATTCGGTCGATCCCCGCCGCGACCAACCGTACCGGAGGGCACCGGGTGCAGGGTTTCCGCTCCGATCGGCGAGACGGTGGCCTCGCGGCGTCAGTCGAGGTCGATGCGCTCGGTGCCGGAGGGGCCCTCGGGATCGTCGGGGCCGGTGGTGCCCTGCGGGCCCTGCGGGGTGTCCGCGCTCCGGGTCCAGCGGCGCTCCTGGCCCTCGACGACGGCACGGTAGGCAGCCAGCAGTTCCGACCCGGCCGCGGCGAGGTGGTCGAAGACCTGCGGGTTCCGCTCGACGACCGGCTCGACGGCGGCCTTGGCCTGGGCGAGGAGCTGCTGCACGGCTCCGGCCGCGGTGGCTCCGGCGAGCGGGACCTGGAAGGAGGACAGCTTCTCGGCGACGGCGTCGGCCAGTTTGCGCAGCTCCTCGGCGGCGCTCCCGGCCGGCGCTCCGTGCTCCGCTCGCCGCCGCGCGCGCTCGGCGGCGAGGTCCTCGGCGCAGGCCTTGGCCCAGGCGTCGGCGTCGGGTGCGTCGGCTGCGTCTGCGCCGGGGCGCTCGGTGGCATCGCTCATGGCGGGCTCCTGCATGCGGCTGGGGAGGTATCTCGACGTTACCCGACCTCGGGGCCGCCGTTCACCGGCCGTCGGGCATGCGTGGCCAGAGGGCCGGGTCCGGCGTGAAGCGGATCCTCAGCGCGCCGTCGTCGAGCCCCGCCCCGGTGACCGAGCACCGGCGCAGCGCGGACGGGAGCGGCAGGATGCGGCGGAACGGGCCCACGCCGAGGACGAGTTCGTCACCGCGGCGTACGAGGTCCAGCTCGTCCCGCCGGGCTCCGGGCAACGGCACGCTCCAGACGAGGACGCCGTGATCGGCGAGGTGGTCCTCGACGGCTCCGAGGACGGGCGCCGCGGCGGGCGTCCCGTCGGCGTCCTCGTTCCCGGGTGCGACGCCGCCCGACGTGCCGCCGGTGTCGCCTTCGCGCCGGGCGGAGGGTACGGCGGGGCGTTCCGCGGAGCGTGCCGCCAGCCGGTCGGCGAGTGCCCCGAGATCGTCGGCGCCGCGCGGTTCGCGGCCCAGGTGGGGCACCTCGCGGACGGCCGCCCCGCAGGCCTGCTCCTCGTACAGCGCCTTCAGCGCGGCCTGCTGGCGGCCGGAGGCGCCGGCCAGCCAGGGGTCGGTGGACCCGGTGGGCAGCAGCCGGTTGGCGATCACGGCGTCGACGGGCCTCCCGTGCAGTGCGAGTCCGGCGCGGGCGGTGCGCAACGCGTCGGCTCCGGCCGGGCCGGGCTCGATCACCAGCCGGACGCTGGTCGCGGGGTCCTCGAACACGGCCTGCGCGGCGGTGAGTTCGTCCGCCAGCCGGTCCGCGACCTCGTACAGCGCCTCGGCGGGCATGGGCACACCCGCGAGCTGGGCGAGCACCGGGCGCAGCGCTCGCGCCGCCTGCCGCTCGGCCGGCAGCAGCCGGCGCAGATAGCGGCGGAACTGCTCGGGCAGGGCGAACAGGACCACGGCCTCCGGCACCGGCGGCATGTCGACGACCACGACGTCCCAGTCCGTACGGAGTTCCGTACGGCCGGAACCGTCCCTCCCGGCTGCGCCCCGGTGGAGGCATGTGAGGGCGTGGAGCAGGGCGAGTTGGGGTGCGCCGGGGAGTTCGGTCAGCTCGTCCCGGTCGAGGGGACGGGCGCCGAGGAGGCCGAGCACGGCCGTGCAGCGCTCCTGCAGGGCGAGCAGTTCGGTACGGAAGTGCTCGCCGGGGTCGATACGCGCCGCCCACAGCCCGGGGGCGACCTCGGCGGGCGGGGTCCACGGGCGGGAGGAACCCGGGGCGGGGGGCCGGTCGTCGGGGTCGCGGCGGGGTGCCGGGACGGAGGCGGCGGCGGCGCGCAGCGCGGTCACGCCGAGCGCGGCCTCCGCCGAACCGAGGCGGTCGGTGGTCAGCAGCAGGACGCGCCGACCCCTGCGGGCCTCGGCGAGGGCGGTCGCGGCGGCGACCGTCGTACGCCCGGCGCCACCGGCGCCGGTGACGAGGACGGTGCGCACGCTCAGGACTGGATCTCGCTCTCGACCCGCTTCTTCAGGCCGGCGAGCGCCCGGTCGATGATGACCTTCTCCGCCTTGCGCTTGATCATCCCGAGCATCGGGATCTTGACGTCCACGGTGAGCTGGTAGGTCACCTCGGTGCGGGCGCCGCCCTGCGCCGGCGCCAGGCTGTACGAGCCGTCGAGGGCGCGCAGCATCTGGGACTTGACCAGCGTCCAGCTCACGTCGTTCTCACCGGTCCAGGTGTACGAGAGCGTGTGGTCGTCCTTGATCGCGCCGGCGTCGAGCAGCAGCCGGACCTGCTCGGCCCGCCCCTGCTCGTCCTTGGCGAGGACCTCGGCCTCCTTGACCTCTCCGGTCCACTCCGGATAGCGGTCGAAGTCGGCGATGACCGACATCACCTCGGAGGGTGCCGCGTCGATCGTGATGCTCGAGCTGGTGTGTTCCGCCATCGCCGTGGCTCCTCCACTACGGTCCGGTCCGCGGCCTGTGTGCCTGCGGCTGAAGGCTACCGCGCACAGGTGGGAGGCAGGAGCAGGCCCTGCGTCACCTTTCACGGTCCGTCACCGCCCGGACGGCACCGTTACCGTCCGCCCCCGTGGCCACCCCTGGGTGCCCGCCACCGCGCTCACCGCCGGGCGTTCACCACTCGAGGGCCCATGGCCTGCCGGTGGCTGCGAAGTGCCCGACGTTCACGCACTCGGTGGCGCCGATCCTCATCCGCTGCGCGAGCGGCTGGTGAACATGACCGAAAAGGGCGTATCGCGGCCGGGTGGCGCGGATCGCCTCCAGGAGTGCGGAGCTGCCCCGCTCGAAGCGGCGCGCCACGGTGTCGTAGCAGAGGTCGGGCACCTCGGGCGGGATGTGCGTGCACAGCACGTCCACCTCCCCCAGCGCGGCGATCTTCTCGGCGTACGTCTCGTCGTCGATCTCGTACGGGGTGCGCATCGGGGAGCGCAGGCCGCCGCCGACGAAGCCGAAGACGCGGCCGCCGATCTCCGCACGCTCGCCGTCGAGCACCGTGGTGCCCTCCTGCGCGTACTCGGCCCACAGATGAGGGATGTCGACGTTGCCGTAGGTGGCATACGTCGGCTGCGGGAAGGCGGCGAACAACTCGGCGTACTGCTTGCGGACCGCCCCCTCGATCGCGGACCGGCGGTCGAAGTGCTCCTCACCGGCGGCGCGGGCGGCCCCGGCCCAGAGCTCCGCCCCGAAGGCGCGGGCCTCCTCGTAGCGCCGTGCGGTGCGCAGTTCGACGATGCGGTCGGCGTTCTCCGCACCGAAGAGATCGGCGAAGATGCCGCGGGTGTGGTCGGCGTAGTCGAGGAAGAGGACCAGGTCGCCGAGGCAGATCAGCGCGTCCGCACCGTCGCCCGCGCGCGCGAGATCCTGGCTGTTGCCGTGCACGTCACTGACCACATGGACTCGCATGGCCAGACCCTACGCCGCGGGCCCGGATCCCGGGAGACTGCCCCCACCTGCGGTTACTTCCGCGTCTTCGAAAGCTGGACTAACCTGCGCTGAGCCACACGCAGCGGTATGTGACGCATGGAACATCTGACCGACCCCCCTATCGGGAACCCAGTACCGATGGGTAACGTCCGGGCAGTCCACACCCCCTGCCTGACATGGACCGCAGTCGGCGCACCTCCACACGACGTCGTGGCGCCGGCGCCCTACGAGGAGCAGTCTTGCGCGAGTTCAGCCTTCCGGCCCTGTACGAGGTCCCCGCGGACGGCAATCTGACGGATCTGATCCACCGTAATGCTGCCCAGCATCCGGACGTTCCGGTCATCGCCCGCAAGCGCGGGAGCCGCTGGGAGGACGTGACCGCGACCGCCTTCCTCGGCGAGGTGCGCGCCGCGGCCAAAGGCCTGATCGCGGCCGGCGTCCAGCCGGGGGACCGCGTCGGTCTGATGTCGCGCACGCGGTACGAGTGGACGCTGCTGGACTTCGCGATCTGGAGCGCGGGTGCCGTCACCGTGCCGGTGTACGAGACGAGTTCGCCCGAGCAGATCGCCTGGATCCTGGGCGATTCGGGCGCGGTGGGCTGCTTCGGCGAGACCGCGGTCCACGAGGCGGCCGTCGAGTCGGTCCGCGACCGGCTGCCGGAGCTGAAGCACATCTGGCAGATCGAGGGCGGCGCCGTCGAGCACCTGCGCAGCGAGGGCGCGCACCTCACGGACGGGGAGGTCGACGAGCGCAGCGCGATGGCGAGCGCCGACTCGCCCGCGACGATCGTCTACACCTCGGGCACCACGGGCCGCCCCAAGGGCTGTGTCCTCACCCACCGCAACTTCTTCGCCGAGTGCGGCAACATCGTGGAACGGCTGCGTCCCCTCTTCCGTACCGGCGACGCGTCCGTGCTGCTCTTCCTGCCCGTCGCGCACGTCTTCGGGCGGCTGGTCGAGATCGCCTCCGTGCTCGCGCCGATCAAGCTCGGTCATGTCGCGGACATCACGAACCTCACCGACGAACTCGCCTCGTTCCGGCCGACGATGGTGCTCGGCGTGCCCCGCGTCTTCGAGAAGGTCTACAACTCGGCGCGGGCCAAGGCCCAGGCGGACGGCAAGGGGAAGATCTTCGACAAGGCGGCGGACACCGCCATCGCGTACAGCCGCGCGCTGGACACACCGTCGGGCCCTTCGCTGGGCCTGAAGTTCAAGCACAAGGTCTTCGACCGGCTGGTCTTCAGCAAGCTGCGGACGGTGCTCGGCGGCCGCGGCGAGTACGCGATCTCCGGCGGGGCCCCGCTCGGCGAGCGCCTCGGCCACTTCTACCGCGGCATCGGGTTCACGGTGCTGGAGGGCTACGGGCTGACCGAGTCCTGCGCCGCCACGTCCTTCAACCCGTGGGACCGGCAGAAGATCGGCACCGTCGGCCAGCCGCTGCCGGGCTCCGTGGTGCGGATCGCCGACGACGGCGAGGTGCTGCTGCACGGCGAGCACCTCTTCGCGGGCTACTGGGGCAACGAGGCCGCGACCGCCGAGGCGATGTCGGACGGCTGGTTCCACACCGGTGACATCGGCACGCTCGACGAGGACGGCTACCTCGCGATCACCGGCCGCAAGAAGGAGATCATCGTGACGGCGGGCGGCAAGAACGTCGCCCCGGCCGTCATCGAGGACCGGATCCGCGCCCACGCGCTGATCGCCGAGTGCATGGTGGTCGGCGACGGGCGGCCGTTCGTCGGCGCCCTGATCACCCTGGACGAGGAGTTCCTGCCGCGCTGGGCCGAGGACCACGGCAAGCCGGCCGGTGTGACGCCCGCCGAGCTGGCCCAGGACCCGGAGCTGCTGGCCGCGGTCCAGCAGGCGGTCGAGGACGGCAACGCCGCGGTGTCGAAGGCGGAGTCGGTGCGCAAGTTCCGCATCCTGCCCTCGCAGTTCACGGAGGAGTCCGGGCACGTCACGCCGTCGCTGAAGCTCAAGCGCAATGTGGTGGCGAAGGACTACGCGCACGAGATCGAGGCCATCTACAGCGCCTGATCGCAGTACCGCAACGGGGCCGGTGGATGCGTCCGCCGGCCCTGATGCGTTCGGTCAGGAACCGACACCGTCCTCCGCGAGGACGCGGTCGAGATTACGCTCGGCGAGGGCCGTGATCGTCACGAACGGGTTGACGCCGAGGGATCCGGGGATCAGCGAACCGTCGGTGACGTAGAGGCCGGGGTGGCCGCGCACCCGCCCGTAGTCGTCGGTCGCCTCCCCCAGCACGCAGCCGCCCAGCGGGTGGTAGCAGAAGTCGTCGGCGAAGGCCTTGTTGCCGCCGAAGAGATCGTGGCGGTAGACGGTGGCGTTCCGCCAGTTGATGCGGTCGAAGAGCTTACGGGCGGAGGCGACCGAGGGCTCGCTCTGCTCGCGTCTCCAGTTCAGCCGGGCCCGGTCGGCGGCGGCGTCGTAGGTGAACGACGCGCGCTCGCGGGTCCGGGTGATCGCGAGGTAGAGGCTGATCCAGTGCTCGAACCCCATCGGCAGGGGCGCGATCTCCGCGAACACGGGGTTGTCCGGGTTGTTCCAGTCGTCGATGGCCAGGACCGGGATCGTCGACTGCTGCGCGCCGGTGGTGTCCCAGACGTGGTTGGCGCGCGCCGTCATGACGTTGCCGTTGGTGCCCCAGCCGGTGCCGACGCGCGCGTCGAGGTCGGGCAGGGTGCCGGTCTCGCGGGCGC
Organism: Streptomyces sp. NPDC047108; assembly: GCF_040643575.1. NCBI lineage: Bacteria > Bacillati > Actinomycetota > Actinomycetes > Kitasatosporales > Streptomycetaceae > Streptomyces > Streptomyces sp. NPDC047108. Next base: position 367,106 of record NZ_JBEYUP010000006.1, read on the forward strand.
GCAGGAGCAGTTCGGTGGTGCCGAGGCTGCCCGCGCCGAGGAAGAGATGACGGCAGCCGATCTCGCGGGTCTCGATGACGTGGCCGGTCTCGTCGATGCGGTCGACGGTCAGGACGTAACGGCCGTCCGGCTCGCGGCGGATGCCCCTGACCCGGCAGAGGGTCTCGATGGTGACGTGGCCCGTGCCGAGGGCGTCGGCCAGATAAGTGCGGTCGAGGGTGCGCTTGCCGTGGTTGTTCCCGTAGATCACCTCGCCGTCGAGTGCGGACCGGGTGACCTCGCCCGCGGCCTCGCGCTGCATGTACGCGAAGTCGTAGACGCCTGGCACGAACGTCGTCCGCAGTCCGGTCCGGTGGGCGTGGGTGCGCGAGACGCGGGCGAAGCGGTACCAGGGCGTGGACTCGAACCAGTCGGGTGGCACGGTGTTGACGCCCAGGGTGCGCTCGGCGAGCGGGAACCACCGGTCGTACATCCCGGCGGCGTCCACGCGCGGAAGGACCTCGGTGAAGTACGCGCGCGACGGCTTCACCGCCATGCCGCCGTTGACGAGCGAGCCGCCGCCGACGCCGCGCCCGACGTAGACGGACATGGCGTCGAACCGGACGCGGTCCAGGACGCCGGGGTACGGGTCGATGTCGCGGTTGACGACATCGAGCCAGAGGAAGGTGGCGAGCGGCGCCTCGGTGCGGGTGCGGAACCACATGGACCGGCGGTCCGGGGACCGGGTGGAACAGAACACCCGGCCGTCGGGGGCGGGTTCGTGCCAGAGCCGCCCCATCTCCAGGACCACGGTGCGCACGCCGGCCTCGCCGAGCCGGAGCGCGGCCACGGCGGCGCCGTAACCGGACCCGACGACGAGAGCCGGGACGTGGTCGGGCAGTGCGGCGCGGGACGGGAGCGCCGCGGCGGGGGCGGCGATACGGGTGAGCCCGATGGCGGCGGCCGTCTGGAGGGCGGCGAGACCCAGAAAGTGACGACGCGTCAGGTATGAGGTCATGCGCGCATGATGAGCAAGAAACCGTGAATCGCCCATAGCCATGCACATGACCGTTTTCGAGCACGGTCGAATACCCGACGTCAGCGGGAGACGCGGCGTACGGCGCGGCACGCTGAGGCGCGGCGCACGGCGGGGCACCGCGCGACCGCGGTGGCCGAGCCGCGCAAGTGACCACCCGCCCGAGCGCGGGCCTAGAGCAGGGCCGTCAGCCGCTCCGCGAGGATGTCCCAGCGCCAGCGCTCCTCGACCCAAGCGCGGCCCCGCTCGCCCATGCGGCGGCGCAGACCGGCGTCCTGCAGCAGCGCGGTGACCCGCTCGGCCGTCTCGTCGGAGGCGTTGCCGCGCACCACCCAGCCCGTCTCGCCGTCGAGCACCGCGTCCGGCGCACCGCCCGAGTCTCCGGCCACCACGGGCAGTCCGGTCGCGGACGCCTCCAGATAGACGATGCCGAGGCCCTCGACGTCGAGGCCGCCACGGCGCGTACGGCACGGCATGGCGAAGACGTCCCCGGCCCCGTAGTGCGCGGGCAGTTCCTCCCACGGGACGGGACCGGTGAAGCGCACGGAACCGGCGACCCCCGTCTCCTCGGCCAGCTTCTCCAGGTCCTTGGCGTACGGGCCGCCGCCGACGATCAGCAGGACGGCGTCCGGCACCGCCGCGAGCACCCGCGGCATCGCCCGGATCAGGGTGTCCTGCCCCTTGCGGGGCACGAGCCGCGAGACGCAGACGACGACGGGACGCCCGGCCAGCCCCAGCCGCTCCCGGATCTCGCCGCCGCCGGAGGCGGGGTGGAAGGTCTTCTCGTCGACGCCGGGCGGGAGTTGGACCATGCGACCGGCCGCTTCCCGCGTGAGCGCCCGTGCGATCCGCGAGCGGGTGTAGTCGCCGAGGTAGGTGATGGTGTCGGTGGACTCACCGATCCGCCGCAGGAGTTGGCGTGCGACGGGCAGCTGCGCCCATCCGGCCTCGTGCCCGTGGGTCGTCGCGACCAGCCGCCGCGCGCCCGCCTTCCGCAGCGCCGGGGCCATCAGCCCGAGCGGTGCCGCCGCCCCGAACCAGACCGAGCCGCAGCCGTGCTCGCGCAGCAGCGCCGCCGCGCGCCGGGTCACGCGCGGCGTGGGCAGCAGCACGGTCGTACGGTCGCGGACGACCGTGAACGGCTGCTCGGCGTCGAAGCGGGCGGTGGCCTCCAGGCCCTCGTGGTCCCGCTTCCAGGTGGAGGCGTAGACGACGACCTGTGCCGGGTCCAGACGCAGCGCGATGTTGTGCAGGAACGCCTGGATACCGCCCGGCCGGGGCGGGAAGTCGTTCGTGACGATCAGGGTCTTGTCCATCGCATGCCGACAGTAGCGGGTCCGCGCGGGTCGTCCGCTCGCGGCCCGTCCCGTAGGTCATGATGCACCGAAGGGTGCGTAAACGACAGAACGGGACGAGGCTCCATGGAGCAGGCGACCGTTTCCCCGGGCAGGCGGCAGGCGCGTCTGGCTCCGGTGGCGGTCTGGGCGGTGACCCGGGCCATCGTGCTGCTGTACGTGTTCAAGGTGCTGATCCTCCCGGGCCCCGACCTGACCACGGACGTCTCGGTGATCTACCGCGGCTGGTTCGAGGTGCTGCGCACCGGCACCTTCCCGGTGGACGACGTGACGTGGCAGTACCCGCCCGCGGCCGCCCTCGCGATCCTCTCCCCCGCCCTGCTGCCGTTCCTCGGCTACGCCTCGGCGTTCTTCGTCCTGGCCTGGCTGACCGACGCCGCGGTCCTCGCCCTGCTGCTGCGCGCGGGCCGGAGGCCGGGGCGCGATCCGGCGGGGGCCTGGGTGTGGGTGGCCGGGGTGCCGCTGCTCGGCCCCACCGCGTACGCCCGGTACGACGTGATGGTGACGGCGGTGGCGGTGGCGGCGCTCCTCGCCCTGCCGCGCCGTCCGCGCGCGATGGGGGCGCTCGCGGCCCTGGGCGCGCTGCTGAAGGTCTGGCCGGTCCTGCTCCTCCTCGGCGTGCGGCGCGGGCCGGTGACCCGTACCTGCTGGACGGCGGCCGCGGTGACGGCGGCGACCGTCGCCGTGCTCTTCTCCGCGGCGATGCCCGGCGCCCTGGCCTTCCTCACCTTCCAGCGCGACCGCGGTACGGAGATCGAGTCGCTCGGCGCGCTGGTCTTCCACGCCGCCCGGCACTTCGGCTGGGAGGGCCGGGTGCTGCTCAACTACGGGTCGGTGGAGTTCCTGGGCCCGTACGTGCCCGAGGTGAGCCGTCTCGCGCTCGTCCTCAGCGTCCTCGCGCTGATGTGGCTGGTGGTGTGGCGCCTCCGGGTGGTGCGGCCGGGGCCGGGCACGGCATGCGACGCCGCCCTCGCGGCCGTGCTTCTGTTCACGACGACGAGCCGGGTCATCAGCCCGCAGTATCTGCTCTGGCTGCTCGGACTGGCGGCGGTGTGCCTGACGGTGCGGGGCAGCCGGCAGGGGCCGACCGCGCTGCTGCTGCTCGCGGCGACGGCCGTCACGCAGATCGCCTTCCCCATCTGGTTCCCGCACGTGGTGGTGAGCGACGCGCTCGGCATCGCCGTGCTGGCGGTCCGCAACGGGCTGCTCGTCGCGGCGACGCTGGTCTGCTGCCGCCGCCTCTGGCGGCAGACGGTGACCGAACCCCGGCTGCGGGAGGACGCCGAGCGGGCCGCGGTCCCGCACCCGGCCGGGACGGACGCACCCGAGACACTCTCCCGCTGACGGCGGGGGCTCATGGCGGCGGGCTCACGGCGGCGGGCAGGACCCCGGCCCGCAACCCCGAGCCGCCGAGCCGCCGGCCGTCGAGCCGTCGAGCCGTCGAGCCGTCGAGCGGCCAACAGCCGCCGTCCGTCCGGGACTTCGCGCCCGCTACCGCGTCCGACCGTCCGGGCTCAGCTCCTGCGCGACGTACGCCCGCCAGCGGGCCGTGAAAGCCTCCGAGCCGATGCCCAGCACATCGTGCAGCGCCCGTTCCACCGCGCCCTCGCGCGTCGTCTGCGCGCCCACGGCCCGGTAGAACTGGCGGAGTTTCACCTCGCCCCACTGCTCGGCGACCATCCGGCAGGCCAGCCACCCGCCTTCGTACGCCGCCGCGAGCCGCCCGCCTCCCCCGGCGAAGCCGAAGTCGTCGTCGCCTGGCAGCTCCCGCGGCAGACGGCCGGACGCCGCGTCGCCGCTCAGCTCGGACGCGATCTCCTGCACCGAGCGGCCCGTACCGCGGTAGCCCATCCAGTCGGCGAAGCCCTCGGACAGCCACAGCGGGGTGGCGGCCGAGGTGTCCTCCCGCGTCGCCACGTGCGCCGTCTCATGGGTGAGCACCACGCCCTGACCGGTCTCGCCGAGCAGGCCGTACGCCTCGGGGTTCACGACGACGCGGTCCGCAGGCGCCCGCCCGCCGCCGCCCGCCTCGCCCGTGGTCACCGCCGCTATCCCCCGGTACGAGGCGGCGGGCGCGCCCAGCAGCGCGCTCATCCCCTGCAGCGACCCGGGGACGAGGACCACCACGCGCCGCGCCCACCGGCCCCGCCAGGCGTCGTCGACCGCGGGCACCGCCCCGTCAGCGGTCCTGGCCACACGCCGCAGCAGCCGCTCGTCCTGACCGACGCCCAGCAGCAGACTGCTCCTGCCGCGGACGACCGTGACCTCGCCCTGCTCCCACAGCGGCCGCGCGCGGGTTCTGCCGTCAGGGGTCCGTGCGTCCTCGGCGGCGATGTACCAGCGGCCGCCCCGCTCGGTGAGGGTGAGCCGCTGCACGGACTCCACGGGCGCCGTGTCGTAGCCCTTCAGGCGGTAGCCCAGCCGGACTTCGGCGGCGATCCGGTGCCCCTCCCCCGGCGCGGGCCGGAAGCCGCCGGTGCGGACGAGGCGGTAGCGCCAGCCGTCCAGCGGCACGTCGGCAAGATTGCGGAAGACCTTCCGCTGCTGGGCGCGGTAGCCGGTGGCGCGGGGGTCGACGGCGGCGAGGAAGCCGCGCCCGTCGCGGTCCAGCAGTGCCTCGGCCCGCCGGTCCAGCATGCGCTGGATGGTGCGGTCGTCGGGGCTCCGGGAGTCGGTCGCCGCGCCGGACGCACCGCAGCCGGCCGCGGCCGCGGGACCGGTGAGCAGGGCCATGACCAGCGCCACGCACCGCACGGCCCGCCGTCTCGCCCCGCTTCCCTGCCCTGCCACGCCCCCGATCGTACGAGCCCGGCGCGGCTGCCCGCCCAGGACCGTGCGGATCGGGCCGGGCCCTCAGACGCGGGTCACGGTGGCGCCGGGGATCATGCCGACGGGGTCGTAGCGCACCCGCGCGCCGGGGTAAGGCGCGTGCACCACCTGCCCGTTGCCCACGTACATCCCGACATGGCTGGCGTCGGAGCGGTAGGTGACCAGGTCACCGGGCCTGGCCTGGCTCAGCGGCACCTGCTGCCCCGCGAAGCGCTGCCCCTGCGAGGTCCGCGGAATGGCCATCCCCGCCTGGGCGTACGACCAGTAGGTCAACCCCGAGCAGTCGAACCCGGCGGGTCCGGCCATGCCCCAGATGTACGGGGCGCCGACCGCGCGCCGGGCTGCGGCGACCGCCGCGGCCGCCCGGGAGGAGGAGGGCGCCGCGTCCCCGAACAGAGCGCCCTGCAGCCCGTCGGACCGGCCGCCGGAGCGCGAGGCCCTGGCGTACGCCGCCCGCTCGGCCGGCGGGAGGGAGTTGAGCAGGGTCCGCGCGACGGCGAGCTTGCGCTCCACGGACTTCTTGCTGCGGGCCACATCGGCGCGGCTGCGCTCCAGTTCGGCGAGTTTCCGGCTCGCCTCCTGACGCTCCTGTTTCAGGACGCGCTGGGCTTCCTGGAGCGCGCGCAGCCGTCCGGCCTGGCGGTTGCCGATCCGGTCGAGCGTGGACGCCTTGTCGAGATAGCTCTCCGGGTTCTCGGAGAGGAGCAGCGAGAGCGCGGGGTCGATGCCGCCGGAGCGGTACTGGGCTCCGGCGAGGGTCGCGAGCCCGTCCCGCAGGCGGTTGACGCGCTCCTGGCCGCGGGCCACGCGGTCGCGCAGCCGCTCGGTCTGGTCGCTCAACCGGTCACGGTGCTCGTCCGCCGCGTTGAACCGCTCGGTGGCGCGCTCCGCCTCCTCGTAGAGGCGGTCCACCCGCGACGTGACATCCGTCGGGGTGTCGCGCGGGTCCGCGTCGGCGGATCCGGCGGAGAGCGCCGCGGCGGCGGTGGCCGCGGCGGCGGACAGGACGGAGACCCGGGTGACCCGGTCGGAACCGGACCGTGAGGGACGGCGATGGGACGCCACTGGCGGCCGCTCTCCCTTCCGCTGAGGGCCCGCGCCACCCGGTGGGCGGAGCTGGGGCCGACGACTGCGGGCAGAGAGTAACCGCATGATCGCGCAGCGTTCAAAGCCGGGAAGGGATACGGAACGTGACGCCCCGCCGGAGAACGCAGGTCACCGGCGGGGCGTGGAAACTTCACGGGGGTACCGATTCCCCCGGATGGGCGGTGCGCGGACGCCGTGCGACGCGATGCGGAACGCCGTCGTCCGGGGACGAACCACCGCCCGTCCGCGGGGGATTCACCCCGGGGTCAGACGCGGACCCCGAACTGGAACGGCATGTTGTTGATCGACTCGTAGCGCACGCTGGCACCCGGCTTCGGGGCGTGCAGGATCTGGCCGTTGCCGGCGTAGAGACCTATGTGGTGCAGGTCGCCGTAGAAGAGCACCAGGTCGCCCTTCTTCAGGGCGCTCTGGCTGGAGATCCTCTGACCGGCGTTGGCCTGCGACTGCGAGGTGCGCGGCAGGGAGACACCGGCCTGCGAGTAGGCCCACGAGGTGAGGCCGGAGCAGTCGAAGGAGCTCGGTCCTGTGGCGCCCCACACGTACGGGGAGCCGATCTTGGACTGGGCGGCGGAGAAGGCGGCACCGGCGCGCTGCGAGGACGGCAGGGCGTTGCCGAGGTCCGCGCGGCTGCTGGCGCGGTTGGCGCGCTCGGCCTCCGCGGCGGCGAGCGCCGCGCGCTCCTTGGCGGTCAGGGAGTTGAGGAGGGCCTGGGCCTTGGAGAGCTTGCCCTGGATCTCCTTCTTGTTGCCCGCGAGCGTCTTACGGGTCTCCGCCAGCTCCTCGAGCTTCGTGGAGGCCTCCTGGCGCTGCTGCTTGAGCGTGCGCTGCTTGTCCGCGATCTTGCGGAGCGCCTCGGCCTGCTTGGTGCTCAGCTGGTCGAGGGTGGACGCCTTGTCGAGGTAGGAGTCCGGGTCCGAGGAGAGCATGAGCTGCACGGACGGGTCGATGCCGCCGGTGCGGTACTGGGCCGTGGCCATCGAACCCAGGCCGTTGCGGAGCTCGTTCAGCTCGCCCTGGCCGCGGGCGACCTTGTCCTGGAGATCGCCGACCTGCTTCTCGAGCTTGTCCTGCTTCTCCTTGACCCCGTTGAACTTCTCGGTCGCGTTCTCGGCCTCTTCGTAGAGCTTGTCGACCTTGGCCTTGACCTCTTTCTTGGTCGGCTTCGGGTCGGCCTGCGCGGCCTGGGAGGTCAGGGCGACAGCCGCGGCGGCGGTCGCGGTGAGCACGGTCACGCGCGTGCGGCTCGGCTGCTTGGGTCGACGGTGGGACGCCACGGAGGCGAGCTCCTTCTTCCTCAGCCGCCTGCCGGGTGGGTGGGGAGTGGAGCGGTGACGCGTGCCCCGGACTCGGCGGTTCCCCCACGGTCATCCCGGATGGACGATCAACCGCGCGGAGGTTCGAGCCCAGACCTTAGTGACCATCCTGTGATCGCTTCAAATCCTCATCGGAAAAAAGTCTGTGACACCGCGCATTCTTTACACACGTCACACGGGCAGTGACGGGCACCTGACGCACCGCTGCCCCCAATTCGGGCAATAGACCCAGGAGTTGCTCAGGTACGCGAAAGCCGCTTGAGAAGCAGAGCGGATGCAACGGGGCGCGCGCCCGCGCGCGCGACCCCGTCGGCCACCTCGCGGTCGGTCGACACCACGACGACCGGACGGCCCGGAGGCTCCGCGCGGACGAGGCGGCGGATCAACTCGTCGGCGGTCTGCCCCGGTTTGCTGAAGAGCACCCGAACTCCGCGCGGCGGCGCGAGCAGTACCGGCGCGGCAAGTTCCGCACCGTCGAAGACACACGTCATCTCGGCACCGGTCTGCGCCGCGAGCACCGCGAGCCCGCCGAGCAGCCGCAGCCGCTGCTTCTCCAGCGGCATCGTCGGATAGCCCGTCTTGGTGACGTTGTAGCCGTCCACCACCAAGTGGGCCTGGGGCAGGGCGAGAAGCTGGTCCAGCAGGGCGGGGTCGGTGTCCGACAGGGCGCGGCTCGCCACGTCCTTGGGCGTCATCCGGCCCGGCTCGACCGCGTCGACGGTGTCGGCCGGGTGCATCGACGCGGGCGGCAGCGCCAGCTCGCGCCGCAGCCCCTGCGCCGCGTCGAGCACCGTGTCCAGCAGCAGCCGCACCCGCATGTCCTCGACGCTGCGGCCCTCGCGGGCGGCCCGCCGGCTCGCCTCGAGCGCCGACTCCGTCTCGGCCAGCCGCGCCTTCAGCCTCCGCGCCTCGGTCTCGGCGGAGGACTTCTCCGCGGCGGCGGCCTCCCGTACGGAGTCGAGTTCGGCCGCGGCCTTGCGCAGCGCCGCCTCACCGCGCCGTACGTCGTTCTCCGCGCTGCGCAGCTTGCGCTGCAGCCGGTCGGCGTCCTTGCGGGCGGACTCCAGCTCGGTGCGCATGTGCTCGGTCTCGTCACGGGCGGCCGAGCGTGCGGCGGCCAGTTCCTCGCGCAGCCGCTGCAGTTCGCGGGCCGCGTCCTCCTCGGCCTTCTCGGCCTGCGCGCGCTGCACCTCTTCACCCGCGGCGGCGACCAGCTTCACCCAGCCGGGCGGGCGCAGCACGTACGCCGCGGCCGCCACGTCCAGCGGATCGGCCGCCGCGGGCACCGAGCCCGCGTCCAGCGCCTCGGCCAGCTCCGGCTGCCCCGCGCGGACCAGTTCGGCCACCCGCTGCCGGAAGAGCGCGTGGCTCTCCAGCGCCGACGCCATCGCATTGCCCGCGAACTTCGCCCGTCGGGTGGGGGTGAAACGGGCGTACTGCCGCAACTGCGTCGGGAGTTCCGCCACGGTGAGATCCCCGAAGGCGTCCGCGACGAGGGCGATCACCTTGCGCCGCACCCCCTCGGGCAGGGGGCGGTCGAGCACCTCGGCGGCACCAGCGGCCTCGTCGGCCCCGGCAGCGCCGCCTTCGCTACGCTCCACCACCTGTCACCGCTCCGTTCTCAGGCGCTCACGCCCGGACGGTCCACCAGCTCGGTCCGGTCCGCCGCGTCGCATCAGCGGCAGCGCACGCTCGTGATGGTCCCACCGGCCGTGCCGCTCCCACCGACGACGCCGCCGTCCTCGGACCCGCCCCCATCGGCCGGGCCGAGCTGAACGTACCCGACCGCCCGGGTCGTACGGGTGCCGGCGAAACGCGCGGGAACGCCGCTCGGGGTGCGGCGCCGACGGGTTTCGGCCGCCTGCTGGGGTACGCCCATGATGTCGTCCTTCTCCAGGTGCTTTCCGTCACCCTACGACCTGGCGGGGAGGGGGCGCCGGGGCCGGGCGGCCAACGGGGGCACGGCGAGGCGCGCCGGGGAGTTTCGTCCGGTTACGCCATGCTCTGTTCATGATCGGTAAGGTGATCGCGGAGCAGCGGGCCCGGGTGGCTGCGGCCGGACGGTTCCTTCCCCGGGCGCGGCACGGACGGCAGCCGGTCGTGACGTACGCCCTCATCGTCCTCTGCTTCGTGATCTTCGTCGCGGGACCCTCCGCCGGGCTGAACCCGGTGTACGGCAGAGGGGTCGATCTGCATACGGCCCAGGTGGCGTACTTCGAACGGTGGGGCGTCGTCCCCCGCGACCTGCTCGCGGCTTCCCCGCGCGCGCTGCTCACCCCGTTGACGGCACTGTTCGTGCACGGGAGCTGGCTGCACCTGCTGGGCAATCTGCTGTTCCTCTTCGTCTTCGGCGGTATGGCGGAGGAGCGCATGGGGAGGACGGGGTTCGCGCTCTTCTACCTCGCGACCGGCTACCTGGCGCTGGCCGGGTTCGCGGCCGCGCACCCCGGCTCGACCCAGACCGTGGTCGGGGCTTCCGGCGCCATCTCCGGCGTGCTGGGCGCGTTCCTCTACCTGCTGCCGACGGCCCGGGTGACCAGCCTCTTCCCCTTTCTCTTCTTCGTGCCGCTGCGCTTCCCCGCGTGGATGGTGCTGATTTTCTGGTTCGTCCTCCAGTGGCTGGCGGCCCGTACGGTCACGACCCGGCCCGGTGTGGCCTACCTGGCCCATCTCATCGGCTTCTGCCTGGGCTTCCTCTACGCCTGGGCGCGCTACGGACGCGGGACGAGCGGGGGCGGAGCCACCAGGCGTGGCACCGCGGACGGTGAGGCTAGAGTGAGCAGCGCAGCCAGGGCGACCGAGGGAGAGAGCCAGCCGTGATCACCGCGATCGTGCTCATCAAGACCAGCGTGGACCGCATCCCCGAGATCGCCGAGACGATCGCCGCCCTGGAGAACGTCAGCGAGGTCTACTCGGTCACGGGCAATTACGACCTGGTGGCGATGGTCCGCGTGGGCGAGCACGACGACCTGGCGGACATCATCCCCGGACGGATCAGCAAGATCCCCGGCGTCGAGGTCACGGACACGCATGTGGCGTTCCGTACGTACTCCCAGCACGACCTGGAAGCGGCGTTCGCGATCGGTCTCGACGCGTAGCGGCTTGAGGGCCTTCGGCCCTCGCCGCGGAGCGGTTGCTTCAAGGGCCGGGGCCCTTGAAGCATGTCGGTTGGGGTGCGGCTTGCGCCGGGCGGCGGGTGGTGGTGTTGCCGCAGGGCGCGGCGGGATCTGCGCGTCCGCGGGCAGTCCGCGCGAGCGCCTACGGTCCAGGTCGCCGGGCGTGGTGCGGCGGCTGAACGCCGGTGGCCGTCGCTGCGCCCACCCGTCCCGCCCCGGCGGACGACTGCCCACAGCAGCGCACCCGCAGCGCCAACTCCGCCACGGGCGACCCCCCGAGGCGGTCCGCTCACCCGCCTCCGCGGGCAGCCCCTCGCGGGCACCGGGCCTCGTCCGGCGGATGAGCGCCGGTGGTCGGCGCTGGGCCGCCCGTCCCGCCAGGACGGGACGGGCGGCCGCAGCGGGGCCAATCCCCATCGGCGGGGACCCGTTGAGACCGGTCCGAGCCCGGCGCGCGGCCGTGCGGCGGGTTACGCGTTGCGGTCCGGGACGCAGCGGCCGTCCTCCGTGCGGTAGGTCCACTGGGCGCCGTTCGCGACCAGTTCCTTCACCGCCGCGACGAAGCGGTCCACGTGCTCCTCCGGCGTGCCCGCGCCGAAGCTGACGCGGATCGCGTTGAGCGACTTCTCCCCCGGGGCCGCAGCCTCCGGCGCCCCGCACTCCCCCGGCTCGTCCGCGTGGCTGCCCAGCAGCGTCCTGACCAGCGGGTGCGCGCAGAAGAGGCCGTCCCGTACGCCGATGCCGTACTCGGCGGAGAGCGCCGCGGCGAAGTGCGAGCTGTTCCAGCCGTCGACGACGAACGACAGGACGCCGACCCGCGGCGCGTCGTCGCCGAACAGCGACAGCACGCTCACCTCCGGGACCTCCGCCAGCCCTTCCCGAACGCGCGCGACCAGCGCCTGCTCGCGCTCCACCAGCGTCTCGAAGCCCGCCTCGGTGAGCGCCTTGCAGGCGGAGGCAATGGCGTAGACGCCGATGACGTTCGGCGAACCGGCCTCGTGCCGGGCCGCCGTGGTGTGCCACTCCACGTCCACGCCGCCGTCCGCGCGCCGCGCGACCGTACGGCTCGCACCGCCGCCCGCGAGGTACGGCTCGGCCTCCAGCAGCCAGTCGGCGCGTCCGGCGAGGACGCCCGAGCCGAACGGGGCGTACAGCTTGTGCCCGGAGAAGGCCACCCAGTCCACGTCCGACTCCGCGATGTCCACGGGGTGGTGGGGGGCGAGCTGCGCCGCGTCGAGCACGATGCGGGCACCGTGGGCGTGGGCCGCTGCGGTCAGCTCCTGTACGGGCCACAGCTCGCCGGTGACGTTCGAGGCGCCCGTGACGCACACCAGCGCCGGGCCGTACGGCTCCCTGCCGGCGAGCGCTCGCTCCAGCGTCTCGACGGCCTCCCACGGCGTGCGGGGCGCGTCGAGGACGGAGACCTCGACACCCGGGGCCTGCTGCCAGGGCAGCAGTGAGGCGTGGTGCTCGGTCTCGAAGACGAACACCCGCGTGCCCTGCGGGAGTACGGACGCCAGCAGGTTGAGCGAGTCGGTGGTGGAGCGTGTGAAGACGACCTGGTCGTCGTCGCGGCAGCCGAGGAACTCGGCGACGGCGGCACGGCTGTTCTCGAAGAGGTCGGTGGAGAGCTGCGAGAGGTACCCGGCACCGCGGTGGACGCTGCCGTAGTACGGGGCGTAGGCGGCGACGTCGTCCCACACCCGCTGCAGCGCGGGCGCGCTGGCCGCGTAGTCGAGGGCGGCGTACGTGACCTCGCCGCCGGTGACGAGCGGCACGAGGACGTCCCGGCCGAGGACGGGCAGCGGGGCGCCGACGGCGGACGCGGCGCAACAGGCGCCGGACGCCTCGGAGGCGGTGCCGTCGGCGGCGGTGGCAGCAGGGGCGGAGGCGGTCGAGGCGGTGGCAGCAGGGCGCACGGACATGGCGGAATCTCCCGGTGACAGGTGAAAGGCTTCTCAGGGACGCACGCGTCGCGCAGTACCGGCGCGGACGGCGTACGGAAGGCGCCTCGGCACACGGACGATCGCGGAGTGATCACCGCACGGAGGCTGTGGGAACGGGCCGCGGGCCCTAGCGCATTCGCTGATTCACGGAAGATCTCCCTCGACGACCCAGGATCCCTGGCGAGGGATCCGCGCTTGCCGCAGACCTCGCTGCCTGCGGCCTGGTCATCACCCGGGGCACCCCGCCACGGACGGAGGGTTGCCGGACAGCGGGCCGGGGCCTGTGTCGCTGTCACTCGTGACCTGGCGAGCATCATGCCACAAGGCCGTCATCGCGCAGGCCGCTGTCCGATACGTGGACAGCGGCCTGCGTTACGGCCTGTTGCGGCGGCTTCCTCACACCGGGTGCGGGAAGTCCAAGTGCCGTACGGATCAGAGCCGTTGGCGGCTCCGCGGGCTCAGCCGGTGGTGGACCCGGCGGCTCAGCCGTGGGTCGCCCCGACCCAGCGCTCCAGCGTCCGCCGTGCCGCCCCCGAGTCGACCGACTCGGCGGCCCGCTCCATCGCGGCCGCGATCTGCTCGGTGAGCGGCGCGTCCCGCGGGTCCAGGGCGACCAGCGCCGCGGCCGAGTTGAGCAGCACCGCGTCCCGTACGGGCCCGGTCTCGCCCGCCAGCAGGCGGCGGGCGACATCGGCGTTGTACGAGGCGTCCGCACCCCGCAGGGCCTCCACCGGCACCAGGTCGATCCCGATGTCGCGCGGGTCGAAGGACTCCTGCCGCACGGTCCCGTCCCGGACGACCCACACCTGCGAGGTGGCGGTGGTGGTCAGCTCGTCCAGCCCGTCGTCCCCGCGGAAGACGAGCGCCGACGAGCCGCGTTCGGCCAGGACACCGGCCATGATCGGCGCCATGCGCGGGTCGGCCACACCGGTCGCCTGGGCCCGCACCTTGGCCGGATTCGTCAGCGGGCCGAGGAAGTTGAACGTCGTGGGAATCCCCAACTCGCGCCGCGCGGGGGCCACATGACGCAGCGCGGGGTGGAACTTCACGGCGAAGCAGAACGTGATGCCGGCCTCGTCCGCGACCTCGACCACGCGCTGCGGCGACAGGTCGAGGTTGACGCCCAGCTTCTCCAGGACGTCGGAGGCCCCGCTCGCGGAGGAGGCGGCCCGGTTGCCGTGCTTGACGACCCGGGCGCCCGTGCCGGCGACGACGATGGCCGACATCGTCGAGATGTTCACGGTCTTGGCCCGGTCACCGCCGGTGCCGACGATGTCCACGCTCGGGCCTGGTACGTCGATGACATTGGCGTGGTCGTACATCGTCCGGACGAGGCCGGAGACCTCCTCGACCGTCTCGCCCTTGGCGCGCAGGGCGACCGCGAAGCCCGCGATCTGCACGTCCGTGGCTTCGCCGCGCATGATCCGGTCCATGGCCCAGGCGGTGTCCTCGGCGGTCAGGTTCTGGCCGGCGAGGAGGGAGGTCAGGACATCCGGCCAGGTGCGGGCCGCCGCGGGGCTGTCAGCTCCGGCTGGGGTCACACGGTCCATGGTCCGCTCCTGGATGTCGGATGGGCAGGTGGCGGCCGCCACCTGCGGTCTTGCGGCCAGCCTATCGGCGTGGCGGACCCGGCCGCGGCCGAGCCCGGAGTACGGACAGCGGCGGGCCTGCCGGGCACGGTGAGGCCCGGTCCCACCCCTGCCCCTTCCGTACGGCGCCGCCCTCCGTACGGGGTCCGGGCCCCCCACACGCCCGAGAGCCCCGGGTCCGCTCCCGAAGGGGCGGGCCCGGGGCCCTCGTACGACTCCTGCGGAGTCCGGCAGGCGGCCGGCGGTCCGGTCAGTGGTGACCGTGGCCCTCGGTGATCTCCCGGTACTCCTCGGCGGTCGGCTTGGCGATCTGGCTGTCCTGGCCGTAGAAGCCCTTCGACATCCGCGCGCGCAGCTTCTGCGTGCGCTTGATCTTCCGCCGTACTCCGTTCTCGTCGACCTCGGGGCCGAGCTCGAGCGGCGTGTACTGGTCGTGCTGCGTGAGCGTGTGCAGCTGCTGCTGCGACAGCGGCTCGTGCACCTCGATGAACTCACCGTGCGGCAGCCGCTTGATGATGCCGGTCTCACGACCGTGCAGCACCTTGTCCCGGTCACGCCGCTGCAGACCCAGACAGATCCGCTTGGTGACGACGAAGGTCAGGACCGGCAGCACGAAGAAGCCGATCCGGCCGAACCAGGTGATCGCGTTGATCGACAGGTGGAAGTGCGTGGCCCAGATGTCGTTGCCACCACCGACGAGCAGGATGAAGTACACGCTCAGCCAGGCCGCACCGAAGGCGGTACGGGTCGGGGCGTTGCGCGGGCGGTCCAGGATGTGGTGCTCGCGCTTGTCCCCGGTGACCCAGGACTCGATGAACGGCCACACCGCGATGGCGACCAGCACCAGCGGGAAGATCATCAGCGGGATGAACACACCCAGCGCGAGCGTATGGCCCGCGAAGTTGATCTCCCAGCCGGGCATCAGACGGATGAGGCCCTCGGAGAAGCCCATGTACCAGTCGGGCTGGGCGCCGGTGGAGACCTGGTCCGGAATGTAGGGCCCCAGAGCCCAGATCGGGTTGATGCTCGCGATCGCCGCGAT
>NZ_JBEYUP010000007.1:0-346290 GCF_040643575.1 Streptomyces sp. NPDC047108
CTGCACAGCTACAACCATCACCGATGCCACACCGCACTCGGAGGCCAACCACCGATCACCCGTGTGAACAACGCTCCAGGTCAATACACCTAGGGGATGCTCCGCCTTACGCGGTAGGCCGTCCACCGGGCGGAGGGTGTGTCTCATCCCCCAGGCGTATGCGGAGTTGACCCCGTCGGCTGACGCCTCGGCGTGGCCGGTTTGGTGGGATTAGTAGCACCAGCGCGGCGGACTAGGGTGACAATATGCGCGACGTGCCCGGGCTCGACGCAACGACCGCCGCCGAACACGGAGGTAGGGCAGATGTCAGGTAAGCGACCGACACAGGCCGACGACGCACTGGACGTCGAAGAAGCCGCTGTGCCGCGGAGCCGCAGAGCAGCCCGTTACGCGGTGCCGGTCGTGGTGGCGGGCATCGCGGCGGGCACGATCGGATTCGTGCCGGCGTTCGCCGGGTCCGGCGACCCCGACCTTCCGAAGATCTCGGCGCAGGACCTCGTCGCCAAGGTCGCCGCCTCCGACACCGAGCAGATGTCCGGCACGGTCAAGGTGAAGACCGACTTCGGGCTTCCCTCCCTCCCCGGCATGGACGCGGGCAGCGCCTCCGGGCTCTTCGGCGGCGATGGCGGCGGTGGCGGCAAGGGCGGCAAGGGCGGGGCGGCCGCGGACCCGCAGTCGAAGCTGATGGAACTGCTCTCCGGCTCCCACACGTTGAGGGTCGCCGCGGACGGACCCGACAAGCAGCGCGTCTCGATCATCGACGACGCCTCCGAGTACAGCCTGATCCACAACGGCGGCGAGGTGTGGGCCTACGACTCCGCCAGCAACTCCGCGTACCACGCGACCGAGCCGCAGGGCGCCGGCGCCAAGGACGGCGACCGCGCGAAGCGGGCGCCGCACGGTGACGCCACCGACGCGACGCCGCAGCAGCTCGCGAGGGAGGTGCTGAAGGCCGCGGACGGCACGACGTCCGTCACGGTCGACGGCACGGCGAAGGTCGCCGGGCGGGACGCCTACCAGCTGGTGATCGAGCCGAAGCAGAAGGAGTCCACGATCGGTGCGTTCCGCATCGCCGTGGACGCCGAGAACGGCGTGCCGCTGAAGTTCACGCTCACGCCGAAGTCGGGTGGGGCGCCGGTCGTCGACGCGGGCTTCACCACGGTCGACTTCGCCGAGCCGGACGCGAAGACCTTCGACTTCACCCCGCCCAAGGGCACTGAGGTCACCGAGCAGAAGGACGAGCCCGGCCGTGCCGCCGAGCGCGGGATGAACGTGCCCGTCGAGCCGCCGGCCGCCCGCGGGGACCTCCCGGACGCGGCCGGTCCCGGCGGTCTCGGCGGCTCCGGCGAGGGCTGGGCGACCGTCGTCCGGATCAAGGACCCGGAGGCCGGCTCGAAGGGCTCGAAGGAGCGGTCCCGCGAGGGCGGAGCAGATTCCGACGCGCAGGCGTTCCTGGACTCCCTGGGCGACAAGGTCAGCGGCAAGTTCGGCTCGGGCACGGTCTTCAGCACCCGCCTGGTCAATGCCCTGGTGACGGACGACGGCGCGGTCTACGTCGGCGCCGTCGACAAGTCGGCGCTGGTGAAGGCGGCCGACGAAGCCAAGTAGCCACCCCTGACACGCGCCTCACCGCTTCCCCCCGCGGTGGGGCGCGTTCGCGTCCCCGCCCTGTGCACGACGCCGCTCTCTGCGCCGTCGGCCCGCGTGGCGCGCGAGCGCTTCGCGGCCACCCCGGGGGCAGGATGGGTGCGGGCGGCCGGGCCGCCCGCGGCAGTGCCTGACGACGGGGAGAGCGGACGGGGAGAACGATGGAACGACTGCTCGGTGAACAGGCCGGTTCCGACGGGCCCTTCAGAGGAGGAGCCGCGCCCGCGCGCCAGGGCTCCGCGACGCGTACGGGCGACGACACCGTCATCGCCGCGCGCGGCCTCACGAAGCGGTACCGCGGCGGGCAACTCGCAGTCGACGGGCTCGACCTCGCGGTGCCGCGCGGCAGCGTCTTCGGCTTCCTCGGGCCCAACGGTTCGGGCAAGACCACCACCATCCGCATGCTGATGGGGCTGATCGCTCCCACGTCCGGCTCGGTCCGCGTCCTCGGCCGTCCCATGCCGCGCGCGGTGCGCGAGGTGCTGCCCGAGGTCGGCGCGCTCATCGAGGGCCCCGCGCTCTACGGCTTCCTCTCGGGCCGCGACAACCTCGTGCGCTTCGACTCCGCCGACCCGACGGCCGATCCCCGTACGCGGTCCGCACGGGTCGCCGCCGCGCTCGACCGCGTCGGACTCGCGCCGGCCGGACGCAAGAAGGCGCGGGCGTACAGCCTCGGCATGAAACAGCGGCTGGGTCTGGCCTCCGCCCTGCTCCGGCCGCGGCGGCTGCTGGTCCTCGATGAGCCCACCAACGGCCTCGACCCGCAGGGCATGCGGGAGATCCGGGCCCTGGTGCGTGAGCTGGCGTCCGACGGCACGACCGTGTTCCTCTCCTCCCATCTCCTCGACGAGATCGAGCAGGTGTGCACGCACGCGGCCGTGATGGCGCGCGGACGCCTCCTCGCGCAGGGGCCGGTCGCCGAACTCTCCGCGGAGGCGCGCGGCAGGCTGTCGGTGACCACACCGGACACCACCGTGGCCGTACGGGTGCTGGGCGAGCACGGCGTGGCCGCGATCGCCGTCGCCGGGGACCGCGTCACCGGCGAACTGACCCCGAGCGGGGTGGCGGATCTCGCGGACCTCAACGCCGCACTCGTACGGGCCCATGTGCGCGTACGCGGCTTCGGTGCCGAACGGGCCTCGCTGGAGGACGCGTTCGTCGCCCTGACCGGGGAGGGCTTCGATGTCGCGGGCTGAGGACACCCGGGGGCATGGCGGCGAACGGGCCGAGGCCGGGGCCACGACGCGGCCCGGCGGACGTCCGTACTCCGGGGCCCGTGCCCCGGCATCCCGGGTCGCGCCCGACACGGTACGGCGCACCCCGCTGCGGTCGCTGGGCCTCCTCCGCAGCGAACTGCGCACCACCTTCCTCCGCTGGCGCACGCTCGCGCTGCTGGCCGTCCTCGCCGCCGTGCCCGTCCTCATCGGTGTCGCCGTACGGATCGAGACGAGCGACGGCGGCCGGGCGGGCGGGGACGGCGGCGGGCCTGCCTTCCTCACTCAGATCACCGGCAACGGCCTGTTCCTGGTCTTCGCCGCGCTCGCCGCGACTCTCCCCGTCTTCCTGCCGATGGCGGTCGGTGTCGTCGCGGGCGACTCGATCGCGGGCGAGGCGAGCGCGGGGACGCTGCGCTACCTGCTGGTGGCACCCGCGGGCCGGACCCGTCTGCTGCTCTGCAAGTACGCGGCGGTGCTGGCGTTCTGCCTTGTCGCGAGCTGCGTCGTGGCCGCGTCCGCCCTGGCCGTCGCCGCGCTGCTGTTCCCGCTCGGCGATCTCACGCTCATCTCCGGCGTCACGGTCCCCTTCACCGACGGGCTCGTCCGCGCCCTGGCCGTGGCGGTCGTCGTGGCCGCGTCGCTGACCGGGGTCGCGGCCCTCGGTCTGTTCGTGTCCACGCTCACCAACAGCGGGATCGCGGCGATGGCGACGACCGTGGGCCTGCTGATCACCGTGCAGATCCTCGACACGATCCCGCAGCTGCACGCCGTCCACCCGTACCTGTTCCCGCACTACTGGCTGAGCTTCGCGGACCTGCTGCGTGAGCCGGTCTACTGGGAGAAGCTGGTGAGCAATCTGGAGCTGCAGGGCCTGTACGTGGCGGTGTTCGGCTCCCTGGCCTGGGCCCGCTTCACGGCCCGCGACATCACGGCGTAGCGCCTGCGGCCGGCCCGCTCGACGACCGCGGGGCGAAGGCCCCGCGCCACGGGGGCGCGGGGCCTTCGCATTCGGTGGGGGGTGGCGGTCGAAGGGCCGGATCGGCGGTTCAGAAGGTCAGCTTCCAGCTGTCGATGTAGCCGGTGTCCTGCGCGGCAACGTCCTGGACGCGCAGCTTCCATGTGCCGTTCGCGACCTCGCTGGAGGCGTTGACCGTGTACGTGGCGATGACGTTGTCGGCCGAGTCGAAGCTGCTGGAGTTCTTGAGCCGGTAGGCGGTGCCGTCCGGCGCGAGGAGGTCGACCACCAGGTCACCGCGCCAGGTGTGCTTGATGTCGACGCCGACCTTGAGTGCCGTCGGGGCGTTGCCCGTACGGCCGGTGACGGCGACGGAGGAGCTGACCGCGCTGCCGTTGTCGGGGATGGCGACATCGGCGGCGTTCTCGAAGACCGTGCCGGGGTCGGGGTTGGTCTGGCCTGCCGACAGGGTCCAGATCGCGTGGGCGATGGCGTCGCTGTTGCGGTCGAGCGCGGTGTCGTTGATGTTCGACGTCGTGTCGCAGGAGGAGTGGTAGCAGCGGTCGAAGGCCTGACCCGCCGTACCGCCCCACTTCTGCGCCTGCGCCGAGGACTTGGCGCGGCTCGCACCGGTGAAGAGGCCGCCGACGGGGATGCCGACGTTCTTGAACGAGGCGTGGTCGGAGCGGCCGTCGCCCTCGGTCTCGATCTCGGTCGGAACGCTCTTGCTCGCGAAGAAGTCCTTGAAGACCGACTCGATCGTCGGGTCGTCGTCGTAGACGAAGTAGCCCGGGTTCGGCGAGCCGATCATGTCGAAGTTGAGGTAGCCGGAGACCTTGGAGCGCTCGGCGGAGGGGAGGTTGTTCACGTAGTACTTGGAACCCACCAGCCCCAGTTCCTCGGCGCCCCACCAGCCGAACCGCAGGTGCTTGGCGGGCTTGAAGTTCTCGCGGGCGACGGCGAGCGCGGTTTCGAGGACGGCGGCGGAGCCCGAGCCGTTGTCGTTCATGCCGGGCCCGGATGAGACGGAGTCGAGGTGGGCCCCGGCGAAGAGCACCTGGTCGGGGTCGCCGCCCGGCCAGTCGGCGATGAGGTTGTAGCCGGTGGAGCCGCTGGAGGTGAACTGCTGGACGGTGGTGGTGAATCCGGCCGCGTCCAGCTTGGCCTTCACGTAGTCGAGGGACGCCTTGTAGCCAGGGCGGCCGTGGGCGCGGTTCCCGCCGTTGGCGGTGGCGATCGACTGCAGTTCGTTCAGGTGCGCCTTCACATTGGCGACGGGGATGTCGGGCGCGGCGGCGGCCGACCGTGCCGATGCCGACGCTGCGGGGGACGCCGCGGCGGTCGCACCGGGTGCGGTGGCGACGAGCCCGGCGACGGCACCTGCGGCGACGGCCGCGGTCGCGGCTCTGCGGACCCATGATCTTCGGGTGGACCGGGGTTCGGCTATGCGGGGGGTGCGTGATGACATGGTGGGGGCTCCGGATTCCGAGAGGTCTGAAAGAGATCAGGACGGAACGAACGGGACGCCCCGCGGTTGGGCGGTCGCAGGGGCGCTGGAGCGAAAACGATTCTTTGACGCGAGCATGATGCTCGGCTGCGGCTGACGCCCCGTCAAGGGCAGATTTCGGACATGACCCGCCGGATATCGGTTTTTCCTGTTCTGGCGGAGGGTCAGTGGGCCAGAAGGGGCGGACGCGGGAGGGCCGGGCCCCTCGTCACAGTGTGCCGTCGGCCCCCGCGCCGCCCTCGGTACGCACCACCGGCGCCCCGGCGGTCCCGGCCGGCCGTACGGCGTCCTGGCGCGCCGCGGCCCGCAGGGCGGCCCGCCCGCGCCGGGCCGCGCGCAGCGCGTCCCAGGTCAGGACCGTGAGCGCGATCCAGACGAGCGCGAAGCCCGCCCACCGCTCGGCGGGCATCTTCTCGTGGAACCACACCAGGCCCAGCACGAACTGGAGCACGGGGGCGAGGTACTGCAGCAGGCCGATCATGCTGAGCGGGATCCGGATCGCCGCCGCCCCGAAGCACACCAGCGGCACCGCGGTGACCAGGCCGCAGCTCGCCAGCAGCAGGGCGTGCGGGACGCCCTCGGCGCCGAAGGCGAGGTCGCCGCGCGAGGAGAGGAACAGCAGGAAGCCCAGTGCCGGCAGGAACTGGACCGCGGTCTCCGCGGCCAGGGACTCGATCCCGCCGAGCCCGATCTTCTTCTTCACCAGGCCGTACGTCGCGAACGAGAAGGCGAGGACGAGCGCGATCCACGGCAGCCGCCCGTAACCCGCGGTCAGGACGACCACGGCCGCCGCGCCGATGCCCACCGCGACCCACTGCGCCGGGCGCATCCGCTCCTTCAGGAGCAGGACGCCGAACAGGATGGTGACCAGGGGATTGATGAAGTAGCCGAGCGAGGTTTCCACCACGCGCCCGGAATTCACGCCCCAGATGTAGAGGCCCCAGTTGACGGAGATGACGGTCGCCGCGACCGTCACCAGCGCCAGCCGCTTCGGCCGACGCACCAGCTCGGGTATCCACGCCCAGCGGCGCAGGGCGAGCAGGATCAGCGCGACCGCGGCGAGGGACCACACCATGCGGTGCGCAAGGATCTCGACGGCCGACGCGGGCTTCAGCAGCGGCCAGAACAGCGGCACGAGGCCCCAGAGTCCGTACGCGGCGATCCCGCAGAGCAGGCCGGTGCGGTGCTCGTTCGTCGTCCGGGCCGCGTCGCTCTCCAGGTGTGGCTGCGGCGTCTGCGGCTTCGGCGTCAAGGGGCACTCCCGGGTGCGGCGGGGCAACGCCACGACGGTAGCGCCGCGGTGGGTCCACTGTCATGCCCGTATCGCCATACGGTCATGACACCCACGGGCTGGGGTCCACACGCCGCGGCCCGCCCCCGAGTTCCCTCGGGGGCGGGCCGCGTGGTGAGTCGTGCGCCGCGGGTGCTGCGCTCAGGCCGTGACGTTCCACGTGTCGTTGCCGTGCAGGAGCGCGGCCAGGTCGCCCTTGCCGCCCTGCTCCACCGCCTGCTCCAACTGGTCCGCCATGAGCGTGTCGTAGACCGGGCGGCGGACGCTGCGCAGCACACCGATGGGTGTGTGGTGCAGGGTGTCCGGGTCGGCGAGCCGGGAGAGCGCGAACGCCGTGGTCGGGCTCTCCGCGTGCGCGTCGTGCACCAGCACGTCGGCCGCGGTGCCGGGCGTCACGTCGACGATGCGGAGGTCGCCGGTGGCCTGGTCGCGGACGACACCCTTGGAGCCCAGGCCGTCCTCGGCCGGGGCGCCGAAGCGGATCGGCTGCCCGTGCTCGAGCCGGATGACCGCCTCCTGCGCCTGCTCCTTGTCCTTGAGGACCTCGAAGGCGCCGTCGTTGAAGATGTTGCAGTTCTGGTAGATCTCCACCAGCGCCGTGCCCGGGTGGTCGGCCGCCTGGCGCAGCACCTCGGTGAGGTGCTTGCGGTCGGAGTCGACCGTACGGGCGACGAAGCTGGCCTCGGCGCCGACGGCCAGCGAGACGGGGTTGAAGGGTGCGTCGAGCGAACCCATGGGCGTCGACTTGGTGATCTTCCCGACCTCGGAGGTCGGGCTGTACTGGCCCTTCGTCAGGCCGTAGATCCGGTTGTTGAACAGCAGGATCTTGAGGTTGACGTTGCGCCGCAGGGCGTGGATCAGGTGGTTGCCGCCGATGGACAGCGCGTCGCCGTCCCCGGTGACGACCCACACCGACAGATCGCGGCGCGAGGCGGCGAGGCCGGTCGCGATGGAGGGGGCGCGGCCGTGGATGGAGTGCATCCCGTACGTGTTCATGTAGTACGGGAAGCGGGAGGAGCAGCCGATGCCGGAGACGAAGACGATGTTCTCCTTGGCCAGGCCGAGTTCGGGCATGAAGCCCTGGACGGCGGCCAGGACCGCGTAGTCACCGCAGCCGGGGCACCAGCGCACTTCCTGGTCGGACTTGAAGTCCTTCATGGACTGCTTGGCTTCGGCCTTCGGCACCAGCGAGAGCGCCTCAGTCATCGATGGCCTCCTTAAGGACCTTCGCGAGCTCTTCGGCCTTGAACGGCAGCCCCCGCACCTGGTTGTAGGAGCGGACGTCGACCAGATACCGGGCGCGCAGCAGCGTGGCGAGCTGGCCCAGGTTCATCTCCGGCACCACCACCTTCTCGTAACGCCCCAGCACCTCGCCCAGATTCCGCGGGAACGGGTTGAGGTGGCGCAGGTGGGCCTGGGCGACGCGCCCGCCGGCGGCGCGGACGCGCCGTACGCCAGCCGTGACCGGTCCGTACGTCGAGCCCCAGCCCAGCACCAGCAGCCGGGCGTCACCGGTCGGGTCGTCCACCTCGACGTCCGGGACCTCGATGCCGTCGACCTTGGCCTGGCGGGTGCGGACCATGAAGTCGTGGTTGGCCGGGTCGTACGAGATGTTGCCCGTGCCGTCCTGCTTCTCGATGCCGCCGATGCGGTGCTCCAGGCCCGGCGTGCCGGGGACGGCCCACGGGCGGGCGAGGGTCTGCGGGTCGCGCTTGTACGGCCAGAAGACCTCCGTCCCGTCCTCGGTGGTGTGGTTGGGGCAGGTCGCGAACTGCACGCGCAGATCCGGGAGTTCGTCGACGCCCGGGATGCGCCACGGCTCGGAGCCGTTGGCCAGGTAGCCGTCGGAGAGCAGGAACACCGGGGTGCGGTACTCCAGCGCGATCCGGGCCGCCTCCAGCGCCGCGTCGAAGCAGTCGGCCGGGGTGGACGGTGCGACGATCGGGACCGGGGCCTCGCCGTTGCGCCCGTACATCGCCTGCAGCAGGTCGGCCTGCTCGGTCTTGGTCGGCAGGCCCGTGGACGGGCCGCCGCGCTGGATGTCGACGACCAGCAGCGGCAGCTCCAGCGACACCGCGAGCCCGATCGTCTCCGACTTCAGGGCGACCCCGGGCCCCGAGGTCGTGGTCACGCCGAGCGCGCCGCCGAACGCCGCGCCGAGCGCGGCGCCGATGCCCGCGATCTCGTCCTCGGCCTGGAAGGTCCGCACACCGAAATTCTTGTGCCGGGACAGCTCGTGCAGGATGTCCGAGGCCGGGGTGATCGGGTACGAGCCGAGGAACAGCGGCAGGTCGGCCTGGTGCGAGGCCGCGATCAGCCCGTAGGCCAGCGCGAGGTTGCCCGAGATGTTGCGGTACGTGCCGGAGGGGAACGCGGACGAGGCCGGTGCCACCTCGTAGGAGACCGCGAAGTCCTCGGTGGTCTCGCCGAAGTTCCAACCCGCCCGGAACGCCGACACGTTCGCCTCGGCCAGCCGCGGCTTCTTCGCGAACTTCGAGCGCAGGAAGGACTCGGTGCTGTCGGTCGGACGGTTGTACATCCAGGACAGCAGGCCGAGCGCGAACATGTTCTTCGAGCGCTCGGCCTCCTTCCGCGTCAGCTCGTACTCCTTGAGAGCCTCGACGGTCAGCGTGGTCAGCGGCACCGGGTGGACGTTGTAGCCCTCCAGCGAGCCGTCCTCCAGCGGATCGGCCGCGAATCCCACCTTGGCCAGCGCGCGCTTGGTGAACTCGTCGGTGTTGACGATGATCTCCGCGCCGCGCGGCAGGTCCGCCAGGTTCGCCTTCAGGGCGGCCGGGTTCATCGCGACCAGCACGTTCGGCGCGTCACCGGGCGTGAGGATGTCGTGGTCCGCGAAGTGGAGCTGGAAGCTGGACACGCCGGGCAGGGTGCCGGCGGGCGCGCGGATCTCGGCGGGGAAGTTCGGCAGCGTGGAGAGGTCGTTCCCGAACGACGCCGTCTCCGAGGTGAAGCGGTCACCCGTGAGCTGCATGCCGTCTCCGGAGTCACCGGCGAACCGGATGATCACGCGGTCGAGACGTCGGACTTCCTTCGTGCCGGGAGCCGGCTGCTCGCCGGTGGATGCCCCGTCGGCCGGATCGGCCTGGGTGCTGACCTGGCTGGTCACTGAACTGGACCTCCTTCGAGGCGGCGGCTGGGGTCTCGCGACGTACCGACCGGTTGTTCCTCGGCCACTGTACGGGGGTAAGGGTGACCTTCCCCCTAGGAGTCACATCGCGGACGCTGGTGTGAGACGCCATTTTGAGCCGGTATGTCGTTATCTGCCCGGCTTGTAAGGCGCCGCCTCGTCCCGGGCCCCAGGCTCATTCTTTGGGCCTACGACCACGACTCGAGTGAAAGGCGGGGAGCGGCCTCAGGAGTTGAGGTACGTCAGCACGGCCAGCACCCGGCGGTGATCTCCGTCACTCTGCGACAGGCCCAGCTTCATGAAGATGTTGCTCACGTGCTTCTCCACCGCGCCGTCGCTCACCACCAGCGCCCGCGCGATCGCCGAGTTCGTCCGGCCCTCGGCCATCAGCCCCAGCACCTCCCGCTCCCGCGGCGTCAGCCCCGCCAGCACGTCCTGCTTGCGGCTGCGCCCCAGCAGCTGGGCGACGACCTCCGGGTCCAGCGCCGTACCGCCCCGCGCGACCCGCACCACCGCGTCCACGAACTCGCGCACCTCGGCCACCCGGTCCTTGAGCAGATAGCCCACGCCCCGGCTGCTCCCGGCGATCAGCTCCGTCGCGTACTGCTCCTCCACGTACTGGGACAGGACCAGCACGCCGAGACCCGGATGGTCGCGGCGCAGCCGTACGGCCGCCCGGACGCCCTCGTCGGTGTGGGTCGGCGGCATCCGTACGTCCGCGACGACCACGTCCGGCAGCTCGCCCCGGGCGGCCATCTCCCCGATCGTCGCGATCAGCGCCTCGGCGTCGCCGACCCCGGCGACCACCTGATGGCCCCGGTCGGTGATCAGCCGGGTCAGCCCCTCACGGAGCAGCACCGAGTCCTCGGCGATGACCACCCGCACCGTGTCCCGCGCGTCGCCCTGTACGTCGTTCTGCACGCCCGTCACTTCTGCCGTCCCCCGCTGTGCCGTGTCCCTGGTGGGCGCGCCTGGCCGGACGGCGCCGGAGTCCCGGCCACCGCCCGATGGCGGGCCTCGGTGCGCCAGTGTCTCAGGATCCGGATCCCGGTCCCAGGCGGCGCGGGGAGGGCCCGGGCTGTTCGCGCCAGGGCAGCTCGGCGGTGACGGTGGTGCCCGTGCCCGGCGCGGAGTCCACGACGAGAAGGCCGTCGACCGCGCCGAGCCGCTCGGAGAGCCCGGAGAGGCCGGTGCCCCCGGCTTCGCCGGGGCCGGTGGGGGACGCCGTCGCGCCGCCCCTGCCGTTGTCCGTCACCTGGAGCATGATCCGGGTCTCCACCCGCCAGACGTCCATGGAGGCGGCGGTCGCGTCGCTGTGTTTGCTGATGTTCTGGAGGAGTTCGGAGGCGGTGTAGTAGGCGATGCCTTCGATGGCGGGTGCGGGGCGGGTGGGGAGTTCGACGGTGACGGTGACGGGGACGGTGCAGCGTGCGGCGAGGGCGGAGAGGGCGGGTCCGAGTCCTCGGTCGGTGAGGATGGCGGGGTGGATGCCGCGGGCGAGGTCGCGGAGTTCTTGGAGGGCGAGTTTCACTTCGCCGTGGGCTTCGTCGACCATGCGGGCGGCGGTGTCGGGGTCTTCGAGGAGTTTTTCCTTGGCGAGGCCGAGGTCCATGGCGAGGGCGACGAGGCGGGCCTGTGCTCCGTCGTGGAGGTCGCGTTCGATGCGGCGGAGGTCGGCGGCGGCGGTGTCGACGACCACGCCCCGGTCCGACTCCAGCTCCGTCACCCGTGACGCCAGCCGGGACGGCCCGAGCAGCCCGGCGACCATCGTCCGGTCCACCTGCGCCAGGCCGCGGATCACCCAGGGGGTGGCGAGGACGAGCAGCAGGCCGGCGGCGGAGGCCACGGCGATCTCGAACGGCGAGTCGATGTAGAAGCGGTCCCGGCCGTCCTCGCTCCCGTAGACCTGGATGCCCGGCTGGTCCGTAAAGGTGGGCAGCGTCCAGTGCCACAGGGGATAGAGGAACAGCGTCCAGGCGTTCGCCCACAGCACCAGCGAGACGCAGAACGCGAAGACCGCCCACGGGAAGTGCAGCAGGCAGTAGAGCAGATGGCGCCAGGACGCACCGCTCTTGAGCAGCGCGCCGATCAGCGGCAGCAGCCCCGCCCGCGCGGGACGTACGGGCTCGGGCGCCGCCACGTCCAGACGCAGCAGCGCACGGGCCCTGGCCCGCTCCAGGGCGCCGAGCCCGCGAGCACCGCCCAGCGCGGCCGCCAGCACCGGCACACCGAGGAAGGTGATGAGCAGCCCGGCACCGAGGCTCGTCATCGTCACGGCGTACACGAACATCACGATCGCGAGCGGCAGATCGAGCAGGAGGTGGAGGAACTCCCGCCAGGTGCGGCCCTCGAACGGGGCGCGCAGCGCCGCGGGCACGCGGTGCGGGCGGGTCTGTGGTCCGTACGGTCCGTACCCGTATGCGGTGTCCATCGTGTCGTCATCCGTCCTGTCGGCGGTCCGCGGGGGCGAGCCGGCTGCGGAGGGCAGGGCGTGCCGGGTGCCGCCGGTGTGGGCGGCGTCGCCGGTGTGGGCGGCGTCGGCGGTGTGGGCGGCGTCGGCGGTGTGGGCGGTGTCGGCATGCACGCCGGTGGTGCTGCCTCAAGGCTGCGGGAGCGGGGGTGGGCGGAACCATGGAGCCGCTCGGTGTCCTGGGGGTGGGGCTTTCCCCACCCCGGGGTCGGTTCGCCCGTGCGCCCGGTGGTCGGTACGGGGGCGCGGACGGTACGGGGCGTGGTCCGTACGAGGGCGTGGTTCGTGAGAGGGCGCGGTCCGTACGAGGGCGCGGTTCGCATGGGGGTCGGTCCGTACGGGGCGTGGTCCGCATGGGGGTCGGTCCGTACGGGGCGTGGTTCGTAAGAGGGCGCGGTCGGTACGGGGTCCCGATCCGTACGAGGGCGCGGTCCGTATGAGGGCGGTGCGGCCCGTACGCCGGGCAGCGCTCTCGGGGCGCCGCCCTCCCCGTCACCGCCCCGCTCGTGCCCCCTCCGAACCGTCCCGCCACGGCAGCTCCGCCGTCACCGACGTCGGGCCGCCCTCGGGGGAGTCGAGGACGAACAGCCCGTCCACCGCCCCCAGCCGCTCGGCCAGGCCGGCGAGTCCGCTGCCGCCGTCCACACGCGCCCCGCCGCGCCCGTCGTCCCGCACCTGGAGGAGCAGCCGCTCCTCGGACCGCCACAGGTCGAGCGACGCGGAACGGGCCGTGCTGTGTTTGCTGATGTTCTGGAGGAGTTCGGAGGCGGTGTAGTAGGCGATGCCTTCGATGGCGGGTGCGGGGCGGGTGGGGAGTTCGACGGTGACGGTGACGGGGACGGTGCAGCGTGCGGCGAGGGCGGAGAGGGCGGGTCCGAGTCCTCGGTCGGTGAGGATGGCGGGGTGGATGCCGCGGGCGAGGTCGCGGAGTTCTTGGAGGGCGAGTTTCACTTCGCCGTGGGCTTCGTCGACCATGCGGGCGGCGGTGTCGGGGTCTTCGAGGAGTTTTTCCTTGGCGAGGCCGAGGTCCATGGCGAGGGCGACGAGGCGGGCCTGTGCTCCGTCGTGGAGGTCGCGTTCGATGCGGCGGAGGTCGGCGGCGGCGGTGTCGACGACCACGCCCCGGTCCGACTCCAGCTCCGCGATCCGCCGCTCCAGCTCGTCGGAGGGTGACAGCAGCCCGCGCACCATCGCGCGGTCGGCGTTCGTCAGCCCCCGCGTGATCCACGGCAGCACCGGCCACAGCACGAGGAGCGAGACGAGCGTGACGGCGAAGGTGACCACGCCCCACGGCAGCCGCATGAAGGAGTACAGCGCGGCGCGCCAGCCCACAGGGTCCCGCAGGCTCGTCCACAGCCAGGAGAAGAAACCGCCGTCCTCGCGGTGACGCAGCGGCGACGGCTCCTCGATCCGTACGCGCAGCAGCGCCCGGGCCCGCGCCCGCTCGGCCCGTCCGAGCAGCCGCGCCCCCGCCATCCCGGCCGCCAGCAGCGGCAGGCCGATCACGGTCACCGAGAGCCCCGCGCCCGTGAGCAGCCAGGTCGTCGCGTAGACGAAGCCCGCCAGCGCCATCGGCAGATTGGCGAGGAGGTGGGCGACCTCCCGCCATGTCTGCCGGCCGAAGGTGGCGCTCGGAGGTGGCAGCCGGTCGCCGCCGTCCTCGGTGGCGGTCGCCGCGGAGGTCGCCGCGGGGGTCGCGTCGCCGGGGGAGGAGGGGGTGCTCTCGGTCATGGAGTCAGCCTGCCGGGAGGGGCCCGGTGGGCGCCATGGGGTGATTAGGTGGGAGACGGGTGGGGACAACCCCACTCCTGTCCGGGGCGGGGACGTGAGACGGCTGCTCACGCCGCCTGTGGCAGGCCCTAGACTTCCCGTCCGTAGATCGTCGAACAATGCAGAACCCACCGGCAGTCAGGGAGCGAGGGGCGGACGTGACGGACGTGGCGACCGGCTATGCCGCGGACTACTACGAGAGCTACTCGGTGGTCGGCCTGCTCGCCCTCGTCGGCGTGCTGTTCGTGGCCGTGGCCTTCGGGGCCGGGCGGCTGCTGCGGCCCGCCGTGCCCACGCCGGAGAAGCTGCTGACCTACGAGTGCGGCGTCGACCCCGTCGGCGAGGGCTGGGCGCACACACAGGTCCGCTACTACGTGTACGCGTTCCTCTATGTGATCTTCGCGGTGGACTCGATCTTCCTGTTCCCGTGGGCCACGGTCTTCGCCGCCCCCGGCTACGGCGGGACGACGCTGGTGGAGATGTTCGTCTTCCTCGGCTTCCTCGCCGTCGGTCTGCTCTACGCCTGGAAGAAGGGCGTCCTCGCATGGACGTGACACCCGCCCCCGAGCTGCTTCCGGAGCCGCGCAGGCTCGGTGTGCTCTCCCGCCTCGCCCCGGAGCCGATGAAGGTGGTCCTGAACTGGGGCCGCCGCTACAGCCTGTGGGTCTTCAATTTCGGGCTGGCGTGCTGCGCGATCGAGTTCATCGCCGCGTCGATGGCGCGGCACGACTTCATCCGGCTCGGCGTGATCCCGTTCGCACCCGGCCCGCGCCAGGCGGACCTCATGATCGTCTCCGGCACGGTCACGGACAAGATGGCCCCGGCCGTCAAGCGGCTGTACGAGCAGATGCCCGAGCCGAAGTACGTGATCTCCTTCGGCGCCTGCTCGAACTGCGGCGGCCCGTACTGGGACTCGTACGCCGTGACCAAGGGCGTCGACCAGATCATCCCCGTCGACGTCTACGTCCCCGGCTGCCCGCCGCGGCCGGAAGCCTTGCTGCAGGGCATCCTCAAGCTGCAGGAGAAGATCGCGCGCGAGTCGCTGGGCGAGCGGTACGGGAACGGCGCCGCCGGGCGCACCCCGACGGCCGCGCTGCGCAGCGGGCTGGTGCAGCCGCCGGGGCCGCCCGCGGGCTCGGGCGGCTCCACGGATTCGGACGGCTCCACGGATTCGCGGGGCTCCACGGCTTCGGCGCCGGAGGCACCGGAGGCACCGGAGGCACCGGACGCACCGGAGGGAGACGCCCGGTGAGCGAGCCCACGGACGAGCCCACGGAGCCGAGAGGTCCGGAGAGCGAACCCACGCGTGCGGCCGAGGCATCCGCGGCGGACGGTGCCGGTGCCGGTGCCAGTGCCGGGCCCGGCGCGGACGAGGCCGTCGCGGAGACGCCCGCCGCGGCGGCGGCGGTGGGCTGGCTGCCGCACCCCGCCACGGAGCTGTTCGGCGAGGAGGCCACGGCCGAGGAGGCGTACGACCTGCTGACGGTCGATGTCCCGCCTTCCGCCTGGCTGTCCGCGCTGGAGACCGCGCGGGACACCCTCGGCTGCACCTACTTCGACTGGCTGAGCGCGGTCGACGAACCCGGCGTCGGCTTCCGCGTCTCGGCGCACGTCGTCGCACTCCGGACCGCGGGCGTTGAGGCCGGTGCTGCCGAGGCCGGTTCCGCGGCGCCCCGGCGGCTGCTCGTCCGGACGACCGTGCCGCACGAGGCACCCGCACTGCCCACCGCGATCGGGGTCTACGCGGGCGCGGCCTGGCACGAGCGCGAGACGCACGAGATGTTCGGCGTGGACTTCACCGGACACCCGCATCTCGTACCGCTGTTGCTGCCGGACACCTTCGAAGGACACCCGCTGCGCAAGGACTTCGTCCTGGCGGCGCGGGTGGCGAAGGCATGGCCGGGAGCCAAGGAGCCGGGGGAGTCCGAGCACGGCGGGCCCAAGCGGCGGCAGATGCTGCCGCCGGGTGTGCCCGACCCGAACGAATGGGGGCCCCTCAAGGGCCAGTTGCCGCCCGCGCCCGCGCGTCCCGCCCGGGGCGCCCGTGCCGCGGGCGGCGAGCGTCCGCCGCGCCGTACGCGGACCGCCGGCGCAGGGTCGGCCAGCCAGGCGGCGGGCGAGGGCGGCGGAGCGCCCGAGGCGGCCCCGATGGCAGAGCGGCCCGCACGTCGTACGCGCAGTGCGGGCGAGGGCTCGGCCAGTCAGTCGGGTCAGCAGGCCGTGAAGCCTCAGCCGGCGGAGTCGGCCGCGCCGACGGGCGAGCCCGCCGGCAAGGAGCCGGACACGGCAGGTACGGACGGCACGCCCCGTGCTGCGGAGGAGCGCGGAGGCGCACCCGAGCAGGCCGCGGAGGCGACGGACGCCGAGAAGCCCACGGCGCGTGAGTCCTCTGCAGCCGATGAGAAGCCCGGCGCCGAGAAGCCCGGCGCTGACACAGCGGCCGCCGAGACGGCCGGCGAGGAGAAGCCTGGCGCTGACACAGCGGCCGCCGACAAGCCCGGCGCCGACAAGCCCGCCGCCGAGAAGCCCGGCGCCGCGCGGCGTTCGTCGGACGCCCCCTGGCACCACGCCCGCCCGGCGTTCGACGACACCGACGACACCGGAGACGCGGTCAACACCGGCGGCACCACCGCACCGGACACCGCGAAGCCGGGTGCCCAGGACGGCTCGGCGGACGAAGGATCCGCCGAACCCGCCCGCGGGGACGGCGCCCCGGCCGCCGCCGAGGAGAAACCCCCGGCCCGCGAGAACGACACCCGCACCCCACCCCCGACCGACGACGACGGAGGCGAAACCGCATGAGCGACGTCATCGACGTCACCTGGCGGCTCCTCGCCGTCTTCGTCGCCTTCCTCCTCCTGCCGCTGATCGTGGGGCAGACCGAGCACAAGGTCATGGCGCACATGCAGGGCCGCCTCGGCCCGATGTACGCGGGCGGGTTCCACGGCTGGGCCCAACTCGTCGCGGACGGTGTGAAGTTCGCGCAGAAGGAGGACGTCGTACCGGCCGGCGCGGACCGGCGGATCTTCCAGCTCGCTCCGGCCGTCGCGCTCCTGCCGTACCTCCTCGTCATCGTCGCCATCCCGATCGGGCCGGGGGAGGGCGCCGTCGGGCAGGTCGTCGACGCGGGCATCTTCTTCGTGCTCGCCGTGATGGGCGTCGGCGTGCTCGGCTCGCTGATGGCGGGCTGGGCGTCGGCGAACAAGTTCTCCCTCCTCGGCGGTCTGCGCACCGCCGCGCAGCTCCTCGCGTACGAGCTGCCGATGCTGCTCACCGCCGGCTCCGTCGCGATGGCTGCCGGGACCGTCTCCCTGGTCGGCATCCTCGACGGCTTCCAGTGGTGGTGGATCCCGTGGCAGATCGTCGGCGGGCTGGTCTTCTTCACGGCGGGCCTGGCCGAGCTGCAGCGGCCCCCGTTCGACATGCCGGTCGCCGACTCCGAGATCATCTTCGGCGCGTACACCGAGTACACCGGTCTGCGCTTCGCGCTCTTCCTGCTCGCCGAGTACGCGGGCATCATCGTCCTCTGCGGTCTGACGACCGTCCTCTTCCTGGGCGGCTGGCACGGCCCGTTGGGGGCCGACGGGCTCGGCTGGCTCTGGACCCTGCTCAAGACCGCGATCCTCGCCTTCGGCGTGATCTGGCTGCGGGTGAGCTATCCGCGGCTGCGCGAGGACCAGTTGCAGAAGCTCGCCTGGACCGTCCTCATCCCGCTCTCGCTCGCGCAGATCGCGCTCACCGGCATCGTCAAGGTGGTGATCTCCTGATGTCCCGTCCGTCGCCCGACCACCCCACCTCGACGGCGTCCTCCGGGCGGCCGCGCTCCTTCCCCGGCAGCGGGCTCGCCAAGGGCCTGGCCGTCACCCTGCGGACGATGACGCGGAAGTCGCACACCGCGCAGTACCCGGACGTGCAGCCGCATCTGCCGCCGCGCAGCCGCGGCGTGATCGCGCTCTTCGAGGAGAACTGCACGGTCTGCATGCTCTGCGCGCGCGAGTGCCCGGACTGGTGCATCTACATCGACTCCCACAAGGAGACGGTGCCGGCCGCCACCCCCGGCGGGCGCGAGCGCAGCCGCAACGTGCTGGACCGCTTCGCCATCGACTTCGCGCTGTGCATGTACTGCGGTATCTGCATCGAGGTGTGCCCCTTCGACGCGCTGTTCTGGTCGCCGGAGTTCGAGTACGCGGAGGAGGACATCCGCGATCTGACCCATGAGCGCGACCGGCTCCGCGACTGGATGTGGACCGTGCCCGCCCCGCCCGCGCTCGATGCGGCCGCGGAGGAACCGAAGGAACTGGGCGCGGCCCGCAAGGCCGCCGATAAGCTCGCGGCCGCGGAACAGGCCGCCCGAGAGCAGGCCGAAGCCGACGCCGCACCGGACCGGTCCACGGACCCGGCGACGGAGAACGGGCAGCAGCCGGACGACCGGCAGCAGCAGGAGGGGGAGTCGTGACGCTCGCAGCCGCAGGCCATGGCTTCCTGTCGCCCACCGGCGTGGAGATCGCGTTCCTCCTCGTCGGTGTCGTCACCCTGGGGGCGGCCGTCATCACCGTGACGACGCGTCAGCTCGTGCACGCCGCGCTCTGGCTGGTCGTCGCGCTCGGCGGGCTCGCCGTCGAATACCTGCTGCTCACCGCCGAGTTCATCGCATGGGTGCAGGTTCTGATCTACGTGGGTTCCGTCGTCGTCCTCCTCCTCTTCGGGCTGATGCTCACCAGGGCGCCCATCGGCCGGTCCCCGGACGCCGACTCGGGCAACCGCTGGGTCGCCCTCGTCGTGGCGGTCGGCGCCGCCGGCGCTCTCGTCTGGGTGGTCGTGGACGCCTTCCGGGCGACCTGGATCGACCTCGACGGACCCGCGCAGGGTTCGACCAAGGTCTCCGGAGAGATCCTCTTCCGGCACTGGGTGCTGCCGTTCGAGGCGCTGTCCGTCCTGTTGCTCGCCGCGCTCGTCGGCGCGATCGTCCTCTCCCGCCGGAACGGCGCGGGCGGCGCCACCACCGACGCCTCGTCCCCGGCCGGCGCCGGCTCGTCCCCGACCGCAGCCGGCACCGGCCCGCAGTCGTCCGCTGGCACCGGCTCGCAGTCGTCAGCCGGAAGCAGCCCGCAGGCGTCCACCGGCAGCAACCCGCAGGCGTCCGCCGGAAGTCGCCCCCCGGCCGCCGCCAACGGTAAGGAGCAGCGCTGAGATGCACCTCGCCTATCCCGCCGTCCTCGCCGTCCTCCTCTTCTGCACCGGTCTCTACGGTGTGCTCGCCCGGCGCAACGCGATCCTGGTCCTGATGTCCGTCGAGCTGATGCTCAACGCGGTCAACCTCAACCTCGTCGCCTTCGACGTCTGGCTCCGCGACACCCTCCACGCAGGCCAGGCGCTCACCCTCTTCACCATCACCATCGCCGCCGCCGAGATCGGCATCGGCCTGGCGATCGTGCTGCTCGTGTACCGCAACCGCGGCAGCTCCGACGTCGACCGGCTCCGCGACCTCGCCGAGCGGCCCGACGGCCCGGACGTCGACGGCCGTCCGGACGAGCAGCAGGCCCAGCAGACCCCGGCCCAGCAGGCGGAGGCCGCCGCGTGACGACCACGACCCTCGCCGTCCTCGTCCCGCTGCTGCCCTTCCTCGGGGCGGCGGCGGGCCTGATGACCGGCCGCCGCGCGCCCGGCTTCGTCCGGCCGCTGGCCATCCTGCCGACCCTGACCGCCGCCGTGCTCGCGGTGGTCGTCGCCGTACGACAGGGCGGCGGCGACACGATCGAGGCGGCGACGCAGCTCACGCCCACCGGCTCGGTCCCCATCGATCTCGCGCTCTCCATCGACGGGTTCGCGGCACTGGTGGCCGTACTCGTCGGCGTCGTCGCCACGTGCGTGCAGCTCTACTCGACCGGCTATCTGCGCAACGACCCGCGCTACGCCTCGTACGCCGCGTTCGTCTCCCTCTTCACCTCCGCGATGCTGCTCGTCGTCTACTCCGGCGACCTGATGGTGCTGCTGGTCGGCTGGGAGATCATGGGCATCTGCTCGTACTTCCTCGTCGGGCACTACTGGGAGACCGAGGCCGCCCGGTCCGCCTCCATCAAGGCGTTCCTGGTCACCAAGCTCGGTGATGTCCCCTTCCTCTTCGGCCTGTTCGCACTCGCCGCCGACGCCGGAACCTTCCGGATCAACGGCATCCTCACCGCCGTCGTCTCCGGTGACGGTCTCGACCACCCCACCCTCATCGCGCTGCTGTTGCTCGCCGGTGTCGCGGGCAAGTCCGCGCAGTTCCCCCTGCACACCTGGCTGCCCGACGCGATGGCGGGCCCCACCCCCGTCTCCGCGCTGATCCACGCGGCGACCATGGTCGCCGCGGGCGTGTACTTCATCGCCCGGCTGCTGCCCGTCTTCGCCGCCTCCGCGGCCGCACTGGTCGTGATGGCCGTGATGGCCGCCGTCACCATGGTCGGCTCCGCCCTCGCCGCGCTCGCCCAGGACGACATCAAGCGCGTCCTGGCCTATTCGACGATCGGCCAGCTCGGCTACATGACCGGTGCCCTAGCGGTCGGCGACCGCGGCGCCGCCGTCTTCCACCTCCTCTCCCACGGCGCCTTCAAGGCGCTCCTCTTCCTCGGCGCGGGCGTCGTGATCGCCGCCGCCGGCACCAACTCCCTTGCCGCGATGAGCCGGATGGACGGGCTGGCCCGCCGCATCCCGGACGCGTACTGGACGATGACCGTCGCACTCCTCGCCCTCGCCGCGATCCCGCCCTTCGCGGGCTTCTTCTCCAAGGAGGCCGTCCTGGGCGCCGCCGAGCACGCGGCGACCGGCCACGCCGACGGGATCCCCGGCCCCGCGGGCTGGATCGTCCTCGTCTCCGGACTGCTCACCGCCCTCCTCACCGCGGGCTACGCCGCCCGCCTCTGGCTCCTCGCCTTCCACGGCAAGGGCGCGCCCGCCCCCGACCTCGGCCGGCAGCCCGTCGTCATGAACGCCATGCTGTGGGTGCTCTTCCTCCCCACCGCCGCCTTCGGCATCACCGTCGGCTTCCTCCCCGGCTGGTTCGACGACCGGTCGCTCGACCCGACGCTCACCACCTCGGTGCTCGGCACCGGCCTCGGACTCGTCGGCGCCCTCGTCACCTACGCGGCCTGGCGCCACACCACTTCCCTCGCCCGCCGGATCCCGGTCGGCGCGGTCGCGGCGCACCCGCACACCGAGCCCGCCCTCACCGAGATCGAGGCCATCGACACCCACGAGGCCGTCTACGGCGACATCGCCTCCGCCGACGACCCGGCCGACCCCGGACGCCTCCTGCTCGGCCCGCTCCACCGGCCCGCGGCCCACGGCTTCCACCTCGACGCGGTCTACGCCGCGCTGTTCGTACGCCCCGTGAACGGCGCCGCCCGGCTCGTCCGCTTCCTCGACCGCGAGGTCGTCGACACCTATGTGCGCGGCGCGGGCGGTTCCGCCCGCCTGCTCGGCGCGGTCGTCCGCCGCGCCCAGACCGGCAACGTGCAGACCTATCTCAGCGCCCTGCTCGCCGGCTCCGTCGTCCTGGCTATCGCCGCCGTCCTCGTCGCCGCCGGAGCGTGAGCCATGAGTGGCCTGATCAATGAGACCGCTGTGCAGTACCTTCTCGCGGCCGTCGTCGTCCTCCCCCTGATCGGCGCGGCCGCCGCGCTGCTCCCCGCGCCGCCCGGGCTCCGGGGCAGGAACCCCCAACAGGCCGTGCTGCGCCACGGCGTGACCGTCACCGGCGTCGTCCTCGCCCTCTCCATCGCCCTGGCGATCGGCTTCGACCACGACCACCCGTCGAAGATCCAGGCCACGACGGACATCAGCTGGATCCCCGCCCTCGACGTGCGGATCCACCTTGGCATCGACGGCATCTCGCTCCCCCTTCTCGTGCTGACCGCGCTGCTGACCTTCCTCTGCGCGCTCTACAGCTACTTCCGCCCGCCGTTCGCCCGGACCGCGTCCGACGACGGGGCACCCCGCGCCGGCGGCGGCTCGGCCAAGGCGTTCGTCGCGCTGCTCCTCCTCCTCGAGGCAGGCACGCTCGCCACCTTCGCCGTGCTCGATCTGCTGCTGTTCTTCCTGGCGTTCGAGATGGTGCTCATCCCGATGTACTTCCTCATCGCCCGCTGGGGCGGTGAGCGCCGCGAGGCCTCCGCCTGGAAGTTCATCCTCTTCACGTTGCTCGGTTCGGTCGTCATGCTGCTCGGCCTCCTCCTCGTCGGGCTTCAGGGCGGCACGTTCGACATGGTGGCACTCGCCACTGACAACGGGTCATCGCTCAGTCACACCACGCAACTTCTCGCCGTCCTCGCGATCGGCATCGGCCTCGCCGTGAAGACCCCGATGTGGCCGCTGCACAGCTGGCTCCCGGACGCCCACACCGCCGCACCCACCGTCGGCTCCGTCCTCCTCGCCGGCGTCCTGCTGAAGATGGGCACCTACGGCTTCGTGCGGATCGTGCTCCCCGTCGCCCCCGACGGCATGCGCACCTTCGCCCCGTACCTCGCCGCCTTCGCCGCTGTCGGAATCGTCTACGGATCGCTGGCCTGCCTCGCGCTCGCCCGTTCCGGTGCGAAGGGCGACCTCAAGCGCCTCATCGCGTACTCCTCCGTCGGCCACATGGGCTTCGTGCTCCTGGGCATCGCCACCCTGACCCCGACCGGGCTCAACGGCGCCCTCTTCGCCAACATCGCCCACGGCCTCATCACCGGCCTCCTCTTCTTCCTCGTCGGCGCGGTCAAGGAGCGCTACGGCTCCACCGACCTCGACCGCCTCGCCGGGGCCACCGGAGCCGCGCTCTACGGGAAGGCCCCGCGGCTCGGCGCGCTGCTCGCGTTCGCCGCCGTCGCATCGCTCGGACTGCCCGGACTGGCCGGATTCTGGGGCGAGATGCTGGCGATGTTCGCCGCGTTCAGCCCGGCCGAGGGGCTCAGCCGCCCCGCGTTCCTCACCTTCATGGTGATGGCGGGTCTCGGCACCCTGCTCACCGCCGCGTACCTGCTGGTGGTCGTACGCCGCGTGTGCATGGGCGAGCGCCTGGAGCCCGAGCCCCATCCGGCCGTGGAGGGCGAACCGCAGCCGCAGGCGGCCGACGAGGGGCATCAGCCCTCCACCGACCCCAGGGCCAGGCCCGGATCCGCCCCCGGCCTCGCCGACGTCCGCGGCCATGAGTTCGCCGCCTGGACCCCGTTGGTGGCCCTCACCGTTCTCGCCGGGCTCTGGCCCGCGGCCCTCATCGGCCTCACCGCCCCGGCCGTGCAGCAGCTCCTCGCAGGAGGCAAGTGATGACTGTGGCCGCAGGAAGCCTGGTCCAGTCCGTCGACTGGCTCGCCGTCGCCCCGCCCACGATCGCCGCGGTCGCCGGGCTCGTCGCCCTCGTCGCCGACCTTTTCGTCCCCGAGCGGCGCAAGCCCGTCCTCGGCTGGATCGCGATCGCCGGCCTCGCCCTGGCCACGCTCTCCCTCCTGCCGCTCCTCGACGGCGACCGCAGCACCTTCTGCCTGACCTCCGGTGCCGACGCCTGCAGTTACACCGCCGACCACTTCACGCTGGCGATCCAGCTCCTGGTGCTCGCGGGCGCGCTGGTGTCGGCCCTGCTGTCGGTCCACACGGTGCGCGAGTCCCAACTCCCGGCAGGGGAGTACTGGTTCCTGCTGCTGGCCTCGGCCGCCGGTGCGGCCCTGCTGCCCGCGTCGCGCGACCTCGCCACCCTCGTCGTCGCGCTCGAAGTGGCCTCGCTCCCCGCCTTCGCACTGGTCGGCCTGCGCCGCGGCGACCGGCTCTCCTCGGAGGCCGCGCTCAAGTTCTTCCTCTCCTCGGTCGCCGCGACGGCCGTCACCCTGCTCGGCGTCAGCTTCGTCTACGCCGCCACCGGCAGCCTGCACCTCACCGAGGTCGCCTCCCGCCTGAACGACGTCCCGGGCCGCTTCGACACCCTGGTCACGGCCGGCGTGGCCATCACGCTCGTCGGCTTCGCCTTCAAGACCGCCGCCGTACCCTTCCACTTCTGGGTGCCGGACACCTACGTCGGGGCGCCGCTGCCCGTCGCCGCGTACCTCTCCGTCATCGGCAAGGCCGTCGGCTTCACCGGGATCATCCTGGTCACGGTCGTCGCGTTTCCGTCGTACGCGCACGTGTGGGGCCCGGTCGTCGCCGTGCTCGCCGCGCTCACCATGACCGCGGGCAATGTCGCGGCCCTCCGCCAGCGCCCCGACCGCGCCCACAGCGCCGTACGTCTGCTGGCCTGGTCGTCGGTCTCCCAGGCCGGGTATCTGCTGGTGCCCGTCGCGGCCGCGGGCTACGCAGACGACCCCGCCCGTGCGATCGGCTCCACCGTCGCGTACGCCCTGATGTACGGCGCCGTGAACCTCGGCGCCTTCGGCGTCGCCGCACTCGTCAGCCGTACGAGCCCCGCGGGCCGCATCGACGACTACCGCGGCCTGTACGCCTCCCACCCGCTCGCCGCCCTCGCGATGGGCTTCTTCCTGCTCAACCTGGCCGGCCTGCCACCGGGCGTCATCGGCCTCTTCGCCAAGGTGACCGTCTTCTCGGTCGCCGTGGACGCCGGACTGGCCTGGCTGGCCGTGGTCATGGCCGTCAACGTCGTCATCGCGCTCTACTACTACCTGCAGTGGACGGCCGTCCTCTTCCGCGCACCCGAGGGCGCGCCCGCCGCCGCCGCCGCAGCCGCAGCCGCAGCCGCTCCCGCTCCCGTGAAGGCCCGGGTCCCGGCGCCGCTGACCGCCGCCATCGCCGTCGCCGCGCTCCTGGGCATCGCCCTCTCCGGCGCGCCCCAGCTCGTCCTCCGGTTCGCCTCGGCGACGCTGCTCTGAGGCGCGCCGGACGCCGCCTGCGCACCTCTCGCGTCACCCGTACGCCCCCTGCCCTGCCCGGCCGGACCAGGGAACCAGGGGAACCCGCCTCGCGTTGACCAGTGCAGAAGGGTCCACTGGAGAGTGGAAGAGACCGAGTAAGAGGGGTCCCCGCCACAGCACTGGGAGGGCGTACCGTGCACCGCCGGCACAACGGACTGAGGACTGCCCTGCTTCTGGGCGGCCTGTCGGCACTCATCATCGTCATCGGCAGCTTC
This sequence comes from Streptomyces sp. NPDC047108, assembly GCF_040643575.1. Taxonomy (NCBI): domain Bacteria; kingdom Bacillati; phylum Actinomycetota; class Actinomycetes; order Kitasatosporales; family Streptomycetaceae; genus Streptomyces; species Streptomyces sp. NPDC047108. The sequence continues at coordinate 25,092 of NZ_JBEYUP010000007.1, forward strand.
TTCGGCCGGATGGGCCTGATCGTCGCCGTCGTCGTGGCGCTGGGCATGAACGCGTACGCCTACTGGAACAGCGACAAGCTCGCCCTGCGCGCCATGCGGGCCCGGCCGGTAAGCGAGTTCGAGGCACCGGCCCTCTACCGCATGGTCCGCGAACTCTCGACCGCCGCCCGGCAGCCCATGCCGCGGCTCTACATCTCGCCCACCCAGGCGCCGAATGCGTTCGCCACGGGCCGCAATCCGCGCAACGCCGCGGTCTGCTGCACCGACGGCATCCTGCAGATCCTCACCGAGCGCGAACTGCGCGGCGTCATCGGCCATGAGCTGAGCCATGTCTACAACCGCGACATCCTCATCTCCTCGGTCGCGGGTGCGCTTGCGTCCGTGGTGATGTTCCTGGTCAACTTCGCCTGGCTGATCCCCATAGGCCGGTCCGACGACGACGAGGGCCCCGGCATCCTCGGCTTCCTGCTGATCCTGATTCTCGGCCCGCTCGCGGCCTCCCTGATCCAGCTCGCCGTCAGCCGCTCCCGGGAGTACGAGGCAGACGCCTCGGGCGCCCAGCTCACCGGCGACCCGCTGGCCCTGGCCTCCGCCCTGCGCAAGCTCGAAGCGGGCACGAAGCAGCTTCCGCTGCCGCCCGAGCCGCGCCTGGAGACCACGAGCCACCTGATGATCGCCAACCCGTTCCGCGCCGGAACGGGCATGTCCAAGCTCTTCTCCACGCATCCGCCGATGAAGGAGCGCATCGCCCGGCTCGAGCAGATGGCGGGCTACCGCAGCTGAGGCACCGCCGCGACCCGACGCCCGCGGCAGGCGCGACGCCGGTTCCCGCGGGCGCCAGCGGCCCGGAACGACGCCGCGAGAGCGCCCGGCGGCCCGGAGCGCGGCCGGTCCGTCACCGTGGGACGCTGGAGGCATGACGCCGATCAATCTGATATTGAACGTTCTCTGGTTGATCTTCTGCGGCATATGGATGGCCATCGCCTACGCCGTAGCAGCCCTCGTCTGCTTCATCCTCATCATCACCATCCCGTTCGGCATCGCCGCCCTCCGCATCGCGGGGTACGTGCTGTGGCCGTTCGGCAGAGCGGCCGTGGAACGGGGGGACGCGGGGGCGCCCTCGTTCGTCGGCAATGTGATCTGGTTGATCTTCGCGGGCTGGTGGCTCGCCCTCGGCCACCTGGTCACGAGCATCCCGCTGTTCCTGTCGATCATCGGGATCCCGTTCGGCTGGGCGAACCTCAAGCTGATCCCCATCTCGCTGATGCCGCTGGGGCGCGAGATCGTCCCCACGGACCAGGGGGAGTTCGCCAGGACCTGGTGACGTCCGCGGAGGACGCGAAGGCGCGGAGGCAGGGAGGACGCGAACGGCCGGGAACGACGACGGCGGTACGACGCCGCCGCCGTACCGCCGTGTACCACCGTGCGCTCGCCGCCGGGCTCGCGGCGTCCCGCGAGCCCCGCGACAACAGGCCGCCGACCGCTACGCGCCGCGCGGCAGGCCCGCCGTCACCTGTAGTTGACGAACTGCACCGCGAAGTCGAGGTCCTTGCCCTTCAGCAGCGCGATCACGGACTGCAGGTCGTCCCGGCTCTTCGAGCTCACCCGCAGCTCGTCGCCCTGCACCTGCGCCTTGACGCCCTTCGGGCCCTCGTCGCGGATGATCTTGGCGACCTTCTTCGCGTTGTCCTGAGTGATCCCCTCCTGCAGCGAGGCGAAGATCTTGTACTCCTTGCCCGAGGCCTGCGGCTCGCCCGTGTCGAGGGCCTTCAGCGAGATGCCGCGCTTGACCAGCTTGGACTGGAAGACGTCGAGGATCGCCTTGACCCGCTCCTCGGAGTTGGCCCGCATCTCGATCTTCTCGCCGGACCACTCGATGGATGCCCCGACGTTCTTGAAGTCGTACCGCTGGGAGATCTCGCGGCTCGCCTGGTTGAGGGCGTTGTCGACCTCCTGCCGCTCGACCTTCGAGACGATGTCGAAACTGGAGTCGGCCATGGTGAGTTGGCTCCTCGTACGTAGATCCGTCATGTGTACGGAACCGTCCCCGGCCCGCACCGTCAGCCTAGTCACCCGGGACCGCGTTCCAGCGGCGATCAACCGGGTGGCGAAGCACCCCCTGCCATCGGGTATGGTTTACGACGTTGCCAGGGAGCACCGCGCGAAAAGCGCACGTCCCGGCCACATTCCCGGCGGGTTGCCCGAGCGGCCAAAGGGAGCAGACTGTAAATCTGTCGGCTTACGCCTACGCAGGTTCGAACCCTGCACCCGCCACACGCGAAGAAGGGCCCTTGGCCTGCGGAGACGCAGGCCAAGGGCCCTTTGTGTTGCTTCGCTGAGCGGCCCGTACTGTCTTGCCCTGTCTCGTTCGTTCTCGCCCTTTACCAGTAGTTCTGGACGGGCCGTGGACGAGATCCATCCGCGACCCGCCGTTGTCATGTCGAGTGACGGGGCGCCACACGGAACGCTGGACCTCGCCGCAGGCCGACAGGCCGCTCTCCCCTTGTTCGCAACGACAGCGTCTCGAAGGCTCCATCGCCTGGTGTGGGCACGGCGCCGGGGGTCGCAGGCGGCTTGACCGGCCCGACGAGCCTGAGAGGTCCCGGACCGTCTGCAGCGCCCCTGGCCGCGAGCATCAGGGCAGCACAACAAACGGGCCCCGCCCACTCGAACTCGAGCACTGGGCGGGGCTTGCCCCACTCTCAAGCAGTTGAGTCGGCACCGCCCCGGCCTGTCAGGCAGAGCCTTCCGTCGCATGCGGGGTTCCAAGTGCCTTGCTTTTGCTGGGCAGGCGTGAGGGAACGCAGGTAAGGGGGCCTGGTAGTGCGAAGCTTCCTGGTCGGCGCTTCATGTCGAGGTTTGAGAGGCAGTCCTTGACACGCTCGCGTGGCCTATCCAGGCCCCCCATTTCGGTAACTCAGCGCACTTTCTTGCATACGGAAAGTATCGAACCGCGAAGCGGGGTCGATTCCGAGTAGAGGAGTTCCTTGTGCGCCCCACCTACGCCCGGCTTTATGCCTGTACCACCACGAGCGGTTACCAGACCCACTCGTTCGACGTCCGCTGACCTCGCGTCAAAGCCGGGAAGTTGCCGCCCAATTGTCATCTTCCTGTCCGTGATGACCTCGGCGACGAAGTCCAGTCGCAGGAGTCCGGGAACGACGTGAGAAGCAGGAAGGGGCCGGCCCTCGGCGGGGGGCGGCCCTATGCGCGCGTGGGATCAGTGACGTTCGACCACAGGGCGATAGCGGCGAGCGCTCCCGTAGCCGCGGCCTCCACGGCCGTACGTGTAGCGCTCTGGCTGATGTCCGACCTTCCACTCGTGCAGTTGGGGTGCCAGGCGTCGGCTGATCAGGGAACGGAGCCGCGACGTGCTGGACTTGTCCTCGGAATCGAGCAGCTTCGCTGCTTGAACAGGGTTGGGCACGCGCTGGGGACCGCTCTCCTCTTCGACCGGTTCAGGGAGTGTCCAGCGGACGTGGGGGAGTGCATCTCGGTGAGGAGCCTGCGTCGACCGCGTACACCAGGGCGTTGTTGAGGAGGGCTCGCTTGCGGCGGATCGTCGACGCTGCGGCCGTCGATCCGTCCGATCCGGCGTCCCGAAGAGCCGACATAATCGGGCAAACGTACTGTGGTGGTAGGCGGACCGATGGGGGCATCGACGGACAGTGCCGCCCGGGAGGTTGGCGTGACCATGCACGAGCCGCCGTCGCGCTGGCCGCTGGCCGCGCGGGACCGGGAGCTCGAGGGCTTCTCGGCGGCGTGGGCGCGCCGGCGGAGCGAGGGGCTGGTGATCTTCGGGTCGGCCGGAGTGGGCAAGTCGCGGCTGGCCGAGGAGTGCCTCGCCCGGGCCGTCCGCAATGGCTACCGGGGCGGCAGGGCGACCGCGTCCGCCGCGGCCGCCGTGGTGCCGCTGGGGGCGATCGCCCACCTGATCCCGAGGGGAGTGGATCTCTCCGACCCGGTGGAGGGGTTCCGCGCGGTCGCCCGCGCACTCGCCGGGCCGGACCGTCAGCGGTGGGCACTGCTCGTCGACGACCTGCACCTGCTGGACGCCACCTCCGCGGTCCTGCTGCGGCAACTGCTGGACGCCCGCGTGGTGCGTCTGATCGGCACCGTACGCACCGAGCGGCCCGGTGAACCGGTCGGCGGTGAGGCCGTGCAGGTGCTGACGGGCGCGGAGGCGATGCACCGGATCGACCTGGCGGCATTCGACCAGCATCAGATGGCAGGGGTGCTGGAGGCGGCCCTTGGCGGGCCCGTGGACCGGCGCACCCTGTACGGGTTGCATCACGCATCCGGCGGGAACGTGCTCTACCTCCGCGAGCTCGTCCTCGGCGCGCTGGCCGACCACACACTGACCACCGACGGGGAGGTGTGGTCGATGGCCGAGGGGGCGCTGAAGGGCACGCCCCGGCTGACGGAGCTCATCAGCACCCGGCTGGCCGCCGCCGGGCCCGCCGGACGCCCCGTACTGGAACTGCTCGCGCTGTGCGAGCCGCTGTCCGTGGCCGATGTGGAGCTCAAGGCACCGCCGGAGGTGCTGATCGGTCTGGAGGAGGCCGGACTGATACGAAGCGTGCACGACGGTAGGCGCACCGGCGTGACTTTGGTGCACCCGCTGTACGCGGAGGTGCTGCGGTCGACCATCCCCACCTTGCGCCGCCGGGAGGTGCTGCTGCGGCGCGCCGCGCGTATCGAGTCGTTCGGCGTCCGCCGGCGTGGCGACGCGCTGCGCGTCGCCTCTTGGCGGCTGGCCGCCACCGGTACCGCGGACCCCGGCCTGCTCTTCCGGGCGGCCGCCTTCGCCCGCCTCGCCCACGACGACCGTCAGGTGGTCGCCCTTCTCCAGGCGATCCCCGAGGACGCGCGGCCCTTCGTCGGCCGCCTGATCATCGGGGAGTCCCAACTGATACTCGGCAGATGGGACGACGCCGAGGCGACCTTCGCCGAGGCGTACGCGCGCGCCGCCGACGAAGGTGAGCGGCTGAGCGTCACCCTGGGCCGTACCTCGAATCTGGTCTGGAGCAACGCCGATGTCTCCGAGGCACTGGCGGCCAACGACACCGCGGCGGCCGAAGCCTCCACGCCCGCCGCCCGGCACATGCTGCGGATCAACGAGGGGTTCGTCCGGATCGGGGCGGGGCAGCCGCGGGAGGGACTGGCCCTGTTGGAAGAGATGGAGGAAGACTTCACCAAGGCGCCCGACGTCAACGCATGGCTTCGCGGTGCGCTGATGAAACCCGTCGGGCTCGCGCTGGTCGGCCGTACCGGCGAGGCGGTGAAGCTGGCCGAACGGGCCTACGTGGCACACCTCGAGGCGGACGAGCACGCGGTGGTGGCGCATCCGGCGGTGGAGAAGATCGCCCTGGCGTTCGCCCTCGGCGAGGCCGGCCGGCTGGCCGATGCGAGTGCCACCGGCGAGCAGGCGAACGCCGAACTCGGCGACGCCAACCCGGTCGTCCAGGTGTGGATGGCCCTGGTGATCGGTCGTGTCGAGTGGATGGCGGGGCATGTGGCCGCCGCCCGCCGCTGGCACGCCGAAGCCGCCGCACTCGCCCGCAGCCTCGGGTTCATCAAGACACTGCGTCTGGCGCTGAGCCATATCGCCGCCTGCGCGGCCGTCGTGGGTGACGCGGACGCCGCGGAGGCGGCACTGGCCGAACGTCACGACTCCCCGCCGGTCACCCCGGCCGTCTTCTCCACGGGGGAGGAACTCCTCGGCGAGGCATGGCTGCTGGCCTCCCGCGGACACCTGGCGACCGCACGCGCCGCTCTCATGGAAGGGGCCGCGGCAGCGAGGACCACAGGACACCTCGCGTGCGAGGCCCTGCTGCTCACCGACGCCGCACGCATGGGAGGCGCCGCGGACGTCGTCGGCCGGCTGTCCGAGCTGGCCGGGGTCAGCGACAGCTCTCTGGTCCGTGCCCGCGAGCACCTGGCGGCCGCGCTGGCCGCCGACGACCCGGACGAGCTCGAGGCGGTCGCGGGCGAGTGCGCGCGGCTCGGCGCGGATCTGCTGGAGGCCGAGGCCGCGACGGCGGCCGCCGCGGCCTGGGCGAGGAAGTCCCGCAGCCGGGCTGCCGCGGCTGCCACTCAGCGGGCGGCGGCCGCCGCCGCGCGCTGCCAGGGCGCCCGTACGCCCCTGCTGACCGCCGCCGCCGCAGTTCCGCTCACCGATCGGGAACGCGAGGTCGCCCTTCTCGCCGCGGCCGGCCGGACCAGCAAGGACATCGCGACAGACCTGAGCCTTTCGGTGCGGACCGTGAACAACCACATCCAGAGCGCGTACCGCAAGCTCGGCGTCTCCACTCGGCAGCAACTGGCGGCCGTCCTCGGCGCCCGGGCGGACTCCCAGCCCCGGTGAGGCGGCGTGGACCGTCCCGTGCGCCGGCGTTGATTCCGCCTGACCCGGCTGTCCACCCGCATTCCGCTGCACCACAGCGGCGCGGCACGCGGACGCCCCCGCCGCGGCTGCGCTCAGGTTCGAACTGCACCCGCCAGACCGAGGAAGGCCCCTTCGGCCGGCGAACGGCAGTCGGCTGGAAGGGTTTTCGTGTGGTGCCGGCGTACCCAGCACGCCTCGGGTGGTGCCGTTGGTGTTGATCACTGGCACCTTCCGGGCCGCCGCGCTCCGCGGCCGTCGGTGCACGCCCCCCCCCCGGACCGGACGGGCGGGGCCGTGCGGTTCGCCATGGCCCTGCCGCTCTCGGGCACGCCGGCCCGCGACGTCTCCCGCGGGCTCCGAGGACACCCTCGCGGCCCCCTCGTAACCCCTCCGCGGACCGCCGGTCGCACCTGTAGGCCGTTCGGCTTCGACGCGGTGTACGCGTCGGCGCCGTCGGTGACCAATCCAGGATGTGACCTCGGTGATGCGATGTGCGGTGGCCGGGGCGCTCGAGCGGAGGAGTGTGAGCATGAGGCTTCGGATCGCCGCCCTCGCCGTGGTCAGCTTGCTGGCCACGGCGTTCACGGCGGGCGCGGCTCCCGCACAGGCCGGACCCGACGGCGCCGGGCCCCCGCCGTCGCGGCCGACCGCCCCGCCCGGGCAGACCCCTCCGCCCGGCGCGGCGCCCAGCGAGGCCTGGGCATGGACCCAGCTGACGAGCAACGGCACCGAGATCCGCTACGTGTCCACCGACACCAGCCAGACATGTCCCTGGGTGCGTTACACCGACCCGGCCGGGGTCCGGAGCGGTCACCCGATGCTCCGGGTGAGCACGCCGCTCGGCCAGGATTTCCCCACCACCGTCTGCGAGTTGGGGCCGGTACCACTCGGCTCGTCCGACGCGGTGATCGACCGTACGACGGTCCGGGCGGCCGTGCTGCACCCCGCGAACGGTCGGCTCCCCCTGCCGACATGGACCTCGGCGACCCGCCCCGGCAGGATCGCCGTCATCGGCGACAGCGGCTGCGACGTCCCCGTCACGGGGGTGGTGCAGAACTGCGCGGACCACCAGAACGGCTGGCCGTTCCAGCGGATCGCCGACAGCGCCGCCACCGTGACACGGCCGGATCTCGTCGTCCACACCGGTGACTACCTCTACCGGGAGGACCCCGGCAGGGAGAACGACCCGGCCGCGAATCCCGGCTGCACGACTCTGGCCGACCACGGCAGTTGGGCCTGCGTCGTCGCCGACTTCTTCCGGCCCGCCGAAAGGCTCCTGGGCACCTCACCGGTCGTCCTGGCCCGGGGCAACCACGAGGACTGCAACAACATCCAGCAGGGTGGCGCGGGCGGCGCCTGGTTCCGGTACCTCGCCGACCAGCTGCGCTCCAACAACTCGTGCAGCCGCTACAGCCCGCCCGCGGCCATCCGCGCCGGTACCCTCAACCTCATCAACCTGGACTCCTCGTACGCCGATCCGGCCGACAACGGGAGCACGGCTCAACGGGACATCTACGCCGCCCAGTTCGAGACCGTGAACCAGGATGCCCAACAGCACCCCGCGCACGACTACTTCGTGGTCACGCACAAGCCGGTGTGGATGGTGAAGGCCGCAGGGTTCCCGGTCGGCAACGTGGAATGGGTGACGCCCGTCCTCGACGAGGCCGTCGCCCGCACGACCCTGGGGCGGCTCCGGGACAACGTCCGCATGGTGCTGTCGGGCCACATCCACCTCTACCAGATGCTCGCCTTCAACACGGCCCGCCCGCCCCAGCTCACCGTGGGATCGTCGGGCGCCACCCTGGTCAACGGGCCCGATGACAGAAACGTCGAGCGGCAGTCGATCGGCACGCCCCCGCAGCGCATCGACGTGTCGAGAACCCAGACGCTCACCCCGGGAGGCATGGGCGTCTTCGGGTACGGAGATCTCCGCTCCACCCCCACGGCCTGGCGCCTGGCCTTCCGGCAGCCGAACGGCCAGGTCCGCGGCCAGACCTGCACCTTGAGCACGAGCCTGGCCAACAAGACCTTCGCCTGCATCTGAGGCGGTCGGCCGGCTCGCTCCAGCCCGGTCCGGATCCGGGTGCGAGATGCGGCCCCCGGCGTGCGGAAACGCAACGCCGGGGGCCGTTCGCGCTGTGGTCGCCGCCAGGCGCGTACGGGAGGCGCCGGCCAAGGGGAGCCGCTGTACGTGTGCCGTCCCGCTCCTGTCCGGCCGCCGCCCCGCCTAGAGTCGTGTTCATGGCTTCCGACGAGGGGACCGTACGGGTCGACAGCTGGATCTGGTCCGTACGCCTGACCAAGACCCGTTCCATGGCTGCGACGGCCTGCCGGGGCGGGCACGTCCGTGTCAACGGTGAGCGCGTGAAGCCGTCCCACGCGGTGCGCGCCGGGGACGAGGTGCGGCTGCGCCTCGCCGGACGGGAGCGGATCGTCGTGGTCGCGCGACTCGTACGGAAGCGGGTGGGCGCGCCCGTGGCCGTGCAGTGCTACGTCGACAACAGCCCGCCGCCGCCCGAGCGCCTCGGACCGGCCGAGGTCGCTCGGCGCGACCGCGGTGCGGGCCGGCCGACCAAGCGCGACCGGCGTGAGCTCGAACGGCTCCGCGGTCTCGGCGGCGCGGCGCCCGGCGGCGGCGCGGCGCCCGGTGGCGGTGAGCGCCGCCCCGACGCCTGACGCGCCGGTGCGGGGTGCGTCCGCAACTCCCAGCGTATTCCTGCCAGTTCGGGCTGCGCCCTTCCCCGTACACCTCCCGGGTCCGCTGCCGTCAGCCGTTCGTATCCTCCGCCGCTGTTCCGTCCCCTGCGCCGTTCACATGCTTGAGCGCCGCGCGCGCCGTGACGCGTGTCGGGCCTTCGAGGGAGTCCCAGAAGGCGTGGGTGCTCACGAACACCGCGAGTGCCAGGTCGCGGTCCAGCAGTGCGCCGACCTTCGAGCGGTCCTCGTCCCGCCAGCCGTCCGTGTACCGCGGCAGGCGCCCGTAGAGCGCGCTCAGCTCGTGCCGCACCTGATGCAGCTCCTGCTGCGCCTCCAGGAGGTCCTCGGGGAAGTCATAGGTGTCCGCCACGGTCCTAATAGTACGTGAGTTCGAATCCGTTCGGGTGGCGCACACGCCCGGCACCCGCGGATCGGCGGGACGGATTCCGCGGCGCCGGGCGCGCGCCTCGCGTGAACCGGGCCCGGCTCCCCGCGCCCGCCTGCAGGCTCGCGCGAGGCGGCGGCCCGGTCAGGGCAGCAGGACGACCTTGCCGTGGCTGCGGCGCGCCTCGAGGTCGGCGTGAGCCCGGGCGGCGTCCGCGAGCGGGTAGGCCCGCCCCACCGGGACGTCGAGCCCGCCGCCGGCCAGCAGGTCGGCCAGGTGCGGCAGGGCCTCCGGGGAGCGGTCGGCCGGGTCCATGCCGGTGAACCGCACGCCGTGTTCGGCGAAGGACGGATCGGCGATCGTGATGACGCGGCCCGCGTCGCCCGCCAGCGCGACGGAGTCGGCCAGTACGCCCGCACCCGAGGCGTCGAACACGGCATGCACACCGTCCGGTGCGGCGGCCTCGACCCGTTCCACCCAGCCCTCGCCGTAGAGCACGGCGGTGGCGCCGAGGCCGTTGACGCGTTCCACGTCCTGCTCGGCGGCGGTGCCGACCACGGCGATGCCGCGGGCGGCGGCCAGTTGGACCGCGATGGAGCCCACACTGCCGCCCGCACCGTGGATGAGCAGGGTCCGCCCCGGCTGCACGCCGAGGTGCCGGAGCGCCCGGTAGGCGGCCTCGCCGACGGTGACCATCGCGGCCGCTGTCTCGAACGGCACGATCGCGGGCTTGGTGAAGGGCCGGTCCAGCAGGGCGTACGCGCTGTAGCCGCCCACCGAGGCGACGCCGAAGACCTCGTCGCCGACCGAGGCGGAGGCGCCCTCGCCGGTGCGGTCGACGACGCCGGCGACGTCCCAGCCGGGAACCATCGGGAAGGTGACGGGGAAGACGCCCTGCATCAGGCCCGCCCGTATACGGAGGTCGATCGGGTTGACGGCGGCCGCCCGCACGCGGATGCGGACCTGGCCCGGGCCCGGCTCGGGGGTGGCGACCTGCGACAGGGTCAGGACATCGGGCCCGCCGTACTCGGAGAAGGTGATCGCGGTGGACATCGGGCACTCCCTGGGGAGAGGGGTCGGCACACACGGAAGCAATGAATCATCCGGTGTGTGTGATTACTGCTTCCAGGTGTATCACACGCGACGTATGAAACAAGACTGTGATGTAAATCACTCGTCATGTATGATTCGCGGGTAGGCTGGGGACATGCAGCAGCCCCTCCACCGCCGCCGGCCGACCCCGGGCAATCCACGCGTCCAGCGCACCCGCCGGCGCATCCTGGCCGTCGCGCGCGAACTGCTCCCCGAGGTCGGACCGGCCGGGCTGACCTACGCGCTCCTGGCCGAACGGGCCGACGTCACCCGCCAGACCCTCTACCGCCACTGGCCCACCCGGGCCGCCCTGCTCTTCGACCTGATCCTCGAAGGCCCGGACGTCGACACCTATCCCGAGCCGGACAGCGACGTACGCACGGTCGCCACCGGCTGGCTGCGGAGCCTGCGCGACGGCATCAGCGACCCGGCCACCCGCGCCGCCGTGCTCGCCGTCACCGCACAGGCCGACCACGACCCCGACAGCGCCCAGGCGTTGGCCCGCATCCGCCGGGACCGCCAGGCCGCCCTCAACACCCTCCTCGAACCCTCCGGTGTCCAGATCGGAGACGACGAGTACACCCTGCTCTACGGCCCTGTCCTCGCCCGGCTCTTCCTCGATCGCGACCAGGTCACCGACGCGTACATCGACGCCGTCGTCAGCCAGTGGCTCACCACGCTCGAGAGCGCGGGCGCCCTGCCGCGGGGCGGCCGGAGCGCGGCGGAGGACTGACCGCGGCGCCGGGCCGCAACCGGCCCGGCGCCTGCCGTGACCTCGACGTCCGGCCCCGGCGCTGCCTACCATCCAGGTACGGCATCGCGTGCCGGTCACCGACCGGGTGAGGTATGGAGGTGCCCGTGAGATTGCCTTACGGAGGCATTCCACAGTGTCAGTCGAGTTGAACCACACCATCGTTCACGCCCGGGACAACCGGGAATCCGCCGAATTCCTCGCGCACGTCCTGGACTTGGAGATCGGCACCGAGTGGGGACCGTTCGTTCCGGTCGCCACGAGCAACGGCGTCACCCTGGACTTCGCCACGATCCCGGCGGAGTCGATCACCGTGCAGCACTACGCGTTCCTGATCTCCGACGAGGAGTTCGACGCCGCCTTCGACCGGATCCGGCAGGCCGGGATCACGTACTACGCCGATCCGCACGGCAAGCAGCCGGGGAAGATCAACCACCATCATGGCGGCCGGGGGCTGTACTTCCTTGATCCCGCCGGTCACGGCATGGAGATCATCACCCGCCCGTACGCGATCCCCGAGAAGTAGCGGACGCGGTACGGCGTACCCCGCCTGAGGGCCCCCTGGCTCCGGAGCCAGGGGGCCCGCCGTCACAGGTGGTGCTGACCCGTTCTGGTGATGTGCGTGATCTCGCCGGTACCGCCGAGCTTCACGGGCTCGACGACGATGTAGTCGAGGCGTTCCAGCGAGAGGACGGCCTCGTACACGTTGTCCTCGGTCAGCCCGGTGGCCCCGATGAGGTCGTTCGTGTGGGGATGGCGCGGCGGCTTGGTGTCCAGGAAGGCGTCGATGGCGCGCAGCACCGTGCGCTCGGTCTGCGTGATGGGTGCCTCTCCGGGCTGGGAGGGATCGGCCGGGTCCACGGGACCGGCCGGATCCACCGGGCCCGGGCGGCCGAAGGAGCCTCCCGGCCCTCGCCGCCCCGCCACCGGATCCCTGCGCGCCGGACCGCCGGTGTCCCAGTGCTCCGCGGGGTCCCGCGGCCCAAGAGGTCTCATGGCCGGGCCTGTTCGTCGGGCCAGTCGGCGGGGCCTCCGCCGCGCCACTCGATGAGGTCCGGATCGTCCAGCTCCACCGCGCTCTCGTCCAGTCCGGCCACGCGCAGGAACTCGATCACGTCCTTCGGGGCGTGGGCCCTGCCGACCGGCTCGCCACGGATGGTCACGCGCCGGGCGCCCCGGTCCGGCGGGTGGACGACCACGGGCGGCTGCTGTCCCTCCATGTTTCCAGCGTCCTGCGGCCCCCGGCCGGGCGCATCCCGGACGAGGGCCTGACCCCTTGTACCTCCCCTTGCCCGTACGGGGTGAGGAGACGGGTGCGGAGACGGGAGTCAGCGCGTGGACACGGCCTTGACCGCCGCCTCGACCGGCGCCGCGCCCCCGATCAGCTCCAGAGTGAGCCCCGCCGTGCCCGGGTCGTGGAGGAGGACGGCGAGCACGGCCGCGACGTCGTCCCGCGGCACCTCGTCCCGGCCCGTGTGCTCGGCGAGGTCGACCAGGCCCGTGCCGGGCTCGTTGGTGAGACGGCCCGGCCGCAGGATCGTCCAGTCCAGCGCCGTGCGCGCCCGCAGGTCGCCGTCGGCGGCCCCTTTGGCCCGCAGGTACGTCGCGAACACGGGGTCGGTGCCAGGCGGCGGCTCCTTGCCGGCGCCCATGGAGGAGACCATGACGTAGCGCCGTACGCCCGCCTGCTCGGCGGCGTCCGCGAACAGCGCGGCGGCGGCGCGGTCCACGGACTCCTTGCGGGCAGCGCCGCTGCCCGGCCCGGCGCCCGCGGCGAAGACCACCGCGTCCGCGCCCCGCAGATGCCCCGCGACCTCCTCGGCCGAGGCCGACTCCAGGTCGCAGACGACGGGTTCGGCGCCCGCCGCCCGCAGGTCGTCGGCGTGATCGGGGTTGCGGATCAGGCCGACGGCCTCGTCTCCGCGCGTGGTGAGGTGCTGCTCCAGTCGCAGCGCGATCTGACCGTGTCCACCAGCGATGACAATGCGCATGGTTCCGACCGTACGCCCGGTTGCCCGTCGGCGCGGCTCGGGGACACGGCGCGCGGCCCGCTCGGCCCCATCTGCGCTGGGCACGAACTCCGGGCCGGGCGGGAGGAGTTCCGCGTCCCCTGCTGCCGCCCGCCTCGGTCCGCCCGACCCAGGGGATCCGCCTGCCCGCGGGATCCGCTCGCTTCAGGACCCGCCCGACGCCTGTCGTGGCAGGTCCAGTCCCGCCACCGCCGCCGAGTCGCAGTACTCGCGCACCGCGCTCGTCCGCGCCACCACACGCCCCCTGTGCACCACGATCCGGCTGTACGCCAGGGACAGCACACCCGTGAGTCCGTCCCCGCGCACCGCCAGCAACTCCGCGGGGAAACCGGCCTCGACGCGCACCTCGGGAAGCCCCATCGCCGCCCGAGCGTGCGTGCTCACCGTCTCGTACGCGGTCCCCGGCCGCTCCCTGCCCTGTGCCGTCAGGAGGTACGCGGCCTCCAGCGGGTCGCCGCGCCCCACCGGGTTCGCGGCGTCCCGCATCGCCCCGCTGCCCGCCGCGACCCGTACGCCCGCCGCGCGCAGGAGCCGTACGGGTGCAGAGCACGCTCCCGGCGCGGCGCCGGCGGGGGAGCGGTCCGCGCGGGCGCGTCCCTCACGCCCCGCGCCGTCCGCCCGTTCCCCTTCGCCTTCCCTTTCCCCGCGTTCCCCTGAGGGCGGGCGCTCGTCCGCACCCGTCCCTTCCATGGCCCCGCAGCGGCCCTGCGGCAGGCAGACGACCGTGATCCCGGCCGCGGCGAGCTGGTCCGCGGCCCGCCCCGCCAGGTCCTGCGGCAGGCGCGCGAGTCCCGCGCACGGCCCGAGCGTGACGCCGGGGCGCAGGCCACCGGCCATCGAGGCCAGGCGTCCGAGCCGGGCGGGATCGTCACCTTCCGTGTGCAGATCGACGGCGCAGCCGTGCTCCGCCGCGACCTCCAGCACCGCCTGGGTGTAGCCGGTCGGGTCGGGGTCGAGGTCCGGGCAGCCCCCGACGACCTCCGCGCCCATCCGCACCGCGTCCCGCAGCATGGCGAGGCCGTCCGCGCCCGCCACTCCCGTGAGCACGCGCGGCACCGCGACGGCCGACAGCTCGATCAGCCCGCGCAGCGCGCGCCGCGCCTGCAGGACCGCCTCCAGGGACCCGAGCCCCTGCACGTCACCGATCCGTACGTGGGTCCGCAGCGCCGTGGCGCCGTGCCCGAGCTGCAGGAGCGCGGCCTCGATCGTGCGCCGCTGGACGTCCTCGGGCGCGTACGAGACAGGGCCGTCGGCGTCCGCCGTGAGGGCTGTGTCGCTGTGCGCGTGGGGTTCGGCGGGGGCGGGGAGCAGCAGGTAGCCGCCGAGGTCGACCTTCGCCCCGCTTCCCGCGGGGCCCGTGCCGCGGGCCAGGCTGCCCGCCGTGCCGACGGCCTCGATCCGGCCGCCGCTGAGCCGTACGTCGACGGTCCGCCCGTCGGTGAGCCGCGCGCCGCACAGCACCAGGGCGCCGGGTTCGGGAGTCGCGCCGTCGCGCTTCGGGGGTTGCTGCGGGTGCTGCGGGTGGCTTCCTGGCATCGCGCTCCCTGACGTCCCTGAGGGGGTGACGCTCCCTGAACGGGTCCGGCGCGCCGCCATGATCACGCAGCGCGGGACGAGCCTAGGGGGAGGGTCCGACGGCATCGCGGAGGAGCCGAATAGTCGTACTGGTGTGGTGGCCTGGCCACCTGGGCAGGAGCCACCGATACGGATTTCACGTTCGGCGGCCGAGCGTGTAATGTCTTCACCGCTCGCCCCAATAGCTCAGTCGGCAGAGCGTCTCCATGGTAAGGAGAAGGTCTACGGTTCGATTCCGTATTGGGGCTCTGGTGATCCGACACCCCGCTTCGCGGCGGGAGGTCAGCTCACTCGAAGCGGCGTAGCTCAGTCGGTAGAGCAAGCGGCTCATAATCGCTGTGTCACCGGTTCAAGTCCGGTCGCCGCTACACCGCGTAGCCGATTGTGGGATCGGTCCTTCAATCGGCTACTCTTTTCTGCGTTAATCCACCTGTCCGTCAAGGAGCACTCACGTGGCTGCCACCGACGTCCGCCCGAAGATCACGCTGGCCTGCGTGGAGTGCAAGGAGCGGAACTACATCACCAAGAAGAACCGGCGCAACGACCCGGACCGTCTTGAGATGAAGAAGTACTGCCCCCGTTGCAACTCGCACACGGCGCACCGCGAGACGCGGTAACGACGACTGACACACGAGGCCGTCCCCATGCGGGGGCGGCCTCGTGTCGTTGGGCGTCGTCGGGTGCCCCCGCATCGCCGGACCACCGGGCCTCGTTGATCGACGCGGGGCGCCGCGACCGATCGGCGGTGGCCGCAACCGATCGACCGGGCTTCGACCGGCCGTCGACCGGTCGCCCCGATCATCGACAGAGCATCGACCCAGGAGGTGGCGCGTCATGCCGCTCGACAAGTCCTTCATCGGGCGGTCCTACCCGCCCACCGCGCCGTACGAGGTCGGCCGCGAGAAGATCCGTGAGTTCGCCGAGGCGATCGGTGACACCAACCCGGTCTACACGGACGCGGACGCGGCCAAGGAGCACGGCCACCCGGACGTGATCGCCCCGCCCACTTTCGCCTTCGCGATCTCCTTCAAGGCGGCGCAGGAGGTCGTCCACGACCCGGCGCTGGGCCTGGACTACAACCGCGTCGTGCACGGCGACCAGAAGTTCGCCTACGCCCGCCCGGTCCGGGCCGGTGACCGCCTGTCGGTCACGTCGACCATCGAGGCCATCAAGTCCCTTGCGGGCAACGACATCATCGACATCCGCGGCGAGGTCCACGACGAGAGCGGCGAGCTCGTGGTGACGGCGTTCACGAAGCTGGTGGCGCGCGGCGCCGAGGAGGGCTGACGGCGATGGCGGCGAAGATTTCCTACGACGACGTCGAGGTCGGCACCGAGCTGCCGGCGCAGACGTTCCCGGTGACCCGCGAGACCCTCGTGCGCTACGCGGGCGCGTCCGGCGACTTCAACCCCATCCACTGGAACGAGAAGTTCGCCAAGGAGGTCGGTCTCGACGACGTGATCGCCCACGGCATGTTCACCATGGCCGAGGCGATCCGCGTGGTCACCGACTGGGTCGGCGACCCGGGCGCCGTCGCGGAGTACGGCGTGCGCTTCACCAAGCCCGTCCTCGTCCCCAACGACGACACGGGCGCGGTCATCGAGGTCAGTGGCAAGGTCGCCGCCAAGCTCGACGACCGGGCGGTGCGCGTGGACCTCACGGCGATGAGCGCGGGCCAGAAGGTCCTGGGCATGGCCCGCGCGGTCGTCCGCCTGGCCTGACGCGGCGGGCCTGACGCGGCGCCTGTCGCAGGACCTCACACGCTGACACGGCGCCTGCAGCCAGATCTGCCACGCTGCTGCGGACCCCGGTGGAGCCGTAGCGGGCACGGCCCGCCCGCGTCCGTGGGCACGGGGTGACGGCGTACCGACGGGGTAAGGGGCGGGGTCCAAGGACCCCGCCCCTTACGCTTGTGCGCGTGCAGGAACTTCACGACGCCCCGCTCGCCCCGCTGACCACCTTCCGGCTCGGCGGCCCGGCCACGCGCCTGGTCACCGCCACCACGGACGACGAGGTCGTCTCCGCCGTCCGCGAAGCGGACGCCGACGGCACCCCGCTGCTGATCGTCGCCGGTGGCAGCAACCTCGTCATCGGCGACAAGGGCTTCGAGGGAACCGCCCTGCGCATCGCCACGACCGGCCATGACCTCTCCGGTACGCGGCTGGAGCTGGCCGCGGGGGAGAACTGGTCCCAGGCCGTCGCCCGCACCGTCGAGGCGGGCCTCGCCGGGATCGAGTGCCTCGCCGGAATCCCCGGCTCGGCGGGCGCGACCCCGATCCAGAACGTGGGCGCGTACGGCCAGGAGGTCTCCTCCGTCATCACCGAGGTCGTCGCCTACGACCGCCGCGCCGACGAGACGGTGACGATCCCGGGCGCGGAGTGCGCCTTCTCGTACCGGCACAGCCGCTTCAAGGCCGACCCGGCGCGCTTCGTCGTCCTGCGCGTCCGCTTCGCCCTGGAGGACGCCGGCGGCCTCTCCACTCCGGTCAAGTACGCCGAACTCGCCCGGACGTTGGGCGTCGCGACCGGCGACCGGGTGCCCGCCGCCACGGCCCGTGAGGCGGTCCTCAAGCTTCGGGCGGGCAAGGGCATGGTGCTGGATCCCGAGGACCACGACACCTGGTCCGCCGGCTCCTTCTTCACCAACCCCATCCTCACGGCCGCCCAGCACGAGGCATTCGTCGCGCGCGCGGCCGAACGGCTCGGCGCGGACGTGGTGCCCCCGGCGTACCCGGCGGGGGACGGCCTGACCAAGACCTCCGCCGCCTGGCTGATCGACAAGGCGGGCTTCACCAAGGGGTACGGCACGGGCCCGGCGCGGATCTCCACCAAGCACACCCTGGCCCTCACCAACCGCGGTTCCGCCACGACCGAGGACCTGCTGGCCCTCGCGCGGGAGGTCAGGGACGGCGTGCGGGACGCCTTCGGGGTGACTCTCGTCAACGAGCCCGTGACGGTCGGCGTCACCCTCTGAGGGCCCGGCCTCACCCGCCCCGGCAGCCGACCCCCACCCGCCCTGACACCGGGCGTACGACCCGTACGGGCACGCCGTCCGGCCCGCCCGGAGCCCGACGCGGCCCGCACGGAGCCCGCCGCGGTCCGCGCCGTCCGGGCTCTCACGGCCCGCCCCTAGTACGCGACCCCGACCGCTTGCTTGACCGTCGACGCGTCGTCCGCCATCGCCAGCATCGCGTGCGCCACATCCGCGCGGCCGATCATCATGCTGTCCCGCGGCGTGGTGGCGAACGCCTTCCGGTACGAGCCCGTCAGCGGCCGGTCGAGCAGCCTCGGCGGCCGTACGACCGTCCAGTCCGTGGCGCTGCGCCGGAGGTCGTCCTCCATCACGGCCAGATCGGCGTACTGCTCCCGGAACGCGGCCTTGACCAGCGGCGTCATCAACCGCAGCCGCAGCGACTCGCCCTCCGGCGGCGGCCCCACCGGCGCCGCGCTCACCGCGAGGAAGCGCCGGACGCCCTCCGCCTCCAGCGCCCGCAGGATCGTGCGCGTGCCGGAGGAGGCGATGCCGACCTGCTTGCGGCCGCGCGGGCCGAGCCCCGAGAAGACCGCGTCGCGTCCCGCGACGGCCGGGCCCAGCGCCGCCGGGTCCGTCAGCCCGGCCGTCACCACCTCGACCGTGCCCGACTTCGGAACCGGAAGGCGGGCCGCGTCGCGCACGACCGCCGTCACCTCGTGCCCCGCCGTCAGCGCCTGTCGCACGATCTCCCGGCCGATGCCGCCCGTCGCTCCGAAAACGGTGATCCTCATGGCGCACGCCCCTCAGGTGGGTAAGTATTCACTCACCCTCTAGGGTGAGTATCCGCTCACCTCACGTCAAGGCAGGTTGGAGCCATCATGGAGCCCGCACCGACGCGTACGCGCCTTCTCGACGCGGCGGCCCGGCTGATGCGGTCCATCGGCCTGGCCCGCGCCACCACCAAGGAGATCGCGAAGGCCGCCGGATGCTCGGAAGCCGCTCTCTACAAGCATTTCGCGAGCAAGGAGGACCTGTTCGTCCACGTCCTGGAGGAGCGGCTGCCACGGCTCGGCTCCCTGCTCGCAGAGATCCGGCGGACCCCCGCGGAACACAGCGTCGAGGAGAACCTCGCCCGGATCGCCCGCGGAGCGGTGCTGTTCTACGAGTCGAGCGTGCCCATGGCCGCCTCGCTCTTCGCCGAACCCGCACTCCTGCGCCGCCACCGTGAGGGTCTGCGCCGCCTCGGCGGCGACGCCGGGCCGCACCGCCCGCTCGAGGAACTGGCCGCCTATCTGGACGCCGAACGCGCCGCCGGCCGTATCCGAGAGAACGCCGACACGGACGCGGCCGCCGCCCTGCTGCTCGGCGCCTGCTACCAGCGCGCCTTCCTGGACGCCTTCACCGAGGACCTGGAGACCTCCACCGAGGCCACCGGGCCTGGGGCGCCCGCAGAGGCCGACAAAGCCACCGGGCCCGGGGCGACCGCAGAGGCCACCGAGGCCGCCGGCGCTCCCACCGCCCGTCGTCCTCTGGACGCCTTCGCCGCGGCGATCGCGCGCACCGTCCTCGGCGGAATCGCCTAGCCGGACACCGGCGCCTCTCCGGACATCCGGACACCGGCGGCCGGGAAGAGCCTCAGCCCGCCGCCCACGCGTCGATGTCGGCCAGCATCAGCGCCCGGACGTCCTCCGGAGCGGCCGACCCCCGCACCGACTGACGCGCCAGTTCGGCGAGTTCGGCGTCCGTGAAGTCGTGATGCCGGCGCGCCACCTCGTACTGGTCCGCCAGCCGCGACCCGAAGAGCAGCGGGTCGTCCGCGCCCAGCGCCATCGGGACGCCGGCGTCGAACAGCGTGCGCAGCGGTACGTCCTCCGGCTTCTCGTAGACGCCCAGCGCCACGTTCGAGGTGGGGCACACCTCGCAGGTCACTCCTCGGTCGGCCAGCTTGCGCAGCAGCCGTGGGTCCTCGGCGGCGCGCACGCCGTGCCCGATACGCGCCGCGTCGAGGTCGTCCAGGCAGTCCCGGACGCTGCCCGGCCCGGACAGCTCGCCGCCGTGCGGAGCCGCGAGCAGACCGCCGTCTCGGGCGATGGCGAAGGCCCGGTCGAAGTCCCGCGCGAAACCCCGCCGTTCGTCGTTGGAGAGCCCGAAGCCGACGATGCCGCGGTCCGCGTACCGCACCGCCAGCCGCGCCAACGTCCGCGCGTCCAGCGGGTGTTTCGTCCGGTTGGCCGCGACCAGGACGCGCATCCCGAGACCGGTCTCGCGCGAGGCGCGGTCCACCGCGTCCAGGATGATCTCCAGGGCCGGGATCAGCCCGCCGAGCCGCGGTGCGTACGAGGTGGGGTCGACCTGGATCTCCAGCCAGCGTGAGCCGTCCCGCACGTCCTCCTCGGCCGCCTCCAGGACCAGGCGCTGGATGTCCTCGGGGGACCGCAGGCAGGAGCGCGCGATGTCGTAGAGCCGCTGGAAGCGGAACCAGCCCCGCTCGTCCGTCGCGCGCAGCTTGGGGGGTTCGCCGCCGCTGAGCGCCTCGGGCAGATGGACGCCGTACCGGTCGGCCAGCTCCAGCAGCGTGCCGGGGCGCATCGAGCCGGTGAAGTGCAGATGCAGATGGGCCTTGGGCAGCCCGCGCAGATCACGGTCGGAGTCCCCGCCGCCGGCCTGGGGGGCGGAGACGTCCGGGGAGTTCGGCGGGATCGGGGGTCGGACCCCGGATTGGTGCGGCATTGGAAGATCCTGCCGCATGGGCCGGGCGGCCCGGTAGGGGATTCCCTGAACGAGCGCTTGCCCGAAAACGAATGCGGGGCCCCGAGGGGCCCCGCATCGCGCATTTTCAGCCGTTCTCGGCCGAATCGAACCGAGCCTTACGCCCTGGCCTCGCCCAGCAGCTTCTGGATCCGCGAGATGCCCTCGACCAGGTCCTCGTCGCCCAGCGCGTACGAGAGCCGCAGGTAGCCCGGCGTACCGAAGGCCTCACCCGGAACGACCGCGACCTCGGCCTCCTCGAGAATGATCTCGGCCAGCTCGACGCTCGACTGCGGCCGCTTGCCGCGGATCTCCTTGCCGAGCAGGTCCTTCACCGTCGGGTAGGCGTAGAACGCACCCTCCGGCTCCGGGCAGACGACGCCGTCGATCTCGTTGAGCATGCGCACGATCGTGCGGCGGCGGCGGTCGAACGCCACCTTCATCTGCTCGACGGCCTCCAGGTCGCCGGAGACCGCGGCGAGCGCCGCCATCTGCGCGACGTTGGACACGTTGGAGGTGGCGTGGGACTGCAGGTTGGTCGCGGCCTTGACCACGTCCTTGGGGCCGATGACCCAGCCCACGCGCCAGCCCGTCATGGCGTACGTCTTGGCCACGCCGTTGACGACGATGCACTTGTCGCGCAGCTCGGGGACCGCGACCGGCAGCGAGGTGAACTCCGCGTCGCCGTACACCAGATGCTCGTAGATCTCGTCGGTGAGCACCCAGAGGCCGTGCTCCGCGGCCCAGCGGCCGATCTCCTCGACCTGCTCGCGCGAGTAGACGGCGCCGGTCGGGTTGGACGGCGAGACGAACAGCACGACCTTCGTGCGGTCCGTGCGCGCGGCCTCGAGCTGCTCGACGGAGACGCGGTAGCCGGTCGTCTCGTCGGCGACGACGTCCACCGGCACGCCGCCGGCGAGCCGGATCGACTCGGGGTAGGTGGTCCAGTACGGCGCGGGGACGATGACCTCGTCGCCCGGGTCGAGGATCGCGGCGAAGGCCTCGTAGATCGCCTGCTTGCCGCCGTTGGTCACCAGGATCTGCGAGGCGTCGACCTCGTAGCCGGAGTCGCGGAGCGTCTTGGCGGCGATCGCGCTCTTCAGTTCGGGCAGGCCGCCGGCGGGTGTGTAGCGGTGGAACTTCGGGTTGCGGCAGGCCTCGACGGCGGCCTCGACGATGTAGTCGGGTGTCGGGAAGTCGGGTTCGCCCGCGCCGAAGCCGATCACTGGACGCCCGGCGGCCTTCAGGGCCTTGGCCTTGGCGTCCACGGCGAGGGTCGCGGACTCGGAGATAGCGCCGATACGGGCCGATACCCGTCGGTCGCTGGCGGACGATGCGGGTGGTGTTGCAGCGCTCATGACCGCCATCGTCTCAGAAGGGCGGGCGACAAGGCATAGGGGTATCGCAGGGGGGCCGCGGGGTACGTGTTCGACGCCCGGCCGTGGACCACGTACACTCATGCCCCGTTGGCCCTCACCGGCCGCTCCGTCCTGCGCACTCCGTGCATCCGGGCGGATGCGGTACGTTGGGGGAAACAACAAAGGGTCGTAGCTCAATTGGTAGAGCACTGGTCTCCAAAACCAGCGGTTGGGGGTTCAAGTCCCTCCGGCCCTGCTCCGCACGTTCTTCGAGGAATGTGCGCGCAGGTACGTACTGATTGCATCGCCGTGCGGCTCCGCCGGGCGCGGCACGGCCACGACCCGGGATTCAGGTGAGGACGAGTGACGGCAGCCCCTGGCTCCACCGCGACGCCTGAAAGCGGTCGTCCTGACGACGAGGTGGCCGAGAAGAAGCGCCGCGGAGGCAAGCGCGGCAAGAAGGGCCCTCTGGGCCGACTCGCGCTCTTCTACCGGCAGATCGTCGCGGAGCTTCGCAAGGTCGTCTGGCCGTCACGCAGCCAGCTCACGACCTACACCACTGTGGTGATTGTCTTCGTTGTCATCATGATCGGCCTTGTGACCGTGATTGACTGGGGATTCGCCGAGGCGATCAAGTACGTCTTCGGCTGATCCCGCGGAGGGAGTCCGCGGGACGAACCTCCGCCAGTTCCACCCCTTGAAGCCAGGAAGAAGCAGCCACCGTGTCTGACGACCCGAACCTGAACGACGCCACCGAGCCCGCCGAGGGTGACGAGGCTGCGGCGCCGGCCGAGTCGCCCGCTGCCTTCGAAGCGGACAGGGTCGACGACGACGGGATCGACATCATTCAGGCGGCGGACGAGGTCGACCCCGCCGAGGCGCTGGACACCGCGCCCGACGAGGCTGCCGAAGCCGCCGCGATGCACGTCGAGGACGAGGCCGTCGCGGTCGCCGAGGTCGCGGAGGACCTGGACACCGAGGACGAGACCCCGGCCGTCGACCCGGTCGAGGCGCTGCGCGAGGAGCTGCGCACGCTCCCGGGCGAGTGGTACGTGATCCACACCTACGCGGGCTACGAGAAGCGCGTGAAGGCCAACCTGGAGCAGCGCGCCGTCTCGCTCAACGTCGAGGACTTCATCTACGCGGCAGAGGTCCCCGAGGAAGAGATCGTCCAGATCAAGAACGGCGAGCGGAAGAACGTCCGGCAGAACAAGCTTCCCGGTTACGTCCTCGTCCGCATGGACCTCACCAACGAGTCGTGGGGCGTCGTCCGGAACACCCCGGGCGTCACCGGCTTCGTCGGCAACGCCTATGACCCGTACCCGCTGACCCTGGACGAGATCGTCAAGATGCTCGCCCCGGAGGCGGAGGAGAAGGCCGCCAAGGAGGCCGCCGAGGCCGAGGGCCGTCCGGCGCCGAGCCGCAAGGTCGAGGTCCAGGTGCTGGACTTCGAGGTCGGCGACTCCGTCACGGTCACCGACGGCCCGTTCGCTACCCTCCAGGCGACGATCAACGAGATCAACGCCGACTCGAAGAAGGTCAAGGGCCTGGTCGAGATCTTCGGCCGGGAGACCCCGGTCGAGCTGAGCTTCGACCAGATCCAGAAGAACTGAAGCCTCTCCAGCAGCGGCACCAGATGTCGCAGCTGACAGATTCCGGCCAGGTCAGGCGGGCTCCCGAGCCTTCCTGACCTGCCGGTTTTCAGCCGCGCAGCCCGAGCAGCTATCGTTGTGCGGTATGCCTCCAACCGGATGAACCGGCCTCGGAGGCGAGAATCACCTCTCACTAGGACCCGGAGAGAGCATGCCTCCCAAGAAGAAGAAGGTCACGGGGCTGATCAAGCTCCAGATCCAGGCCGGCGCCGCCAACCCGGCTCCGCCGGTCGGCCCCGCGCTGGGTCAGCACGGCGTCAACATCATGGAGTTCTGCAAGGCCTACAACGCCGCGACCGAGTCGCAGCGCGGCATGGTCGTGCCGGTGGAGATCACGGTCTACGAGGACCGCTCCTTCACCTTCATCACCAAGACTCCGCCGGCCGCCAAGCTGATCCTCAAGGCCGCGGGTGTGGACAAGGGTTCCGGCGAGCCGCACAAGACCAAGGTCGCCAAGATCACCCGCGACCAGGTCCGCGACATCGCCACCACCAAGATGCCCGACCTGAACGCCAACGACCTGGACGCCGCCGAGAAGATCATCGCCGGCACCGCCCGTTCCATGGGCATCACGGTCGAGGGCTGATCCTCCCCCGTACCACCCCCAGTGGAGGGGCCATGCGCGGCCCGTACCACGACTCCATTCCGACATAGGAGCAGCAGTGAAGCGCAGCAAGACTCTCCGCGCTGCGGACGCCAAGATCGACCGGGAGCGTCTGTACGCCCCGCTCGAGGCCGTCCGTCTCGCCAAGGAGACCGCCTCGACCAAGTTCGACAGCACCGTCGAGGTCGCCTTCCGCCTGGGCGTCGACCCGCGCAAGGCCGACCAGATGGTCCGCGGCACCGTGAACCTCCCGCACGGCACCGGCAAGACCGCCCGGGTCCTGGTCTTCGCGACCGGTGACCGTGCGGAGGCCGCGCGCGCCGCGGGCGCCGACATCGTCGGCGCCGACGAGCTGATCGACGAGGTTTCGAAGGGCCGTCTGGACTTCGACGCCGTCGTCGCCACCCCGGACCTCATGGGCAAGGTCGGCCGCCTCGGCCGCGTCCTCGGCCCCCGTGGTCTGATGCCGAACCCGAAGACCGGCACCGTCACCCCGGACGTCGCCAAGGCCGTCACCGAGATCAAGGGCGGCAAGATCGAGTTCCGCGTCGACAAGCACTCGAACCTGCACTTCATCATCGGCAAGGTCTCCTTCGACGAGACCAAGCTGGTGGAGAACTACGGCGCCGCGCTGGAGGAGATCCTCCGTCTGAAGCCGTCCGCCGCGAAGGGCCGGTACATCAAGAAGGCCGCCATCAGCACCACGATGGGCCCCGGCATCCAGCTCGACTCCAACCGCACCCGCAACCTCCTCGTCGAGGAGGACCCGGCCTCCGTCTGATCCGGACGGTGGCCGCGGACCCGCGGTCGTGAGCACGCAGAGCCGGTCCCCGTATCTCCTGGTGAGGTACGGGGACCGGCTCGTTCCCGCACCCGTGCTCGCGCCGGCAGGAGGCGATTTGCCTGCGGGAGCCCCGCTCGCGTACTCTCCTCAAGAAGCCAAAGACCGCTGGTCGTTGCTGTGTGCCTGCAAGGGTGTACGGCGGCCGAAGGATCCGCTTACGTGCGGACGACCTGCGCAGGTGACTGTGGAGAAGCTCCCGGGCCGATGTCCGGTCGAGCAACGCCCCGTGCGCCTGCGCCGGGGCGTTTCGTATTGTGTCCAGCTCCTTCCTCGCGCGCCCGACGTGGGCGGTCCGGCGTTATGACCGGCCGGAAAGCCGGTCGAGGATCGCATCACCCGGAAGGAGGGCCGAGGCTCATGGCGAGTCCCGACAAGGTCGCAGCCGTTGCGGAGATCAAGGAGAAGTTCCAGAACTCCAATGCCGCTGTTGTCACCGCGTACACCGGTCTCAGCGTGGCACAGCTCAAGGACCTGCGCCGTTCTCTCGGTGAGAACGCTCAGTACCGAGTGGCGAAGAACACCCTGACCAAGATCGCGGCGAACGAGGCCGGGGTCAGCGAGCTGGACGAGTTCTTCGTCGGCTCCACGGCAGTCGCCTTTGTGACCGGTGACCCGGTCGAGGCGGCGAAGGGTCTTCGCGACTTCGCGAAGGACAACCCCGCGCTCGTCATCAAGGGCGGTGTCCTTGACGGCAAGGCGCTGACCGCCGACGAGATCAAGAAGCTCGCGGACCTCGAGTCCCGTGAGGTGCTGCTCGCCAAGCTGGCCGGTGGCATGAAGGCGTCCATGGCCAAGGCCGCGGCGACCTTCCAGGCCCCGCTCACGAAGTTCGCCCGCACCGCGGACGCGCTTCGCAGCAAGGTCGAGCAGGGCGGTGCCGGTACGCCGGCTCCCGCCGAGGCCGAGTCCGCCGAGTAATCACTCGCGTTCGGTCGCAGCGGGCCCGTACGCCCGCCGATATGTACACCCGGCACCAGCCGAATTAGTGGAAGGACCGCCAAAATGGCGAAGCTCAGCCAGGAAGACCTGCTCGAGCAGTTCAGCGACATGACCCTCATCGAGCTCTCCGAGTTCGTGAAGGCCTTCGAGGAGAAGTTCGACGTCGAGGCCGCCGCCCCGGTCGCCGTTGCCGCCGCCGGTGCCCCGGGCGCCCCGGCCGCCGAGGCCGCCGAGGAGAAGGACGAGTTCGACGTCATCCTCACCGGCGCCGGCGACAAGAAGATCCAGGTCATCAAGGTCGTGCGTGAGCTGACCTCCCTGGGTCTGAAGGAGGCCAAGGACCTCGTCGACGGCACCCCGAAGCCGGTCCTCGAGAAGGTCAACAAGGAGCAGGCCGACAAGGCCGCCGAGTCCCTCAAGGGCGCCGGCGCCTCCGTCGAGGTCAAGTGACCTCGCGAGTCTGCCGACTCTGATCCGTTCCGAGGGCGATCACCCGAAAGGGTGGTCGCCCTCGGGCGTCCCCGGACGGGGGTCCTTGCCCCTCGCGCGGTGACAGGTATGGTGATCTTCGTTGCCCGGCGGCCGGGCCTCTGGATGATCCCGAACAGGGTGGGGGCCTTGACGAACGGCACGCAGCGCGCAATTCTCAGGACGCGTCGTTGACCGATCCAGGATCCGAGGCATGGATCGCAGACGAAGAGGGCAGGATCGATATGCGCTTCGAGCGCGCGGCTTGATGCAGGCGATGAAGAACAACAAGGGATGTACGAGGACCTCAGGGGACCCGGTCTGGACATCAGTGGGCCAAGTGGCTACACTGACCCTTTGCGCTGCCTGTTAGCTGCTCCCTGCCCGTCACCAGGGGCACCTCACGTTCGATCACTACTGAATGAAACTCCCTGACCTGGGATTTCTCCGGGTGTGTATCGAACTGGACCGGTACGCGCGTAGTGAGTCCGAGCCCTCGGAAGGACCCCCTCTTGGCCGCCTCGCGCAACGCCTCGACTGCCAATACGAACAACGGCGCCAGCACCGCCCCGCTGCGCATCTCTTTTGCGAAGATCAAGGAGCCCCTCGAGGTTCCGAACCTCCTTGCGCTGCAAACCGAGAGCTTCGACTGGCTGCTCGGCAACGCCGCCTGGAAGGCTCGCGTCGAGTCGGCCCTGGACAGTGGACAGGACGTCCCCACGAAGTCCGGTCTCGAAGAGATCTTCGAAGAGATCTCCCCGATCGAGGACTTCTCCGGCTCGATGTCGCTGACGTTCCGCGACCACCGCTTCGAGCCGCCGAAGAACTCGATCGACGAGTGCAAGGAACGCGACTTCACGTACGCGGCGCCGCTCTTCGTCACCGCAGAGTTCACCAACAACGAGACCGGTGAGATCAAGTCCCAGACGGTCTTCATGGGCGACTTCCCGCTCATGACCAACAAGGGCACGTTCGTGATCAACGGCACCGAGCGTGTCGTCGTGTCGCAGCTCGTGCGCTCTCCCGGTGTCTACTTCGACTCCTCGATCGACAAGACGTCCGACAAGGACATCTTCTCCGCGAAGATCATCCCGTCCCGGGGTGCCTGGCTGGAGATGGAGATCGACAAGCGCGACATGGTCGGTGTCCGCATCGACCGCAAGCGCAAGCAGTCCGTGACCGTCCTCCTCAAGGCGCTCGGCTGGACCACCGAGCAGATCCTCGAGGAGTTCGGCGAGTACGAGTCCATGCGCGCCACCCTGGAGAAGGACCACACCCAGGGCCAGGACGACGCGCTGCTCGACATCTACCGCAAGCTGCGTCCGGGCGAGCCGCCGACCCGTGAGGCCGCGCAGACCCTGCTGGAGAACCTCTACTTCAACCCCAAGCGCTACGACCTCGCCAAGGTCGGCCGCTACAAGGTGAACAAGAAGCTCGGCGGGGACCAGCCGCTCGACGCCGGTGTGCTGACCGTCGACGACGTCATCGCGACGATCCGGTACCTGGTCAAGCTGCACGCCGGTGAGACCGAGACGGTCGGGGAGAACGGCACCCAGATCGTCGTCGAGACCGACGACATCGACCACTTCGGCAACCGCCGCCTGCGCAACGTCGGCGAGCTCATCCAGAACCAGGTCCGTACCGGCCTGGCTCGTATGGAGCGTGTCGTCCGTGAGCGCATGACGACGCAGGACGTCGAGGCGATCACGCCGCAGACCCTGATCAACATCCGGCCGGTCGTCGCCTCCATCAAGGAGTTCTTCGGCACCAGCCAGCTGTCGCAGTTCATGGACCAGACCAACCCGCTGTCGGGTCTGACCCACAAGCGCCGCCTGTCGGCGCTGGGCCCCGGTGGTCTGTCCCGTGAGCGGGCCGGCTTCGAGGTCCGTGACGTGCACCCGTCGCACTACGGCCGCATGTGCCCGATCGAGACCCCTGAGGGTCCGAACATCGGTCTCATCGGCTCGCTGGCCTCGTACGGCCGGGTCAACGCGTTCGGATTCGTCGAGACCCCGTACCGCCGCGTCACCGACGGCATCGTCACCGACGAGGTCGACTACCTCACCGCCGACGAGGAGGACCGCTTCGTCATCGCGCAGGCCAACGCCCCGCTGACGGACGACCTCCACTTCGCCGAGTCCCGGGTCCTGGTCCGCCGCCGTGGCGGCGAGGTCGACTACATCCCGGGCACCGAGGTCGACTACATGGACGTCTCGCCGCGCCAGATGGTGTCGGTCGCGACCGCCATGATCCCGTTCCTCGAGCACGACGACGCCAACCGCGCGCTCATGGGATCGAACATGATGCGCCAGGCCGTGCCGCTCATCAAGGCGGAGTCCCCGCTGGTCGGCACCGGTATGGAGTACCGCTGTGCGGTCGACGCCGGTGACGTGATCAAGGCCGAGAAGGACGGCGTGGTCCAGGAGGTCTCCGCGGACTACGTCACGGTGGCCAACGACGACGGCACGTACACCACGTACCGCGTCGCCAAGTTCAACCGCTCCAACCAGGGCACCTCCTTCAACCAGAAGGTCGTCGTGGACGAGGGCGCGCGGGTCATCGAGGGCCAGGTCCTCGCCGACGGTCCGTCCACGGACGAGGGCGAGATGGCGCTCGGCAAGAACCTGCTCGTGGCGTTCATGCCGTGGGAGGGCCACAACTACGAGGACGCGATCATCCTCAGCCAGCGTCTGGTGCAGGACGACGTCCTCTCCTCGATCCACATCGAGGAGCACGAGGTCGACGCCCGTGACACCAAGCTCGGCCCCGAGGAGATCACCCGGGACATCCCGAACGTCTCCGAGGAGGTCCTGGCCGACCTGGACGAGCGCGGCATCATCCGTATCGGTGCCGAGGTCGTCGCCGGTGACATCCTGGTCGGCAAGGTCACGCCCAAGGGTGAGACCGAGCTGACCCCGGAGGAGCGCCTGCTCCGCGCGATCTTCGGTGAGAAGGCCCGTGAGGTCCGTGACACCTCGCTGAAGGTGCCGCACGGTGAGACCGGCAAGGTCATCGGCGTGCGTGTCTTCGACCGCGAGGAGGGCGACGAGCTGCCCCCGGGCGTGAACCAGCTGGTCCGCGTCTACGTGGCGCAGAAGCGCAAGATCACCGATGGTGACAAGCTCGCCGGCCGTCACGGCAACAAGGGCGTCATCTCCAAGATCCTGCCGGTCGAGGACATGCCGTTCCTGGAGGACGGCACCCCGGTCGACATCATCCTCAACCCGCTCGGCGTCCCGTCCCGGATGAACCCGGGACAGGTCCTGGAGATCCACCTCGGCTGGCTCGCCAGCCAGGGCTGGAAGGTCGACGGCAACGAGGAGTGGATGGAGCGTCTGCGGGCCATCGGCGCCGACGACGTCGCGGCCGGCACCAACGTCGCCACCCCCGTCTTCGACGGTGCGCGGGAGGACGAGATCGCGGGTCTCTTCGAGGCCACGGTCCCGAACCGCGACGGTGAGCGGATGGTGCTGCCGTCCGGTAAGGCGCGGATGTTCGACGGCCGCTCCGGTGAGCCGTTCCCGGACCCGATCTCGGTCGGGTACATGTACATCCTCAAGCTGCACCACCTGGTCGACGACAAGCTGCACGCGCGGTCGACCGGTCCGTACTCGATGATCACCCAGCAGCCGCTGGGTGGTAAGGCCCAGTTCGGTGGCCAGCGGTTCGGCGAGATGGAGGTGTGGGCCCTCGAGGCCTACGGCGCCGCCTACGCCCTTCAGGAGCTGCTGACCATCAAGTCCGACGACGTCACCGGCCGCGTGAAGGTCTACGAGGCCATCGTCAAGGGCGAGAACATCCCTGAGCCCGGCATCCCCGAGTCCTTCAAGGTGCTCATCAAGGAGATGCAGTCCCTGTGCCTCAACGTGGAGGTGCTGTCCTCGGACGGCATGTCCATCGAGATGCGCGACACCGACGAGGACGTCTTCCGCGCTGCGGAGGAGCTCGGTATCGACCTGTCCCGGCGCGAGCCGAGCAGCGTCGAAGAGGTCTGACGGGTCTGGCCGGGACCTCTCCGTAAGGTCCCGGCCAACCCCGGACCCCGCCCCCTAGGCCCAGCGGGCGTGGGGGGACCCCCAGTCAGACTTCTGAACACGACCCCGAAAGAGGGATTGACGACAAGTGCTCGACGTCAACTTCTTCGACGAGCTGCGGATCGGCCTGGCCACTGCTGACGACATCCGTCAGTGGTCGCACGGCGAGGTCAAGAAGCCGGAGACCATCAACTACCGCACCCTCAAGCCCGAGAAGGACGGACTCTTCTGCGAGAAGATCTTCGGCCCCACCCGGGACTGGGAGTGCTACTGCGGTAAGTACAAGCGCGTCCGCTTCAAGGGCATCATCTGCGAGCGCTGCGGTGTCGAGGTCACTCGTGCCAAGGTGCGCCGTGAGCGGATGGGCCACATCGAGCTGGCCGCTCCCGTCACCCACATCTGGTACTTCAAGGGCGTCCCGTCGCGTCTGGGCTACCTGCTCGACCTCGCCCCGAAGGACCTCGAGAAGGTCATCTACTTCGCCGCCTACATGATCACGTGGGTGGACGAGGAGCGCCGTACGCGCGACCTGCCCTCGCTGGAGGCCCACGTCTCCGTCGAGCGCCAGCAGGTCGAGCAGCGCCGCGACGCCGACCTGGAGGCCCGCGCCAAGAAGCTCGAGGCCGACCTGGCCGAGCTCGAGGCCGAGGGCGCCAAGGCCGATGTGCGCCGCAAGGTGCGCGAGGGCGCCGAGCGCGAGATGAAGCAGCTCCGCGACCGCGCGCAGCGCGAGATCGACCGTCTCGACGAGGTGTGGACCCGCTTCAAGAACCTCAAGGTCCAGGACCTCGAGGGTGACGAGCTGCTCTACCGCGAGCTGCGGGACCGCTTCGGCACGTACTTCGACGGCTCCATGGGTGCCGCCGCGCTGCAGAAGCGCCTGGAGACCTTCAACCTCGACGAGGAGGCCGAGCGCCTCCGCGAGATCATCCGGACCGGCAAGGGCCAGAAGAAGACCCGTGCGCTCAAGCGCCTCAAGGTCGTCTCCGCGTTCCTGCAGACCAGCAACAGCCCCAAGGGCATGGTGCTGGACTGCGTCCCGGTGATCCCGCCGGACCTGCGTCCGATGGTGCAGCTGGACGGTGGCCGCTTCGCGACCTCCGACCTCAACGACCTGTACCGCCGTGTCATCAACCGGAACAACCGCCTGAAGCGGCTTCTCGACCTCGGCGCCCCCGAGATCATCGTCAACAACGAGAAGCGGATGCTCCAGGAGGCCGTCGACGCGCTGTTCGACAACGGCCGCCGCGGTCGCCCGGTCACCGGGCCCGGCAACCGTCCGCTGAAGTCCCTCAGCGACATGCTGAAGGGTAAGCAGGGCCGGTTCCGTCAGAACCTGCTCGGTAAGCGCGTCGACTACTCGGCCCGTTCGGTCATCGTCGTCGGCCCGCAGCTCAAGCTGCACCAGTGCGGTCTGCCCAAGGCCATGGCGCTGGAGCTCTTCAAGCCGTTCGTGATGAAGCGCCTGGTGGACCTCAACCACGCGCAGAACATCAAGTCGGCGAAGCGCATGGTCGAGCGCGGCCGTACGGTCGTGTACGACGTGCTGGAAGAGGTCATCGCCGAGCACCCCGTGCTGCTCAACCGTGCGCCGACCCTGCACCGCCTCGGCATCCAGGCCTTCGAGCCGCAGCTGGTCGAGGGCAAGGCCATTCAGATCCACCCGCTCGTCTGCACCGCGTTCAACGCGGACTTCGACGGTGACCAGATGGCCGTGCACCTGCCGCTGTCCGCGGAGGCGCAGGCCGAGGCCCGCATCCTGATGCTGTCCTCGAACAACATCCTCAAGCCGGCCGACGGTCGCCCCGTCACCATGCCCACCCAGGACATGGTGCTCGGTCTCTTCTTCCTCACCACGGACGAGGAGCAGCGCGTAGTCAAGGGCGAGGGACGGTCGTTCGGCTCCACCGCCGAGGCGATCATGGCCTTCGACGCCCGCGAGCTCTCGCTCCAGGCGAAGATCGACATCCGCTTCCCGATCGGCACCGTCCCGCCCCGCGGCTGGACCCCGCCGGCGCCGGAGGAGGGTGAGCCGGAGTGGCAGCAGGGCGACAGCTTCCGCCTGCGGACGACCCTGGGCCGCGCGCTCTTCAATGAGCTGCTGCCCGAGGACTACCCGTTCGTCGACTACTCGGTGGGCAAGAAGCAGCTCTCCGAGATCGTCAACGACCTGGCCGAGCGCTACCCCAAGGTCATCGTGGCGGCGACGCTCGACAACCTGAAGGCGGCTGGCTTCCACTGGGCCACCCGGTCCGGTGTCACCGTGGCGTTCTCCGACATCGTCGGTCCGCCCGAGAAGCCGGCGATCCTCGAGAACTACGAGGAGCAGGCCCTCAAGGTCCAGAAGCAGTTCGAGCGCGGTCTGATCACCAAGGACGAGCGTCACCAGGAACTGGTCGTCATCTGGAACAAGGCCTCCAACGAGGTCTCCGAGGCGATGCAGCGCAACTTCCCGCGGACCAACTCGATCTTCATCATGATCGAGTCCGGTGCGCGAGGAAACATGATGCAGATGCGTCAGATCGCCGGTATGCGTGGTCTGGTGGCGAACGCCAAGAACGAGACCATCCCGCGGCCGATCAAGGCCTCGTACCGTGACGGTCTCTCCGTGCTGGAGTACTTCATCGCCACGCACGGTGCCCGTAAGGGTCTGGCGGACACCGCCCTGCGTACGGCGGACTCGGGTTACCTGACCCGTCGTCTGGTCGACGTCTCGCAGGACGTGATCATCCGCGAGGAGGACTGCGGCACCGACCGCGGCCTGAAGCTGGAGATCGCGTCCAAGGGCGCCGACGGCGTGCTGCGCAAGGCGGACGACGCCGAGACCAGCGTGTACGCGCGCTGCCTCGCCGAGGACATCGTCGTCGACGGCAAGGTGCTGGCCCCGGCCGGCACCGACCTGGGCGACGTGCTCATCGACGAGCTGGTCCGCCACGGCATCGAGACGGTCAAGACCCGCTCGGTCCTGACCTGTGAGTCCGCGGTCGGCACCTGCGCGATGTGCTACGGCCGTTCGCTGGCCACCGGCAAGCTGGTCGACATCGGTGAGGCCGTCGGCATCATCGCGGCCCAGTCCATCGGTGAGCCCGGAACCCAGCTCACGATGCGTACCTTCCACACCGGTG
Source organism: Streptomyces sp. NPDC047108 (assembly GCF_040643575.1). NCBI lineage: Bacteria > Bacillati > Actinomycetota > Actinomycetes > Kitasatosporales > Streptomycetaceae > Streptomyces > Streptomyces sp. NPDC047108. Next base: position 58,756 of record NZ_JBEYUP010000007.1, read on the forward strand.
GTGTGGCCGGTGACGACATCACCCAGGGTCTGCCGCGTGTCGTCGAGCTCTTCGAGGCCCGTACGCCCAAGGGCGTCGCCCCGATCTCGGAGGCGGCCGGCCGGGTGCGCATCGAGGAGACCGAGAAGACCAAGAAGCTCATCGTCACCCCGGACGACGGCTCCGACGAGACCGCCTACCCGGTCTCGAAGCGTGCCCGTCTCCTGGTGGGCGAGGGCGACCACGTCGAGGTCGGCCAGGCGCTGACCGTGGGTGCCATCAACCCGCACGACGTGCTGCGCATCCTCGGCCAGCGGGCCGTTCAGGTCCACCTGGTCGGCGAGGTGCAGAAGGTCTACAACTCGCAGGGTGTGTCGATCCACGACAAGCACATCGAGATCATCATCCGGCAGATGCTGCGCCGCGTGACGATCATCGAGTCCGGCGACGCCGAGCTGCTGCCCGGTGAGCTCGTGGAGCGCACGCGCTTCGAGGGTGAGAACCGTCGCGTGGTCCAGGAAGGCGGCCACCCGGCCTCCGGCCGTCCGCAGCTCATGGGTATCACCAAGGCCTCGCTGGCGACCGAGTCCTGGCTGTCGGCGGCGTCCTTCCAGGAGACGACCAGGGTCCTGACCGACGCGGCGATCAACGCCAAGTCGGACTCCCTGATCGGCCTCAAGGAGAACGTGATCATCGGTAAGCTCATCCCGGCCGGTACGGGCCTGTCCCGCTACCGCAACATCCGGGTCGAGCCGACCGAGGAGGCGAAGGCCGCGATGTACTCGGCCGTCGGTTACGACGACATCGACTACTCGCCCTTCGGCACGGGCTCCGGCCAGGCGGTCCCGCTGGAGGACTACGACTACGGGCCGTACAACCAGTAAGGCCCGCAGGCACGTTGCTCACAGGGCGGTCCCCTTTCGAGGGGGCCGCCCTGCGGCATGCCGGTGAGTGGCCATCCGGCCATGCGCGGGGGAACTGGGCGTGGCGTCAGAACGTCGGGGATGATGGGACGACAATTCCTGGGCGGGGAGGTGGATCGCGGTGTCAATGCAGCCGTGGCCGGGCGGTGGGCAGCCGCAGGGGCAGCAGTCCTCGATGATGCGGGCGTCGCACGCCGACCGGGAGCGCACGATCGACGTGCTCAAGGCCGGTTTCGCCGAAGGCCGCCTTTCCCAGGAGGAGTACGAGCAGCGGCTGACGCGGGCTCATCACGCCCAGACCTACGGGCAGTTGCAGACCCTCGTCTCCGATCTGCCGCAGGGGCCGGGCGCCACGAGCGGCTACGCGTACCCGGCACGGCAGCACGTGCCGCCGCCGACGTTCTGGGCGGCGCCGCCCCCCGTTCCGCCGACGAACGGCTCGGCCACCGCCGCCATGGTCTGCGGTGTGCTGACCCCGATGACGTGGGGGCTGACCGCGATCCCCGCGGTGATTCTCGGCCACAAGGCGCGGGCGGAGATGCGGCGGACGGGGGAGAGCGGTGAGGGATACGCGACGGCGGGCCTCGTGCTGGGGTATCTGGGGCTGGTCGTCGGCCTTCTCGTGATCGTCGGTGTGCTCGTGGCGGTGAGTACGTCATGACCCAGGTCGGCGCCGTATGCGGCCCCAACTCCGGGGCGTAGCCGAGCAGGTGCCCGGAGTGTCCTGCGCAGGTGCTTTTGTTTTGACCGGAGCCGGTGCTATAGGTACGCTCTGACCTTGTGCCTGGGGTGTGCCCGGGTTCTCGTGCGTGCCATCCCAGCCACCGGCCGGGTGGGCCCCCTCCCGGACGGAGTCCGGGGGAGGACTCCGGCCGTACGGGACCGAGGCCGAATCGCCGACCACATCCGCGCTTTCCGTTCACGGAGTACGTGTGGGGTTCGCGACACACCCGACCGCGTGGGTCGGAGGTGCCCCAGGTTAGCTTCACTAGACGGCACACAGAAACCGGAGAAACGGTGCCTACGATCCAGCAGCTGGTCCGAAAGGGCCGGCAGGACAAGGTCGAGAAGAACAAGACGCCCGCGCTCGAAGGATCCCCTCAGCGCCGCGGCGTCTGCACGCGTGTGTTCACGACCACCCCGAAGAAGCCGAACTCGGCCCTCCGCAAGGTCGCGCGTGTGCGTCTGACCAGCGGCATCGAGGTCACGGCCTACATCCCGGGTGAGGGACACAACCTGCAGGAGCACTCCATCGTGCTCGTGCGTGGTGGCCGTGTGAAGGACCTGCCGGGTGTTCGCTACAAGATCATCCGCGGTTCGCTCGACACCCAGGGTGTCAAGAACCGCAAGCAGGCCCGCAGCCGTTACGGCGCCAAGAAGGAGAAGTAAGCATGCCTCGTAAGGGCCCCGCCCCGAAGCGCCCGGTCATCATCGACCCGGTCTACGGTTCTCCTCTGGTCACCTCGCTGATCAACAAGGTGCTGCTGAACGGCAAGCGCTCCACCGCAGAGCGCATCGTGTACGGCGCCATGGAGGGCCTGCGCGAGAAGTCCGGCAACGACCCGGTCATCACGCTCAAGCGCGCGCTGGAGAACATCAAGCCGACCCTTGAGGTCAAGTCCCGCCGTGTCGGTGGCGCCACCTACCAGGTGCCGGTCGAGGTCAAGCCCGGCCGCGCCTCCACCCTCGCGCTGCGCTGGCTCGTCGGTTACTCGCGCGCCCGTCGTGAGAAGACCATGACCGAGCGCCTGATGAACGAGCTGCTGGACGCCAGCAATGGTCTGGGCGCCTCCGTCAAGCGCCGCGAGGACACCCACAAGATGGCCGAGTCCAACAAGGCCTTCGCGCACTACCGCTGGTAGTCGCTACCCCATCGAGATCCGAGAGAAGACTGAGCCTTATGGCCACCACTTCACTTGACCTGGCCAAGGTCCGCAACATCGGGATCATGGCCCACATCGACGCGGGCAAGACGACCACCACCGAGCGGATCCTGTTCTACACCGGTGTGAGCTACAAGATCGGTGAGGTCCACGACGGCGCTGCCACGATGGACTGGATGGAGCAGGAGCAGGAGCGCGGCATCACCATCACGTCCGCCGCGACGACCTGCCACTGGCCCATGGACGACGTCGACCACACCATCAACATCATCGACACCCCCGGGCACGTCGACTTCACCGTCGAGGTGGAGCGTTCGCTGCGCGTGCTCGACGGTGCCGTGACGGTGTTCGACGGTGTCGCCGGTGTCGAGCCCCAGTCCGAGACGGTGTGGCGTCAGGCGGACCGCTACCGCGTTCCGCGTATCTGCTTCGTCAACAAGCTGGACCGCACCGGCGCCGAGTTCCACCGCTGTGTCGACATGATCGTCGACCGGCTGGGCGCGACGCCGCTGGTCATGCAGCTCCCGATCGGTGCCGAGGCCGACTTCAAGGGCGTCGTCGACCTGGTTCGTATGAAGGCTCTCGTCTGGTCCGCCGAGGCGACCAAGGGCGAGATGTACGACACCGTCGACATCCCCGACACCCACGTCGAGGCGGCCGACGAGTGGCGCGGCAAGCTGCTCGAGGCCGTCGCCGAGAACGACGAGGAGATGATGGAGCTGTACCTCGAGGGCCAGGAGCCCACCGAGGAGCAGCTGATGGCGGCGATCCGCCGCATCACCATCAACTCCGGCAAGGGCGGCGACACCACGGTCACCCCGGTGTTCTGTGGTACCGCGTTCAAGAACAAGGGCGTTCAGCCCCTGCTCGACGCGGTCGTGCGCTACCTGCCGTCGCCGATCGACATCGAGGCGATCGAGGGCCACGCGGTCAACGACGCCGAGCAGGTCGTCACCCGCAAGCCGTCCGACGAGGAGCCGTTCGCCGGCCTCGCCTTCAAGATCATGAGCGACCCGCACCTCGGCAAGCTCACCTTCGTCCGGGTCTACTCGGGCCGCATGGTGACCGGCACGCAGGTGCAGAACTCGGTCAAGGGCAAGAAGGAGCGCATCGGCAAGATCTACCGGATGCACGCGAACAAGCGTGAGGAGATCGAGTCGGTGGGTGCCGGCGACATCGTCGCCGTCATGGGTCTGAAGCAGACCACCACCGGTGAGACCCTCTGCGACGGTTCGAACCCGGTGATCCTGGAGTCGATGGACTTCCCGGCCCCGGTCATCCAGGTCGCGATCGAGCCCAAGTCGAAGGGCGACCAGGAGAAGCTGGGCGTCGCGATCCAGCGGCTGGCCGAGGAGGACCCGTCCTTCCAGGTCAACACCGATGAGGAGACCGGCCAGACGATCATCGCGGGTATGGGCGAGCTGCACCTCGACGTGCTGGTCGACCGTATGAAGCGCGAGTTCAAGGTCGAGGCGAACGTCGGCAAGCCGCAGGTCGCCTACCGCGAGACGCTCCGTAAGGCCGTCGACCGGGTCGACTACACGCACAAGAAGCAGACTGGTGGTTCCGGCCAGTTCGCGAAGGTGCAGATCGCGATCGCGCCCCTCGAGGGCGACGGGTACGAGTTCGAGAACAAGGTCACCGGTGGCCGTATCCCGCGGGAGTACATCCCGTCCGTGGACGCGGGCTGCCAGGAGGCCATGGAGTTCGGCGTGCTGGCCGGCTACCCGCTGACCGGCGTGAAGGTGACGCTGCTCGACGGCGCCTACCACGACGTCGACTCCTCCGAACTCGCCTTCAAGATCGCCGGTTCGATGGCCTTCAAGGAGGCCGCCCGCAAGGCCAGCCCGGCCCTGCTCGAGCCGATGATGAAGGTCGAGGTCACGACGCCCGAGGACTACATGGGCGACGTGATCGGCGACATCAACTCCCGCCGCGGTCAGATCCAGTCGATGGAAGAGCGGTCCGGCGCCAAGCTGGTCACCGGTCTGGTGCCGCTGTCGGAGATGTTCGGCTACGTCGGGGACCTGCGCAGCAAGACCTCCGGTCGCGCCAGCTACTCCATGCAGTTCGACTCCTACGCCGAGGTTCCGAGGAACGTCGCGGAGGAGATCATCGCGAAGGCCAAGGGTGAGTAACGGGGCTCCGCCCACGTTTCTTACGCTTTAGGCTGGAGCAAAGGCATCGGGGCAATCCGTCGCAAAGCAACCGCTTTGCGGCGGGCCCCGCGGCCCGCCCCCAAGCGAATACGGCCAAGGGCATCCCCTCGGGGTCCTGGTCGATTCGGTAAGACCACCTGAACCCACTCGCAAAGCGCGGGTGGAGTACAGCACCAGTCCACAGGAGGACCCCAGTGGCGAAGGCGAAGTTCGAGCGGACTAAGCCGCACGTCAACATCGGCACCATCGGTCACATCGACCACGGTAAGACCACTCTTACCGCGGCGATCACCAAGGTGCTGCACGACGCGTACCCGGAGCTGAACGAGGCCTCGGCCTTTGACCAGATCGACAAGGCTCCTGAGGAGCGCCAGCGCGGTATCACGATCTCCATCGCGCACGTCGAGTACCAGACCGAGACGCGTCACTACGCCCACGTTGACTGCCCGGGTCACGCGGACTACATCAAGAACATGATCACCGGTGCGGCGCAGATGGACGGCGCCATCCTCGTGGTCGCCGCGACCGACGGCCCGATGCCGCAGACCAAGGAGCACGTGCTCCTGGCCCGCCAGGTCGGCGTTCCGTACATCGTCGTCGCCCTGAACAAGGCCGACATGGTCGACGACGAGGAGATCCTGGAGCTCGTCGAGCTCGAGGTCCGCGAGCTGCTCTCCGAGTACGAGTTCCCGGGCGACGACGTTCCGGTCGTCAAGGTCTCGGCGCTCAAGGCGCTCGAGGGCGACAAGGAGTGGGGCGAGTCCGTCCTCAACCTGATGAAGGCTGTGGACGAGTCCATCCCGCAGCCCGAGCGTGACGTCGAGAAGCCGTTCCTGATGCCGGTCGAGGACGTTTTCACCATCACCGGTCGCGGCACGGTCGTCACCGGCCGCATCGAGCGTGGTGTCCTCAAGGTCAACGAGAACGTCGACATCATCGGCATCAAGACCGAGAAGACCTCCACCACGGTCACCGGTATCGAGATGTTCCGCAAGCTGCTCGACGAGGGCCAGGCCGGTGAGAACGTCGGTCTGCTCCTCCGTGGCATCAAGCGTGAGGACGTCGAGCGCGGCCAGGTCATCATCAAGCCGGGTTCGGTCACGCCGCACACCGAGTTCGAGGCCCAGGCCTACATCCTGTCGAAGGACGAGGGTGGCCGCCACACCCCGTTCTTCAACAACTACCGCCCGCAGTTCTACTTCCGTACGACTGACGTGACCGGCGTCGTGACCCTCCCCGAGGGCACCGAGATGGTCATGCCGGGCGACAACACCACCATGTCCGTCCAGCTGATCCAGCCGGTCGCCATGGAGGAGGGCCTCAAGTTCGCCATCCGTGAGGGTGGCCGGACCGTGGGCGCCGGCCAGGTCACCAAGATCAACAAGTGACCTGCCGCTCCTAGGAGCAATGGGTGAGGGCTCGTACGGCTTCGGCCGTACGGGCCCTTGCTCGTGCCCGCGTGGGGGAGAGGCGGCTCTGCGCGGGGGAGAGGCGCGCCGGCCTCATGCAGTGAGCCCTGAACTCGCCGTCACCGTCGGGGGGTTGAGCCGGACGAAGCCCTCATGAGGCTCGAGGCCGTCGGCGCCGCGGCAGCCAGTTGATCGCGATCCGCGGTGGTGCGGCTCTGCCTGTCTCCTCCGCGACCTCGTCGAGGGCGTCGACGACGCGGTAGAGGCCCTCGTCGTCCACGGGCGGGCCGATCCTCGCAGATGCCGCGCGGCCGGCTTCCGCGGGCGACGAACGGCCGCGGCGGAGGCGCCCCGTGCCCGCGCGTACCCGCCCATACGGCGCGGACCGGGCGTGATCCATGATCCCGGGCCGCTCGTACGGCCCCGGCTGTGGTGTCGCGATCAGGGTGGTGGGGTACTCTCCTGGGCTCGATTCGCGACCGCCTGGCCCTATATGGCACACTGTCCAGGTTGCTCGGTTGAGTGCCGATGCTGCGCGCCTCCCGCCGGGAGGACTGGAAGCGAGTCCCGCAGTACTCGTCGTCCCTTCTCAGGGGCGGAAGTACGGGAATCTTCCGGGAAGCAAAGCGGGGTACCGACCAGGCACCCGGTGGGTGTCCTTCCCCCGGTCCAGCGGTCTCGTGGCCGCATCCCCCAGCAGGGAAATCCTTCGGGAAATCAGCTGTGAAGGGATTGCGACACGCCCGACCGCGGGGGTCGGCGGTGAAGGTGACCGGGTCCCAGAGCGTTACGAGAGACAGGACTACGAAGTAGCCATGGCGGGACAGAAGATCCGCATCCGGCTCAAGGCCTACGACCACGAGGTCATCGACTCCTCGGCGAAGAAGATCGTCGAGACGGTGACCCGCACTGGTGCGTCGGTCGCGGGCCCGGTGCCGCTGCCCACAGAGAAGAACGTGTACTGCGTCATCAAGTCGCCGCACAAGTACAAGGACTCGCGCGAGCACTTCGAGATGCGTACGCACAAGCGCCTCATCGACATCCTCGACCCCACGCCGAAGACCGTCGACTCGCTCATGCGTCTCGACCTGCCGGCGGGCGTCGACATCGAGATCAAGCTCTGAGGTGACGCGCGAGATGGCTAAGCAGATCAAGGGCGTCCTGGGCGAGAAGCTCGGCATGACGCAGGTGTGGGACGAGAACAACCGCGTCGTCCCGGTCACCGTCGTCAAGGCCGGTCCCTGCGTCGTGACCCAGGTCCGCACCGACGACGCCGACGGCTACGACGCCGTCCAGATCGCCTTCGGCGAGATCGACCCCCGCAAGGTGAACAAGCCCCTCAAGGGCCACTTCGCCAAGGCGGATGTCACCCCGCGCCGCCACCTGGTGGAGCTGCGTACCGCTGACGCCAGCGAGTACACGCTCGGCCAGGAGGTCACCGCCGAGGTGTTCGAGTCCGGTGTCAAGGTCGACGTGACCGGCACCAGCAAGGGCAAGGGCACCGCCGGTGTCATGAAGCGCCACGGCTTCGCCGGCCTCGGCGCCGGCCACGGCACGCAGCGCAAGCACCGCTCGCCCGGCTCCATCGGTGGCTGCGCCACCCCGGGCCGCGTGTTCAAGGGCCTGCGCATGGCCGGCCGCATGGGCAACGAGCGGGTCACCACCCAGAATCTGACCGTTCACGCCGTTGACGCGGAGAAGGGCCTGCTGCTCATCAAGGGCGCAGTTCCTGGTCCGAACGGCGGCCTCGTCCTGGTCCGTACCGCGGCCAAGGGGGCCTGAGGTAACCGATGAGCACCATTGACATCCTTTCGCCGGCAGGCGACAAGGCCGGGACCGTCGAGCTCCCCTCGGAGATCTTCGACGTGCAGGTCAGCGTTCCGCTGATCCACCAGGTCGTCGTCGCCCAGCTGGCCGCTGCCCGCCAGGGCACGCACAAGACCAAGTCGCGCGGCGAGGTCCGCGGCGGTGGCAAGAAGCCGTACCGCCAGAAGGGCACCGGCCGCGCCCGACAGGGTTCGACCCGTGCGCCGCAGTTCGCCGGTGGTGGCGTCGTGCACGGTCCCGTGCCGCGTGACTACTCGCAGCGGACCCCGAAGAAGATGAAGGCCGCCGCCCTGCGCGGTGCCCTCTCCGACCGGGCGCGCCACAACCGCATCCACGTCGTGTCCGGCGTGGTCGAGGGCGACATCTCCACCAAGGCCGCCAAGACCCTGTTCGGCAAGATCAGCGAGCGCAAGAACCTGCTCCTGGTCGTCGACCGGGCCGACGAGGCCGCGTGGCTGTCCGCCCGCAACCTGCCCCAGGTCCACATCCTGGAGCCGGGCCAGCTCAACACGTACGACGTGCTCGTCTCCGACGACGTGGTCTTCACCAAGGCCGCCTTCGAGTCCTTCGTGGCTGGTCCCAAGGCCGCTCAGCTCGAAGGGAGCGACGCCTGATGACTGAGGCGACCGCTGTCACCAGCAAGACCTTCACGGACCCCCGCGACGTCCTCGTCAAGCCGGTGGTCTCCGAGAAGAGCTACGCGCTGCTGGACGAGAACAAGTACACGTTCATCGTCGACCCGCGTGCGAACAAGACCCAGATCAAGCAGGCCGTCGAGGCGGTCTTCTCGGTCAAGGTCACCGGGGTCAACACGATCAACCGCCAGGGCAAGCGCAAGCGCACCCGCACCGGTTTCGGTAAGCGCAAGGACACCAAGCGCGCCATCGTGACCCTTGCCGAGGGCGACCGTATCGACATCTTCGGCGGCCCGGTCTCCTAACGGAGTCCGAGTCGTCCGATATCGGACGAGGACTGAGAAATGGGAATCCGCAAGTACAAGCCGACGACCCCGGGCCGTCGTGGCTCCAGCGTCGCCGACTTCGTCGAGATCACGCGGTCCACGCCGGAGAAGTCGCTGGTCCGCCCGCTGCACAGCAAGGGCGGCCGTAACAACGCCGGTCGTGTGACCGTTCGCCACCAGGGCGGTGGCCACAAGCGCGCCTTCCGCGTGATCGACTTCCGTCGTCACGACAAGGACGGCGTGCCGGCCAAGGTCGCGCACATCGAGTACGACCCGAACCGCACCGCGCGCATCGCGCTCCTGCACTACGCGGACGGCGAGAAGCGCTACATCCTCGCTCCGGCCCGTCTGGGCCAGGGCGACCGGGTCGAGAACGGCCCCGGGGCCGACATCAAGCCCGGCAACAACCTCCCGCTGCGCCACATCCCGGTGGGTACGGTCATCCACGCCATCGAGATGCGTCCCGGCGGCGGCGCGAAGATCGCCCGTTCCGCGGGCTCTTCCGTCCAGCTGCTGGCGAAGGAGGGCACTCACGCCCACCTGCGCATGCCCTCGGGCGAGGTTCGTCTGGTCGACATCCGCTGCCGCGCCACTGTGGGCGAGGTCGGCAACGCCGAGCAGTCGAACATCAACTGGGGCAAGGCCGGCCGCATGCGCTGGAAGGGCGTTCGCCCGACCGTCCGCGGTGTCGCGATGAACCCCGTCGACCACCCGCACGGTGGTGGTGAGGGCAAGACCTCCGGTGGTCGCCACCCGGTCTCGCCCTGGGGTCAGAAGGAGGGCCGTACGCGCTCGCCGAAGAAGGCCAGCAACAAGTACATCGTCCGCCGCCGCAAGACGAACAAGAAGCGCTAGGAGCAGGTTCGATGCCGCGCAGTCTCAAGAAGGGGCCCTTCGTCGACGACCACCTGGGCAAGAAGGTGGACGCACAGAACGACGCAGGCACCAAGAACGTCATCAAGACCTGGTCCCGCCGCTCGATGATCGTCCCGGCCATGCTCGGCCACACGATCGCGGTGCACGACGGCCGCAAGCACGTCCCGGTGTTCGTCACCGAGTCGATGGTCGGCCACAAGCTCGGCGAGTTCGCGCCGACCCGCACCTTCCGCGGCCACGAGAAGGACGACCGCAAGTCGCGGCGTCGCTGATCTGCGGAAACAGCGAAGACCGATGACAGACACCGAAGGGACAACCATGGAAGCCAGGGCCCAGGCGCGGTACATCCGCGTCACGCCCATGAAGGCCCGCCGCGTGGTGGACCTCATCCGTGGCATGAACGCCACGGAGGCTCAGGCGGTCCTGCGATTCGCTCCGCAGGCCGCGAGCGTGACGGTCGGCAAGGTGCTGGACAGCGCCATTGCCAATGCCGCGCACAACTACGACCACACCGACGCCGGCAGCCTCTTCGTATCCGAGGCGTACGTCGACGAGGGCCCGACCCTGAAGCGGTTCCGGCCGCGCGCCCAGGGCCGTGCCTACCGGATCCGCAAGCGGACCAGCCACATCACCGTGGTCGTCAGCAGCAAGGAAGGAACCCGGTAATGGGCCAGAAGGTTAACCCGCACGGGTTCCGCCTCGGCATCACCACGGACTTCAAGTCCCGGTGGTACGCCGACAAGCTGTACAAGGACTACGTCAAGGAAGACGTCGCCATCCGCCGGATGATGACGAAGGGCATGGAGCGCGCCGGTATCTCCAAGGTGGAGATCGAGCGCACCCGTGACCGCGTCCGCGTCGACATCCACACCGCCCGGCCGGGCATCGTCATCGGCCGTCGCGGCGCGGAGGCCGACCGTATCCGCGGCGAGCTGGAGAAGCTCACCGGCAAGCAGGTCCAGCTGAACATCCTCGAGGTCAAGAACCCCGAGACCGATGCCCAGCTGGTCGCGCAGGCCGTCGCCGAGCAGCTGTCCTCCCGCGTCTCCTTCCGTCGCGCCATGCGTAAGAGCATGCAGTCGACGATGAAGGCCGGCGCCAAGGGCATCAAGATCCAGTGCGGTGGCCGTCTCGGCGGCGCCGAGATGTCCCGCTCGGAGTTCTACCGCGAGGGCCGCGTGCCCCTGCACACGCTCCGTGCGAACGTCGACTACGGCTTCTTCGAGGCCAAGACGACCTTCGGCCGTATCGGTGTGAAGGTCTGGATCTACAAGGGCGACGTCAAGAACATCGCCGAGGTCCGCGCCGAGAACGCCGCCGCCCGCGCCGGTAACCGCCCGTCGCGCGGCGCCGGTGACCGCCCGGCCCGTGGTGGCCGTGGTGGCGAGCGCGGCGGCCGCGGCCGCAAGCCGCAGCAGCAGTCGGCTCCGGCTGCCGAGGCCCCCAAGGCCGAGGCTCCCGCCGCTGCCGCTCCGGCTGCCGAGGCTGGTTCCTCCAACGGCACCGGAACGGAGGCCTGACCGTCATGCTGATCCCCCGTAGGGTCAAGCACCGTAAGCAGCACCACCCGAAGCGCAGTGGTATGGCCAAGGGCGGCACCGAGCTTGCGTTCGGCGAGTACGGCATCCAGGCGGTGACTCCGGCCTACGTGACGAACCGTCAGATCGAGTCGGCTCGTATCGCCATGACCCGCCACATCAAGCGTGGCGGCAAGGTCTGGATCAACATCTACCCGGACCGCCCGCTCACGAAGAAGCCGGCCGAGACCCGCATGGGTTCCGGTAAGGGTTCTCCGGAGTGGTGGGTCGCGAACGTCAAGCCCGGTCGGGTGATGTTCGAGCTGTCCTACCCGAACGAGAAGATTGCTCGCGAGGCGCTCACCCGCGCCGCGCACAAGCTTCCGATGAAGTGCCGGATCGTTCGGCGCGAGGCAGGTGAGTCGTGATGGCGGCCGGAACCAAGGCGTCCGAGCTGCGCGAGCTGAACAACGAGGACCTCGTTGGCAAGCTTCGTGAGGCCAAGGAGGAGCTGTTCAACCTCCGCTTCCAGGCGGCGACCGGACAGCTCGAGAACCACGGCCGGCTGAAGGCCGTCCGCAAGGACATCGCCCGGATCTACACCCTGATGCGGGAGCGCGAGCTCGGCATCGAGACGGTGGAGAGCGCCTGATGAGCGAGAAGAATGTGACTGAGCAGAAGACCGAGCGCGGATTCCGCAAGACCCGTGAGGGTCTGGTCGTCAGCGACAAGATGGACAAGACCGTCGTCGTCGCTGTCGAGGACCGCGTCAAGCACGCGCTGTACGGCAAGGTCATCCGCCGTACCAACAAGCTCAAGGCGCACGACGAGCAGAACGCCGCGGGTATCGGCGACCGTGTCCTCCTCATGGAGACCCGGCCGCTGTCCGCGACCAAGCGCTGGCGCGTCGTCGAGATCCTCGAGAAGGCCAAGTAGGCAATTCCCGTCAGGGAATTCCAAAGAAGACAGCCTGAAGGCAACAGCCTTCTGGACAGTTCCGCCAGGCTCGGCAGGGACCGTGACACGGTCCCTGCCGGGAACCGGCAGACGATCAGGAGATAGACGTGATCCAGCAGGAGTCGCGACTGCGAGTCGCCGACAACACTGGTGCGAAGGAGATCCTTTGCATCCGTGTTCTCGGCGGTTCCGGTCGCCGCTACGCGGGCATCGGTGACGTCATCGTCGCCACCGTCAAGGACGCGATCCCCGGTGGCAACGTGAAGAAGGGTGACGTCGTCAAGGCGGTCATCGTGCGCACCGTGAAGGAGCGCCGGCGCCCGGACGGCTCGTACATCCGCTTCGACGAGAACGCGGCCGTCATCCTCAAGAACGATGGCGACCCCCGCGGCACCCGTATCTTCGGCCCCGTGGGCCGCGAGCTGCGCGAGAAGAAGTTCATGAAGATCATCTCCCTCGCGCCGGAGGTGCTGTAACCGATGAAGATCAAGAAGGGCGACCTGGTCCAGGTCATCACCGGTAAGGACAAGGGCAAGCAGGGCAAGGTCATTCAGGCCTTCCCCCGCGAGGACCGCGTCCTGGTCGAGGGTGTCAACCGGGTCAAGAAGCACACCAAGGCCGGCCAGACCGCTCGTGGTTCGAAGACCGGCGGCATCGTGACGACCGAGGCCCCCATCCACGTGAGCAATGTTCAGCTCGTGGTGGAGAAGGACGGCAACAAGGTCGTCACCCGCGTCGGGTACCGCTTCGACGACGAGGGCAACAAGATCCGCGTTGCCAAGCGGACCGGTGAGGACATCTGATGACTGCCACCACCAACGCGCCGCGTCTCAAGACGCGCTACCGCGAAGAGATCCAGGGCAAGCTGAAGGACGAGTTCTCCTACGAGAACGTCATGCAGATCCCTGGCCTGACCAAGATCGTGGTCAACATGGGTGTGGGCGACGCCGCCCGCGACTCCAAGCTGATCGAGGGCGCCATCCGCGACCTCGCCACGATCACCGGCCAGAAGCCGGCCGTCACCAAGGCCCGTAAGTCCATCGCGCAGTTCAAGCTGCGTGAGGGCCAGCCGATCGGTGCCCACGTCACCCTCCGCGGTGACCGCATGTGGGAGTTCCTGGACCGCCTGCTGTCGCTCGCGCTGCCGCGCATCCGCGACTTCCGTGGTCTGTCCCCGAAGCAGTTCGACGGTCGGGGCAACTACACCTTCGGTCTCACCGAGCAGGTCATGTTCCACGAGATCGACCAGGACAAGATCGACCGTACCCGGGGTATGGACATCACCGTGGTCACCACGGCGACCAACGACGATGAGGGCCGCGCTCTCCTTCGTCACCTCGGCTTCCCGTTCAAGGAGGCGTGAGCGAGATGGCGAAGAAGGCTCTGATTGCCAAGGCTGCTCGCAAGCCCAAGTTCGGTGTGCGCGCGTACACCCGCTGCCAGCGCTGCGGCCGTCCGCACTCCGTGTACCGCAAGTTCGGCCTCTGCCGTGTGTGCCTTCGTGAGATGGCTCACCGCGGCGAGCTGCCGGGCGTGACCAAGAGCTCCTGGTAACCAGCCCTTACGGGCTGCTACCGGACTCTTGGTAAGCATCTGGTCGGCAGGAAGCCCTCCTCACGTCCCCTAGGATTGTGGGGTTGGGCGCCTGCCGCCCAAGACCGTCTTACTACGCCGTAGGTCCCCGCACCGCACCCGTCCCGGCTTGTTCCGGGGAGAGGGATGGAGCAGACAGGAAACCCCGGCGAGAGAGGCCGAAGGCCATCATGACCATGACCGATCCGATCGCAGACATGCTGACGCGTCTGCGAAACGCGAACTCGGCGTACCACGACTCCGTGTCGATGCCGCACAGCAAGATCAAGTCGCACATCGCGGAGATCCTCCAGCAGGAGGGCTTCATCACCGGCTGGAAGGTCGAGGACGCCGAGGTCGGCAAGAACCTCGTCCTCGAGCTGAAGTTCGGCCCCAACCGCGAGCGCTCGATCGCCGGCATCAAGCGGATTTCGAAGCCGGGTCTGCGGGTCTACGCAAAGTCCACCAACCTGCCGAAGGTGCTCGGCGGCCTGGGCGTGGCGATCATCTCCACGTCCCACGGTCTCCTCACCGACAAGCAGGCCAGCAAGAAGGGTGTGGGCGGGGAAGTCCTCGCCTACGTCTGGTAGTCGGGAACGGAGGAACAGCAATGTCGCGTATCGGCAAGCTCCCCATCCCGGTTCCCGCCGGCGTGGACGTCACCATCGATGGCCGGACGGTCTCGGTGAAGGGCCCCAAGGGTTCCCTCTCCACCACCGTTTCCGCGCCGATCGAGATCGCCAAGGGCGAAGACGGCACCCTCGCGGTGTCCCGCCCCAACGACGAGCGTCAGAACAAGGCCCTCCACGGCCTGTCCCGCACGCTGGTGGCGAACATGATCACCGGCGTGACCACGGGATACGTCAAGAGGCTCGAGATCAGCGGTGTCGGCTACCGCGTCCAGGCCAAGGGCTCCAACCTGGAGTTCTCCCTGGGCTACAGCCACCCGATTCTCGTCGAGGCCCCCGAGGGCATCACCTTCAAGGTGGAGTCCCCGACCAAGCTGAGCGTCGAGGGCATCGACAAGCAGAAGGTCGGCGAGGTGGCCGCGAACATCCGCAAGCTGCGCAAGCCCGACCCGTACAAGGCCAAGGGCGTCAAGTACGAGGGCGAAGTCATCCGCCGCAAGGTCGGAAAGGCTGGTAAGTAAGCCATGACATACGGTGTGAAGATCGCCAAGGGCAAGGCCTACAAGGGCGCTGCTCTCAAGCGTCGCCACATCCGCGTCCGCAAGCGGGTCTCCGGTACGCCGGAGCGTCCGCGCCTGGTCGTGACGCGGTCGAACCGCCACATGGTCGCGCAGGTCATCGACGACATCGCGGGCCACACGCTGGCCTCGGCGTCGTCGCTGGACACGTCGATCCGCAGCGGTGAGGGTGACAAGAGCGCTCAGGCCAAGCAGGTCGGCGCCCTGGTCGCCGAGCGTGCCAAGGCCGCCGGCGTGGAGGCCGTCGTGTTCGACCGCGGTGGCAACAAGTACGCCGGGCGCATCGCCGCCCTGGCCGACGCCGCCCGCGAAGCCGGGCTCAAGTTCTGAGCCGCCCGTCGCGCCAGCGACCTTGTGTCGCTGCGTAGCTAGCGGATTAAACGAGAGAGGTAATTCCAATGGCTGGACCCCAGCGCCGCGGTGGCGGCGCCGGTGGCGGCGAGCGGCGGGACCGGAAGGACCGGCGGGACGGCGGCTCTGCTGCCGAGAAGACCGCCTACGTCGAGCGTGTCGTCGCGATCAACCGCGTCGCCAAGGTTGTGAAGGGTGGTCGTCGCTTCAGCTTCACCGCGCTGGTCGTGGTGGGCGACGGTGACGGCACCGTGGGTGTCGGATACGGCAAGGCCAAGGAGGTGCCGGCCGCCATCGCCAAGGGTGTTGAGGAGGCCAAGAAGCACTTCTTCAAGGTCCCCCGGATCCAGGGCACCATCCCGCACCCCATCCAGGGCGAGAAGGCTGCGGGCATCGTCCTGCTCAAGCCGGCTTCCCCCGGTACCGGTGTGATCGCCGGTGGCCCGGTGCGCGCCGTTCTGGAGTGCGCGGGCATCCACGACGTGCTGAGCAAGTCGCTCGGTTCGTCGAACCCGATCAACATCGTGCACGCCACGGTGACGGCTCTCCAGGGGCTGCAGCGTCCCGAGGAGATCGCCGCCCGTCGTGGCCTGCCGCTGGAGGACGTCGCCCCCGCCGCTCTGCTGCGGGCGCGTGCCGGGGTGGGTGCGTAATGGCCCGCCTCAAGATCACGCAGACGAAGTCCTACATCGGCAGCAAGCAGAACCACCGCGACACCCTGCGTTCGCTCGGGCTCAAGCGCCTGAACGACGTGGTGGTCAAGGAGGACCGTCCCGAGATCCGCGGCATGGCCAACACCGTGCGCCACCTCGTGACGGTTGAGGAGGTCGACTGACATGGCGGAGGACAAGCCGCTGAAGGTCCACAACCTCCGGCCCGCCCCGGGCGCCAAGACCGCCAAGACCCGTGTCGGTCGTGGTGAGGCGTCCAAGGGTAAGACCGCAGGTCGTGGCACCAAGGGCACCAAGGCCCGCTACCAGGTTCCGGAGCGCTTCGAGGGTGGGCAGATGCCCCTCCACATGCGTCTCCCGAAGCTCAAGGGCTTCAAGAACCCCTTCCGCACCGAGTACCAGGTCGTCAACCTGGACAAGCTGGCCGCGCTCTACCCGCAGGGTGGCGAGGTCACGGTGGCCGACCTGGTCGCCAAGGGTGCGGTGCGCAAGAACCAGCTCGTGAAGGTGCTGGGCACCGGCGAGGTCTCCGTGGCGCTGCAGGTGACGGTCGACGCCGTCTCCGGCTCCGCCAAGGAGAAGATCACCGCCGCCGGCGGCACTGTCACCGAGCTCGTCTGAGCACGATGACGCATTCAGCCGGGGATGCCTCTCATGAGGCATCCCCGGTTGGTCGTTCCACGGGGGACATGTCCGCCGGTAAGGTGGCGTGCGGTGTTGCTTGCAGCACCTGGGGCCCTGCTCCGGGCCGCGCGGTCCGCATCCGCGCGGCTTTTGACTGACCAGTACTCGTCGACTTTCTAGACCGTCACCTCTCGCGCCGATACGCGGGGGTCGCAGGAGGCACCGTGCTCACCGCGTTCGCCCGGGCGTTCAAGACGCCCGACCTGCGCAAGAAGCTGCTCTTCACGCTGGGCGTCATCGTGCTGTTCCGGCTCGGGGCACACATCCCGATCCCCGGGGTCAGCTACCCGAACGTCAACTACTGCATGAAGCAGGCCGAGGGCAGCCAGGGGCTGTTCGGTCTGGTCAACATGTTCAGCGGCGGCGCTCTGCTGCAGGTCACGATTTTTGCGCTCGGCATCATGCCGTACATCACGGCGAGCATCATCCTGCAGCTGCTGACCGTGGTCATTCCCCGGCTGGAGGCCCTGAAGAAGGAGGGGCAGTCCGGGCAGGCGAAGATCACGCAGTACACCCGCTATCTGACGGTCGCCCTCGCCGTACTCCAGGGCACCGGCCTCGTGGCCACCGCCCGCTCCGGCTCCCTCTTCCCGCAGTGCACTCGCAACGCGGACATCATCCCGGACCAGTCGATCTTCGTGACCGTCGTCATGGTCATCACCATGACCGCCGGTACCGCGCTGATCATGTGGCTCGGCGAGCTGATCACCGACCGCGGTATCGGCAACGGCATGTCGATCCTGATGTTCATCTCGATCGCCGCGAGCTTCCCGCAGGCCCTGTGGGCGATCAAGCTCGAAGGCAAGATCCTCGACGGCTGGCTGGAGTTCGGCATCGTGATCCTGGTCGGGCTCGCGATGGTCGGCCTCGTGGTCTTCGTCGAACAGGCTCAGCGCCGCATTCCGGTGCAGTACGCGAAGCGCATGATCGGCCGCAGGTCCTACGGCGGCACCTCGACCTACATTCCGCTGAAGGTCAACCAGGCGGGTGTGATTCCCGTCATCTTCGCGTCCTCGCTGCTCTACATTCCCGCCCTGCTGGTGCAGTTCAGCAACTCCAAGGAGCCCTGGGCTCAGTGGATCCAGCAGCATCTGACGCAGGGGACCGGCCCGTATTACCTGGGCACGTACTTCCTCCTCATCGTTTTCTTCGCCTTCTTCTATGTGGCCATCTCGTTCAACCCCGAGGAAGTCGCCGACAACATGAAGAAGTATGGTGGCTTCATCCCGGGCATCCGGGCTGGTCGACCCACTGCTGAGTACCTGAGCTACGTGCTCAATCGGATCACCTGGCCGGGGTCGCTGTACCTGGGCTTGATCGCACTTGTGCCGACAACGGCGTTGGCAGGCTTCGGAGCGAACCAGAACTTCCCGTTCGGTGGGACGAGCATCCTGATCATCGTGGGTGTGGGTCTGGAGACCGTCAAGCAGATCGAGAGCCAGCTTCAGCAGCGTAACTACGAAGGGTTCCTCCGCTGATGCGAATCGTCCTCGTCGGGCCTCCCGGGGCCGGGAAGGGTACGCAGGCCGCGTACCTCGCCGAGAACCTGTCGATCCCGCACATCTCCACGGGCGACCTGTTCCGCGCCAACATCAGCCAGGGCACGCCCCTGGGCCGCCAGGCGAAGGAGTACATGGACGCCGGCGAGCTGGTACCCGACGAGGTGACCATCGGTATGGCCAAGGACCGGCTCGAGCAGCCGGACGCCGCCGGTGGATGCCTGCTGGACGGCTTCCCGAGGAATCTCAGCCAGGCGCAGGCGCTCGACGTGATCCTCGAGGAGAAGAGCATCGGGCTCGACGCCGTGCTCGACCTGGAGGTCCCCGAGGAAGAGGTCGTCAAGCGGATCGCGGGTCGCCGGACCTGCCGGAACAACAGCGCGCACACCTTCCACGTCCAGTACAAGCCGCCGAAGGCGGACGGAGTCTGCGACGAGTGCGGCGGCGAGCTGTACCAGCGCGAGGACGACAGCGAGGAAACGGTCCGCAAGCGGCTCGAGGTCTACCACGAGCAGACCGAGCCGATCATCGACTACTACAAGACCCAGGGCCTGGTCGTGACGATCTCGGCCCTCGGCAAGGTGGCCGAGGTCACGCAGCGGGCCATGGAGGCCCTGCGGCAGAAGGCCGCCTGAGTTCGACGACGGCGTCATGACGGCCGCGGTGTTCCTCATGGGCACCGCGGCCGAGCGCTGTCGGGAGCCGTTACCGTAGAGCGGTAACGGAAGACGGAGAAAGAACAGCGGAGGGCGACCACCTCCGCGGGAGCGGCGGCTGGGCCCGCCGGAGGAGCGGCACCGATGGTAGAGATCAAGACCCCGGAGCAGATCGCGAAGATGCGCGAGGCGGGGCTGGTCGTGGCCGCGGTGCACGCGGCCTGCCGGGAGGCCGCCGTCCCGGGCGCCACCACCAAGGACCTGGACGACACCGCGCGCAAGGTCCTCGCCGAGCACGGCGCCAAGTCCAACTTCCTCGGCTACGGCGGCTTTCCCGCCACCATCTGCACCTCGGCCAACGAGGTCGTGGTCCACGGCATCCCGGACACGGACACCGTGCTGAAGGACGGTGACCTCCTCTCCATCGACGCCGGGGCCATCGTCGACGGTTGGCACGGCGACGCGGCGATCACGGTCTTCGTGGGCTCCGGTCACGCTCCGGAACTGCATGAACTCAGCCGGGTCACCGAGGAGTCCATGTGGGCCGGCATCGCCGCGGTCCAGCAGGGCAACCGGCTGGTCGACATCTCCAAGGCGATCGAGGGCTACATCCGCCGTCAGCCGCGTCCGGCCACCGGCAAGTACGGGATCATCGAGGACTACGGCGGCCACGGCATCGGTTCCGAGATGCACATGGACCCGCACCTGCTCAACTACGTGGACCGCAGGCGCGGTCGGGGCCCGCGGCTGGTGCCCGGCTTCTGCATCGCGATCGAGCCCATGGTGAGCCTCGGTACCCCGCGCACCCATGTCCTCGAGGACGACTGGACGGTCAAGACCGACGACGGGACGTGGAGCAGCCACTGGGAGCACTCGGTCGCGCTGACCGAGGCCGGCCCTCTCGTGCTGACCGCCGTCGACGGCGGCAAGGCGAAGCTCGCCGAGCTGGGCGTCACCGCCGCCCCTGACCCCCTGGGTTAAGGATCTTGGTGGCCGGGCAGATTCCAGGCCCGATTTCGTCTTTCAGGATGCCCTGACGTAGACTGATGCGTCGGCTCTCGTGCATCCGTATGTCCGCATGCGCGCGCGAGGGCTGATCAAGGTAGCCGATTCGAAGGGCGAAGCGTGGCCAAGAAGCAAGGTGCCATCGAGATCGAGGGCACCGTGATCGAGTCCCTCCCGAACGCCATGTTCAAGGTGGAGCTCCAGAACGGTCACAAGGTCCTCGCGCACATCAGCGGCAAGATGCGGATGCACTACATCCGTATCCTCCCGGATGACCGGGTCGTTGTGGAGCTGTCTCCGTACGACCTGACGCGCGGTCGGATCGTCTACCGCTACAAGTAGATCTTGCCCCGCCCCCTCCCGTGGGGTGCGGCACTGACCCGGAGAACCTCACATCCCATGAAGGTCAAGCCGAGCGTCAAGAAGATCTGCGACAAGTGCAAGGTGATCCGCCGTCACGGCCGGGTCATGGTCATCTGCGACAACCTGCGCCACAAGCAGCGCCAGGGCTGACGCACGCCGACCTGCACTTCGCAGTTCTTCGCGCGACGTACGCGACACACATACATACGCAGTCACCCGATTCCGCTCCTGAGGCGGGTCGACACCCTCGGTCGGAGGCCGGGGACCCGGTACGTACCTGGTACGGCGGCCGGGACCGGTGCTGCGGAAGACCTCCGCAAGTCAACAGGAGCCATGAATGGCACGCCTTGCAGGCGTTGACCTCCCGCGTGAGAAGCGCGTGGAGGTTGCCCTCACCTATGTCTTCGGCATCGGGCGCACCCGCGCTCAGGAGACGCTGAAGAACACCGGTGTGAACCCCGACACCCGCGTTCGCGACCTGGGCGAAGAGGACCTGGTCAAGATCCGCGAGTACGTCGACGCGAACTACAAGACCGAGGGTGACCTCCGTCGCGAGATCCAGGCCGACATCCGCCGCAAGGTCGAGATCGGTTGCTACCAGGGTCTTCGCCACCGCCGTGGCCTTCCGGTCCACGGTCAGCGGACTCACACCAACGCCCGCACCCGCAAGGGCCCGCGTCGCGCGATCGCCGGCAAGAAGAAGCCGGGCAAGAAGTAGTCCTCACCGGACGCTGCCGAGCGGTCCGAGCTGTAGGACCGACCACCTCCACGGGAGAAGATTCACTCAATGCCTCCGAAGAGCCGTACGGCCGGCGCCAAGAAGGTGCGCCGCAAGGAGAAGAAGAACGTCGCCCACGGGCACGCTCACATCAAGAGCACGTTCAACAACACGATCGTCTCGATCACCGACCCGACCGGGAACGTGATCTCTTGGGCCTCGGCCGGCCACGTCGGCTTCAAGGGCTCGCGCAAGTCCACCCCCTTCGCCGCGCAGATGGCCGCCGAGTCGGCCGCCCGCCGCGCGCAGGAGCACGGCATGCGCAAGGTCGACGTCTTCGTCAAGGGTCCCGGCTCCGGCCGTGAGACCGCGATCCGCTCCCTCCAGGCCACGGGCCTCGAGGTCGGTTCGATCCAGGACGTCACCCCCACCCCGCACAACGGATGCCGCCCGCCCAAGCGCCGCCGCGTCTGATCATCTGAGGTAGGAGACAAGACAACAATGGCGCGTTACACCGGGGCCGACTGCAAGCGTTGCCGTCGGGAGAAGCAGAAGCTCTTCCTCAAGGGGAGCAAGTGCGAGAGCGCGAAGTGCCCGATCGAGATCCGTCCTTACCCCCCGGGTGAGCACGGACGCGGGCGCACCAAGGACAGCGAGTACCTTCTGCAGAAGCGTGAGAAGCAGAAGTGTGCCCGTATCTACGGTGTCCTCGAGAAGCAGTTCCGTGGCTACTACGGCGAGGCCAACCGCAGGCAGGGCAAGACGGGTGAGAACCTCCTGCGCATCCTCGAGACCCGTCTCGACAACGTGGTCTACCGGGCCGGCTTCGCCAAGTCCCGTGACCACGCCCGTCAGCTGGTCCGCCACGGGCACATCAACGTGAACGGCCGCAAGACCGACATCCCGTCGGCCCGCGTGGTCGTGAACGACATCATCGAGGTCCGCGAGTCCTCCCGGAACATGACCCCCTTCCAGGTGGCCCAGGCCGAGGCGGGTGACAGGACCGTCCCGGCGTGGCTGGAGGCGATCCCGTCGAAGCTGCGGATCCTCGTGCACTCCATGCCCGAGCGTCAGGCGATCGACACGCAGGTGCAGGAGCAGCTCATCGTCGAGCTCTACTCGAAGTAGTAGCTCGGTCTCGGGCGGTACGGCTCCATTCGGGCCGTACCGCCCGTACCCTTGCAGTATCGACCTCGGGCTGCCGCCCGGGGCTCGGCATCAAATAGCGGGTGCCGAAGACTGGAGGCAATTTTCATGCTGATCGCTCAGCGTCCCTCTCTGACCGAAGAGGTCGTGGACGAATTCCGCTCACGGTTCGTGATCGAGCCGCTCGAGCCGGGCTTCGGCTACACCCTCGGAAACTCCCTGCGTCGCACGCTCCTCTCCTCGATCCCCGGTGCCGCCGTGACGAGCATCCGGATCGACGGCGTCCTGCACGAGTTCACCACCGTGCCGGGCGTCAAGGAGGACGTCACCGACCTGATCCTCAACATCAAGCAGCTCGTCGTCTCCTCGGAGCACGACGAGCCGGTCGTGATGTACCTGCGCAAGCAGGGCCCGGGTCTGGTCACCGCCGCCGACATCGCCCCGCCGGCCGGCGTCGAGGTCCACAACCCGGACCTCGTCCTCGCCACCCTGAACGGCAAGGGCAAGCTGGAGATGGAGCTGACCGTCGAGCGCGGTCGCGGCTACGTCTCCGCGGTGCAGAACAAGCAGCTGGGCCAGGAGATCGGCCGGATCCCGGTCGACTCGATCTACAGCCCGGTGCTCAAGGTCACCTACAAGGTCGAGGCGACCCGTGTCGAGCAGCGCACCGACTTCGACAAGCTGATCGTCGACGTCGAGACCAAGCAGGCCATGCGCCCGCGCGACGCCATGGCGTCGGCCGGCAAGACCCTGGTCGAGCTGTTCGGCCTGGCCCGCGAGCTCAACATCGACGCCGAGGGCATCGACATGGGCCCGTCCCCGACGGACGCCGCCCTGGCCGCCGACCTCGCGCTCCCGATCGAGGAGCTCGAACTCACGGTCCGCTCGTACAACTGCCTCAAGCGCGAAGGCATCCACACGGTGGGCGAGCTCGTGGCCCGCTCGGAGGCCGACCTGCTCGACATCCGCAACTTCGGTGCGAAGTCGATCGACGAGGTCAAGGCGAAGCTGGCCGGCATGGGCCTGGCCCTCAAGGACAGCCCGCCCGGATTCGACCCGACCGCCGCCGCCGACGCGTTCGGCGCGGAGGACGAGGGCGACACCGGCTTCGTGGAGACCGAGCAGTACTGATGTTCGGGTCGAGGTGCCGGGCGATGCGCCCGGCACCTCGACCGCTCAAGAATTCCGGCGGGCAGCAGCCCGTACGGACCCTGACACCGGTACCTGACACGGCCGGTGCAGACATCGAGGAGAAACACCATGCCGAAGCCCGCCAAGGGCGCCCGTATGGGCGGCAGCGCTGCGCACGAGCGGCTCATGCTGGCGAACCTCGCCACCGCGCTGTTCGAGCACGGCCGTATCACGACCACCGAGGCCAAGGCCCGTCGCCTGCGTCCGGTGGCCGAGCGTCTGATCACCAAGGCGAAGAAGGGTGACCTTCACAACCGCCGTCTGGTGCTCCAGACCGTCCGCGACAAGGGTGTCGTCCACACCCTGTTCACGGAGATCGGCCCGCGTTACGAGAACCGTCCGGGTGGCTACACCCGGATCACCAAGATCGGCAACCGTCGCGGCGACAACGCGCCCATGGCGGTCATCGAGCTGGTCGAGGCCCTGACCGTGCAGCAGGCGGCGGTGGGTGAGGCCGAGGCCGCCACCAAGCGCTCCGCCAAGGACGCTGCCGGTGACCAGGCCGTCGCGGACCTCAAGAAGGACGAGGCGGCCCCGGCCGCCGACGCCAAGGACGAGGCCGCCGAGGCCCCGGCCGAGCCCGCCGCGGACGCGGCTGGTGAGGGCGGGAAGGACGCCTGAGCCATTCCGATGGCTTTCGGAGGGCCCGCACCCAGTTCCGGCTGGGGGCGGGCCCTTCCGCATGGAGAGGAACGTGTGGGTGAGTGACGAGGTGGAGCCCGGCTTCGTACGGGTCCGGCTGGACTGTGCGTACGACGGCAAGGACTTCTCCGGGTGGGCGCGGCAGCGGGAGCGCCGTACGGTCCAGGGCGAGCTGGAGAGCGCCCTGCGGACCGTGCTGCGGCTGCCGGAGCCGCCTCAGCTGACCGTCGCGGGGCGCACGGACGCGGGCGTGCACGCCCGCGGGCAGGTCGCGCACGTCGATCTGGCCGAGGAGGTGTGGGCAGAGCATCGCGAGAAGCTGCTGAGGCGGCTCGCGGGCCGCCTCCCGCACGATGTACGGGTCTGGAGCGTGGCGGAGGCCCCGGAGGGCTTCAACGCGCGATTCTCGGCGATCTGGCGCCGCTACGCGTACCGGGTCGGGGACCGCCGCGGCGGAGTGGATCCGCTGCGCCGCGGGCATGTGCTGTGGCACGACTGGCCGCTCGACGTGGATCTGATGAACCGGGCGGCGAAGCGGCTGCTCGGCGAGCACGACTTCGCCGCGTACTGCAAGAAGCGCGAGGGCGCGACGACCATCCGCAAGCTGCTCGACCTGCACTGGGAGCGGCCGCTCCCGGGACAGGAGGACGCGGGCCTCGCGGTCGCGACGGTCCGGGCGGACGCCTTCTGCCACAACATGGTGCGCGCCCTGGTGGGGGCGATGCTGCTCGTCGGCGACGGACACCGTCCGGTCGACTTCCCGCGCGAGGTCCTGGCGGGGCGGGTGCGCCACTCCGCGGTCAATGTGGTGCGTCCCCACGGCCTGACGCTGGAGGAGGTCGGCTACCCGCCGGACGACCGGCTCGCGGCGCGCAATCTGGCGGCGCGGAACAAGCGGACCCTGCCGGGGGACGCGGCGGGCGCGGGCTGCTGCTGACACCGGACGCCGTCGCGGCCCTGTGGCCCCTGCCTCGGTACGCCGCGGCTACGCTGAGGTGTCGTGCGACCAGATGTGTGTGCATGCCGGGCACTGCAGATGCACCACGTGACCTCGGTTGGACAGCAGGTAACGCCAGTGGTCACCGCACGTGCTGCCCGCGAGGCAGGTGTCGCAGTCGAGGTGGTCCTCGCAGCGGGGGCAGGGGAGCCAGGCCCGGCGGGCCCTGTCGGCATCGGGATCAAGAGGGAGCACGGCCGTCCTCGGGACGGGCGGGCAGGACGCCCTCGGCCACCAGGCGGTCGTGGATCTCCTGCTGGCGCTCGTCGAGGTTCGAGTAGAGCATCCGGTAGGCCTCGTCCTCGGCCTCCATCACCGCGGCCGGGTCCCACTCCGGGCCCATCGCCGCGAGGACCTCGGCGCGGCGGCGCGCTTCCTCGCGGGTGAGGTCGATCTCGAATATGTGGGCGTCGGGGGTGCTGTCGTGGGCCATGGCGGGGGCTTTCGCGTGCTGTGGAGAGGCTGACGAGTTCTCGAAGGTGCCTGATCGGACCTGAACGGGCTTGACTGGGCCCGAACAGGCTTGACCGGGCCTGAAGAGGAATGTCTGCTTCCGTGCCTATCACCCGCAGGGGCGCCGGAGGAAGGCGGGAGCGGGAGATCCGCGTCACGGTGTGGGCGGGGCGACCCCGGATCCCGTACGGCTCCGGATCCGTCACGGCTCCGGATCCGTTACGGCTCCGGATCCGTACGTGCGGGGCGGGGCCTCGTACGGGGCCGCCCCGTCCGTATCCCGCTCAGGCGCTTCGTGGCCGGCGGCGCCAGGCCCGCAGGAGCTGGCCGGCGACGTACAGCGTGGCGCAGGTGGCGAGCGCGGGCCGCAGGACGCCGAGGCCGGGGGCCCACCAGGCGTAGACCGTGGTGGGCAGGAAGACCAGCAGCGCGATGGAGCGCAGCGCCCACCATCGGGTGGGCAGGCGGGCCGATTCGGGGCGCGGGCCGCTCTCCCCGGGCATGGCGCCCGGCTTGGTGGTGACCGATTCGCGGAAGCCGGTGAGCAGGCCGCGGCGGGCGATGACCTGCGCGCCGGGGACGCCGTCGAGGACGTCCGTGCGCTCGCCGAAACCGGTGGGCGGCGCGGGCAGGCCGAGCGCCCGGACCAGGTCGGCCTGGCGCCGGGCCGCCTCGTCCGAGCCGCGCAGCAGCGCCGTCAGCGGCCGGGCGTCCGCGACGGAGAAGGCGGCGGACAGGGCGCGGGCGGTCGCGGAGGCGTCCTGGAGGGAGGGGATCGCCGCGGCCGGGTCCCACTGGTGCGCGGCCGTGCGCCTGCCGCGCTGGAAGACCGTGAATCCGGAACGGTCGCCGCTGCGGTGGAGGACGATCGCCGGCCACTTCTCTCCCGTGGTCAGTGTGTCGACGGCGGCGATCAGCGGCTCCTCGCCGAGGAGCGTGCCGCGCCGGGGCGTGCCCGGTTCCGCGGCCGTCTCCACGTAGGTGGCCGACGGTCCGGCCGGGGCGACGCGGAGGGAGGCGTTGCACATGAGGGCGGCCTGGGCGACCTTGTGCGGCACGGCCGCGCAGATGGCGAGCGTGCGCGGCGCCCACTCGGCGTGGACGGGCGGGGCGGTGCGCGGCTGGTGCGGGGTGCCGAAGAACGGCGTCTGCATGGCGACCTGCATGCGCACGCCTGTACGGAAGTCGAGGAACTCCTTGCGCGGATCGCCGAAGTAGGACCAGGGGGCGCTGCGGGCGTGCACGCCGATCGCGCGGAACATGTCGAGCGCGACGGTCCAGCGCCCGGCGCGCAGCAGCATGAGGGTGAGGTGGTTGCGGACGCCGGCGATCTCGGGGTCGCCCGGCTCGTACCAGGAGGAGAGTTCCAGGGCGCGGTCGATCGCCGCGTCGATACGGTCCCCGGCGATGGGGCCGTCCTGGGTGCGGTCGGCGACGACCTCGTACTCGACGGCGGCCAGCAGGGGGAGGGCGTGCAGCTGGGATCCGGGCAGGGCCGCCGCCGCTGCGCGCTCGGCGAAGGCGAACATCTCCTCGTGCGAGCCGTACCACTTCTCGCTGAGGTACTGGAGGGCGGTGCTGTGGCAGCCGTAGTGGTGCGAGGCGCGTTCGACGGCCTCCCGCCAGTACGCGTCGAAGACCTCGCGCGGGGCCTGGACGCCGCGGGCGTGGGTGAGGGCGATCCGCCAGGGCACGGGGTCGGTCGGGTTGAGGTCCGCTGCGGCGCGGATGACCGGGACGGCGTCCTCGAGCAGGGCGAAGAAGGCGCGGAACTGCTCACGTGACACGTCCGCGGCGCGTGCCGCGCTGCGGATGCGCCAGGCCTGGTCGATGCCGAGGCCGGCCTTGACGAGGACGGCGTCGGGGTCCTCGGGGGAGGCGGCGAGCCAGGCGTCCAGCCAGCCGGGGTTGTGCACGGCGAACTCGGCCAGCACGGAGACGTATCCGTCGCGCCGCTCCCATTCGGCGCCGAGGCGGGTGGCGGCGAGCAGGTGGCGGGCCGGGGCGAAGTCGCCCGCGGCGGCGGCGGTGAGCGCGGCGCGGAGCGGAGCCTCCGGCGCGTCCAGGACCACCGCCTCGTCGGGCGGCAGGTCGGTGCCGACGCGAGAGCCGTGGCGCAGCATGCGCGGGAAGGCGATCAGGGCACGGAGGGAGGGCACGGTCGTTCATTCAACGACCCGTGCCGCGCTCCTGACCAGGGGGTTCGGATGACGATGCGATATCGGTCGAAAGCCTGTCCCGGTGAGACTCCGCGCCACGGGGCGGAGGGGGTCGTTCCGGTTCTTCCCCGGCCTGCGCCTCCGCGAGGCCGGCCGCGCTCTGCCCGCGACGCGCGCTCAGTTCCCCGTCTGCGCCGTTGCCGCGGCGGACGCCTGGCTCTCGCCCCGGTCCACGATGCGGCTGAAGGTGTAGTCGGCGATGTCCTTGCCGGCCTGCCGGGCCTTGGTGTCGGAGGAGGTCACCGCCTTGCCCGAGGTGAATCCGGAGACCGTGAAGTAGGCATAGCGGCCGATGGCGTTCGTGGTGAGGCGGCAGGCGGTCGCGCGGCAGAACGACGGAATGCCGTCGCCCGCGAGCGATTGCACGTTCCCGTTCGCCTGCTCCTTGGCCTTCGTCGCCTGCGCCTCGGTGTCGAACACCGCGACGCCGACGGTCACGGCGACACCGCCACGCTCGAAGCTCGCCCGGATCAGCCGGGTGCAGTCGTTGCGGTTGAGCGCGGGAGCGAGCCGGCCGGAGACACCGGAGGCGCACTTCTTGCTGGAGGCCGAGGCGCCCCGGTCGTACGAACGGCTGCTCATCGTCACGGACTTGCCCGGGAAGAGG
Organism: Streptomyces sp. NPDC047108; assembly: GCF_040643575.1. Lineage (NCBI taxonomy): Bacteria > Bacillati > Actinomycetota > Actinomycetes > Kitasatosporales > Streptomycetaceae > Streptomyces > Streptomyces sp. NPDC047108. The sequence goes on from NZ_JBEYUP010000007.1 coordinate 87,228, forward strand.
GTGCCGGCGCTGAGCGGCGCCTTGTCCTTCTTCACGTTGGAGATGAAGTCGATGGGCTTCGGCGGGGGCGGCACGGAGACGTCGGAGAAGGTCGGTTCCGGCTGGTCCGGTTCCGCGGGCAGGGTCTCCGGGGTCGGCAGCGACTGCGGCTTGTCGTCGGAGCCCCCCGCGTTGACCACCGCCGTCGCCACGAGCACGGCCACCGCTGCGGTCGCGGCCGCGCCGCCGATCATCAGCGTCAGCCGCTGCTTGCGCTTGCGGGCCGCCGTACGGTCGGCCATCGCTCCCCAGTCGGGCGTCCCCGACTGCTGTGAACCCCCCGGGCCGAAAGGCCCCCCTTGCCCAAAGCTCATGGCGCGCATCCTACGGAAGAAAAACGGGTTGGTGCGCGGGTGGTCCGGAGCCCAGAATGCGCCTCATGGGGCATATCGAGGCAGCGCACGTGGAGTACTACCTGCCGGACGGGCGCGTTCTGCTCGCCGACGCCTCGTTCCGGGTGGGCGAGGGCGCGGCCGTGGCGCTGGTCGGGGCCAACGGCGCCGGGAAGACCACGCTGCTGCGGCTGCTGTCGGGAGAACTGGCGCCGCACGGCGGATCGGTGACGGTCAGCGGCGGCCTCGGCGTCATGCCCCAGTTCGTGGGCAGTGTGCGGGACGAGCGGACCGTTCGCGACCTGCTCGTCTCCGTCGCCCAGCCGCGCATCCGGCAGGCGGCGCGGGCCGTCGACGACGCCGAGACGGCGATCATGACCGTCGACGACGAGGCCGCGCAGATGGCGTACGCGCAGGCGCTCAGCGACTGGGCCGAGGCGCGGGGGTACGAGGCCGAGACCGTCTGGGACATGTGCACCACGGCCGCCCTCGGCGTCCCGTACGAGAAGGCGCAGTGGCGGCAGGTGCGCACGCTCTCCGGCGGCGAGCAGAAGCGGCTGGTGCTGGAGGCGCTGCTGCGCGGGCCCGAGGAGGTGCTCCTTCTCGACGAGCCGGACAACTACCTCGACGTCCCCGGCAAGCGATGGCTGGAGGCGCAGCTGCGCGAGACGCGGAAGACGGTGCTCTTCGTCTCCCACGACCGCGAGTTGCTCGCCCGCTCCGCGGAGAAGATCGTCAGCGTGGAGCCGAGCCCGGCCGGGAGTGACGTGTGGGTGCACGGCGGCGGCTTCGCCACGTACCACGAGGCCCGGCGCGAGCGCTTCGCCCGCTTCGAGGAGCTGCGCCGCCGCTGGGACGAGCGGCATGCCCAGCTCAAGCAGCTCGTGAACACACTCAAGAACAAGGCCGCCTACAACGACGGTCTTGCCTCCCGCTACCAGGCCGCCCAGACCCGGCTGCGGAAGTTCGAGGAGGCCGGGCCGCCACAGGAGCCGCCGCGGGAGCAGGACATCCGGATGCGGCTGCGCGGCGGGCGTACCGGCGTCCGCGCGGTGACGGCGAAGAAGCTGGAGCTGACCGGTCTGATGAAGCCGTTCTCGCTGGAGGTCTTCTACGGCGAGCGGGTCGCGGTCCTGGGCTCCAACGGCTCCGGCAAGTCGCACTTCCTGCGGCTGCTCGCCGGGGACGCCGTCCGGCACACGGGGGAGTGGAAGCTCGGCGCGCGCGTCGTGCCCGGCCACTTCGCGCAGACGCACGCGCACCCCGAGCTGGAGGGCCGCACCCTGGTCGACATCCTCTGGAAGGAACATGCCAAGGACCGGGGCGGCGCCATGTCCGTCCTGCGCCGGTACGAGCTGGAGCGCCAGGGCGACCAGACCTTCGACCGGCTCTCCGGCGGCCAGCAGGCCCGCTTCCAGATCCTGCTGCTCGAGCTGGCCGGGACGACCGCGCTCCTCCTGGACGAGCCCACGGACAACCTGGACCTGGAGAGCGCGGAGGCCCTCCAGCAGGGCCTGGAGGCGTACGAGGGGACGGTCCTGGCCGTGACGCACGACCGCTGGTTCGCCCGCTCCTTCGACCGCTTCCTCGTCTTCGGCCAGGACGGGCTGGTGAGGGAGGCGCCGGAGCCCGTGTGGGACGAGGGGCGCGTGGTGCGGGCGCGGTGAGCGTGGCGTGCGGGCCGGGGCGATTTTGACCCTCTCCTGCCGGGCCGGTATTCTGCCAGTTCGTTATGCGTACTGGCTTGCTCGTTCTCACGTGAGAGGCCGTTACGCCGGTCCACCGGGCCGATGACCAGCGGCATGCACTCGGTTTGCGTCACCGATGTGCGGCCACGGCTGTCGTGATCGTCCGGGTGGCCTGTGCTAGGACCACGTCCCCACAGCCCTGGGCGGGCTGGGGGAGACCCCATCACTGAAGAATCGAAGGCTACGACCGTGCGTACGTACAGCCCCAAGCCCGGCGACGTGACGCGTCAGTGGCACGTCATCGACGCCACCGACGTTGTTCTGGGCCGTCTGGCCACACAGGCCGCCACCCTTCTCCGGGGAAAGCACAAGCCGGTCTACGCGCCGCACGTTGACACTGGTGACTTCGTCATCATCATCAACGCCGACAAGGTGCACCTCTCCGGCAACAAGCGGACCCAGAAGATGGCCTACCGCCACTCCGGTTACCCGGGTGGTCTGCGGTCCGTCCGCTACGACGAGCTGCTGGACAAGAACCCCGAGAAGGCCGTCGAGAAGGCCATCAAGGGCATGCTCCCGAAGAACACCCTGGGCCGTCAGATGCTCTCGAAGCTGAAGGTCTACTCCGGCTCCGAGCACCCGCACGGTGCCCAGCAGCCGGTCCCGTTCGAGATCAGCCAGGTCGCGCAGTAGTCCCGGCCACCCCTAAGACGAAGAGAATCTGAGGAGCATCGTGGCCGAGACCACCGCTGAGACCCCGATCGAAGAGGTCGAGGAGTACACCACCGAGACGCCCGAGCAGTCGGAGTACACCTCCGAGTCGCTCGCGTCCCGCTTCGGCGAGCCGCAGCCGGCCGCCGGCCTCGGGCGGCGCAAGAACGCCATTGCCCGCGTCCGCATCGTGCCGGGCAGCGGTCAGTGGAAGATCAACGGTCGCACCCTGGAGGAGTACTTCCCCAACAAGGTGCACCAGCAGGAAGTCAACGAGCCCTTCAAGGTGCTCGAGCTCGACGACCGTTACGACGTCGTCGCCCGCATCAACGGCGGCGGCGTGTCCGGTCAGGCCGGTGCGCTGCGCCTCGGTGTCGCCCGTGCGCTGAACGAGGCGGACGTCGACAACAACCGCGGCCCGCTCAAGAAGGCCGGCTTCCTCAGCCGCGACGACCGCGCCGTCGAGCGCAAGAAGTCGGGTCTGAAGAAGGCTCGTAAGGCGCCGCAGTACAGCAAGCGCTGATCGCTCGTTTCCGTACGACCGCCCCGGCGGCACGCATTGTGCCGTCGGGGCGGTCGTATATGGGCAGCCGGAGAGCGTATACAGACATAAGGCGTTCATGCGCGGCTCATTTCGACAGCAACTCGGAGGACACCAGTGGGACGACTCTTCGGCACGGACGGCGTGCGCGGTGTCGCGAACGCGGACCTGACGGCGGAGCTGGCGCTCGGTCTGTCGGTCGCGGCGGCACATGTGCTTGCTGAGGCCGGCACGTTCGAGGGCCATCGGCCGACGGCGGTGGTGGGGCGTGATCCGCGCGCTTCCGGAGAGTTCCTGGAGGCCGCCGTCGTGGCGGGCCTCGCGAGCGCGGGCGTGGACGTTCTGCGCGTCGGTGTGCTGCCCACCCCCGCGGTGGCGTATCTCACCGGCGCGCTGGGCGCCGACCTCGGCGTGATGCTGTCCGCCAGTCACAACCCGATGCCGGACAACGGCATCAAGTTCTTCGCCCGGGGCGGGCACAAGCTCGCCGACGAACTCGAGGACCGCATCGAATCGGTCTACGAGGAGCACAGGTCGGGCGAGCCGTGGGACCGGCCGACCGGCGAGGGTGTCGGCCGCGTACGGACCTACGACGAGGGGTTCGACAACTACGTCGCGCACCTCATCGGCGTCCTGCCGAACCGCCTCGACGGGCTGAAGGTCGTCCTGGACGAGGCGCACGGGGCGGCCTCGCGGGTCTCCCCGGAGGCGTTCGCGCGGGCGGGCGCCGATGTCGTCACCATTGGTGCCGACCCCGACGGCCTCAACATCAACGACAACTGCGGCTCCACGCACATGGATCAGCTCCGTGCCGCGGTCGTCGAGCACGGCGCCGACCTGGGCATCGCGCACGACGGTGACGCGGACCGCTGCCTGGCGGTGGACGCGCAGGGCGACGACATCGACGGCGACCAGATCCTCGCGGTGCTCGCGCTCGGGCTGCGCGAGGCGGAGGGCCTGCGCAAGAACACCGTCGTGGCCACGGTCATGTCGAATCTCGGCTTCAAACTGGCCATGGAGCGCGAGGGCATCGAGTTGGTGCAGACAGCGGTCGGCGACCGCTACGTCCTGGAGTCGATGAAGAACGAGGGCTACGCGCTGGGCGGCGAGCAGTCCGGCCACGTGATCATCCTCGACCACGCCACCACCGGCGACGGCACCCTGACCGGCCTGATGCTGGCGGCGCGCGTGGCGGCCACCGGCCGCAGCCTGGCGGACCTGGTGTCCGTCATGGACCGCCTGCCCCAGGTGCTGATCAACGTCCCGGACGTGGACAGGTCCCGCGTCGGCACGTCCCCCGAGCTGGCGGCCGCCGTCGCCGACGCCGAACGCGAACTGGGCTCCACCGGCCGGGTCCTGCTGCGCCCCTCCGGCACGGAGCCGCTCGTACGGGTCATGGTCGAGGCCGCCGACACCGACCAGGCGCGGTCGGTGGCCAGCCGGCTGGCGGACGTGGTGAAGTCCGCGCTGGGCTGAGCTGAACCGGCCTGAACCGAACTGGGCCGAACGAAGCGACGCGGCGCGCTCCGGAGGCGGTTGGACCGCCCCGGGGCGCGCCGTTCCGTGTCACGGGTCCTGCGCGAAGGTCCTGCGCCACGCGCGGGGCGCGAGTGAGACGGAGGCGTCCCGAGCGCCACGCCCAGGCAACGTCCGTGTGGCGGCGGAGTGCAGGATTCCGGCGTCGGCCCGTCCGCGCGGCGGACCGGCCGGTAACTGGTGAATCCTTCGAGTGCGGATCCGGCCGACGGCCTGAAGGATGACGGTTCCTCGTCAAGCCCCGCAGCGCAGAGAGAGCCTTTTGCGTCAGGACGATCTCGATCCAGCCCGTGACGCCCCGGACCGGAACGGTCCGGCGTCCCGGTCGCACGACGGCCCGGCCCAGCCCGCCCTCGTACGCCCCTATGCCCGCCTTCCGGCCCGGATGGTCGAGGCACCCGTCACCCTCACCCGCTCGGTGCTCGACGCCCTGGCCAGGCCGGGGGAGGAGACCGTCTCCGACCGCGGAGGGACGGGGGAGGGGCGGCGCGGAGGGCCGTTCCGGTCGGCGGTCGTGGGCGGCGTCGCGGCGGGGCTCGTCCTCGTCCTCGCGGCGGTCATCGCCCACCAGGCCGGACTGTGGCCGTTCGGCGCCGCGCGTCCCGAGGCGAAGTCCCCGGCGTCCCTCACGCCCGTGGCGCCGCAGGAGCCGAGCGACTCCGCCCCGGGAACGCCCGATCCGGACGACTCACCGTCCGGCAAGGAGAGCCCATCGCCGGACCGTCCCTCGAAGTCGCCCGGCAAGCCGTCCGGTTCGCCGTCCCGGTCCGCTCACCCCGGCCGCTCCCCGGATCCCACGTACACGGGCGGTGCCGGGAACGTGGGCGCCGTGCCGCAGGAGGGCGACCGCGGGTGCCGCGCCTCCTGGCAGGTCGACAGCCAGTGGGAGCATTTCACCGCCACGATCCGGGTGATCAACACGTCCGGTGCGGAGATCCGCGGCTGGACCGTCGGCTGGACCTGGCCCGCCGAGCAGAAAGTCGTCGACCGTTGGAATGCGACCTTCCAGCAGTCCGGCCGCAACGTCACCGCGACCAACGACCGTACGCACGGCACGATCACGGCGACCGGCGAGACCACGTTCGGCTTCGAGGCCACCGGCAGCGGCACTCCGGCGCCGCTGTTGAGCTGCTGGGCCCGGTGACGGCGGGGACGGCGTGCCCGGCGTGCGGTAGTGCAGGTCAGTGGGCGGGTGCCTTGAGGCGTGCCCGCTGCCTCGCCCAGAACAGCTTCTGGACGAGCAGCGTGAGCGTCCCCGCCACCACGATCCCCGCGAGATTCAGCAGCAGTTGCTCGGCGGAGCCACGGGCCTGCGCGTACAAGCCGTAGCTCAGGGCGACGGCGGCGTTGGCCGCGGCCGGGACGGTGGTCACCGAGATCGCCACGCCCACCAGGGCGCCGGACTTCGCCGAGGTCAGCGACAACGTCCCCGCGATGCCCGCGAGGACGGCCACGACGAACGAGAAGAGGTCTGGCTTCCAGATGAAGTCGGTGTTCGGGCGTTCGGCCGTGAGGTCGGCGTCGTGGAAGAGGCCGGAGGCGTCCATCATCAGGCTGAAGCCGACGGTGAGCGCCATGGCGACGGCGAAGCCGACGAGCAGGGCGGTCAGGGACCGCAGGGCGAGCCGCGGGGCCCTCTGCACCAGCGCCGTGCAGATGCCCGCGACCGGTCCGAACTCCGGGCCTACGGCCATCGCGCCGACGATCAGGACCGCGTTGTCCAGCACCACACCGCAGGCGGCGATCATCGTCGCCACGGTGAGGAACGCCAGATAGGTGACCGAGAGCGTGGACTCCTCGTGCGTCGACTCCTCCAGGTGCTCCCACAGGACGGCGTCCGCTCCCTCGCCCGGGGCGTCCTCCTCCGCCTGGTCCGCGCGCTTGGACAGCGACAGGTCGATGTTCTCGAGGGAGATCGAGCCGTCGTCCTCGAGCCCCAGATCGCGCAGCTCGCCGATCAGGTCGTCGCACGCCTCCCGGGCGACGTCGCACATGATGACGTCACCGGCCGGGGCACGCGCGGCCCCCTTCAGCACCACCACATGCGTGGCGCCGATGTTGCTCTCGATCCGGGCCAGCGCGTCCTCGGTGCGTCCGGCGGGCACGATCAGACGGAGATGGAGCACGGCCGCCTTCCTCCTCGCATCGTCGAAGGTCTCAGAGTTTCCGCAGGGACAGACGCTGGACCTTGTGGTCGGGGCCCTTGCGCAGCACGAGGTTCGCCCGGCCGCGGGTCGGGGCGACATTCTGTTCCAGATTCGGCCGGTTGACGGTGCGCCAGATCATCCGGGCGTAGTCCAGCGCCTCCTCCTCGGAGACCTGGGTGTACTTGCGGAAGTACGAGTGAGGGTCCTGGAACGCGGTCGCGCGCAGCTTGCGGAAGCGGCCGAGGTACCACTCCTCGATGTCCTCGGTGCGGGCGTGCACATAGACGCTGAAGTCGAAGAAGTCGGCCAGCCCCAGGCGCGTCCGGCCGTCCTTGCCGGGCAGGGCGGGCTGCAGGACGTTGAGGCCCTCGACGATGAGGATGTCGGGGCGGCGTACGGTCATGCGCTCGCCGGGCACGATGTCGTAGATCAGATGCGAGTAGACGGGTGCCGTCACCTCGTCCTTGCCGGACTTCACGTCCGCGACGAAGCGGGTGAGCGCGCGGCGGTCGTAGGACTCGGGGAAGCCCTTCCGGGACATCAGGCCGCGGCGGTGCAACTCGGCGTTGGGGAGCAGGAAGCCGTCGGTGGTGATCAGCTCCACGCGGGGGTGCTCGGGCCAGCGGGCGAGCAGGGCCTGGAGGAGGCGGGCGGCCGTCGACTTGCCCACGGCGACGCTGCCCGCGACGCCGATGACGAAGGGCGTGCCGGGCTGGGAGCCGTGGCCGTTCCCCGCCTCGCCGAGGAAGGTGTTGAGGGCGCCGCGGAGATTGCTGGTGGCGCCCACGTAGAGGTTGAGGAGGCGGGAGAGCGGGAGGTAGACGTCGCGCACCTCGTCGAGGTCGATCACGTCGCCGAGCCCGCGCAGCCGCTCGACCTCCTCGGCCGTCAGGGGGAGCGGGGTCTTCTCGCGCAGGGCGCTCCACTCGGCGCGGGTGAGGTCCACGTACGGGCTGGTGTCGGGCCGTCGCCGTTCGGGGCTGCGCTCGCCGCGGTGGGCCGCTGCCGTCGGTGAGGTGATCGTCACGTCCCTCATTGTCAGGGCTCGGCGGCCGGGACGGGGCGTGGTGTCGCTCACGCCGGTGGACCTGCTCAGGCGGGCCTGTGGTGGTTGTCCACAGGGTGCGCGGAATGTCAGTGGTGTGCGTCACAGTTGTGGGAGATATGCGCCCGAGGCGGACTTCCGTAGATGCAAGGGGAATTCCATGACGTACGCGATTCAGGCGGAGGGCCTGGTCAAACGGTTCAAGGAGACCCAGGCGCTGGCCGGTGTGGACCTGGCCGCGCGCACGGGCACCGTCCTCGGGATGCTGGGGCCCAACGGGGCGGGGAAGACCACCGCGGTTCGGATCTTCGCCACCTTGCTGCGGCCCGACGGCGGGCGGGCCACGGTCGCCGGGCACGACGTGGTGCGGGAGGCCGGCCTGGTCCGCTCCGTCGTCGGGCTGACGGGGCAGTACGCGGCGGTCGACGAGAATCTCACCGGCACCGAGAACCTGCTGATGATCGGCCGTCTGCTGGGCATGCCGCGCCCTGACGCACGGGTGCGCTCGGCCGAGCTGCTGGAGCGCTTCCAGCTCAGCGACGCGGCCGGCCGGGCCACGAAGACGTACTCCGGCGGTATGCGGCGGCGCCTGGACCTGGCGGCGAGCCTGGTCGGCAGGCCGCAGATCCTCTTCCTCGACGAGCCCACCACCGGGCTCGACCCGCACAGCCGGGGCGAGCTGTGGGAGATGCTGCGCGGCCTGGTCGCCGAGGGCGTCACGGCCCTGCTGACCACCCAGTATCTGAACGAGGCGGATCAGCTCGCGGACGACATCGTGGTCATCGACAAGGGCCGGGTGATCGCCAAGGGCACACCGGACGAGCTGAAGTCCCAGGTCGGGGGACAGGTGCTGCAGCTTCAACCGGTGCACGCACCCGATCTGGCCCGGGCCCACGCCCTGATCACCGAGGAGGCCGGCCCGCAGACCCAGATCGAGGGCGACGTGATCACCGCTCCGGTGAACGATCCGGGGCTGATGCCCTCGGTCGTGCGCCGCCTCGACCAGGCGGGCATCGCGGTGGGGGAGCTGGCGCTGCGCCGCTCCTCGCTCGACGAGGTGTTCCTGGCGCTGACCGGCCACCGGGCCGAGCCGGAGACGCGGGAGGGCGAGGAGTCCGCCGCGGGTGAGGACGAGTTCGAGAAGGTCGGGAGCCCGTCATGACCGCCACGACGATCACCGCCCCGCTGACCAAGAGCGGGCGGGTGCGGATCGGTGCCGGGGTGCGGCAGACGGCCACGATGGCGTGGCGGAGCCTGGTGTCGGTCAAGCACAATCCGCTCGAACTGGTCGACTACAGCGTCACGCCGATCATGTTCGTGTTTCTGTTCACGTACGTCTTCGGCGGTCAGATGGCCGGTTCGCCCAAGGAGTACCTGCAGTACGCGCTGGCCGGGATCATCGTGCAGAACACGCTGTTCATGAGCATGTACACGGCCATGGCGCTCAACTCCGACCTGACCAAGGGTGTCTTCGACCGGCTGCGCAGTCTGCCGATAGCCCGGTCCGCGCCGCTGTTCGGCCGGATCACCGCCGACCTCGCCAAGCAGGTGTGGGCGATGCTGCTGATGATCGCGCTGGGGATGGCGCTCGGCTTCCGGGTCACGGGCGGCGTCGAGGGGTTCTTCGCGGCGCTCCTGCTGCTCGTCGTCTTCGCCGCGGCGGTGTCGTGGAGCGCGGTGCTGATCGGGATGCTCGCGGGCGATCCGGAGAAGGTGCAGGTCTTCGCCTTCGTGCTGATCTTCCCGATCACCTTCACCAGCAGTGCGTTCGTCCAGGTCGACACGATGCCGGGCTGGCTCCAGGCGTGGGTCGACGTCAACCCCGTCACGCATCTCTCGGACGCCTTCCGCGGGCTGCTCGTCGGCGGCGAAGTGGCGGGGCCCGTGCTGTGGTCGCTGGTCTGGGCGGCCGGGATAGCCGCGGTGTTCCTGCCGCTGGCGATGCGGGCGTACCGGGCGCGGGTCTGACGTCCGGGCGCGGACGGGATCCGACGGTCCTGGGCCGGGTACGGGCGGGAGGCGACGGTCCTGGGCCCGGGTACGGACGTGGGCGCGGTCGGCGGGTCGGCGGCCCGGGAGCGGATGCGGGCGCCACCGGCGTACGCGCCCCGGGCGTGAGGCGGCAGGTGCGCCGCTCTCGTGCGGAAATGGGCCGGTTTCAGGACCGGGTTCGCGAAACGTCTGTACCGGGGGTGCGTTGGCCGCTACGGTCGCCGCGGGGAATAGCCGACGACGTCATCCCTGGGGGGCCGATGTCCGTACACATCCCGACTCGTGTGCCCGAGCGCCTGCGGGACCTCCGTCGGCGGCGGGCCGAGCGCGCCACCGCCGCACGTCTCGCCCGGCTCGATCTCGCCGGTCTGGTCCAGAGCGACCTGGCGGCCGAACTGCCCGACGAGGACGTACGCGAGGACCTCGACGACTCCCTCGACCTCTACGAGCCGGGGAGCAAGCCCCGCTGCGAGGAAGTGGAGTACATCGCCCTGGTCAGGGAGGCCATCGACCGGATGGAGCGTGGCCGGTGAACGATCCGGGGACGCACGCGACGTAGGCTTCCGCCATGTGCGGAATCGTTGGCTATGTGGGAGGGCAGTCCGCCCTCGATGTCGTGATCGCCGGTCTCAAGCGGCTGGAGTACCGGGGCTATGACTCGGCGGGGGTGGCCGTGCTCGCCGATGGCGGGCTCGCCGCCGCCAAGAAGGCGGGCAAGCTCGCCAATCTGGAGAAGGAGCTGGCCGACCGGCCGCTGCCGAGCGGCAACACCGGCATCGGCCACACCCGGTGGGCCACCCACGGTGCCCCCAACGACGTCAACGCCCATCCGCACCTGGACAACGCCGGCCGCGTCGCCGTCGTCCACAACGGCATCATCGAGAACTTCGCCGCCCTGCGCGCCGAGCTGACCGACCGCGGCCACGAGCTCGCCTCCGAGACCGACACCGAGGTCGTCGCGCATCTGCTCGCCGAGTCCTTCTCCTCCTGCGGCGACCTGGCCGAGGCGATGCGGCAGGTGTGCCGGCAGCTCGAGGGCGCGTTCACCCTCGTCGCCGCCAGCGCCGACGACCCGGACGTCGTCGTCGGGGCCCGCCGCAACTCGCCGCTCGTCGTGGGCGTCGGTGACGGCGAGTCCTTCCTCGCGTCCGATGTGGCCGCGTTCATCGCGCACACCCGCGAGGCGATCGAGCTGGGCCAGGACCAGGTCGTGGAGCTCCGCCGCGACGGTGTCACCGTCACCGACTTCGACGGCTCGCCCGCCGAGGTGCGCGAGTACCACGTCGACTGGGACGCCTCCGCCGCCGAGAAGGGCGGCTACGACTACTTCATGCTCAAGGAGATCGCCGAGCAGCCGAAGGCGGTCGCCGACACGCTCCTGGGCCGGATCGACGCCGCGGGCTCGCTCTCGCTCGACGAGGTCCGCATCCCCGACTCGGTCCTGCGCGAGGTCGACAAGGTCGTCATCGTGGCGTGCGGAACGGCGTACCACGCGGGCATGATCGCCAAGTACGCGATCGAGCACTGGACCCGGATCCCCTGCGAGACCGAGCTGGCGAGCGAGTTCCGCTACCGCGACCCGATCCTCGACCCGCGGACGCTCGTCATCGCCATCTCGCAGTCCGGCGAGACCATGGACACGCTGATGGCGCTGCGGCACGCGCGCGAGCAGGGCGCGAAGGTGCTCGCCATCTGCAACACCAACGGCTCGACGATTCCCCGGGAGTCGGACGCCGTCCTCTACACCCACGCCGGGCCCGAGGTCGCCGTCGCGTCGACCAAGGCCTTCCTGACCCAGCTCGTGGCCTGCTACCTGGTCGCGCTGTACCTGGGCCAGGTGCGCGGTACGAAGTGGGGCGACGAGGTCCGGTCCATGATCCGCGAACTGTCCGCGATCGGCACCCAGGTCGAGCAGGTGCTCGCCACGATGGAGCCCGTACGGGAGCTGGCGCGGACCCTGGCGAGCAAGAACACCGTGCTCTTCCTCGGACGGCACGTGGGATTCCCGGTGGCGCTGGAGGGCGCGCTCAAGCTCAAGGAGCTGGCGTACATGCACGCCGAGGGCTTCGCGGCGGGCGAGTTGAAGCACGGGCCGATCGCGCTCATCGAGGACGACCTGCCGGTGGTCGTGGTCGTCCCGTCACCGAAGGGCCGCTCCGTCCTCCACGACAAGATCGTCTCCAACATCCAGGAGATCCGGGCCCGGGGGGCCCGCACCATCGTGATCGCGGAGGAGGGCGACGAGACGGTCGTGCCGTACGCCGACCACCTCATCCGCATCCCGGCGACCCCGACGCTGCTCCAGCCGCTGGTCGCCACCGTGCCGTTGCAGGTCTTCGCCTGTGAACTGGCCACGGCCCGCGGCAACGAGGTCGACCAGCCGCGCAACCTGGCCAAGTCGGTCACGGTCGAGTGACCGGGACCGGGACCGGGTCGGTGACGCGGTCAGCGACGGGGCGGACCGCCAGGACGGGGCGGACCATCGGGACGGGGCGGACCATCGGGACGGGGCGGGCGTGATCATCGGGGTCGGCATCGACGTGGCCGAGATCGACCGCTTCGAGGCGGCACTGGAGCGTACGCCGGGTCTCGCACGCCGCCTCTTCGCCGAGGCCGAGCTGTGGCTGCCCAGCGGCGAGCGCCGCGGGGTGGCCTCCTTGGCGGCGCGCTTCGCCGCGAAGGAGGCCCTGGCCAAGGCGCTCGGCGCCCCGGCCGGTCTGCACTGGACGGACGCCGAGGTCGTCTCGGAGGACAGTGGCCGTCCGCGCCTGCGCGTCACGGGCACGATCGCCGCCCGCGCCTCCGAACTCGGCGTCCGGGACTGGCACATCTCGCTCAGCCACGATGCCGGAGTGGCGTCGGCCGTGGTCATCGCCGAGGGCTGACCGGCCCCGGCGGCACGCACCGGCAGTGCTCCGGGCCCCGCGGAAGATCGCACCGAGGTCGCGCGCCGCGTCCGGGTCTTCGGAAGACTGGGGGCATGAGGACTGCCTACAGCGTGGAGACCGTACGGGGCGCCGAGCGGGAGTTGATGGCGCGGCTGCCCGAAGGAGCGCTGATGCAGCGCGCCGCCGCCGGCCTGGCCGCCGCCTGCGCCGATCTGCTCGGTCGGGTCTACGGCGCCCGCGTCGTTCTCCTCGTCGGCAGCGGGGACAACGGCGGCGACGCGCTCTACGCCGGTGCCCGGCTCGCGCGCCGCGGCGCCGGCGTCACCGCCGTCCTGCTCGCCCCCGACCGCACCCACCCCGGCGGCCTCGCCGCTCTGCGCGCCGCCGGAGGCCGCGCGCTCCCCGCGGCCGGGGCCGACGGTTCCGCAGGCGGGGAGGCCGACGGATCCGCGGGCGGTGAGGACGAACGCGTCCTCGCCCGCGCCGACCTCGTCCTCGACGGCATCGTCGGCATCGGCGGGCGCGGCGGTCTCCGTCCCGGTGCGGCGCGGCTGGCGGACGCCGCCCGCGCGTCCGGAGCCGCGGTCCTCGCCGTCGACCTTCCCAGCGGTGTCGACGCGGACTCCGGTCAGGTCGACGGCCCGGCCGTGCTCGCCGACGCGACCGTCACCTTCGGCGCGTACAAGCCCGGGCTGCTCATCGATCCCGCCGCGACGCGGACCGGCGCCCTGCGCCTCGTCGGTATCGGTCTCGACCCGTTCCTGCCGGACGCACCCGACGTGGAGGCCCTGCAGCACGCGGACGTCGCCCGCATGCTGCCGGTGCCCACGGCCGAGAGCGACAAGTACCGGCGCGGGGTGATCGGTGTCGTGGCGGGCTCGGCGCGCTACCCGGGCGCGGCCGTGCTCGCGGTGTCGGGCGCGCTGCGCGGCGGCGCCGGTGCCGTGCGGTACGTCGGTCCGGCGGCCGACGCCGTCATCGCCCGCTTCCCCGAGACGCTCGTTCACGCCGGGCCGCCCGCGAAGGCCGGCCGCGTGCAGGCGTGGATCGTCGGCCCCGGCCTCGGCGACGGCCAGGACGCCCGGCAGTCGCTGGACGAGGTCATCGCCTCCGACGTCCCGGTCCTCGTCGACGCCGACGGGCTGCGCCTGCTCGACCGCGAACGCGTCCGCGCCCGCCGCGCGGCCACCCTGCTCACCCCGCACGCGGGCGAGGCGGCCGCGCTGCTCGGCGTCGCGCGGGAGGAGGTCGAGGCCGGGCGGCTGGCGGCGGTACGGCGGCTGGCGTCGAGGTACGGGGCGACCGCGCTGCTCAAGGGCTCGACCACGCTGGTCGCCGACCCGACGGGCGGTCCCGTGCGGGCCAACCCGACGGGCACCGGCTGGCTTGCCACGGCCGGCAGCGGGGACGTTCTCTCGGGGATCGCGGGTGCGTTCCTCGCCTCAGGGCTCGGGGCCCGGGACGCGGCGTCGGCGGCGGCGTACGTGCACGGCCTCGCCGGCCGTCTCGCCGCGGGCCGGGACGGCGGCCCGGTCGGCGCCTCGGACGTGGCGGCCTCTCTCGTCACGGCATGGCGGGACATCGCCGCGACGGCCTGAACGCTCGCCGGGGACGCGGGGACGCGGGGCGCGGGGATGCGGGGATGCGGGGCGACGCGCGGGGGATGCAAAGGGGACGCGCGGGGGACGCACGTAGGCACTCCGCGCCGCACCCTGTCGCCCGCCCTGGAATGCCGCGAACGGCGTCAGCCCCCGTAGCGCCGTGAACTCGCGCCGCCCGGCGGGCCGTCGCGCGTACGCCCGCCGGGCGGAATGCGCGTGGCATCGGGGTGGAGTGCCGCCCCGCGCGGTGGCGGCGCGGTGGCCCGGCGGCATGGGTGATTCCGTTCGGTTCGGATCGTGCTGCCGTGTGCCGGCGCCGCGCCCGCGCGCCGCCTCCGTGCACCGGCTGCCGGAGAGGCGACGGAATGCGGTCAGTGGTGAAGAGGAGCGGGCGGTCGCTGGCGACCGCCGTCGCCGTGGCGGCACTGCTGCCGCTGACGGCCGGCGGAGCCCGGGCGGCCGCCGACCCCGTACCTCCGGGGCGCGAGGAAGCCGGCGGCGCGGTGCCGCTCGACGGGCTCGTGCCGGGCGTCCCGCCCGGGCCCCACGAGCAGCACATCGACACCCCCGACCAGGCCCTCCCGCCGGTCGTCCCGCAGGCCGGGACTCCGTCCGGCAGGGAGGAGGGCGGCAACGGCCCCAACGGGCAGGATACGTCCGGCAATCCGCCGCCGGCCGCGCCTCCGGCCGCATCTGCCCCCGCCGCTCCTCCAGCGCCCCCCGCCCCCGCCCCCTCCGCGCCTTCTTCTCCCCCCGCCGCGGTCGAGTTCGTCCCGCCCGCGGAGGCGCAGGCCGGTCCTGCGGATTCCCCGCCCGTGACGTGCTCGTCCTCAACCGGCCCGTACCAGCGCGAAGTCGAGCGCTTCCTGGGCCTGACCGTGGACGGCAAGCAGTCCCGGGAGGACTGCCGCGCCATCCGCGCGTGGCAGGTCAAGGAGGAGATCGTTCCGGCCATCGGGTTCGCGGGGCCCACGAGCTGGGGCATGGTCCGGCTGTCCGAGGCGCGGCGCGATCCCAACGCCTCGGGCGCCTGCCCGGTACGGGCCGCCCGGGTCGCCTGCGTGGACCTGCCGCGCCAGTTGATGTGGGTCCAGCACGGGGCGGACGTGGTCTTCGGCCCCGTCCCGATCCGCAGCGGTATGGCCGGCTTCCCGACCCGCGTGGGCTGGAACGCCGTCTATCTGAGGAGCAAGGACCACGTCTCGACGCTCTACGACTCGCCCATGCCGTTCGCCCAGTTCTTCAACGGCGGCCAGGCGTTCCACGGCGTCTACGGCAACATCTACGACCCGAACGGCGGCTCGCACGGCTGCGTCAACCTCCGCTACGACGACGCGAAGGAGTTGTGGAACGTGCTGTTCGCGCGGGACCGCGTCTACTCCTGGGGTCGCCGCCCCGGCACATGATGCGGAGCC
Organism: Streptomyces sp. NPDC047108; assembly: GCF_040643575.1. Lineage (NCBI taxonomy): Bacteria > Bacillati > Actinomycetota > Actinomycetes > Kitasatosporales > Streptomycetaceae > Streptomyces > Streptomyces sp. NPDC047108. The sequence goes on from NZ_JBEYUP010000007.1 coordinate 103,163, forward strand.
ATATGTTCCGCACCAGCGCCCGCGCCCGCGTCCGGGCGCGCAAGCCACCGCCCCCGCGCGGCCCCGCGCCCCTACGGCCACCGCGACGCCCCGAGCCCGTAGGGCCACCGCGATCCGCCCCGGCCCCTACGGCTCGACGCGGGCCTGCCGCACGGCCGCCGGATGGCCGCCGTGCCGCCGTAGCCGCGTAGCCGCGTCCGCGAACCGCCCTCGCCCGTACCGCGACACCCTCGTGACGTCCCCGCTCCGTATCGGGAGGGGCATGCAGGGAGCCTGGTGAGACACTGTTCCCGATGACAGCACACTCCGGCGGTGTCCCCAGCCGTCCCGCCCTTCCGCTACGCGCCCGCGCCGTGGTCGACCTGGCCGCCCTGCGCGACAACATCCGTGCGCTGCGCGCCCGCGCGCCGCGCTCGGAGCTGATGGCCGTGGTCAAGTCGGACGCGTACGGCCACGGAGCCGTACCGTGTGCCCGCGCCGCCCGTGCGGCCGGGGCGAGCTGGCTCGGCACCGCCACTCCCGAGGAGGCGCTGGCGCTGCGTGCCGCGGGCGACACCGGCCGGCTGCTGTGCTGGCTGTTCACGCCCGGCGGCCCCTGGCGCGAGGCCATCGAGGCGGACATCGACGTGTCGGTGAGCGGCATGTGGGCCATGCGGGAGGTCACCGCCGCGGCGCGGGAGGCCCGTACGCAGGGCCGCACGCCCCGCGTCCAGCTCAAGATCGACTCCGGTCTGGGGCGCAACGGCTGCCAGCCCGACGACTGGCTGGAACTCGTCCATGCCGCCCGCGACGCCGAGTCCGAGGGCGTGCTGAAGGTGACCGGTGTCTGGTCCCACTTCGCGTGCGCCGACGAGCCCGGCCATCCGTCGATCGCTGCGCAGCTCGAGGTCTACCGCGACGCCGTCGCCGCGGCCGAGCGCGTCGGGCTGCGTCCCGAGGTCCGTCATCTTGCCAACTCGCCCGCCACGCTGACGCTCCCGGAGTCGCACTTCGATCTCGTACGGACCGGGGTCGCGATCTACGGGGTCTCCCCGGTCCCGGACGTCGGCTCCGCGTCCGACTTCGGCCTGCGCCAGGTCATGACGCTCTCCGCGGACCTCGCCCTGGTCAAGCGGGTCCCGGCCGGACACGGTGTCGGCTACGGCCACCAGTACGTCACCCCGGGCGACACGACGCTCGCGCTCGTCCCCGTCGGCTACGCGGACGGCATTCCGCGGCACGCATCGAGCGCGGGTCCCGTGCTGGTCGGCGGGAAGTGGCGCACGGTCGCGGGCCGGGTCGCGATGGACCAGTTCGTCGTCGACCTCGGAGGCGACAGCGCCGAAGCGGGCGACGAGGCGGTGCTGTTCGGGCCGGGCGACCGGGGCGAACCGACCGCCGAGGACTGGGCCCGCGCGGCCGGCACCATCGCGTACGAGATCGTCACACGGATCGGATTGCGGGTTCCGCGCGTCTATGTGGGCGAGGGGGACGAGAGCGGCGCCGCGGACAGCGGCGCCTGAGCAACGGCCTCGTCCCCGTCCGGCGACCGCACCGCGGGCCGTGCCGGGGGTGACCGACGGCACGCCGGCCACCCTCGGGCACGGGCGCCGGATGCGGCACCGTAGTTGACCGACGACGTGTGCGGCCGGGGAGGCCGTACGCATGAGGCCGCAGGGCAGGGGCAGATGCTAGCCACGGGGTGAGGTCACCTCTGCCACGGGCCAGGGGAGGCACGACCATGGGCGAGACCACTGTGTATCCGGCGGGGACGGCGGCCGGTTGGCGCCGCGCCGGCATCGCGGGCGCCGCGATCGGTGTGGTCGCGGCAGGCGCCGCCGCGGGAGTGGCGATCGAGCGGATGACCGTGGGCCGCGGCATGCGCACCAAGGCGCGGCTCGCGCTGGACGCGTCCAGCCCGTACGGCCAGTTGCACGGCACGCCGGGCCGGGCCGTCGCCGACGACGGCACCCAGCTCTACTACGAGACCGATGAGATCGAGCCGGCGGGCGATCCGCCGCGCAGGCGCCGCCTGTTCGGGCGCCGCAGGCCCGCCCCCGTGACCGTCGTCTTCTCCCACGGCTACTGCCTGAACCAGGACTCCTGGCACTTCCAGCGGGCCGCGCTGCGCGGCATCGTCCGCACCGTCCACTGGGACCAGCGCAGCCACGGCCGTTCCGCGCGCGGCCTGGCACAGGCCGATGGCATGCCCGTCAGCATCGACCAGCTCGGCCGTGACCTGAAGGCGGTCCTGGACGCGGCGGTTCCGGAGGGGCCCGTGGTGCTGGTGGGGCACTCGATGGGCGGCATGACGGTCATGGCTCTGGCCGCGCACTACCCCGACTACGTACGGGAACGGGTCGTCGGCGTCGCCCTGGTCGGCACGTCCTCGGGCCGGCTCGGCGAGGTCAACTACGGCCTGCCGGTGGCGGGCGTCAACGCGGTGCGGCGCTTCGTGCCAGGCGTGCTCAAGGCGCTGGGGCGGCAGGTGGATCTGGTCGAACGGGGGCGGCGGGCGACCGCGGACCTCTTCGCCCTGCTGATCAAGCGGTACTCGTTCAGTTCGCGGGACGTGGACCCGGCGATCGCGCGGTTCGCGGAACGGATGATCGAGTCGACGCCGATCGACGTGGTCGCGGAGTTCTATCCGGCGTTCCAGGAGCACGACAAGGCCGAGGCGCTGGCCGCGTTCCGCGATCTGCCCGTCCTGGTCCTGGCCGGCACCGGTGACCTGGTGACGCCCAGCTCGCACAGCGAGGCCATCGCCGCGCTGCTGCCGGACGCCGAGCTGGCCCTCGTCCCCGACGCGGGCCACCTGGTGATGCTGGAGCACCCGGAGACGGTGACGGACCTGCTGGCGGAGCTCCTGACGCGGACGGGCGCGGCGCCGTCCGCCACCGAGCGCGCGCCCCGCCCCTCCCGTTCCTCCCGCTCGGCCCGCGGCTGAGCGCGGCGCCGGACCGGCCGCGCCGGTGCCGGTCCGGCCGGCGGGAGAACCGCCGCCCGGGCTCCCGGGCCCCGTACCATCGGCGGATATGGACGCCCCGTACGACCGCGCACCCGCTTCCGCCCCCGGCGGCGGGTCGCTGACGACAGCCCCCGGAGCCATGACCTCCGCACAGCTCACCATCGCCGGACCGGACGCGATGCAGGACCTCGGGCGGCGGCTGGCGAAGATGCTGCGCCCCGGTGATCTCGTGCTGCTCAGCGGGCCGTTGGGCGCCGGAAAGACGACGCTGGCGCGCGGCCTGGGCGAGGCGCTCGGCGTGCGCGGCGCGGTGACCTCGCCGACCTTCGTCATCGCCCGGGTCCACCCGCCGCTGGGCGACGGGCCGCCGCTCGTGCACGTGGACGCCTACCGGCTGGGCGGCGGGCTCGACGAGATGGAGGACCTCGACCTCGACGTGTCGCTGCCCGAGTCCGTGGTCATCGTCGAGTGGGGCGACGGCAAGGTCGAGGACCTGTCGGAGGACCGGTTGCACGTCGTCATCGGGCGTGCCGAGGGCGACGAGACCGTGGAGGACGACGTCCGCGAGGTGAGCGTCACCGGCGTCGGCCCGCGCTGGGCGGCCACGGACCTTTCGCCCCTCGCGGGCTGACGGCGCGCCCCGAACGCCCTACGACGCGGAGCCGGAACGCCGTACGACTCCGGTCCGCCGTACGACCCCGGGGCCCGCAGCGACTCGGGCCCCGCACAACTCCCGGACCTGCACGCTTCCGTAGCGCGTACGGCCGCGTCAGCCGTGCGGATCCGCCGCCCCGGCCGGGCTCGAGCCGCGTCGGCCCCGGACCGCGATGACCCGCGGCCGCCGGGCCCTGACCTGCCGTGCCGTGCCCGGCCGCGCACCCGTCACCACCCCGTGCCCGGGCACACGCCGCTCCTTGCGCGTTTTCGTGCCCGTCCGGGGAACCCGACCAGCTCAGAGGTGCGTCTTCCTCGGTGTGTACGTTCCGACAAAGCGTCGGCAAGATGTTGCGCCGCCGGTGCCGGGCGTGGTCACATGGTGACGGAGAACTTGGTTAGGTCTACCTAAGTTAGCACCCGGCTCGCCCGTCCGAACCCGCGAGGAGGCACCCATGCCGCGTCATGAGCCCGACGCTGATGTGCTGACGCACGGGCACCCAGGTGAGGAACCGGCGGAGCCCGGAGCTCCGGCCGCGTCCGGCCCGTCGATGAGCCAGCTCCTGGCCGCCTGCGCGGCCGCCAACGCCGTGTCCACGCCCCCGGAGGACCCCCGGGGCGGCTCCCGGATGCCGGAGTCCGAGGGTGAGGTGCGGCGCGACGCCGCGTAGTCCGTACGAGTGATGTCCGCGGGAGCAGTCCTGCCCCCGCGGATCGGGCCTGTCCGCCCCGGCTCGGCGGTCCGCCGTCCGTCCCGCACGTGCGGCGGGCGCAGGTTCAGTCGACCACGACGATCTTGGTGCCGATCGTCGCGAAGGTCCACATCGCCTTGCCGTCGGCGCGCTCCTCGCGGATGCCGCCGGTCTTCCGGTCGGAGCCCGGGTCGGGCATCTCGCCGTTCACCGCGGCGCTGAAGCCGACCACCACGCCGTCGACGGTCGTGAACCGTACGACGTGCTCGACCGGCACCCCGTCCGAGCCCGCGATCCGCGCCGACCGCGAGGTCACCGCGTACTGGCCGGGCTCCGGACTGACCGTGCTCGGCGTGACCGGGTAGGTCCGCGCCACCTTGTCGTCCTGGCCGACCAGCCACACCCGCCGCTCGTCGAGCGCGTAGACGACGCGGACGCCGTTGCCCGAGGCGGCGGGGAGAGGGTGCTTCTCCTGCTTGTCGCTGTCGTCACCGGAACCGTCGCGGCGGTCGGTGGACTGCGAGGAGTCGCGGCGGGCCGTCGAGAGGTCGTCCGGCGCGGTCGCGGACGCCTGGTAGGCGAGGAAGGTGACCACGGCGAGGGCCGCGGCCGTGATTCCCGCCACGATCGGCCCCGAGTTGCTCCGTGCCACGCCGTTCCGCCTCTCGCCCCGTATGCGCCTGCGCCCTGCGCCGAGCGTCATGTGCCGTGCGCTGTATGCCGTCGCGCCCGAAGGTAGCACCGCCCGAACCCACTTTCGGCGCGGAGCGCCCTGGCCGGGTGCATACGGGCCACGCACCCCGGACGCGGGCTGCGCGCCGTCCCCACGCCGTCCCCACGCCGTCCCGCTCCGCCCCCAGGAGCTTCCACGGAGCGGAGCACTCCTACCGGAAGAGTCCGGAAGAGGGGGACAGAGGCCGCGATACGCGCCGTAGGCTGTACTCGTGCTGCTGCTCGCTCTTGATACCGCCACTCCCGCCGTCACCGTGGCCCTGCACGACGGAGACGGCGTCGTCGCCCGGTCACACGAGGTGGACGCACGGCGCCACGGCGAGCTGCTGCTCCCCGCCGTCGACCGGGTGCTGGGCGAGGCCGGGGTGAAACTGGCCGAGGTGACGGGGTTCGTCGTCGGCGTCGGACCCGGCCCGTACACCGGGCTGCGCGTCGGCCTCGCGACCGCCGCCGCCTTCAGCGCCGCGACCGGCGCCCCCGTCCACGGCCTGTGCACGCTGGACGGCATCGCGTACGCCGCGGGGCAGGCCGGTCTCGAAGGCCCCTTCACCGTTGCCACCGACGCCCGCCGCAAAGAGGTCTACTGGGCGAGCTACGCCGACCCCCGCACCCGCGTCTCCGGTCCGTCCGTCGACCGTCCCGCCGACATCGCGGACATGGTGGCGGGACTGCCGGCCGTCGGTGCCGGCGCCCACCTCTACCGCGAGGTCTTCACCGACGTACCGGACGGCATGCCCGAGCTCCAGTCGGCGGCCGCGCTCGCCGCGCTCGCCGCCGAAAAGCTGGACGGGGGTGGGGAGTTCCTGCCGGACCGGCCGCTCTACCTGCGCCGCCCGGACGCCCAGGTGCCGGCCAACTACAAGGTGGTCACGCCGCGGTGACGAACGGGAAGGTCGCGCTGCGCGAGATGCGGTGGTGGGACATCGAGCCCGTGCTGGGGCTGGAGCGCGAGCTGTTCCCCGACGACGCCTGGTCGCGCGGCCTGTTCTGGTCCGAACTGGCCCACGCCCGCGGCCCGAACGCCACCCGCCGCTACATCGTCGCCGAGGCGTACGGCGAGGCGTCGGGCGAGGACCTTCAGATCCGCGCGAGCCACGCGCCCGGCGCGGACGAGGCGGAGGCCCCCGCCGCGGGCCGCACCATCGTCGGCTACGGCGGCCTGGCCGCCGTCGACCGCACCGGCGACATCCAGACGATCGCCGCCGCCCGCACCTACTGGGGTACGGGCCTCGGCGCCCGCCTCCTCGGCGACCTGCTCGCCGGCGCGACCGACTTCGAGTGCCGCGAAGTGCTGCTGGAGGTGCGGGTCGACAACACCCGCGCCCAGCGCCTCTACGAGCGCTTCGGCTTCGAGCCCATCGGCCTGCGCCCGAACTACTACCAGCCGGGCAACGTCGACGCCGTGGTGATGCGCCGCGTGGAGCCCATCGCGGACGACGAGCACGACGGAACCGGTGCCGGTTCCATGGACGCACACGAACAGGGAATGACCCACGATGGCTGACGAGCCGCTTGTCCTCGGTATCGAGACCTCCTGTGACGAGACCGGCGTCGGCATCGTCCGCGGCCACACGCTGCTGGCCGACGCGATCGCCTCCAGCGTCGACGAGCACGCCCGCTTCGGCGGCGTCGTGCCCGAAGTCGCCAGCCGCGCCCACCTGGAGGCGATGGTCCCGACCATCCAGCGGGCCCTGAAGGAAGCGGGCGTCGCGGCCGGCGACCTCGACGGCATCGCGGTCACGGCGGGCCCCGGGCTCTCCGGCGCGCTGCTCGTCGGTGTCTCGGCGGCGAAGGCGTACGCGTACGCCCTCGGCAAGCCGCTGTACGGCGTGAACCACCTCGCCTCGCACATCTGCGTCGACCAGCTCGAACACGGCGCGCTGCCCGAGCCGACGATGGCGCTCCTCGTCTCCGGCGGCCACTCCTCCCTGCTGATGTCCTCCGACATCACCACGGACGTGCGGCCGCTGGGCTCGACGATCGACGATGCGGCGGGCGAGGCGTTCGACAAGGTGGCCCGCGTGCTCAACCTCGGCTTCCCCGGCGGCCCGGTCATCGACCGCTGGGCGCGCGAGGGCGACCCCGCCGCCATCGCCTTCCCCCGCGGGCTCACCGGCCCACGCGACCCGGTCTACGACTTCTCCTTCTCCGGCCTCAAGACCGCCGTCGCGCGCTGGATCGAGGCCAAGCGCAACGCGGGCGAGGAGGTACCCGTCGCCGACGTCTCCGCGTCCTTCCAGGAGGCCGTCGTCGACGTGCTGACGCGCAAGGCCGTACGGGCGTGCAAGGACAACGGCGTCGAGCATCTGATGATCGGCGGCGGCGTCGCCGCCAACTCCCGGCTCCGGGCGATGGCCCAGCGCCGTTGTGAGGACGCCGGGATCGCGCTCCGCGTACCGCGGCCGAAGCTGTGCACGGACAACGGCGCGATGGTGGCGGCGCTCGGCGCGGAGATGGTGGCCCGTGGCCGCCCGGCTTCGGCCTGGGATCTCTCGGCGGACTCCTCGCTCCCGGTGACGGACCCGCACGTCCCGGCGCCTGGGGGGCACGCCCATGGCCACAGCCACGACCACGACCATGTCCACGAGATGAGCAAGGACAACCTCTACACATGACGGTCGCGCTGATGTGGGAGGCCAGGGCGGCCGAAGGGCGGGGCCCCGAACTCCTGGACTGGGCGCGGGAACAGGCCCTGACGCCGTCCCCCCTGCGCCGCGAGACGTTCGCCGCCCCCGGTGACCGGGTCCTCGTCATCACCTGGTGGGACGCCGCCTACGACACCGAGCTGCCCGAACTCCCGGAACCGGCGGAGGAGTTGGCGCGCCGGGCGGTGCACCGCTGGCGCTTCGAGTCCGTCGGACTCGCACAGGGCTGACCCGGCCCGGCCCAGGAGCCCACAGGCTCAGGAGGCAACGGCCTTCGCGGGGCGGCCGATGAGCATGGTCGGGGCGCCCGCCACCCGCGTGAGGAAGACCGTCGCCGCGTTCGGCCCCTGCGGCTTGACCTTCCTGCGCAGTTCCTCCGGCTCGACGGCCGAGCCCCGCTTCTTGACGGTCAGCGTGCCGACCCCGCGCTCACGCAGCAGCGCCTTGAGCTTCTTCAGGTTGAACGGGAGGACGTCCGTGATCTCGTACGCGGCGGCGTACGGGGTGGGGCGCAGCTCGTCCGCCGTCACATACGCGATGGTGGGGTCGACGAGGCGGCCGTCGAGCCGCTCGGCCACGTCCGCGACCAGGTGCGCCCGGATGACCGCGCCGTCCGGCTCGTAGAGGAAGGGGCCGACGGGGCCCGCGCTCGGGTCGGGGAGACCGGCGCCGAGCAGGTCGTGCGGGCCGGGGAGGAGGGTGGCGCGGCGGGCTCCGGCCGTACCGGCCCCGAACCACAGCACGGCCTCCTTCACGTCGCCGCCGTCCGAGATCCACTCGGCCTCCGCGTCCTCCGGCAGCGCCTCGTGCGGAACGCCGGGCGCGATCTTCAGGGCGGCGAAAGGGGCCTTGCGGGCGGCTTCGACGGCCCACGACAAGGGCGGCGAGTAGGCCTCGGGGTCGAAGATCCGCCCGCCCCCGCGCCGCCCCGGGCTGCCGCGCCGCGCCGGATCCACGAACACCGCGTCGTACGCGCCGAGTTCCACCTCGGTGACGTCCGTGCAGCGCACCTCGATCAGGTCCGTGAGTCCCAGCGCCTCGGCGTTCGCCCGGGCGACCGCGCAGGTGAGCGGGGAGCGGTCGACGGCGACGACCGCGATGCCCGCCCGTGCCAGCGCGATCGCGTCGCCGCCGATGCCGCAGCACAGGTCGGCCACGCGCCGTACGCCGAGCGCGGCGAAGCGGTCCGCGCGGTGGGCGGCGACGGACGTACGCGTCGCCTGCTCGACGCCGTCCGGGGTGAAGTACATGACGGCCGCGTCCTGGGCGCCGAACTTCGCCACCGCGCGCTGCCGCAGCCTGGCCTGGCCGAGCGCGGCCGAGACCAGCTCGGCCGGGTGGTCGCGGCGGAGGCGGGTGGCGGTCGCCAGCTCCTGGGCGGGGTCGTAGTCGCGCAGGGTGCCGAGGAGCGCCCGGCCCTCGTCGGTGAGCAGGGCGGCGAAGGCGTCGAGGTCGTCCACCTGCTCCATTGTGCCGGTGGCCGGAACCGGCCGGACCCGCCGGCCGGCCGCGGGGGCAGGAGCCGCGGCACCGGCCGGTCCCGCGGCTGGGGGACGCGAACCGCGGGCGCGGCCGGACGGGTGTGGGCCGAGCGGAGGACCAGGCCGGGGCCTCGGCGTTTTCGGAGCTGCCCGGCCCGGTGCCCCTGGCAGGATGCGGCACTATGCAGCTTGTACGACAAAACGAAAAAAGAGACTCCATCTGGGACAAAGAGCAGATCTGGCGCTGGGGCACGAGCCTCCGCGGCGCCGCGGTGTTCATGCTCATCGGCGTCGTCGGAGGCGCCTGTGCCCAGCCTCCCGACCATGCCCCACGGGACCGGTCGAGTCCCGAGTCCGGCCGCGCCGCCCTCGGGGCGGCAGGCGCGCCGACCGCGGCGTACGCCCTGGAGGGTGGAGCGCGCGCCGGACGGACAGGCGCGTACGGATCCTCCCCGTACGCCGGGGGGCGTGCCCTGGCGGGGGAGGGGGGCGACCCGGCCCACGGCGCGGACGGTGCATCGACCTCGGGCCCGGGCGCCGGGGCGCCGGGTGCACCCGGCGCAGCCGCCGTGTCCGGCCCGTCCGCGGGCCTGGCGGCCACTGCCGGCCGGGCCGGGGTGAGCGCCGGTACGCCCGGCGCCGCGTCCTCGTACGGCACCAACCGTGCGCTGGCCCTCTACGCCCGCGAGACGGCCAGGTCCCAGTCCGCCAGGCTGGCGCTCGCGCGCCGCTGGGGCCTGTCGGTCCCGCCGCTCATCGCGCCGGCCCCGCCCGAGCGGAGGCTCGCCCCCTCCGCCCTCCACGGCATCGGCCCCCGCTCCGGACTGCCGCCGGTGATCGCCCGCGTCCCCACCCGCGACCGCGTCGTCTTTCTGACGATCGACGACGGTGCCCACAAGGACCCCCGGCTGATCCGGATGGTCCGCGAACTGTCCATCCCCATCAGCGCGTTCCTCAGCGACTACGTCGTGCGCGACGACTACGACTACTTCCGGCAGCTCCAGGGCCTCGGTGTCGCCATCAACAACCACACCATCAACCACCGCGATCTGCTCACGCTGTCCTACCGGGGCCAGCGCAAGGAGATCTGCCGCCAGCAGGACATCATCGAGCGGGAGTTCGGCGTACGTCCGCGTATCTTCCGTCCGCCGTACGGGAACTGGGACCGCGACACCCTCCGTGCCGCCCGCTCCTGCGGCGTCACGGTGGTCCCGCTGTGGAGCCAGGAGGCGTTCGCCCGCCGGATCGACTTCGGCGGCGGCGAACACCGCTTCCAGCCGGGCGACATCGTCCTCACCCACTTCCGCGGGCGGTCGGAGTGGGACGGCACGATGCCGGACATGGTGCGGCGCGTGATCCGCGCCGCCACGTCCCAGGGCTTCGCCCTGGCCCGCCTCGAGGACTACGTCTGACCCCGGAGCGTAGAGCGGCTCGGTGAGGGGAACGGCCCGGCCGGGAGGGCCGGGCCGTCAACGGCCTGGTGCGCGGCGGCGGTTCAGGGAACGACGCGCACGGCCCGGTACGCGTAACCGTCCTGCTGGATGCCGGGCCCTTCCCACTCCACCGACGCGACCCGCTGTCCCGGCGACAGGCTGCGGAACCCGTCCATCTCGAGCACCGAGAAGTGGGCCCAGCAACCCCCTGGCGTCTCGGGGCAGTCCAGCACTCCCCAGCCGTCCTCGTCGTGCCACTCCCGTACCGTCGCCGTGGTAGCCATGCCCGCGACCCTACCGAAACCCCGAACGCCCGTGCGGATCACGGCCCGTGAGGGTACGGCGTGACGAGCCCTACGGCAGGGTGACCGCGCGGCGCGGGAGCGGGCTGGAGTAGACGACGCTGGTGGTGACGGAGCCGAGTCCGGCGATGCGGCCCGTCGTGCTCTCCAGGTGGCGCATGGAGCGGGCGAGGACCTTGAGCACGAAACAGTCCTCGCCGGTCACGTGGTGGGCCTCCACGATCTCGGGTGTGGTCGCGAGCAGGTCGTGGAACGGCTTGTAGTTGCCTGTCGGGTAGCGGAGGCGGACGAACGCCAGGATGCCCAGCCCGAGTCGGTCCGGATCGACCACGGCCGCGTAGCCGCTGATGACGCCGCTCTCCTCCAGCCGCCGCACCCGCTCGGTCACGGCGCTGGCGGACATGGACACGGCCCGTGCCAGCTCCGCGTAGCTCGCCCGGCCGTCGTGCTGCAGGGCTTCCAGGATGCGCAAGTCGGTCTCGTCCAGGGAATCAGCGGTCATGGCGCACTACTACCACGGTATCCCCGGCCGAGGTCCTGGAACGCCGGTGATTCTCGGTTCCGGGCGTACGGGGGGCGGTCCTAGTGTCTTGCGCATGACGAACGCCGCCGTCGAACCGGCCCTGCCCGCCCCGCCCGCCGCCACCGCCGAGGCCGCCACCGCCGAAGCCATCGCCTTCTTCGCCGCACGTCTCCGCTTCCAGACGGACGTCTCCGACGTCCGGGGCGCACTCGACGCCGGCGACCCGGGCTTCGTCCTGGTGGACTCTCGCGCGGAGGCCGGCTGGCGGCAGGCCCATGTGCCGGGTGCCGTGCACCTGCCTCTCGCCGACATCCCCTCCCGGGCCGGGAGCCTGCTGGACCCGGCGGTCCCCGTCGTCACCTACTGCTGGGGGCCGGGCTGCAACGGCGCGACGCGTGCGGCGCTCGCGCTGTCCCAACTCGGGTACCAGGCCAAGGAGATGCTCGGAGGCGTCGAGTACTGGATCCGCGAGGGCTTCCCGGTCGAGGGCGCGGCCGGTACGGAGCGGCGCCCCGCGGACCCGCTCACCGCACCTCTCGGCTCTGCCGCCTGCGCCTGCTGACGGACGATCGCCCGGCCGCGCGGAAGGGGCCGGTGGCGAAAGGGCGCGCGGGAGCGAGGGACACGCCGACCCGGCGCGGCCGCCCGTCCTCGTACGTGGCCCCGATGTCCGAGCGGCAGGACGGGCGCATGAACGGTGAGCGGCGGGCGCTTCCAGGGCCTGATCAGGCGGAAGACGGCCCGGAAGGGGTCCGCGTCAGCCCGGCGAAGGGGCCGGCCGCGCTGCGGTACTGGTGGGGCGCCATCGGCTCCGTTGGCACTCTAGTTGACTGAGTGCTAACGCCGTCATAGTCTCAGGCTTGGCACTCTCCACCAGGGAGTGCCAGCACAACAGCGACGGGCAGATCCGGCACCCGCGACGACGGATCTACCAGGTCGCCACCTCAGACAATCAACCCCGTGAGATCTCCGAAGGGGGAGGTCGGATCGTGACGACCGCCAGCACCAAGGTTGCCATCAAGCCGCTCGAGGACCGCATTGTGGTCCAGCCGCTGGACGCCGAGCAGACCACAGCCTCTGGCCTGGTCATTCCGGACACCGCCAAGGAGAAGCCCCAGGAGGGCGTCGTCCTGGCCGTGGGTCCGGGCCGCTTCGAAGAGGGCAACCGCATCCCGCTCGACGTCAAGGTCGGCGATGTCGTGCTCTACAGCAAGTACGGCGGCACCGAGGTGAAGTACAGCGGCGAGGAGTACCTCGTCCTCTCGGCTCGCGACGTTCTCGCGATCGTCGAGAAGTAATTCACCCACGTTTTGTGATCTGCGCCCCGGCCTCCCGTGTCTGAACAACCGGGCGTCCGGGGCGTAGTTCTTCGAGAGGACATACGCAAACCATGGCGAAGATCCTGAAGTTCGACGAGGACGCCCGTCGCGCCCTCGAGCGCGGCGTCAACAAGCTGGCCGACACCGTCAAGGTGACCATCGGCCCCAAGGGCCGCAACGTCGTCATCGACAAGAAGTTCGGCGCTCCCACCATCACCAACGACGGTGTGACCATCGCCCGCGAGGTCGAGGCCGAGGACCCGTACGAGAACCTCGGCGTCCAGCTCGTCAAGGAGGTGGCGACCAAGACCAACGACATCGCGGGTGACGGCACCACCACCGCGACCGTGCTGGCCCAGGCCCTGGTCCGCGAGGGTCTGCGCAACGTCGCCGCCGGCGCCTCCCCGGCCGCCCTGAAGAAGGGCATCGACGCCGCCGTCAAGGCCGTCTCCGACGACCTTCTCGCCACCGCGCGCCCGATCGACGAGAAGTCCGACATCGCCGCCGTGGCCGCGCTGTCCGCCCAGGACAAGCAGGTCGGCGAGCTGATCGCCGAGGCGATGGACAAGGTCGGCAAGGACGGTGTCATCACCGTCGAGGAGTCCAACACCTTCGGTCTGGAGCTGGACTTCACCGAGGGCATGGCCTTCGACAAGGGCTACCTGTCCCCGTACTTCGTCACCGACCAGGAGCGTATGGAGGCCGTCCTCGAGGACGCCTACATCCTGATCCACCAGGGCAAGATCTCGGCGATCGCCGACCTGCTGCCGCTGCTGGAGAAGGTCATCCAGTCCGGTGGCTCCAAGCCGCTGCTGATCATCGCCGAGGACGTGGACGGCGAGGCGCTCTCCACCCTCGTGGTCAACAAGATCCGCGGCACCTTCAACGCCGTCGCCGTGAAGGCGCCCGGCTTCGGTGACCGCCGCAAGGCCATGCTCGGCGACATCGCCACCCTCACCGGCGGCACCGTCGTCGCCGAGGAGGTCGGCCTCAAGCTCGACCAGGTCGGGCTCGAGGTGCTGGGCACCGCCCGCCGCGTGACCGTCACCAAGGACGACACCACGGTCGTCGACGGTGGCGGCAAGCGTGAGGACGTCGAGGGCCGTATCTCCCAGATCAAGGCCGAGATCGACGCCACCGACTCCGACTGGGACCGCGAGAAGCTCCAGGAGCGCCTCGCGAAGCTGGCCGGCGGCGTGTGCGTGATCAAGGTCGGCGCCGCGACCGAGGTCGAGCTCAAGGAGAAGAAGCACCGTCTGGAGGACGCCATCTCCGCGACCCGCGCCGCGGTCGAGGAGGGCATCGTCTCCGGTGGCGGCTCCGCGCTCGTCCACGCCGCGAAGGTCCTCGAGGGCTCGCTGGACAAGGTCGGCGACGAGGCCACCGGTGTCGCCGTCGTGCGCCGTGCGGTCGTCGAGCCGCTGCGCTGGATCGCCGAGAACTCGGGCCTCGAGGGCTACGTGATCACCTCGAAGGTCTCCGAGCTGGAGAAGGGCCACGGCTTCAACGCCGCGACCGGCGAGTACGGCGACCTGGTCAAGGCCGGCGTCATCGACCCGGTCAAGGTCACCCGCTCCGCGCTGGAGAACGCCGCGTCCATCGCCTCCCTCCTGCTCACCACCGAGACCCTCGTGGTGGAGAAGAAGGAAGAGGAGCCGGCCGAGGCCGGTCACGGCGGTCACGGCCACGCGCACTGACCGTACGCGCATCTCGTACGCACCGAGGCCCGGTGCTCCCGTCGCGGGAGCACCGGGCCTCGGCCGTGTCGTGGTCCGTTCATCCACCGGCGGCGGGGCCACGGTGCTGCCGGTGCACGGGCCGGCGCCCTCACGGTGCCGCGCCGCTCACATCCCGCCTCACATCTCGACGGCGTCGAGCTGACGAAGCAGGCTCAGGATGTCGTACTGCCACCAGCCCTCCTCGATCCTGCCCTCACGCAGCCGGAAGACCGTGACCCCCGTCATCACGCACTCCTTGCCGGTGGCCGGGATGCCCAGGAACTCGCCGCGGTGCGTGCCGCGCCACGTCCACCGCGTCACGACCTCCTCGCCCTCGGCGAGCTGGCTCTCGAGCACGAAGTCGAACGCGAAGGCCTGCCGCCAACCCGCCACGTCCTGACGGATGACGTCCGAGCCGACCGTGGTGTCCTGCTCCTTCATCACGTCGTGATCGACGTAGTCCCACGCGAACAGCTCGTCGATCGCGTCGAGGTTGCCGGCGGTGGCCACCTCCTCGAAGAACCTGCGGGCGGTGGCCTTGTTGAGCTCGTCCTCCCGCACGACCTCCAGATCGGTGAAGGTGGGCATCTCGTCGCAGAGCGCCACCATCTCCTGGAAGGTCCGGTCCGTCTCCGGCAGGCTGGAGTTCCGCATCGCCTCCTCGTACGAGGAGAACTCGACGATCTCCACGTAGTGAGCGTCGTCGGAGCGGTCCCGGCCGACGATCGCGTGGGTGGCGGTCCGCCTGCCCTTGGTCTGTTCGGTCCATGTGTCCATGAGCCGGTTCATGTCGTCGAACTTGCTCGTCTTGCAGTCGATGATCTGCACGAATGTCATGGCACCTCCCGGGACGAGCGCCTGGTGCCCAGTTTAGTGGTGAAAAGGGGGCATCGGTCCGGGTCTTGACGTGTCGATCCTGCCCTCGTTCCAGCGCGTCCAGCTCGCCCGGCCCGTCCGCACCGTTCAGTCCGTCCGGACCGAGCGGCCCGTCCGGACCGAGCGGCCCGCGGCTCGGTCCGGCCCGTTCAGCTCGGCCCGTACTTCCGGCCCGTCCGCGTGGAGATCCCGCCCAGCACGCCGCGCGGCGCCAGCTTGGCCAGGCCCAGCAGCGTCTTGTAGCGGGCGTCCGGGATCGACACCGACTTCCCGCGCGCCAGGTCCTGCATCGCCGCCGTGACGACCTTGTCCGCGTCCAGCCACATCCAGCCCGGGATGTTGTCCGTGCCCATCCCGGCCCGCTCGTGGAACTCGGTGCGGACGAAGCCCGGGCACAGCGCCATCAGCCGCACCCCCGAACCCGCCAGGTCCCGCGCCGCACCCTGCGTGAACTGCACAACCCACGACTTGCTCGCCCCGTACGTCCCGCGCGGTACGAACGCGGCGACCGACGCGACGTTCACCACCCCGCCGCGCCCCCGCTCCTGCATGCCCTCGGCCGCGGCACTCGTCAACCGCAGGACGGCCTCGCAGTGGACCTTGAGCATCCGCAGCTCGTCGGCCATCGGCACCTGGAGATAGCGGCCCTTGTTGCCGAAGCCCGCGTTGTTGACGAGCAGATCCACCGGGTGCACGCGGTCCGCGAGACGGTCCTCGACGGACACGATGCCCTTCTCCTCGGAGAGATCGGCGGACAGCACATCGGCCTCGATGCCGTGCCGGTCGTGCAACTCGGTCGCCTGTTCCCGCAGCCGCTCGACGTCACGGGCCACGAGCACGAGGTTGTGCCCGTCGGCCGCCAGCCGCCGTGCGAACGCGGCCCCGATCCCTGCGGTCGCTCCGGTAATCAGTGCAGTCGTCATGCGCGAACGCTAGCGCGACCCGGCCTCCGGGATCAGACCCTGCCCGCGCCCTGAGACGAGCGCTTCACCGCCGTCTCGCGGGCCTCCGGGGCCAGCGCGTCCCCGGCGGCGAGCACGCGGGAGAGCAGTTCGGGTTCGAGGGTCAGGGCGCGGAAGAGGAACGAGACGCTGACCTCGTGGTCCGGTCGCTCGACGATCGTGACGGGATCCCCGGCCCGGATCTCGCCCGGCTCGATCACCCGCAGATACGCGCCCGGGGCCGCGCGCCGCGTGAATCGCTTCAGCCAGCCCTTCTCCCCGAGCCACCCGGCGAAGGTGCGGCACGGGACGCGGGCGCCGCACACCTCCAGGAGGAGGCCGGAGCCGATCCGCCAGCGCTCACCGATCCGCGCGCCGTTCACGTCCAGTCCGGAGGTGGTGAGGTTCTCGCCGAAGACGCCGTTGCGCAGGGGCCGGCCGAGGTCCGTCTCCCAGGCGTCGAGATCCTCGCGCGCGAAGCTGTAGACCGCCTGGTCGTTCCCGCCGTGATGGCGCCGGTCGCAGACCGCGTCACCGGCCAGTCCGCTGCCCGCCGTCCCCTTGGGGCCAGGGGCGGCGACCCGTACGGGCCCGGCCGCGGGGCGCTTGTCGATCCCGGTCCCGGTGGGGGAGCCGGTGTGGTCGGCGACGTGCGGGCGGCCGAGATTCACGGAGAGCACGTACATGTCCCGAACGTAAGCGGCAGGACCCGAGTCCGCGCGCGATGATTGACCGCGGCCTCAAAGCCTCGCTTATGGTTGGGCCATGATCGAGGCTCGTCACCTCAGAGTGCTGCGCGCCGTCGCCGCGTCCGGCTCCTTCTCCGCCGCCGCCCGCGAACTCGGCTGCACCCAGCCCGCCGTGAGCCAGCAGATGAAAGCCCTGGAGCAGACCGCGGGGACGCCGCTGCTCGTCCGCGCGGGACGGGAGATGCGCCTGACCCAGGCGGGTGAGGCCCTGGTCCGGCACGCGGTCGGGATCCTGGCCGGGCTGACCGCCGCCGAGGAGGAGGTGGCGGCCATCGCCGGGCTGCGGGCCGGACGTGTACGCCTCGTCTCGTTCCCCAGCGGCAGCTCCACGCTCGTACCGACCGCGCTCGCCGAGATGCGCGCCGCCCACCCCGGTATCCAGGTGTCTCTGGTGGAGGCCGAGCCTCCCCGCTCGGTGGAGATGCTGCGGGCCGGGGACTGCGAGATCGCGCTCGCCTTCCGCTACCCCCGGGTGCGGGGCGCGGACCCGGCGGCGGTCCCGGTGGGGGCGGTGCCGGAAGGACACTGGGGGCGGGACGACGTGGTCGTGCGGCCTCTGCTCACGGACCGGCTCGTGGGTGTCGTGCCGGAAGGGCACGTGCTCGCAGGCGCCGACCGCGTCCGGATCGGGGAGCTGGCCGGGGAGTCCTGGATCGCGGGCTGCCCGCGGTGCCGCCGGCATCTGGTCGAGGTGTGCGAGAACGCGGGCTTCACCCCGCGGATCGACTTCGCGACGGACGACTACCCGGCGGTGATCGGCCTGGTCGGGGCCGGTCTGGGGGTGGCCGTCCTGCCCGCGCTGGCGCTGGAGTCCGTACGGGGCAAGGGCGTGGCGACGGTGGAGGTGGAGCCGGCGGTGGAGCGGGAGGTCGTGGCGCTGACGCTGCCGGATCTGGCGCACGTCCCGGCGGTGGAGGCGATGCTGGAGCGTCTCGCGCTGGCGGCCGACCGCTGAGACGGCGGCTGAGACGGCCGCGGGGACGGATGCCCCGGCTGCCCCTGTGGACGCGGCGGCGGTGGGACGGCGGCTGGACGGCCGCTGTGGCTGGTCAGAGGCGGGACGGCGACGCGGGACGGTCCCGTCGGGAAGGCCACGGCGAGACGGCTGTGCGGCACCCCGAGCGTGACGGCGGCCGTGCGGTGCGGCGGAGAGCCGGGCCGCGGCCCGGCGGATCCGGCGGTCGACGGGCCCCTGGTGCGGGCCGGCCTATAGCAGAGGGCGGGCGGTCGTGCCCGCAGGGCAGGCGCGGACGGGCCGCGCAGGGCAAGGCAAAGCGTCACTCAGAGCTACAAGTGCCGCGGTAGAAGAAACGTTTCGTCAGTTACTGCTGGTGGCGATCAGGCGGTGTCTCGCCCGACCCATCAGTTCCTCGCGCTCGTCCTCGGTCAGTCCGCCCCAGACGCCGTACGGCTCCCGGACCGTGAGTGCGTGCGCCGCGCACTCGGCCCGTACCGGGCAGCGCATGCAGACCTCTTTGGCGGAGGCCTCTCGCGCGCTGCGGGCCGCTCCCCGCTCGCCTTCCGGATGGAAGAAGAGCGAGCTGTCGACCCCTCGACATGCGGCCAGGAGCTGCCAGTCCCACAGATCGGCGTTGGGGCCGGGAAGGCGGGAGAAGTCTGCCATTGCTCATCCCCTCGGAGGTTTTCCGGTGGATCAAGTGCCCACGACCGTACATCAACTGTGTAAGTAGATGTAAATATGACTCATTGCGAATCTAGCGACAGACACCGGCAGATGGGAAGAAAAGCGGCCAAATAGGGCATAGTCCATCCGGAGGGTGCCCGATCCAGGCCTCTGACCAGCGCTCACGTACCGCAGCGGCCGCGTGACACCGCCCTCACGTAGAGTATTGAAGGACGCCGCCGAACCCCGTAACTCTTTCGGGTGACCGTCGTTGAGAGTGCGGAGGCGGTTGACGGGACAAGCACTCGGGCAGATGTCCGACGCTGTCAATCGCTGAGGTGACGATACGTACCAGCCTGGAGGCTCAAGGTGACGCGCATCAGCTGCGGAGGACGGTCATGACATCCGTCCTCGTCTGCGACGACTCCCCGCTTGCCCGAGAGGCGCTCCGCCGCGCGGTCGCAACCGTGCCCGGCGTCGAGCGTGTGACGACGGCCGCCAACGGCGAGGAAGTCCTCCGCCGCTGGGGAGCCGACCGATCCGACCTGATTCTCATGGACGTCCGGATGCCCGGTCTCGGTGGTGTCGAGACCGTGCGCCGGCTTCTCTCCGCCGACCCCGGCGCCCGGATCATCATGCTCACCGTCGCCGAGGATCTCGACGGTGTGGCGCTCGCGGTGGCCGCCGGTGCCCGCGGCTATCTGCACAAGGACGCCTCGCGCGCGGAACTGCGGGCCACGGTCACGCAGGCGCTGGCCGACCCCACGTGGCGGCTCGCCCCGCGCCGGCTGCGGTCCGCCGAGATGGGCGCCGCACCGACGCTCACCGCCCGCGAGATCCAGGTGCTGGAGGGCATGAGTCACGGCCGCTCCAACGCGGAGATCGGGCGTGAGCTGTTCCTCTCCGAGGACACCGTCAAGACACACGCCCGTCGGCTCTTCAAGAAGCTCGGCGCCTCGGACCGCGCGCACGCCGTCGCGCTCGGTTTCCGCTGGGGCCTGGTCCGTTAAGGCCGTGCCGGGTGGTTCGTAGCGGGGGAAGGCCGGTCCCCGCCCGCGGTTCCGCGGGCGGGGTGACAGGCGCTTCCGATGGTGCGGACGGAGCAGTGACCAACGCGATGTCAACGTTTCGCGGGCTCTGCCGCATCCTTGGAGGTATGGATTCCTCGGGGAAGGCTCGGTCGGGGGGAGGGTGCAGGACGTGACAACAGGCGCACCCACTCATAACGCTTCGATGCACAACCGCGGGCGCGGTGCCACGCAGCGCCAGGCAGCAAGGCACCATGGACCGATGCGTGACGACGAGACCCATGGCACCGCCATGGCCGGAAGCCCCGGGGGCATCGGCGATCTCGTCCATCGCGCGGTCGAGGGCGACGAGCGGGCCACGCACGACCTGCTGGCCCATGTGCACCCGCTCGCCCTGCGCTACTGCCGCACCAGGCTGTCCCGGCTGCCGGGTGACGCCCGGCACTTCGTGGACGACCTCGCGCAGGAGGTCTGCCTGGCCGTGCTCTGCGCGCTGCCGCGCTACCGCGACACCGGCCGCCCCTTCGAGGCGTTCGTCTTCGCGATCGCCGCGCACAAGGTCGCGGACCTTCAGCGGGCGGCGATGCGCGGGCCCGGGAGTACGGCGGTGCCCTCCGACGAGATGCCGGAGCGCCCCGACGACTCGCTCGGACCCGAGGAGCGCGCCCTGCTGAGCAGCGACGCGGAATGGGCGCGGAAGCTCCTGGCGAGCCTGCCCGAGGTCCAGCGGGAGCTGGTGCTGCTGCGGGTCGCGGTCGGGCTGACCGCCGAGGAAACCGGCCAGATGCTGGGCATGTCACCGGGCGCCGTCCGGGTGGCCCAGCACCGGGCCCTCAGCAGGCTGCGGGCGCTGGCGGAGCAGTGACGGGTGCCGTCGCGCCGCCGGTCGCCCGCACGGTCGCGTGACCGATACCTCTCCTGTGCGGATTCGGGGGCGGAATCCCGGGCACCTTGAGCCCGTTAGCATGGGAGTCCGCGCCGGGCAAGAGCACTGGGAAGGTGTCATGACTGACAACGTCGACGGAACGCCTGAGAAGTTCGCCATGATCGGGCTGACATACGACGACGTGCTGTTGCTGCCGGGCGCGTCGGAGGTCCTGCCGAACGCGGTCGACACCTCGTCCCGCGTATCGCGCAACGTACGCCTCAACGTGCCGCTGGTCTCGGCAGCCATGGACAAGGTGACCGAGGCCCGGATGGCGATCGCCATGGCCCGCCAGGGCGGCGCGGGCGTGCTGCACCGCAATCTCTCCATCGAGGACCAGGCCAACCAGGTCGACCTGGTGAAGCGCTCCGAGTCCGGGATGGTGACCGACCCGATCACCGTCCGCCCGGACGCGACGCTGCGCGAGGCCGACGCCCTCTGCGCGAAGTTCCGCATCAGCGGCGTCCCGGTGACCGACGACGAGGGCAAGCTGCGCGGCATCGTCACCAACCGCGACATGGCCTTCGAGCTGGACCGCAGCCGTCAGGTCCGCGAGGTCATGACCCCGATGCCGCTGGTGACCGGCAAGGTCGGGATCTCCGGCGACGACGCGATGGAGCTGCTGCGCCGCCACAAGATCGAGAAGCTGCCGCTGGTCGACGACCGGGGTGTGCTCAAGGGCCTGATCACGGTCAAGGACTTCGTGAAGGCCGAGAAGTACCCGAACGCGGCGAAGGACGCGGAGGGCCGGCTGGTCGTCGGCGCCGCGGTGGGCGTCGGCGACGAGGCGTACGACCGGGCGCAGGCGCTCGTCGAGGCCGGTGCCGACTTCCTGGTGGTGGACAGCGCGCACGGCCACAGCCGCGGCATCCTCGACATGATCGCCAAGATCAGGTCCAACATCACCGTGGACATCGTCGGTGGGAATGTCGCCACCCGCGACGGCGCCCAGGCGCTGATCGACGCGGGCGTCGACGGTGTGAAGGTCGGCGTCGGGCCCGGCTCGATCTGTACGACGCGGGTCGTGGCGGGCATCGGCGTGCCCCAGGTGACCGCGATCCACGAGGCCGCCCGCGCCTGCGGTCCGGCCGGTGTGCCGCTGATCGGCGACGGCGGCCTGCAGTACAGCGGTGACATCGCGAAAGCCATCGCGGCCGGTGCCGACACGGTCATGCTGGGCTCGCTGCTCGCCGGGTGCGAGGAGTCGCCGGGCGAGATGGTGTTCATCAACGGCAAGCAGTTCAAGTCGTACCGGGGCATGGGCTCGCTGGGCGCGATGCAGTCGCGCGGCCAGGCGCGCTCCTACTCCAAGGACCGCTACTTCCAGGACAACGTCCTTTCCGAGGACAAGCTCGTCCCCGAGGGCATCGAGGGCCAGGTGCCGTACCGCGGCCCGCTGGCCTCCGTGGCGCACCAGCTCGTGGGCGGTCTCCGCGCCTCCATGGGGTACGTCGGCTCGGCCGATGTGCCGGAGCTGAAGGAGAAGGGCCGCTTCGTACGGATCACGGCGGCGGGCCTCAAGGAGAGCCACCCGCACGACATCCAGATGACGACGGAAGCGCCGAACTACTCGCGCCGCTAGTCGGCCGGCGCGGCGTCCGCCCACCGGCCGCACCGCGCCACCGCACCTCCGCCGACGGGCCGCTCCGCGCACACCGCGCGCAGCGGCTCGCGGCACTCCCGGCCCCTGGCCGGGGCAGTTCCGGGCCATGGGCGCCTGCCGGTCCCGCGCGGAGACCGTCGGGGATACTGGTGGGCGCAGACGTTGAGGGAAAGGCCAGACACGTGACTGAGATCGAGATCGGGCGCGGCAAGCGCGGACGCAGGGCGTACGCGTTCGACGACATCGCCGTCGTCCCGAGCCGGCGCACGCGCGACCCGAAGGAGGTCTCGATCGCCTGGCAGATCGACGCCTACCGCTTCGAGCTGCCGTTCCTCACGGCCCCCATGGACTCGGTCGTCTCCCCGCAGACCGCGATCCGCATCGGTGAACTCGGTGGCCTCGGCGTCCTCAACCTCGAGGGCCTGTGGACCCGGTACGAGGACCCCGAGCCGCTGCTCGCCGAGATCGCCGAACTGGACGAGCGCACCGCCACGCGCCGTATGCAGGAGATCTACGCTTCCCCGATCAAGGAGGAGCTGATCGGCCAGCGCATCAAGGAGGTGCGCGACGCGGGTGTGGTGACCGCCGCGGCGCTGTCGCCGCAGCGCACCGCGCAGTTCTCCAAGGCCGTGGTGGACGCGGGCGTCGACATCTTCGTGATCCGCGGGACCACGGTCTCGGCCGAGCACGTCTCCGGTGCGGCCGAGCCGCTCAACCTCAAGCAGTTCATCTACGAGCTGGACGTGCCGGTGATCGTCGGCGGCTGCGCCACGTACACCGCCGCCCTCCACCTCATGCGTACGGGCGCGGCGGGCGTCCTCGTGGGCTTCGGCGGCGGCGCCGCGCACACCACCCGTAACGTGCTGGGCATCCAGGTGCCGATGGCGACGGCGGTGGCGGATGTCGCGGCGGCCCGACGGGACTACATGGACGAGTCCGGCGGCCGGTACGTCCACGTCATCGCCGACGGCGGCGTGGGCTGGTCCGGGGACCTCCCGAAGGCCATCGCCTGCGGCGCGGACGCGGTGATGATGGGCTCGCCGCTGGCCCGCGCGACGGACGCGCCGGGGCGCGGACACCACTGGGGCATGGAGGCCGTCCACGACGAGGTGC
Organism: Streptomyces sp. NPDC047108; assembly: GCF_040643575.1. Taxonomy (NCBI): domain Bacteria; kingdom Bacillati; phylum Actinomycetota; class Actinomycetes; order Kitasatosporales; family Streptomycetaceae; genus Streptomyces; species Streptomyces sp. NPDC047108. Next base: position 126,468 of record NZ_JBEYUP010000007.1, read on the forward strand.
CGCGCGGCAAGCGGATGAACCTCGGCGCGGTCGGTACGACGGAGGAGGTCCTGCTGGGCCCCTCGCACATCCCGGACGGTTCGATGAACTTCTTCGGTGCGCTGCGCCGCGCGATGGCGACCACGGGCTACAGCGACCTGAAGGAGTTCCAGCGCGTCGAGGTGACGGTGGCTCCCTCGGCCCACCACACCAGGCGCTGACGCCAGACCCTGAGATAGGTGAACGGGCCCCGACCGCACGGCGGTCGGGGCCCGTTCACTGATGACGCGTGCTGCCCGTTGCCGGACTACGTGGCGTCAGCTGCCGGACTTCTTGGCGACGCTGAAGCCCGCGGCCGCGGCGAGAGCGAAGAAGAGGTAGCTGATGGCGTCCAGGTCTTCCTTCCAGCCGTCGAAGAGGCGACTGAAGTTGTCGAAGAAGATCTCGGTGGCGGCCGGTGCGCCCGGGAAGTACTCCGCCATGATCAGGGCGTAGCCGTACAGCTCGCCGAGGACCACGGCCACGACGCCGAGGACGGCACCGAGGATCTGCAGGGCCACGTTGTTGCCGCCGAACTTGCCCAGGGCGAAGCCGATGAGCGCGCCCACGCCGACCGCGAGGTAGCCGATCTGCGTGACTTCGCCCTTGTCCTCGTCGAAGGTGGCGTACAGGACGCCCGCGTAGATGCCTGCCGCGACGAGGGCGGCGACGATGCCGAGCACCACGGCAAGGCCGACGTTGCCCCTACGGACGGGCGCCGGGGGCGGCGGGTACGCGCCGGGCTGCTGCTGGGCGAACGGGTTCCCGGGCTGCTGAGGCTGTGACTGAGGCTGCTGCTGCCAAGGCTGGCTCATGTGCTGTCCCCCGATGTGAAGGTGTCGTTGGAAACCGCATCCGTGAACGAGCACGCGGACGTGTCGCACAGGAGTGCGGTTGACTCAATTTCGGCCAGAAGGCTAGCAGTTGGCGCTGACAGCGGGGCAACGCGTTTCTACGGTCCGTGACAAGCCTGGGACCTGAGCGCGCAACCATCGTGATGCGACGCGCCCCGGCAACCCCTTGGCGAGGACGTCCGCCGCCGCGTAGGGCCCCCGAACTGCCGTTATTCGGCGATCCGTTGGGCCACCAGACAGCCCTCCAGTGCCGCCACCGCGTAGAAGGCGATGTCGTTCTCGCCGAGGATCTCGCCGCGCCAGTGGTCGACGGCGGAGCCGGGGTGCCAGACGAACATCCCGCCCTGCTCCACCAGCATCCACGCGGCCAGGACCTGGGCCAGCGCGACCCCGGCCAGGGCCAGCGGGATGCCCCACAGCGCCACCGACCGGCCGCGGCCGCCCACCTTGCCGAGGACGGCGCCGACGAACAGCCCCATGGCCAGGGCCCAGTAGCCGAGTTCGGGCCCAGTTGGTCCTGAGGCGCCCTGAAGGGGGCCCAGCAGCAGGGCGCCGGCGAGTGCCGCTGCCGCGCCCGCGGCGACCCCGGCCGAGGCCCGCTCCGACGTCCCGCTCATCCGGGGTCCGGCTCCCGTCGCACGGGACCGGCCGGGGACACCCGCGCCGGCAGAGCGCGCGGCGTCAGGGCCGGCGGGCGCACGGCCGTTCCTGCGTCACAGCCGGTGCGCGGCACCGACCGGCGTCGCGCCCCGCGTGTCCAGGAGCAACTGGGCCTTCACGGCGAGCCCTTGGAGGTCGTACGTGCGGTGGTGCTGGAGCAGCACGGTCAGGTCGGCTGCTGCCGCGGCCTCGTACAGCGCGTCGGCGCGCGGCACCTGCCGTCCCAGGACGCTCCACTGGTGCACGAACGGGTCGTGGTAGCTGAGCTGCGCGCCCATCTCCATCAGCCGGGTGGCGATCTCGCGCGCGGGCGAGCCGTCCTGGTCGCGGACGTCCGGCTTGTACGTCACCCCGAGCAGCAGGATGCGGGCGCCGCGCGCGGACTTGCCGTGCTCGTTGAGCAGGGCGGCGCAGCGGTGGATCACATAGCGCGGCATGCCGTCGTTGACCTCCTGCGCCAGCTCCACCATCCGCAGCGGGTGGCCGGGGCTCTGTCCCTTCGGCGCGAGACGCCCGGGGTCGATGGCGGCGCCGCGCCCGCCGACCCCCGGCCCCGGGCGGAAGGCCTGGAAGCCGAACGGCTTGGTCTCGGCGCACCGCACCACGTCCCACACGTCGACGCCGATGTCGTGGCAGAGAACGGCCATCTCGTTGGCGAAGGCGATGTTGACGTGCCGGTAGTTGGTCTCCAGGACCTGGACGACCTCGGCCTCGCGCAGTCCGCGGGCCCGGACGACGCGGTCGGTGATCCGCCCGTAGAAGGCGGCGGCCGCTTCGGTGCAGGCGGGGGTCAGGCCGCCGATGACCTTCGGGGTGTTGGCGGGGCCGAAGCGGCGGTTGCCGGGGTCCAGGCGGCTGGGCGCGTACGCGAGGTGGAAGTCGCGGCCGCCGCGCAGCCCGGAGCCCTGCTCCAGGATCGGGAGCAGGAACTCCTCGGTGGTGCCCGGGTACGCGGTGGACTCCAGCAGCACGGTCGCGTGCGGCCGGAGCCACGCCGCCAGCACCCGGGCCGCCTCCCCGAGGGCCGACAGGTCCGGGGCTCCGTCCTCGCCGACCGGCGTCGGCGCGCAGATCACGGCCGTACGGACCCGCCCCAGCTCGGCCGGGTCGGTGGTGGGGCGGAAGCCGCCGGACAGCATCCGGCGGACGTCGGCCGCGGCGAGCGAGCCGTCCACCGGGGGCCGGCCGGCGCGCAGCTCGGCGACGGCGTGACCGTCGGGGTCGTAGCCGATGGTGGAGATGCCCGCGGCGGTGGCCGCCTGGGCGAGGGGGAGGCCGAGGTGGCCGAGTCCGATGACGGCGAGGTCCGCGGGCATGGCTGGTGGCCGTCCTTCCCGAGACGATCTTCCTGAGGCGCTATGTAAGGCTAAGCACACATATGACTGATATTGAGTATTGGCTGATGGTGGAGGTATCGGTGTTGCCGCCGCCCGGCGCCCGGAGATTGCGGGCCCGTGGCGCGGTGAGAATCCCTGGGCGGGGAAAGAGCGACCCGGACACGACGGGAGGCAGCGGTGAGGACAGCGACACTGGGACCGGCCGAGCGCGGTGAGGCACTCGCCCGCATGGCGGAACACGAGCTGGACATTCTGGTCGTGGGCGCGGGAGTCGTCGGCGCGGGTACGGCGCTGGACGCCGCGACCCGCGGCCTGTCGACCGGGCTCGTGGAGGCGCGCGACTGGGCCTCCGGGACCTCCAGCCGCTCGAGCAAGCTCATCCACGGCGGGCTGCGGTATCTGGAGATGCTCGACTTCGCGCTCGTACGCGAGGCCCTCAAGGAGCGCGGACTGCTGCTGGAGCGGCTCGCGCCGCACCTGGTCAAGCCGGTGCCGTTCCTCTATCCGCTGCAGCACAAGGGCTGGGAGCGCTGGTACGCCGGGTCCGGCGTGGCGCTCTACGACACCATGTCCGTCTCCTCCGGCCACGGCCGCGGCCTGCCCCTGCACCGCCACCTCTCGCGCAAGCACGCGCTGCGCGTCGCCCCGGCCCTGAAACGGGACGCGCTCGTCGGCGCCCTGCAGTACTACGACGCCCAGATGGACGACGCCCGCTACGTCGCCACGCTCGTCCGCACCGCGGTCGCCTACGGCGCCGAGGCCGCCAACCGCGCCCGCGTCATCGGCTTCCTCCGCGAGGGCGAGCGTGTCGTCGGTGCCCGCGTGCAGGACGTGGAGGGCGGCGGCGAGTACGAGATCCGGGCCAAGCAGATCGTCAACGCGACCGGGGTGTGGACCGACGACACCCAGGCGCTGATCGGCGAGCGCGGCCAGTTCCACGTACGGGCGTCCAAGGGCATCCATCTGGTCGTGCCGAAGGACCGGATCCACTCCACGACCGGGCTGATCCTGCGCACGGAGAAGAGCGTGCTGTTCGTCATCCCGTGGGGCCGGCACTGGATCGTCGGGACGACGGACACCGACTGGGACCTGGACAAGGCGCACCCCGCCGCCTCCAGCGCCGACATCGACTATCTGCTGGAGCATGTGAACTCGGTCCTGGCCGTGCCGCTGACCCGGGACGACGTCGAGGGCGTCTACGCCGGGCTGCGCCCGCTGCTCGCCGGCGAGTCGGAGGCCACGAGCAAGCTGTCGCGCGAGCACACGGTCGCCCACCCGGTGCCGGGGCTCGTGGTGGTCGCCGGCGGGAAGTACACGACGTACCGCGTGATGGCCAAGGACGCCGTGGACGCGGCCGTGCACGGCCTGGACCAGCGCGTCGCGGACTGCGTCACCGAGGACATCCCGCTGATCGGCGCGGAGGGCTACCGGGCGCTGTGGAACGCGCGGGCGCGGATCGCCGCCCGCACGGGCCTGCACGTGGTGCGGGTGGAGCATCTGCTCAACCGGTACGGCTCGCTGACCGAGGAGATCCTGGAGCTGATCGCGGCCGATCCGTCGCTGGGCGAGCCGCTGACCGCAGCCGACGACTATCTCCGTGCCGAGATCGTCTACGCCGCGTCGCACGAGGGCGCGCGGCACCTGGACGACGTCCTGACCCGCAGGACGCGCATCTCCATCGAGACCTTCGACCGGGGAGCGCGCAGCGCACGGGAGGCCGCGGACCTGATCGCGCCCGTGCTGGGCTGGGACAAGGACCAGGTCGAGAAGGAAGTCGAGCACTACCAGAAGCGGGTGGAGGCCGAGCGCGAGTCCCAGCTCCAGCCGGACGACCAGACGGCGGACGCGGCACGGCTCGGCGCGCCGGACATCGTCCCGATCTAGGACCTGGCCGGGCTTCGGTGCGACCGGGGCCCGGCCGAAGCGCTGTCAACGCGCCTTCACCGCCCGTCCGTTCCGGCCGTTGCCGCCGGAGCGGGCGGGCGGTCAGCGTGTGCGCCGCGGGCAGAACTCGGCCTGCTGCAGGCGGGTTTCGGCGCGGAGGGAGGGGGCGTGGTCGGTGTTCACGCGGTAGGTGAGCACGTGGCTGCCGTCCGCGGTGCCGAGCGCCCGGACGTAACTGCCGTTGATGGTGCCGTTGTGGCCCCACAGGGTCACCCCGCACCGCAGCCGGACGGGGAAGAGGCCGAGGCCGTAGCGCCCGCCGGTCCTGGTGGTGTCCCGCATCTCCCGGAGCTGCCGTGGTTCGAGCAGCGCCCCGCTCAGCAGCGCGTGGAGGAAGCGGCTCAGGTCGCCGAGGGTGGAGACGGCCTCGCCCGCGGCGCCGGCGCTCGACGGGTCGAGCCGGGTCACGTCGTCGAGGGCGCGCTCATGAGCGGCGCCGCTCCGGCCGTGGCGGGCACGCGGCTCGTCGCCGGCCTTCTCGTCGGTGGTCTCACCGGCCGTCGAGTACGCCCTCCCGTGCGGGTACGGCAGCTCTGAGCGCGTCCCGGGGAACGAGGTGGCCTCCAGGCGCAGGGGCCGCAGCACCCGGCGCTCGACCTCCTCGGCGTACGGGCGGCCGGTCACCTTCTCGACGATCAGCCCGAGCAGGATGTAGTCGGTGTTGGAGTAGCCGTACGCCGTGCCGGGCGCGAAGCGGGGCGGGTGGCGCAGCGCGACGCGTACCAGCTCCCGGGGCGTGTGGGCCTCCATGCGGTGCGCGCGGAAGCCCCGGCCGAAGAGGCGTGCGGCGAGCCGCGGATCCTCGGTGTAGTTGAACAGACCGCTGGTGTGCGCGAGGAGTTGGCGGACGGTGATCCGCCGGCCGTCGTTGCCGCGGCCGCGCACCAGGCCCGGCAGATGGTCCTCGACGTGGTCGGATGGCCGGAGGCGGCCCTCTCCGGCCAGTTGCAGGACGACCGTGGCGACGAACGTCTTGGTGAGGCTCCCCGCGCGGAACCGGTCGCCCGCCCGCATCCGGCGCTCGCTGCGCAGGTCCGCGACGCCCGCCGCGCCGAACCACGGTGCGCGGCCTTCCGTACGGGACAGGGCCGCCGCGCCCGGCGCACCGCCCGCCGTCACCAGGCCCCGCACGGCGTCGCGTACGCCCGGCCGGGTGCTCTCCGCGCGCGTCGCGGCGCTCCCGCCGGGCGTCGCGCAGCCGCCCGCCAGCAGCGTGGCGGACAGCGCAACGGACAGTGCGGCGGCGGCCGTTCGGCGTGCGGTGCGCTCGGTCATCGTCGTCGGTTCCCGGCCTCGTTTCCCTGCTCGTTCCTGCCGATGTACGTGTCGTCGTGCCCGTGCCCGGGGGCGTGGTCCCGCGCGCGGGTGCGGCGGGATTCCGCCGCCCGTACGGGGTTCCCCGGGGCGCCTGGGCCGCGGACGGCCCGTCGGCCCGCATGAGCGGACGGTAGTGGACCGCCCTGCGCCCGTCACCGCGGGTCCCGGCAGGGGCGCCTACCCAGACCCGCACTCCGAGCACCCCCTCGCATGAGGGAGAATGGGGGCTCTGCCGGGGCCGGTCGCGCGAGTTGGATTCACGAAAGCACCATGAATCGCCATGGGTCGCCTTGAACCACAGCCAACTCGGCGCCATCGTGGATTGATTGCAGCGCTGAGGGGATGCATGTCGGAGGCGGAGCAGACACAGGGCAGCACAGGACGCCTCCTCGCCGGACGCTACCGGCTGGGAGAGGTCCTCGGCCGCGGCGGGATGGGCACGGTCTGGCGGGCCGAGGACGAGACGCTCGGCAGGACGGTGGCGGTCAAGGAGCTGCGGTTCTCGTCCCACGTCGACGAGGACGAGAAGCAGCGCCTCATCACCCGCACGCTGCGCGAGGCCAAGGCCATCGCGCGGATCCGCAGCAAGGGCGCGGTCACCGTCTACGACGTGGTCGACGAGGACGACCGGCCCTGGATCGTCATGGAGCTGATCGAGGGCAACTCCCTCGCCGAGGTGATCCGGGAGACCGGCGGCCTCACCCCGCACCGCGCCGCCGAGGTCGGGCTCGAGGTCCTCGACGTGCTGCGCGCGGCGCACCGCGAGGGCATCCTGCACCGCGACGTGAAGCCGTCCAACGTGCTCATCTCGGAGGACGGGCGCGTCGTCCTCACCGATTTCGGCATCGCGCAGGTCGAGGGCGACCCGTCGGTCACGTCCACCGGCATGCTCGTCGGCGCCCCCTCGTACATCTCGCCCGAGCGCGCCCGCGGCCACAAGCCCGGCCCGCCCGCCGACCTGTGGTCGCTGGGCGGCCTGCTCTACGCCTGCGTGGAGGGCGTGCCGCCGTACGACAAGAGTTCGGCGCTCGCCACGCTCACCGCCGTCATGACCGAGCCCCTGGACCCGCCGAAGAACGCGGGCCCGCTGGAGGAGGTCATCTACGGTCTGCTGGCCAAGGATCCCGACCAGCGGCTGGACGACGCGGGCGCGCGGGCGCTGCTCACGGACGCCTTCAACGCGCCGGAGGACCAGGGACCCGAGGCGCCGTCCGGCGAGCGGACGCGGATGATCCCGATGCCGCCGGACCCCGACCGGGTCCCGAAGTCCGAGCGGTCGGCGGCGAAGACGGCGAAGCCCGCCAAGACGGCGAAGCCCGCCAAGACGGCGAAGCCCGCCAAGACGGCGAAGGCCACGAAGGCGGCCGCGAAGCCCGCGAAGACCCCGCCCGCGCAGAAGAAGGCCCCGGCGGCCGAGCGGAGCACGGCGAAGCCCGCGCGCACGCCCGAGCCGGAGGCGAGGACGACCGCGATGGCGGCAGACGCGGCAGCGGATGCGGGGCAGGACGCCTCGCCCGCTCCGTCCGCAGGGGCGCGCGGCGAGGTCGAGAAGCGCTTGCGGAACGCGCTGGCGTCCGTACGCAACGCCGCCAGGTCCACGCCCGCGCCGGCCCCGGGCCACGGCGAGGTCGAGCGGAAGCAGCCCGAGGCCGCGCCCCTCACGGACGTGTTCTCCCGGCGGACCCTGCTCATCGTGGCCGTGATGGTGGCGCTCGTCGTCCTCGGCACGATCCTGGCGATCGCCTTCCGCGACGGCGGCGACAACGGTGCCAAGGGCGGCCCGTCCGGCGGCGACAAGGCGGCCTCCGCGGGCAGCGAGGGCGGCAAGGGCGCACAGGACGGGAAGAAGTCCCCGGAGGGCGGGGAGGACGGGGAGAGGACCGGGGAGGCCGAGGACGAGCAGCCGAAGTCGGGTTCGGGACCGGACGAGGGCACGGGGTCGGATTCCGGTTCCGGCAGCGGATCCGGCTCGGGCCCCGGCAAGGGGGAGTTGCCCGACGGCTACGACAAGGTCTCCGACTCCCGCTTCCACTTCTCCATGGGGCTCCCCGAGGAATGGCACCGTACCGGCGTCGCGGGCCGGAACTCCGGCGGGATATACAGCAAGTCCGGCGGATTCCCGCGCGTTCAGATCGACTTCAGCCCGAATCCGACCTCCGACGCCCTGGCCGCATGGAAGAGCCTGGAGCCTGCCGTGCGCAGCAACTCCACGGACTACCGCAGGATCAGCCTCAAGAAGGTCGAGTACCGGAACTACCCGACCGTGGCCGACTGGATCTTCGAGCGGAAGCAGAACGGGGAGCGGGTTCGCGTCCTCGACCGCGGCTTCAAGGTGGATGCCGACCACGGCTACTCCATCATGATCACCTGCAAGGCGGACGAGTGGGACGGCAAGGAGTGCTCCACGCTCCGCGACACGGCATTCGCCACGTTCCGGCCCAAGGACTGACCAGTGCCCGCCTCGGGCACGTATCGTGAGATCTCGCGAACCGTACGCAGCCACAACCGGCCGGAATATGACCGGATTTGACGGTTAGACGGGACAGCGTGGTTGCTGTGTGAGAGGTGTGGACAGCGCGCTCCGGGGAGGCGTCGTGGACGACTATGCGGGTCGGGTGCTCGCCGACCGCTACCGCCTGCCCCGGCTGACCGCCGACGCATACGAGCCGGCCGAGACCGTCGCGTTCGACACCTACAGCGGTCAGGAAGTGCTGCTCCGCCAGATACCCCTGCCCGAGGTGGTCGAGGCGGAAGTCGTCGGCGCCGACGGGCCGGACGACCGCTCGTACGGCACCGCCGGGCCCGGCTACGGCGCGGACCCGCGCCGGCCCGCCGACCCCGTCGTGCGGCGCGCGGTCGACGCCGCGACGGCGGCCGCGGCCCTGCCCGACCACCCGGGCCTGGACCAGGTCTTCGACGTGTTCGCCGAGGGCGGCAGCCTGTGGGTGGTGAGCGAACGGGTGGCCTCCCGGCCGCTGGCGGCCCTGCTCGCCGAGAAGCCGATGTCGCCCCACCGCGCGGCCGAGGTCGCCGCGGACCTCCTCACCGCGCTGCGCGCGCTGCACGCCCACGGCTGGACCCACCGCAACATCACCTCCCGCACGGTCCGCGTCTGCGAGGACGGCCGCGCCATGCTCACCGGCCTCGCGGCGGGCGCGGCGGAGGAGGCGCTCTGCGGCTACGACCCGGTGCCGCGCCCCGGCCCGCGCCGCCGTGCCGACACGGATGCCGGAGACACCGGTGGCGGTGATGACGGCGCGAGCGGCCAGGGCACCGCGGGCGGACACGGCGCGAGGGGCTACGGCGGTACGGGCGGGTACGGCCCCACGGGCGCGCCGGACGCCGCACGCGCCGGTGGCACGAGCGGCCGGGGCGCGGGCAGTTGGGGCGCGAGCGGTGACGCGGTCGGACCGGACACGGGCGGTCGGGGCACCGCGGAGGACGCGTACGGGCAGGGCGGCACGGGCCCCCGGTCCGCGCGTCACGGGGCGATCGCCGCCTACCGTGCCGGTGCCCGCGCCGCCGTCGGACGCGTCCAGGCGAACACCCCCGTCGAGAGCGGCCGTGCAGAGAGCGACCGTGGCGCCGTCGAGCGGGGCATCGAGGGGGAGCGGGGCCGGGAGGCCCGCGGGCTCCCCGCTCCGCGCCGGAGCACCGCACCCGGTACCGACGTCCCCGCGGCCCGGGCGCCCTGGGAGCGCACCGCCGCCGATCAGCCCCTGCCCTCCGGATACCTGCCCTACGAGCCCCGCTCCGGCTCCCCGGCCGCGCTCCCCGCGGCGAACCCCCACCGCGGGCCCGGCGAGGGGGGAGACTCCGGCCTTCCCGCGCCGCGCACCGGACACGGCCTGGAGTCCGCACGCGACCACGACCGCCCGAGCCTCCCCGAGCCGTACGGGGACGCGGAGCCGTACAGCGTCGAGCCGCACGGCCTCGGCCGGCCGCGCACCGGCGCCGATCCCAACGGCGGCGTCGAACCGTACGGTGGCGTCGAACCGTACGGTGGCGTCGAACCGTACGGCGGTGCCGAGCCGTACGGCGGCGACGAACCGTACAGTGGCGCGCTCGCGCCCCGCCCCTCCGCGGGCCCCGGCCGCACGCCGCTCCCCGCTCCCCGCGCCGGACTTCCCGCTGTCGGCCCGGACGCGGGCGAGGGCACCGAGGCGGCCTGGGACGACAGCGAGGAGCCGTGGGACGAGGCCGGCGACACCACGGACGCTCCCTGGGGCGACGCGGGCGGCGCCCCAGGAGACGACGGATACCGCGGCCCGCTCACACCGCTCGCCGCCGAACGGGCCCGCCAGGCCCGGCTGGTGGTCGTCGGCGCGGTCACCGAACGGTGGGCCCCCGAACAGGCAGGGCCCGTCCACGGCACCTGGCGTCTCGCACCGCCCGTCGGCCCGGCCACCGACCTCTGGGCCCTCGGCGCCCTGCTCTACCGGGCCGTGCAGGGGCACGCGCCGTACCCCGAGGACAGCGCGGCCGAACTGGTCGACATGGTCTGCTCGGAGCCGCCCGCCTATGCCGAGGAGTGCGGACCGCTGCGCCCCGTCGTGGAGTCGCTGCTGCGCCAGGACCCCACCGAGCGGCCGGATTTCGAGGAACTGCGCGGCTGGCTGCGCTCGCTCGTACGGTCCGCGCCCGAGCCGGACCTGGGCCACCGCACCGTCACCGTCCCCTCCCTCGACGGGGCGCCCGCCGATCCGCGCCGCCTCCCGGTCGTGCGACGCCGCGGTGAACTGGTACGCAGGCGCCGGGCGTTCGGGGGCGCTGCCGCCCGCGGCCGCCACAAGCGGGCCCGGGAGCAGGGTGCCCGGGAGCGCGAAGTGAGGGAACAGCACGCCCCGGAACAGGGCTTCGGCGGACCGCGTCCCGGCGGGCCGGGCTTCGGCGAACAGCCCCTGCCGGAGCGTCGTCCCGTCCGAGAGAAGGCCGCCCGCGGGCAGCGCGGGGACGGAACATCCAGCCCGCGCCGCCTCGGCCGGATCCTCGTCGGCCTGGTCCTGCTCGCGCTCGTCGCCGCCCTCGCGTACGCCCTGCTGTTCATGCCGCGTGCGGACGAGAGCGGTGACCGGGGCCGTACGGGGTCCGCGGGCACCGGGGCCTCCCGTCCGGGGGCGGGCGACGCGGACGATCGAGGGTCGCAGGAGCCGCAGTCCACCGAACCGTCCGGGCTGCCCGAGGGGTTCGCGGTCCGCCGTGACCCGGCGGGCTTCGCGCTCGCCGTCGACGAGGACTGGGAGCGGCGCGGTGAGAACTCCCGTGGCCAGATCCGGTACGTGGGCGGCGACTTCGAGATGGTCGTGGTCCCCGGCCGCGACTCCGTCGACGACTTCGGCGGCGACCCGATGACCTACCAGCAGGACAAGGAGCGGGAGTTGAAACCGTTCCGGGACTCGCAGTGGTCATCGGCGTCCGGTCTGCGCCGGATCGACGTCGGCGGGACGGCGATGGCCGAGGGCACCTTCACCTGGAAGGACGGCAGCGGCCGGGAGGTCACCGCCCGCAACCTCGCGATGATCGTCGAGGGCCGCTACCACCTCGTCCTCGTCATGGGGCCTGCCGACGAGCGCGACGCGGTCGCGACGTTCTACCAGCAGGCCGCGGACACCTACCGTCCCACCGGCTGACGGCGCTCCACCGGCTGACCGCGCGGCCGACCCTCCGACCCGCCGCCCTCCCCACACCCCGCCCCTGCAAAGATCGACTCGGCCGCCGCCGATCGACGCGGCCCACGGGGGAGTGGTCCGATGGGCGCAGGCACAGGCCAGGGCGCGGAGCCTCCTGCCGGACGCGGTGGTGGAGGTCGTCCCCGGAGCCGGGCACGCGATCCCCGTGCGCGTACTCAACAGCCGGGTGCCCGCGTTCCTGCGCGATGTCGACTCGCGTGCGGGCGGCCGGGACTGACGGTCCGGACACGGTCGCGCGATACGTCCGACGCGGGTCGTGTCCTCCCGACCCGCAGGCCGGTCAGGGATGGCGGCCCGCCAGGACGCAGAACTCGTTCCCCTCCGGGTCGGCAAGGGTGACCCAGCTCTCGTCGCCGGTCTGGCCCACGTCGGCGTGCCGGGCACCGAGGTCAAGAAGGCGCCGGACCTCGTCGTCCTGGTCCCTGTCGGTCGCGTTGACGTCGATGTGGAGCCTGTTCTTGACGGTCTTGCCCTCGGGCACGCGCGCGAAGGTCAACGCCGGCGGCACCGGACCGGGGCGGTTCCTGCCCTCAGGCACCTGGGGGGAGCGGATGGTGACCAGCCCGTCGTCCTCGTCCTGCACCTCGTAGTCGAGGACCGCGCACCAGAACCGGGCGAGAGCGACGGGATCGGCGCAGTCGATCGCAAGCTCGGTGAACTTGCTGGCCATGTCAGGACCTCCCGGTCGGTTGGCGGTTCGCCGAAGGTCACACGCTAGCCGCCGTGTTCGACGGTGAGGCCGGCCGCGCGTCGGCCCCGTCCACCGATCCGCCGACACGGCCCCGATCTGCTCGCCCCGTGGCGGCCCAGCCCCTACAATCGAACGCATGTACTACTGGGAGCGTCCGACACACGAGCCGTCGTGCGAGGCCACCGAAGCCCCGGGCCGTACGGAACCGGCGGCCCCCACGGCACCGGGCGGGCCGGGGCGCGGCAGTGAGGTCCGAACGGATGTGTACGCGCCGGGATATGAGCCCGCGGCCTGGATCCGGGCGAGCGGGAAGTGGAGATTCGGCGTCATCCGGGCCCGCCACAGCTATGCCGACGGCGTGACCGAGCTGCACGTCGATCTCGCCATCGGGATGGACCGGTTCCGGCGCGTCTACCGCTGGCCGCAGCCCGGCATCCTCCCTGCCCACCCGGGCCGGCGGCTGACCCGCGGTCGGGGCGCCGCGACCGGGGCGGTGCGGCACGGCTGAACCGGCCGCCCCGCATCCGCCCCTGGATCCGCCGCCGGCCACGGCCCGTTCAGCTGAAGGCGCGTCAGGAGAAGGCTCGTACCGTGTCCTCGCCGCGCGTCCACCGGACGCCGATGCGCAGGCGGGAGAGGCGCCAGCCGTCCTCGGCGCGGACGAACTCCCAGTCGTAGGGGCCGCCCATCGCGTACGGATCGGCGCTGCGGTCCGGCTCGGCGACGGCGACGAACCACATGTAGCCGACGCCAGTCGCCCGGTCGCCCTGGACGTCGAAGGTGGCGTTCAGAATGTGGTGCTGCATGGTCGCGTACGGGGCTTCCGCCTCATGGACCTTGGCGCGGATCGCCTCCCTGCCGTGGATCTGCTGCCAGGGCCCGAACTCCAGTACCGCGTCCTCGGTCCAGCAGCGGGACCAGGTGTCCCAGTCGTTGCGGTCGAGGGCGTGCCAGCCGCGCAGCAGCAGGGTGTGCAGGGCGTCCTTGTCCTCCAGGGCGCGCAGGCGCCGCAGCAGGGCCTCGTGCTCGGTGAGGTGGTCGGTGCTCAACGTCGGCTCCTTGTCCGTCTCTTGGCCATGGTGCGGTGAAGGGGGTGCGGTGGTCGGCGGTGTGCCCCGGGACGGCGGCTCCTGGGCGCGTCCCGGGTCACTGGGCGCTCGCGGCCGGGCGCACGACGATCTCGTTCACGTCGACCTGCGGGGGCTGGGAGATCGCGTACGCGATGGCGTCGGCGATCGCCGAGGCGGGCAGCGCCACCGAGCGGTACGCCCGCATCGCCTCGCGTGCCGCGGGATCGGAGATGCCGTCGGCCAGTTCGGACTCGGTCACCCCCGGCGAGACGAGCGTGACGCGGATGTCTCCCGCGGACTCCTGGCGCAGCCCCTCGGAGATCGCGCGCACCGCGAACTTTCCGGCGCAGTAGACGGCGGCGGTGGGTGACACCTCGTACGCGCCGACGGAGGCGATGTTCACGACGTGCCCGCCGCCCTGCTCGCGCATCAGCGGGAGCGCCGCGGCGATGCCGTGCAGGACTCCGCGCACATTGACGTCGATCATGCGGTCCCACTCGTCGGTCCTGACGGCCTCGAGCGGCGACAGCGGCATCACGCCGGCGTTGTTCACGAGGACGTCGATCCGGCCGAACGCGGTCCGGCTTGCGTCCACGAAGGCGCGCATGCCGTCGGCGCCTTCGGCGTCGGTGACATCCAGCCGCCGGTACACGGCCGTCCCGCCGTCCGCGCAGATCTCCCGGGCCAGGCGCTCCAGCCGCTCGGTGCGGCGGGCGCCGAGGAAGACCCGGTGGCCGGCGGCCGCGAGCCGCCGTGCTGTCGCCTCCCCGATGCCGCTGCTCGCTCCGGTGATCAGGACGTTCTTGACGGTGCCGGACGGCTTGTTCCGGACGGTGGAGGGCGAGTCGTTCTCGGTCGTGACGGACGACGGCGTGGCCATGGTTTCTCCTTGCGTCCCTTGCATCTGCGGTACGGATGTCGGCAACACTGCGCGCTCGGCACCGCTGCGACCAGGGCGGTTCGTGCCCGGGTGCGGCACACCCCGGCAGGGGCCGGACACCCCGCCCACGGCGCCGAGGTGACCGGGCGCGGGCGCAGCGGACCGCGGCCGGGGGGCGGTAGCGCGGCGGAGCGGGTGGAGCGACGGGTGGTGCGACGGGAGGCGCGCGGAACTGCCCCGGTGCGCCGTGCAGTTCGTCCCGTGATCACCCACATGCCCGAGGCCCTGTCCCCGCCAGGGGACAGGTGGGGCAGGATGTGACCATGGGGAGCTTCCGGGGCGAGGGTGACCGCCTCATCGCCGGGCGGTATCGGCTGGGCGCGCGCCTGGGGCGCGGCGGTATGGGGACCGTGTGGCGGGCCACGGACCACGTCCTCGGCCGCGAGGTCGCGGTCAAGGAACTCCGTGTCGAGGAGGGGATTCCGGAGGCCGAGGCCCGGAATCAGCGGGAGCGGACCTTCCTGGAGGCCCGTACGGTCGCGCAGCTCGCGCACCCGGGCGTCATCGTCGTGCACGACGTCGTCGAGCAGGACGACCGGCCGTGGATCGTGATGGAGCTGATCGACGGCCGTTCCCTGTCCGACCAGTTGGCCGCCGACGGGCCCGTGCCGCCGCGCGAGGCGGCCCGTATCGGCAGGGAACTCCTCGGCGCACTGCGCGCCGCGCACGCCCACGGAGTGCTCCATCGCGACCTCAAGCCCGCGAACGTCCTGATGGAGGCGTCCACGGGACGCGTGGTGCTGACCGACTTCGGGATCGCGCAGATCACCGGCGGCACCACCATCACCGAGACCGGCTCCTTCGTCGGCACGCCCGAATACACCGCTCCGGAGCGGATGTCGGGCGGGCGTACGGGACCGGAGTCGGACCTGTGGTCGCTCGGCGCCCTGCTGTGCACCGCCATCAACGGCACATCGCCCTTCTACCGGGACTCTCTCGGCGGGGTGCTCCACGCCGTCGTCACCGACGACATCCATCCGCCCGAGGCGGCCCGCCCGTTGCTGCCGCTCGTCCGGGGGCTGCTGGAGCGCGACCCGGACCGGCGGCTCGACGCGGAGGGCGCGGAGCTGCTGCTGGAGGAGTATCTGCGGACCGGCCGCATGCCGGAGGTGCCGCCCGGATACGCCGCCACGCAGCGCCTCTCCGAGAGCTCGCCGTTCCTGCGGTGGCCGTCGTGGAGGCGCCGCTCCCGGTCCTCCCCGACCTTACGGTCCGCACCGACCGCACGGCCCTCTCGGTTCTCGCGCTCGTCACCGGCCCGTGCCCGTACGGTCGTTGCGGCGCTGCTGCTGCTCGCGTCCGCCGTGAGCGCCGGCGTGGCGGCGGTCGCGGTCCTGCTGGACAGCACCGACGACGCCAAGCCCCCGGGCGGGTCGACGGCGACGCGCTCGCCCACCGGGGATCCGTCATCGGAGAGCCCGTCGCCGACGGTGACGGTCACCTCGACGCGTACGGCCACGCGCACCCCGGACCCCGAGGACAACCCGGTGCCGCGCGGCTACCGCAGGGTGACCGACCCGGCCGGCTTCTCCCTCGCCGTGCCCAACGGCTTCACGCGCTCCGTCGAGGGGCCGCGCATCTACTACGGCGACCGCGACGGGGTGTTCCGGATCGGCGTCCACGTCCAGGACGAGGAGCCGGGCGGACCCTTGGCCGTGATGCGGGACGCCCACGCGGAGGGGCCCAAGCGCTACAAGGGCTACCGGGACGCGCGGGTCACGGCGACCACCCACGGCGGACACCGCGCCGCCCTCTGGGAGTTCACCTGGAACGGCACCGCCGCCGACGGAGGCCCGCGGCAGACGTTCGACCTGAGCTGGGACGAGGGCGGGAGGATGTACGACCTGTGGATCTCGGCCCCCGTCGGCGAACGGGCCACCGCACGGCGCCACTTCGACACCGCCGTCGAGACGATCGACGTCGGCAGGCGCAAACCCTGACCTGAGTCCCCGCGCCTTCGCCCGAACTCCCGGCGCCTTCACCCCGGCCCCGGCTCCATCCCCGTCCAGCGGTCGGGCACGGATGTGTCACGGTGCGGCATCCGGTCACCTCACCCGCTGGAGGAGCACACCCCCGCACCGGTAAAGATGAGCACATGACGAACATGGGGGGACGGGCCGACGAGCCCACCAGCTACGGCCTTCAGCCACCCGCGTCGAGCCCCGGCCACGAGCCCGCCCCGTCGCACCACCACGAGCCGACCCAGGTCGCCCGGCCGCCTGTGCAGGTGCCCCGCCCCCCGGCCTCCGTCGTACCGCAGCGCGCCGGACGCGAAGGCGACGGCCGTACGGCCCCCGTGGAACCTGCCGCTCCAGACGCGGGCCGCCTCGTCGGCGGCCGCTACCGTCTCGACACGCGCCTCGGGCACGGCGGCATGGGCACGGTCTGGAAGGCCCATGACGTCGTGGTGGACCGCGATGTGGCCGTCAAGGAGCCACGGGTCCCCGACAATCTGCCCGAGCGGGAGCGGCAGACCCTCTACCAGCGGATGCAGCGCGAGGCCCGGGCCGCGGCCCGGGTCGACCACCCCTCGATCGTCACCGTGCACGACGTGGTGGTCGAGGACGGGAGGCCGTGGATCGTCATGGAACTGGTGCGCGGTCAGTCGCTCGCCGACCGCCTCGAGGAGGGCACGCTCGATCCGCGCGAGGCGGCGCGTATCGGCGCCGCCGTTCTCGGTGCCCTGGCGGCCGTGCACGACGCCGGTGTGCTGCACCGCGACGTGAAGCCCGCCAACGTTCTGCTGGGGCGTCACGACCGGGTCGTGCTCACCGACTTCGGCATCGCGCAGGTGGAGGGCGAGCAGGGCCTGACCGAGACGGGCGCGTTCGTCGGCTCCCCCGAATTCATCGCCCCGGAGCGGGTCCTGGGGCAGCGCCCCGGCCCGGAGTCCGACCTGTGGTCGCTGGGCGTGGTGCTGTACGCCGCGGTGGAGGGCATGTCCCCGTACCGCCGTTCCACCACCCCGGCCACGCTGCAGGCCGTGCTGTCGGCCGAGCCGCAGATGCCCTCGCGGGGCGCGGGCGCACTCGGCACGCTCGTCATGCAGCTTCTGCGGAAGGATCCGGCGGCGCGGCCGACGGCGTACGAGATCCGGCAGACGCTGGAGTCGGTGGCGCGCCCGCCGCAGCAGGCCGCCGCGGCGCGCCTCGCCGCTCCGGGCGCGGCGACGGGTGGCAGCGCGTTCGTCCCGCCGGTGCTGCAGCGCAGCCGTGCGGCGCGGCTCGGCTTCGGCGCGGGTCTGCTGGCGCTGGCCGTGGCCCTGGTGCTGGTGCTGGTCTTCGCGAACCCGTTCGCGACCGAGGGCATGCCGCCGGACTGGGTGGTGCGCGAGGAGGGCGAGGTCGTGGGCGCCTCCCTGGCGGTCCCCAGCGACTACCGGCGGACGGTGAACGCTGACGACGCCTATGTCGAATTCGCCGACCCCAGCGGGGTGTTCACCGTGGACGTGTCGGTCTACACCGAGGACGTCGGCACCGCGGAGGAGGAGGCCGAGGGGTGGGCCGACTTCTACGGGGCGGGCGGCGAGAACGAGACCGAGGTGGCGGACGCCCGCAGCACCCGGCGGAAGGCCGAGCAGCAGGGCCGCCCGGCCGCTCAGGTGGATACCACCTACAAGCCGTACAACTACGACGAAGACGATATTTCGTACCGCAGGCTGCTGCACATCTACGTCGACCGGGCGAAGAAGCGGTCGGTCGTACTCACGGTCTCCATGCCCGCCCGGGGAGAGGGGCGCAAGGACGGTCAGGCACTCTTCGACACCGCGGTGAAGTACCTGGACATCGAGGACCTTTAGGACTCCTGCCAGTCATCACTGGCGCGATTGTGGACGACCGGTGAAAACGAGTTACCGACGGGTACCCAAAGCGTGCGTCCCGGCATACTCTCTGCCGCATGACGGACACGCAGGACACCGCAGCGCACGCCACGGGCAACCCGGTCTTCACCGCCCCCGAGGGCACCCGTAAAGCCGCCGATGTGGTCACGCCCGAGCTGGTCGCCCGGCTCACGCGCGGCGTCGTCGGCTCCGGCAGTACCGCCAACCACACCCCGTTCACCGGGGAGAAGCTGGCGGACCTGCCCGAATCCACGCCGGAGGACGTGGCCACCGCATTCGCGCAGGCCCGCGAGGCCCAGAAGAGCTGGGCCGCCACGCCCGCGCGGCAGCGGGCCGCCGTCCTGCTCCGCTTCCACGACCTGGTGCTCGCGCGCCAGAGCGAGGTCCTGGACCTGATCCAGCTGGAGACCGGCAAGGCGCGCCTGCACGCCCACGAGGAGGTGCAGGCGGTCGCCAGCGCCTCCCGCCACTACGGGCGCAAGGCCCCCGCCTACCTGCGGCCCAAGCGCCACACCGGCGCCGTGCCCGTCCTCACCAAGGCCACCGAGCTGCGCCAGCCGCGCGGTGTCGTCGGCCAGATCGCACCCTGGAACTACCCGTTCGAGCTGTCCGTCGGCGACGCCCTGCCCGCCTTCGTCGCCGGCAACGCGCTCGTGATGAAGCCCGACACCGAGACCTGCCTCACCGCCCTGTGGGCGCGCGAGCTGATGATCGAGGCCGGACTTCCCGCCGGCGTGTGGCAGGTCGTCCTCGGTGAGGGCCCGGTCGTCGGCCCCGCCGTCGTCCAGCACGCCGACTACGTCTCCTTCACCGGCTCGACCCGTACGGGCCGCGAGGTCGCCCAGGGCGCGGCCGCCCGCCTCGTGGGCTGCTCCCTCGAACTCGGCGGGAAGAACGCCATGCTGGTCCTGCACGACGCCGACATCGAGAAGGCGGCGGCGGGCGCGATCAGGGGCTGCTTCTCCTCCGCCGGCCAGCTCTGCATCTCCATCGAGCGGCTCTACGTCCACGAGTCGGTCGCCGACGCCTTCGTCGAGCGGTTCGCCGCCCGCACCCGCGCCCTGCGCCTGGGCTCGGCCCTCGCCTTCGGCGCCGACATGGGCTCGCTGGTCTCCGACCGCCAGCTCGAGACGATCACCCGGCACATCGAGGAGGCCGTCGAGAAGGGCGCCAAGGTCGTCGCGGGCGGCCGCCACCGCCCCGACATCGGCCCGCTCTTCCACGAGCCGACCATCCTCGACGGCGTCGAGGCGCCCATGGCCGTCTGCGCCGAGGAGACCTTCGGCCCGCTCGTCTCGATCTACCGCTTCAGCGACGAGGACGACGCCGTCGCGCTCGCCAACGCCACCCCCTACGGTCTCAACGCCAGCGTCTGGACCAAGGACGGGCGCCGGGGCCGGGCCGTGGCGGCGCGGCTGCGCTCCGGCACCGTCAACGTCAACGAGTCCTACGCCGCCGCCTACGGCAGCGTCCAGGCCCCGATGGGCGGCATGGGCGACTCCGGCCTCGGCCGCCGCCACGGCTCCGAGGGCATCCTCAAGTACACGGAGGCCCAGACCATCGCGCACCAGCGGGTGCTGCCGCTCGCCCCGTCGTTCGGCATGGACGACGCCCAGTACGCGCAGTTCATGAGCCGCGCCCTGAAGGCCATGAAGGTCTTCGGGCTGCGCTGACCCACGGCCGGCGGCCCTCGCCGAGGGCCGCGGTCCCCGCCGACCTCAACCAACCCCCGCCCCGCCGAACCGAGATGAACGAGCGCTGCCCCACACGGCGCCGACCAGCACGCTCTACGGAGGTACCAGTGTCACGGGACGAGTCTGCCTACGACTACGACGTCATCGTCGTCGGGTCCGGCTTCGGCGGGTCGGTCTCCGCCCTGCGCCTGTCGGAGAAGGGGTACAGGGTCGGGGTCCTCGAAGCCGGCCGGAAGTGGACCAGGGACACGCTGCCCAAGAACTCCTGGGACGTGAAGAACTTCCTCTGGGCGCCCCCGCTCGGCCTCTACGGCATCCAGCGCATACACCTGCTGAACAACGTCCTCGTCCTCGCGGGCGCCGGGGTCGGCGGCGGCTCCCTCAACTACGCCAACACCCTCTACGTACCGCCGAAGGCGTTCTTCCAGGACCAGCAGTGGGGCCACATCACCGACTGGCACGAGGAGCTGAAGCCGTACTACGACCAGGCCCAGCGCATGCTCGGCGTCCGTCTCAACCCCACGGTCACCCCCTCGGACGTCCACCTCAAGGCGACGGCCGAGCGCATGGGCGTCGGTGACACCTTTCATCTGGCTCCCGTCGGCGTGTTCTTCGGCGACGGCAAGGACGGCGACGGCACGGCGAAGGCGAAGCCGGGCGAGGAGGTCGCCGACCCGTTCTTCGGTGGCGAGGGCCCGTCGCGGCGCGCCTGTACGGAGTGCGGCGAGTGCATGACCGGCTGCCGTCACGGCGCGAAGAACACCCTCAACGAGAACTACCTGCACCTCGCCCAGAAGGCCGGGGCCGTCGTCCACCCGATGACGACGGTGACGGCCATAGCCGAGGACGGTTCGGGCGGCTACCTGGTGTCGACCGTGCCGACCGACAAGAAGCGCTCGGCCCCCAAGACGCTGCGCGCGCAGCAGATCGTCGTCGCGGCCGGCACGTACGGCACGCAGACGCTGCTGCACACCATGCGCGACAAGGGCCTGCTGCCCCGCATCTCGGCGAAGCTCGGGCATCTGACCCGGACCAACTCCGAGGCGCTGGTGGGCGCGATGACCGACAGCCGCCGCTACCGCAAGAAGCACGGCGGCGGGGAGCGGGTCGACTTCACGCGCGGCGTCGCGATCACCTCGTCGATCCACCCCGACGACAACACCCACATCGAGCCCGTCCGCTACGGCAAGGGCTCGAACGCGATGGGCGCGATGTCCGTCCTGCAGGTCCCGTACGGCAGCCGGGTCCCGCGCCCGCTGGCCTGGCTGGCGAACTGCGCCCGCCACCCGTGGCTGACGGTGCGCATGCTGTCCAACCGCCGCTGGTCCGAGCGCACCATCATCGGCCTGGTCATGCAGACCCTGGACAACTCGCTGACCACGTACCGGAAGCCGAAGGGCCTCGGCAAGGGACTGCTCACCGCACGCCAGGGCCACGGTGCGCCCAACCCCAACCAGATCCCCGAAGCCACGAAGGCCGCGAGCATCCTCGCCGAGGAGATCAACGGCTACCCGGGCAGCAACGTCGGTGAGCTGATGGGCACTCCGCTCACCGCCCACTTCCTCGGGGGCTGCCCGATCGGCGAGGACGCGGACCACGGCGTCATCGACCCGTACCACCGGCTGTACGGGCACCCGGGCGTCCATGTCGTCGACGGTTCCGCGGTCTCCGCGAACCTGGGCGTCAACCCGTCGCTGACGATCACGGCGCAGGCCGAGCGCGCGATGTCGCTGTGGCCCAACAAGGGTGAGGTGGACGCCCGTCCGGAGCAGGGAGCGGCGTACGCCCGGCTCGAGGCCGTGTCGCCGAAGTCCCCGGTGGTGCCGGAGAGCGCGTTCGGCGCGCTGAAGCTGCCGGTGCTTCCCGTGCCGGTGGTGCCGAAGAAGACGTCCTGAACCGACGCCCGCCCCGCGTGGGCCGGTTCGGGCGCGACGCGGCGACGGAGCCGTAAGGAACGGACCCGTAAGGAACGGACCTGTAAGGAACGGACCTGTAAGGAACGGACCCGTAAGGAACGGACCCGTGAAGAAGGGGCCGCACCCCCCTCCGGTGCGGCCCCTTCCCCGTGCGGGGTCCCCTGCGGGAAGCCGTGGTTACACGGCGGCCTCGCTGCCCGCGGCCTTGCGGCGGCGGACGGCGACGAAGGCACCGGCGCCCAGGACCAGGGCGGTCCCACCGAGCGCGGCGACGGTCGGCAGCGCCGACGACGAACCGGTCTCGGCCAGCGCGCCCTCGATCTTCTCCACGTCACCGGCCGGCTTCACGTCGACGGGGTTCTTGCCGCCCTGCGGTTCGGCGTCGTTCACGTCACCGGGCTCGGGGGTGCCGGCGGCCAGCACCTCGAACTCGTACCAGCTCTCGTCGAGGTAGCAGTCCTCCTCGTCGGTGTAGACGCCGAAGGCGATGCCGACGGCGGAACCGGCCGGGGCCTTGGCGCCGATGCTCAGACGCAGATCGAGCGAGAGCTTCTCGCCGGCGGCGACGTCCAGCCAGCCGCCGATCGAGCCGCCGTCGGAGAGGTCGCCGGACCACTTCTCCCCGTCGAAGTACTGGAGTTGGGCGAACTTCGACATCGTGTCGGAGACGCCGTCGCTCTCCAGGTCGTTCTTGTAGACCACGGACGCGCCGATGACGACGCTCTCCAGGTCCTCACCCTCGCTGTTGTCCAGGTGGAGCGTGAACTCCTTCCAGCCCGAGCCGGCCACGACCTTGTCCGGGAAGCCGCTGAGGCTCGCGCGGAAGTCGGCGGCCTTGCACTCCTCCTCGGGCTCGTCCGTCTCCGACGGGGTCGGGTCGGGGGAGGCGGAGGCCGAACCCGACGGCGCGGGGGCGGAGGGGCTGCTCGCCGGGGAGGACTCGCTCTCCGACGGCTCGGCCGCCGGGTCGCTCTCGCTCTCCGACGGGTCGCCGGCCGGGGTGCTCTCGCTCTCCTCCGGGTCGGGCGTCGAGGTGTCGTCCGCGGTCGGGGTCGCGGAGGGGCCGTCGGTCGCGTACGCGGCAGGTGCGGCGAGCAGGGCGGCGGGGACCAGGACAGCCGTCGCGGCAGCGGTCGCCAGGGCGCGGCGGATCTTCATGAGACCTCTTCAGGGTCCGTGGTGCTGCGGATGGCAGCACAGCATCTGGAGGCCGTCGCGGTTGGGGGAGCGCGGTAGGGCCGTGCGTTTGCAGATACGAGACCCGTCATGGGGGCGAATGGTTGTGCGATCAACGAAGAGGCCCGCACGTGACCTGTGTCACTGATGTGACGAAAGTGAAGCCAAGGTGAAGGGCGCCGCGGGAAGTTCCGGGAAGGCCATGCCGGAGAAAGGCGAGACGGCCGGGTCCCGGCGTCCCGGGAACCGGCCGTCCTCATTGGCCGTGACCGGGCTGCTGTCCCCTGCTGTCCGGTCACGCACTGGAGCGCGGTCCCACGACGCGCACCGCGTCACGCGCTCCAGTGGTTCCGCCCTGTTGCTGAGGGGCGCCCGATCGAACGAGGGCGGAGCCACGCGTGGAATGCTCTGACCGCCCCTGGCTGGCACGGACACCGGGACCAACGAAGGGGCCGCGGCCCGGTCACGGGCCGTACGGGTGACGGCCCGCGCCTTCAGGAAGCGCCGTGTGCTCAGGAAGCGCCGTGCCCTCAGGAACTGCCGGTGCCCTGAGGGCCGTTGACCGTACGCGCCTGGATCCCCGCGGCCCCGGTGCCCTCGCGCCGCCCGCTACGCCCGGCCCCGGCACAGCTCCAGCAGCGTCATCGCCAGAGCGGTCCCCGGCTTGCCGAGCTGGTCCCTGTAGTGGCTGAGGATCTCCATCTCGCGCGACAGGTTCACCCGCCGTCCGCCCGAGGCGGTTCTGGTCTTCTGGATGACCGCCGAGACGGCCATCCGTTCCTGGATGAGGCCGATGATCCTGCCGTCCAGATCGTCGATCCGGTCGCGGGCGCCGGTGATCTCGGCCGCCGCCTCCTCGGTGCGGGCGCCGGTGTCGGCGGCGCCGTCCGCGGGGCGGGCTGCGGTGGGGACGCTCATGGTCCGTGTCTCCTCGGGTCGGGGCGGCTGCCCCGGGACGACGGTCGCGGGCCCGGCACACGCAGAACGCCCCGGGCCTTGTCGGCCCGGGGCGCCTGGGAAGTCGCTTGTCAGTGGCTCAAGCAGCACGACCATGGCAGCCGGACGGGCCGGGTGCCATAGGTAAAGACGAAGGTCATGTGCCGAGACATGCGGATCAGTATGGCGTGGGCGGGCCCGGCGGGCCAATCCGGGCCTGATCCGCCCGGATGATGAGACGGCCGGGCGTCCCGCGGCCCTCACGCCCGCGACAGGAGATCAGGGGGAAGCGGTCCGCGGGGGCGAGGCGGCGGACCGGTTCCGTGCCCCCGTTAGAATCGAGGGCACACACCCCGTTTCACCGCCGGAAGGCCGCCGAAGTGCCATCAGCGACCCCGCCCGCCGCTCCCGACGCCGACCACACCCCGGACTCCGTCCTGGTCGTCGACTTCGGCGCGCAGTACGCACAGCTCATCGCCCGTCGCGTCCGCGAGGCACGGGTCTACAGCGAGATCGTGCCGCACACCATGCCGGTGCCGGAGATCCTCGCCAAGAAGCCGAAGGCGATCATCCTCTCCGGCGGTCCCGCGTCGGTCTACGCCGAGGGCGCCCCGCACCTGGGCCCGGAGATCTTCGAGGCCGGGGTCCCCGTCTTCGGTATCTGCTACGGCTTCCAGGCCATGGCGCTCGCCCTCGGCGGCACGGTCGACAACACCGGCGGCCGTGAGTACGGCCGTACGCCGCTGTCCGTCTCCCGCCAGGGCTCGACCCTCTTCGAGGGCACCCCCGGCGAGCAGTCCGTGTGGATGTCGCACGGCGACGCCTGCTCGGCCGCGCCCGAGGGCTTCACCGTCACCGCGACGACCGACGGCGCCCCCGTCGCCGCCATCGAGGACGACCGGCGCCGGCTCTACGGCGTCCAGTACCACCCCGAGGTCATGCACTCCACGTACGGCCAGCAGCTCCTGGAGCACTTCCTCTACCGAGGCGCCGGCCTCCAGCCCGACTGGACGACGCGGAACGTGGTCGAGGAGTCGGTCGCCGCGATCCGCGCGCAGGTCGGCTCGAAGCGGGCGATCTGCGGTCTGTCCGGCGGCGTGGACTCCGCGGTGGCCGCGGCCCTCGTCCAGAAGGCCATCGGGGACCAGCTCACCTGTGTGTACGTCGACCACGGCCTGATGCGCCAGGGCGAGTCCGAGCAGGTCGAGAAGGACTTCGTGGCCGCGACGGGCGTCCAGCTCAAGGTCGTCGACGCCGAGGCCCGGTTCCTCGACGCGCTCCGTGGCGTCTCCGACCCCGAGCAGAAGCGGAAGATCATCGGCCGCGAGTTCATCCGGGTCTTCGAGCAGGCCGCGAGCGAGATCGTCGCCGAGGCGGGCGCACAGGGCGAACAGGTCGAGTTCCTGGTCCAGGGCACCCTCTACCCGGACGTCGTCGAATCCGGCGGCGGCACCGGCACCGCCAACATCAAGTCGCACCACAACGTCGGCGGCCTCCCCGAGGACCTCCAGTTCGGGCTCGTCGAGCCGCTGCGCCGGCTGTTCAAGGACGAGGTCCGGATGGCCGGCCAGGAGCTGGGCCTGCCGGAGGAGATCGTCCAGCGCCAGCCGTTCCCCGGCCCGGGTCTCGGCATCCGCATCGTCGGCGAGGTCACCAAGGAGCGCCTGGACCTGCTGCGCGAGGCCGACGCCATCGCCCGCGAGGAGCTGACCGCGGCCGGCCTGGACCGCGAGATCTGGCAGTGCCCCGTGGTGCTGCTCGCGGACGTCCGCTCGGTCGGTGTCCAGGGCGACGGCCGGACGTACGGCCACCCGATCGTGCTGCGCCCGGTCTCGTCCGAGGACGCGATGACGGCCGACTGGTCGCGCCTCCCGTACGACGTGCTGGGCAGGATCTCGACGCGGATCACCAACGAGGTCGACGGGGTCAACCGTGTCGTGCTCGACGTGACGAGCAAGCCCCCGGGCACCATCGAGTGGGAGTGACCTCCCGCTACGGGACAACGCCGACGCCGTCGCTCATTCTTTCGAGTGGCGGCGTCGCTGTTCGCCCTGGGTAGCCTGAGCGTACGGACCAGACTCACGTCCATGGGAGCACTCATGACCGCTGCGCCCGCGCACCGCTGGCCGGTGCCGCCGCGAGACGGCTACACCGTGGATGACCTGTTCACCCTGCCCGATCTCCCGCCGCACACCGAACTGATCGACGGGAGCCTGGTCTTCGTGAGTCCGCAACGGGATTTCCACAGCGTGGTGATCGACCTTCTCGTGAGCGGGCTGCGGGCCACCGTGCCCATCGATTGGAAGGTGCGGCGGGAAATGACCGTGGTGATCGACAAGCGCAACGGTCCCGAGCCGGACGTCTCCGTGGTGCGGGCCGACGCCGTACAGCGCCGCGCTCAGACGTACTTCCGTGCAGCGGACGTGATGCTGGCCGTCGAAGTGGTCTCGCCGGACTCCGAAGCGCGCGACTACGACACGAAGCCCCACAAATACGCGGGCGCCGGGATCCCGCACTTCTGGCGCGTCGACATGGCCGGGACCGACGAGCGGCCCGTGGTCCACACCTTCGAGCTCGACCATGAGGCCCGCGCCTACCGCTCCACCGGCGTCCACGCCGAGCGGCTCAAGCTCACCGACCCCTTCGAGATCGACATCGACCTCACCGAGATCGACCGCCTGTGAGCCCGCCCCGCGGTGTGTGAACGCACCGGGGCGGAGAGCGGCGGGTCGTGCCGGTTCCGTGAGGGTGCCGCACGGCTCTGTTCTCCGTGGATACGCGGCGGTAGCTTCCGCTCGGAACCACGGAGTCATGAGGAGAGCCGATGCCCGAGCCCGGTCGGACACCCCAGCCCATCCCCACCGAGCAGCTGCATTTCGCGATGCCGCCCACCTTCGACTCGCTCGCCGAGGAGCGGCAGTACCGCAAGGAACGGCTCGCGGGCGCGCTCCGGATCTTCGGGCACCTCGGCTACGAGGAGGGCGTCGCGGGCCATGTCACCGTGCGGGACCCGGAGTTCGCGGATCACTTCTGGGTCAACCCCTTCGGGAAGTCCTTCGACCACATCACCGTCGGGGATCTGGTCCTCGCCAACGAGGACGGACAGGTGGTCGAAGGGCGCCACCACGTCAACCAGGCGGCGTTCGCCATTCACTCGTCCGTGCACCGTGCCCGTCCGGACGTCGTGGCCGTCGCGCACGCCCACTCCACGTACGGGCGCGCGCTGGCCGCACTGGGCGCGATGCTGGAGCCGATCACGCAGGACGTGTGCGCCTTCTACGAGGATCACGCGCTCTTCGACGACTACACCGGCGTCGTCGTGGACGCCCGCGAGGCGGCGAGGATCGCCGCCTCGCTCGGTCCGCACAAGGCCGTCATCCTGCGCAATCACGGTCTCCTCACGGTCGGGGACTCCGTCGACGCCGCCGCGTGGTGGTTCATTACCATGGAGCGGTCCTGCCAGGTGCAGTTGGCGGCGAAGGCGGCCGGGAAGCCGGTTCTGATCAACCACGACGACGCCGTGCAGACCCGCGAGCAACTCGGAAACGATCTCGTGGCCTGGATCAATTACCAGGTTCTGTGGCAGCGGATCACCCACGGCGGCGCCGATCCACTGCCCTGACAGCCCGGACGAATGCGGCACAATTCCCTCTCATCACACGGGCATTGCGGCGCGTGCAGCGAGAGAGGTGTTGTCCCATGGCCGTGGACTCGGCGAGAGACGGTGAGCCGGGTGGCGGTTCCGGCGCCACGGGCGCGACGGACGCTCCCCGCGGCGGCCGTGACGGCGGCGACCGCGACCCCGCGGCGCGGGCCACGGCGGACACCTCGTCCGCGGCACCGGCCGCCACGGCGAAGGACCGCACGGCGCGCGGACGTACGGCAGGTGACGGGCGCGGGAGCGACTGCACCTGCGGCGCCTGCGCCGACTGCGCCCGCGAGGGCCACCGCCGCGCCGTCGCCGCGTTCGTGGCCAAGCGCGAGGAACTGGCCGCGGGCCGCGGCGTCCCCGGCGCGCTCGCCCACTCCACCGGCGCCTCCCGCCAGTGGGTGTCGGACGAGCTGACCCGGTCCGCCCGTACCGCCGCCGACTTGGGGCGCGCGGAGGGCCGTGCCTGGCTGCGGCACGGGCGCGGTGCCCTGGCCGGGCCGCTCGTCGGTGAGGACAACCGCCTGTCCACCTCGCGTACGGTCGCGGCCCTGTGGACGCTGGTCGCCGTCGTCTCCGTCCTCGTCGTCGCCGGGGCCCTCGCCGTGACCGACGACCGGGCGCGGCTGCTCGACGGGCTGCGCCTCGGCCGCGGCGCCGGTCTGCTGGCCGTCCTCGCCCTCGCGTTCGTCGTCGCGGTGGCGGCGCGGGTCATCGTGACGCTGCGGGTGCGCACCCAGCGGCTCCAGAAGGTGGCCGCGTCCCGCCCGCGTGCCGCCGATGTCCTCACGGACGACGCCGGCCGCGGCAGCCTCGCGGACGTGCAGTACGCGGCGGTGGCCGCCGGGGTGGCGGTGTTCGCGGTCGTGGCGCTCGTACGGGAGCCGCAGCGGCTGCCCGCTCTGCCATGGGGGCTCGTCGGGCTCGCTCTCGTCTCCTCCCTCGCCTATCTCGCGGCCAAGCTGACCGACGGCGGCCGGCCGCTGGTGATGTCGGTCGTACGTGCCCGGGAGGCGGGCGACCTCGACGGGCCGATCAGGACCGGGGACGACATCGAGATCCGCGGCAGCGGCTTCGTGCCGCCGGGCGCGGACACGGCGGAAGCCCTCGCCCGAATGGTCGTACGCATCGGGACCGTTCATGTGCATGTGCCGCTCGTGCCGGTCGCGGGCGGCTTCGGCAATCCGACGGATCTGACGCTGACCGTGCCCGTACCGGCGGAGGTCGAGCCGGGCCGGGTCGAGGTCCAGGTGGTCACGGTGACGGGCGCGGAGTCCAACCGCATCCGGATCGACGTCGCGGACGGCTGACCGGCCGGTCCGGTTCATGAGGTTTGGGCCTGGTTGCCGCTGATGACCGCTGGTTGAACCCTCACCGAATCTGCTGCGTACCTCTCGCCGACGCCACCCGCGTGCCGGAGAATCGTCTCCGCGGGGGCCGGCGATGAAGGGCGGACGGCATGGCTCATGGAGCACGCGTTGACCGGAGTCGTACGGGCGGGCTGGGTGAGCCCGTCCCGACGATGCGGGATTCCGCTTCCCGCTTCGCCCTGCTCCCGTTGCGCCTTTTTCTCGGCGTCACCTTTATCTATGCCGGTGTGGACAAACTGACCGATTCGGCCTTCCTCGCCGGCAGTGGCAACGGCTCGATCGGCGACCTCATGCGGAACGTACGCGACGGGGCGGCGATCCCCGCGATGGTCGACCTGGCTCTGAAGAGTCCGACGAACTTCGGCTACGCGATCGCCATCGGCGAGATCGCGGTGGGGGTCGGCACGCTGGTCGGGCTCCTGACCCGCCTGGCCGCCTTCGGCGGCGCACTGATCTCCCTGAGCCTGTGGCTCACGGTCAGTTGGCAGACCGAGCCGTACTACTACGGCAACGACCTCATCTACATGGTGGCGTGGATTCCGCTGATCTTCGCCGGGGCGCCGATGTTCTCCCTCGACGCCAGGCTCGGATCGCGGCGTACGCGCTACGGCACCCAGCTCTACGGATAGCCGCGTCGGCTCCACCCGCCGCGACGTCCCCCCGGAGCCGCCGGATCCACCGAGATCCGCCGGATCTCCCCCCGGATCCCCACGGAGCCGCCGGATCTCGGTGGCGTGCGTCTCGGTGGCGTGCGCCGGATCACACGGACGCCCATCCCCCCGGATCGCCCGCAGAGGCCCCCGGTTCCTTACCGCGCACGGGCCCGTTCCGGCTTCCGCGTCCGCCCGAACCGCGCCCGTTTCAGGGCCCGTTCCGGCTTCCGTTCCCGACCGTACGGCGCCGGTCCGCCCCGCGGCGGACCGCCGACCGCACCACGCCCGTCGCGCCCGCCAGCGACAGGCCGCCGACCACCACGGGGATCAGCACCCAGGCCGGGACGGACCAGGCCCCCGCCGCGTCCAGCGCGAAGATCACGCCGCCGGCCAGCAGGGCAAGTCCCGCGACCAGCTTGCCCGGTTCGAACTCATGGCGTCCCACGGCTCACCACCACCTGTCCCGTGCCCGTCTCCAGTTCGAGGTGGAGGGTGCCGCGTGCCGTGCGCCCCTCCGCCGGCCCGAGCGTCCGGTGCTCGTCGATGCCCGGGGTGACGTCGACGTCGTCCCGCCGGTCGCCCGGCAGCCGCAGGTCGCCGAGGCCGATCTCGACGTCCATCGTCACCCTGGCGTCCTCCGGCACGACGACCCGGAGCTGCCCCGCGCCCACGCTCGCGCGCGTGGACACGGTCTGTTTCTCCCCGAGTTCCACCCTGGACAGGTCCAGCGTCCCGACGCCCGTGCCCAGTTCGTACGCGGGCCGTACGGCGGAGACCGTGGCGGGTCTCCAGTCCGTACGCGCCCAGTCCGCCGTCACGCTCTTCGGCAGGGCCGCCGCGCACGCGAGCAGACCGGCGGTCAGCACCGCCAGCACGATCGTCCCGCCGCCCGCCCTTCCGTAGAACGCGCCCACCACCAGGCCCAGTCCGTAGACGGCCAGCGCGCAGGCGAGCCCCGTCTGCAGGCTGGTCCCCAGCGGTCCGGCGTCCCAGGTGGTGCCGATGCCGGTCGCGCAGGCCGCCGCCGCCAGCAGGAAGACCCACCCGCCGATCCAGGGACTCCGGTGCCGGGCCGGGCGGTATCCGGCCCCCCAGGAGGGCCGTGCGGCGGGCTCCTTGGCGTCCCAGGCCAGGCCGTCGTCCGGCCCCCAGAGATAACCGGTGCCCGTCGTGCCGGTCGACCCGTCCTTGGTGAGCGGGCCGCGCCACCAGGAAGGCGCGTCCGGCGCCGGCGGTGCCTGGGTCTCCGGGGGCGCACCCTTCTGACCGGTGGCGGGAGTTGCCGCACCGGTACCGCCCGCACCCGGCGGGCCCGCGGGCCCTGCCCCCGCCGAAGTCTCCGCCGTGCCCGACTGCTGCCGCCGCTGCGACCAGTGGGCGCACCCGGCGAGGATGCCCAGCACCACCACCGAGAAGAACAGGCGGGTCGGGTGGCCGAGCGTCGCCAGCAGCAGACCGCAGCCCACCAGCGCGCACAGCACGGCGGCCAGCGCCTCGCCCTCCACGCGCCCGTACAGCAGCCGCCTGATCTCGTTCTCGTCCTCGCCCTCGCGCGGAATCAGCAGCCAGGCGACGGCGTACGCGATGAAGCCGATGCCGCTCGCGAGCGCCAGTACGGCCAGCACGACGCGGAAGATGACCGGGTCGACGTCGTACGTCCGGCCGAGCCCGGCGCACACCCCACCGGCCACCTTCGTGCCGCGGCTCCGCCGCAGCGGCGGCGCGCCGCTGAGGTTGCCCGTTCGGTCCGTGGTGGTGTGGTGGTCGGTCATGACTCCATGGTGACGGCGCCGTGACCCTGAGGACATCGGGTCCGACCCTGGTACGACCCTGAGATGTCCCCGGTGGGGACGCGGCAGGTGAACGCCGTTATCGTGGCGGTTCCATGGCATGTCGGGTCCATGGCAGGCGGGGGAGCAAGGGGAGCGTAGAAGTGTCTGACGACACGGGGAGGGACGAGGGGCGTCTCGTCGCACGCCGGTACCGTCTGCTCGAACGGATCGGCCGCGGGGGGATGGGCACCGTCTGGCGGGCGGAGGACGAGCTGCTGGGCCGTCATGTGGCCCTGAAGAAGCTGCACGTACCGCCCCATCTGGCGGACGACGAGCGCGAGACGCTGTACGAGCGGACCCGGCGCGAGGCGCGCAGCGCGGCCCGCATCACGCACCAGAACGTGGTCGTCGTCCATGACGTCGTGGACGACGGCGGGCTGCCCTGCATCGTGATGGAGCACGTGCCGTCCCGGACGCTGGGCGACGTCCTCAAGCAGGAAGGCCCGGTGACCCCGGACGAGGCGGCCAGGATCGGGCGCGGCATGATCGCGGCTCTACGGGCCGCGCACGCCGCCGGAGTTCTCCACCGCGACGTCAAGCCGGGCAATGTGTTGCTGGGCGAGGACGGGCGTGTCGTGCTCACCGACTTCGGGATCGCCGTCGCCTCCGGCACCTCCACGCTGACCAGGACCGGCGAACTGGTCGGCTCGGTGGACTACGTGGCCCCCGAACGCGTCCGGGGCGGCACCCCTGGCCCCGCATCCGACCTGTGGGCGCTGGGCGCCACGCTCTACCAAGCCCTGGAGGGGCGGCCGCCGTTCCGCAAGGACACCGCGATCGAGACCGCCTACGCGATCGCCGTCGACGCGCTGGAACCGCCGCGCAGCGCGGGCACCCTCGGCCCGCTCATCGAGCACCTGCTGGCCAAGGACCCCGAGGCGCGGCCCCCGGCCGAGACCGTCGAGCTGCGGCTGCGCGACCACGCGGCGGAGTCCGAGACGGCGTACGTGGACCGGGGGCAGTTCCCGGGACCGATGGACGTCACCACCACGATGGGGCGCCTGGGCGGTCCGGTGACCGCACCCGGACCCGGGCACAGCGACGGAACCGGC
Source organism: Streptomyces sp. NPDC047108 (assembly GCF_040643575.1). Lineage (NCBI taxonomy): Bacteria > Bacillati > Actinomycetota > Actinomycetes > Kitasatosporales > Streptomycetaceae > Streptomyces > Streptomyces sp. NPDC047108. The sequence goes on from NZ_JBEYUP010000007.1 coordinate 159,108, forward strand.
CAGGGCTTCGGCACCGGCACCGGCACCGGCACCGACGGCCACGGCACGGGCGGCTACGGCACGGGAAGCCACGGCACCGGCGCCGTCGCCGCGCACGGTCAGGCGGGCGTCTTCGGACCCCCCGAGGGCGCGCAGGGCGCCGCCCTGTACGGCGGGTACGCCGGCGACACCCCGTCCGCGCCCACGCCGGTGCCCGCGCCACCGCCTCCTCCCCGCCGCAAGAAGGCCCGCGTCGTGGTCTGGACGGCCGTCGCCGTCGTCCTGGCCGGGGCGGCAGGTGGCTACGTCCTGTGGCGCGGGACGGGCTTCGGCCCCGACGCCTCGGCGGACAAGGGGCCCTCCACGCCCACGAAGTCCCAGTCGAAGCCGGAGTCGTCGTCACCGTCGAAGCCGACGGCCAAGCCCTCGCCCCTGCCCGACGGCTACCACTACGTCGAGCACGAGGAGGAGGGCCTCTCCGTCCCCGTCCCGGACGGCTGGAAGGAGAAGGACGCCGCCGGCAGCGCCATCTCGTACGTCGACGGCGCCGAGCTCGTCGGGATCCGCATCAACGTCCTCGACTTCGCGACCACCGACCCCCTCCAGCACTGGAAGGACGACGAGGCCAAGTCGCTGCAGGAGGGCAAGCTGCCCGACTACCAGCAGCTGCGTATGCAGTCCACGACCTTCCGGGGCATGCCCGCCGCCCTCTGGGAGTTCACCTTCGCGGGAAGGGTCCAGCGGTACCGCGCGATCGACCTGGGCTTCGGCGAGCCCGGTGGCAAGGAGTACGCGGTCTATCTGTCCGCGCCCGAGGCCCAGTGGGACGAGAGCAAGAAGATCTTCGACGACGTGCGCAACAGCCTGAAGATCCACGACGAGTGACCGGTGGCCGTACGGGACCGCGCCCGCACCGGCGGGGCGCCGTACGGACGCACCCACGTGTCGGAGACCGATGAGTCCGAGGCCGTCGCCGAGTCTGAACCGGTGTGAGGGGGACCGGTTCACCCGACGAGAGGCAGGACGCCATGACCCGCATCACGCTGACCACCTTTCTGTCCCTGGACGGGGTCATGCAGGCCCCCGGCGGGCCGGAGGAGGACCCCAGCGGCGGCTTCGACCAGGGCGGCTGGCTGGTCCCGTTCTACGACGAGGACATGGGCCGCTACGTCGACGCCTGGTTCCGCGAGGCCGACGCCTTCCTCCTCGGCCGCAGGACGTACGAGATCTTCGCCTCCTACTGGCCGAACCAGACGGACCCCGACAACCTCGTCGCGACCCAGCTCAACACCCTGCCCAAGTACGTGGCCTCCACGACCCTGGAGAAGGCGGACTGGCAGAACTCCACGGTGATCGCCGACGACGTCCCCGGTCGGGTCGCCGCGCTGAAGAAGGAGCCCGGCCGTGAGCTGCAGATCCACGGCAGCGGCGCCCTGGCCCGGTCGCTGATGGAGCGCGATCTCATCGACGAGTACCGGCTCTGGATCTTCCCGGTCGTCCTCGGCAAGGGACAGCGCCTCTTCGCCGACGGGGCGCTGCCCACGGCCATGAGGCTCAAGGAGGCGAGGACGACGAGCACGGGTGTGATGGTCCACGTCTACGAACCGGCGGGCCGGCCGACGTACGACACCTTCTGACCCGTACCTCCCCCGCACGCATCCGCCTCGCACGGCCCGCGCGCGGACGACCGTCCGCGCGCGGCGGCCGGGCCCGAGGCCCGCGGCGCCCGGATGTACTGAGGCGGGCGGAGCCTCGGGGAACGATCAGGGTCGACCCTGATGCCCGCCGTGCTCCGCCCGTGTGACGATCGGGGCATGACCGCCGCTGCCCGCGCTGGAGGCCCCTTCGCCCCGGCGCCCGACGCCCCCGAGGAGCCGGCCCCGCGCAAGCTCTACCGCAGCGCGGACGGCCGCATGGTGGGCGGTGTGGCGCGCGGCCTCGCGGGCCACCTCGGGCTGCCGGTCTCATGGGTACGGATCGTCTTCCTGGCGCTGCTGCTGCTCGACGGGCTGGGCGCGCTGCTGTACGCGGGGTTCTGGTTCGCCGTCCCGCTGGGCGTCGGCGGTGTCCCGGCCCCGCCCGCCGAGCGCACGGGCCCCGACGGCCGCCGGCGGATCTTCGCCCGGAAGCCCGACAAGGGCCAGATCCTCGCCCTGCTGGCCCTGATCGCCGGGATGGCGATCTTCATCGACAGCATCCAGCTCGGCCGGGTCGCCAACGCCTACATCTGGCCGGTCCTGCTGATCGCCGCCGGTGTCGCGCTCGTCTGGCGCCAGGCCGACAACGCCCGCCGCGGGCGCTGGATGGCGGTCGGCCGCAGCAAGGGCGTCCAGGCCGTGGCCCGCAGCGCGGCCGGGGTGGTGCTGGTCTGCCTCGGCGTCACCGGCTTCATCGTGCTCCGCGGCTCGGCCCATCAGCTCGGCACCGTGCTCACCGCCGCGCTCGCCGTCCTGGTCGGCGTCATCCTGCTCGCGGGCCCCTACCTGGTACGGATGACGCAGGACCTCTCCGAGGAGCGGCTGATGCGCATCCGTGCCCAGGAGCGTGCCGAGGTCGCCGCCCATGTCCACGACTCCGTCCTGCACACGCTGACCCTGATCCAGCGCAACGCCGAGGACCCCAGGGAGGTCGCGCGGCTGGCCCGCGCCCAGGAGCGCGAGCTGCGCGCCTGGCTCTACAAGCCGCAGGGCAGGGGCAAGGACGAGGAGGCCGAGCCGGAGACCCTGGCGGAGGCCGTACGGCGGACCGCCGCCGAGGTCGAGGACCACCACGGCGTCCCCGTCGAGGTCGTCTGCGTCGGCGACTGCCCGCTCGACGAGAAGCTGTCCGCCCAGCTCCAGGCGGCGCGCGAGGCGACGGTCAACGCCGCGAAGTACGGTGGCGAGGGCGGGCCCGTACAGGTCTACGCCGAGGTCGAGGGGCGTACGGTCTTCGTGTCCGTACGGGACCGGGGCCCGGGCTTCGACCTGGACGCCGTACCGGAGGACCGCATGGGCGTCCGCGAATCGATCATCGGCAGAATGCAGCGCAACGGCGGGACCGCGCGGCTGCGTTCCGCGCCGGACGGGGGCACGGTAGTGGAGCTGGAGATGGAGAGGGCTTCGTGATGACGGAAGAGGCAGAGAGCCGGAACCCGAGCGAGGCCGAGGCCGCCGCCGACGCGGAAGCCGCCGCCGACGCGACCGGCCGCCGCGTACGGGTCGTGCTGGTCGACGACCACCGGATGTTCCGGACGGGCGTCCAGGCCGAGATCGGCCGCACCGACGAGACGGGCGTGGAGGTCGTCGGCGAGGCCGCGGACGTCGACCAGGCCGTCACCGTCATCACCGCGACCCGGCCGGAGGTCGTCCTCCTGGACGTCCACCTGCCGGGCGGCGGGGGCGTGGAGGTCCTGCGGCGCAGCGCGGCGATGATGGGCGACCCGGAGCAGCCGGTGCGCTTCCTCGCACTGTCGGTCTCCGACGCCGCCGAGGACGTCATCGGCGTCATCCGCGGTGGCGCGCGCGGCTATGTCACCAAGACCATCACCGGCACGGACCTGGTGAACGCGATCTTCAGCGTCGCGGACGGCGACGCGGTCTTCTCGCCACGCCTGGCGGGCTTCGTCCTCGACGCCTTCGCCTCGACGGACGCCCCGCCGGTCGACGAGGACCTGGACCGCCTCACCCAGCGGGAGCGCGAGGTGCTGCGCCTCATCGCGCGCGGCTACGCGTACAAGGAGATCGCCAAGCAGCTATTCATCTCCGTGAAGACGGTCGAGTCCCACGTCTCGGCGGTCCTGCGCAAGCTCCAGCTCAGCAACCGCCACGAGCTGACGCGGTGGGCGACGGCGCGGCGTCTGGTCTGACACCCCGACACCTCAACTCAGAGGCCAGGCCGGGAGCTTCAGCGCGTACCACACGGTCTTGCCGATGCCGCACGCCCGCGGATGCGCGCCCCACTCGTCCGCGAGCGCGGCGACGAGCGCCAGGCCGCGCCCGCCCTCGTCGTCCGGCGACGCGGTACGGGGCGCGGGCAGCGCGTCGCTCGCGTCGGAGACCTCGACGCGCAGGACGCCGTCCCGCAGGACGCAGCGCGCCCGCAGCTCCCGGCCCGGCGAGACCCGGGCGTGCGTACGGGCGTTGGTCATCAGCTCGCTGAGCAGCAGCACGGCCGTCTCGGTCACGTCGTCCGGGACCTTCCATGCGCGCGCCTGCTCCCGCAGCAGTTGGCGGGAGCGGCCCACGCTGCGGGAGTGACGCGGCAGGCGCCATTCGATGTCCTTCGGTGGTGGGGGAGTTCCGTCGACCATGGCTCAAACGGTGCTGGCCACGGCGTAGCCTCGGCAGTAACGACGCGGGTACGGTGCGTGGTGTACCCCGCGTGCACCGGGGAGAGGCGGGGCGCGATGACGACTGGGAACTCCTCCCAGCCGCCCATGGCTTGGCGGTACTGCGGCAACCAGCTCAAGCTGTGGCGCACGAGAGCGGGCGTGACCCGCGAACAGCTGGGCCAGGAAGCGGGCTACGGCTGCGAGACGATCAAGTCGATGGAGCAGGGTCGGCGCAAACCGACGCTTCGTGTGCTGGAGATCGCGGACGAAATGTGCGGGGCGCAGGGGTTGTTGACCGCGGCGCAGGACTATTTGAAGCCGGAGAAGTTTCCGTCCTATTCGCAGGACTACATGCGATACGAGGCTGAGGCAATTGCACTCAGTTGGTATGAGTCCCAACTTGTCCCTGGACTGTTGCAGACGGAAGCCTACGCGCGAGCGCTCATGAATGGGCATTGTCCGCCCCTCGACGATGAGACGGTCGAGGAGCGAGTGGCGGCGCGGCTGGGTCGTCAGAGCATGCTGGAGAAACAGGTCAAGGGTTTCAACTTCGTCATCGAGGAGACCGCTCTGCGGCGCAGAATCACCGACGCGGACGCTCACACACGGCAGCTGCACCATCTCCTGGACGTCAGCAGGCAGCGCAACGTCACCGTTCAGGTCATGCCGACAGGCCAGGGCTATCATCCTGGGCTCATGGGGCCGTTCGTCGTTCTGGAGACCTCGGAGCACGAGCACCTGGCCTATGAGGAGGGTCAGACGATGGGCCTGCTCTATTCCGTCCCCGAGAAGGTGAGCCTGATCAGGCAGCGCCATGACATGATCCTCCGGCGGGCCCTGGGCCCAGAGGAATCGGTGCGCCTCATCGGGATGTTGGCGGAGGAGCTATGACTGACGCGCTGGCGTGGTTCAAGTCCAGCTACAGCAATTCTGAGGGTGGCGCCTGCGTCGAGGTCGCCATCGCTTGGCGCAAGTCCAGCTACAGCAGTTCCGGCGGCGGCGAGTGCGTCGAGGTTGCGGTTGCCTGGCGCAAGTCCAGCTACAGCGACTCCGAAGGCGGCGCCTGCGTCGAGGTCGGCGCCTGCCCCGGTACCGTTCACGTCCGGGACTCCAAGGACACCTCCGGCCCGCAGCTGGCGTTCACGCCTGCCGCCTGGGCCGCGTTCGTCGCGTTCGCGGCGCGGCAGCCCGTCCCGTAGGCGGGCCCGACGCACCGGTGCCCCGGCGCGGGCACGGCATGTGGAAGATGCCGTGACCGGCCGGGGCATCGGCCTGTGCGGGGTGCGGATCACACGTAGGTGTAACCGCTGGCCACGGGTGCGCTGCCCCCGGGGCCGGTGACGACGACGGCCTGGAGGCCTGCCGTGCCCGCAGGAGTGACACCGGTCAGCACGGTGCCACTGGGGTTGACGACGACGCCGGTCGCCGCGTTGCCGCCGATGGTGACGGTGGCACTGGTCAGGTTGGCCCCGACGATGGTGAACGGCGTCCCGCCGGCGGCGGGGCCGGAGATCGGGAGGATGGCGGCCGGAACCGGCGGCAGCGGGGGAACCACCAGGTACGAGAACGGCACCGAGTTGCTGGTGCCGGTCGGGGTGTTGACCTGGACCGACACGGTCCCGGATCCCGGGGGCACGGTCGCGAGAAGCACGACACCCGGGATGAGCGGGATGACCGTGGGGGACGCGACCCCGCCGAAGGTGACCGAGGTGGGGTTGTTCAGGTTGAGGCCGACGAGCACGACGACGTCCCCGGCGTTGCCGACGGGCGGTACGACGGTGATGAGCGTCGGGCCGAGAACCGGAATTCCCGGAATCGGGGGGAGGGGGATGAGCTGATTCTGCATGGCGAATTGCCTCCAACTGGCGGGGAGCCACCAGAACTTGGTGATCACCCGCCTCTGAGAGTGGGTCGTGTTTCACGCTAGACAGAGCCACCGTGTCAACGGGAGGCGTGAATTCATCAGGAAGAGGCATTCGGTCGCTGATGCGACTATCGGATGACGAGCCGATGGGGAAATCTGTCCCACCCGCGTACGCCGTGCCGTCGAATGTTCGACGCGGTATTCCTGGATACCAACTGCGCATCGGAACCGGCAAGTTGAGGCCCACGGCTGAATTGCCGGTCAGTGGTGTCGCGGATTCCCGGTGGCATGAGACCGGCCCGGAGCCGGGTGGGTGGGGTGTGTCCCGCGTGGCCCGTGTTGCATGATGGCCGGTTCTGTCCGCGCGCTGGGGAAGGCGGGACGCCGGTGCCCCGCGGCGCCCGCGGTGGGCGTCCGCAACGCGTCGTGCGGGGCTCGGTGGGGTGCTTCCGGCTGTGGCGCGAGTCGACCTCGTCCCGTCGGAGTGAATCTCGTCTCGCGCGCCGATGCGTCCGACCTGCATCAGCGCAGGTCAGAGCTGCTCCATTAACTGACGACATGTCAAGTCCGATGTCAGTGCCGTCAATTACACTTTTAGCTTGAGCTAAAGGTGGCATGCTGTCAGAAGGGCACCGGCCCACGAGACTTGGGGGTACCACCATGGCGACCGAAGGCAAGCACAAGGCCGAGTTAGCCGCTGCCAGCCTCGCGCGGCAGGCGACCACGTCCCTGGCGGGGCTGCTGGCCGCCCGAGGCGTGTCCCGCTCCGAGCTGGCCAAGCTCATGGGAGTCAGTCCGGGGCGCGTCAGCCAGATGATGTCAGGGGACGCGAACCTGACGGTGCGATCCCTGGCGAGCGCCGCGGCCGCGCTGGGCGCGTCCGTCGAGATCCGGTTCTTCGATCCTCCGCCGCCGCCGATGCCTGCTCCTCATGGCGAGCTGGGCAGCGGAGACGCCACACGCTGCGGCAGCGTCACGGCACGGTTGTGACCGTCCGGCGTCGGCCGCGCGTCGCGCCGTCTCAGCGCCGCTGGGCGGGCACCGGAGTCTCCCGGTAGCCCCGGGACGTCACCCGCGTGTCCCGCAGGGCCAGGAGCGCCGTGTCGTCGGACCGGCGACCGTAGACGTAGGTCTGCTGCAACAGGAGCTTGAGGCTGTGCTCGGCTTCCGCCCATGCCCGGTGGAGTTCGACGCTTTCGGCAGCCGTGGGGAGCCGCCGCTCCTCCGGCAGACCGCCGGGCGTCGGCAGGCGGCAGGCCTCGCCGATGGCCGCGTGGACGTTCGTCGCGCGCCCGAGGGCGTCGTCCGCCTCCTCGTAGCACGCTTCGATCGACTTGCGCCTGTTCTTGTTGGACTGGCGGGCCAGCGCATGGGCTTTGACCTCGTGGGCGAAGAGCTGCATCTGCGTGATGTCCTCGAAGCCGGTCATCACCGCGTCCGCCCAGTCCGCGCAGTCGGTGGCCATCCGCTCCTCCAGCCGTTCGAGGAGATGCGCCGTTCCGAGGGTCAGGATCCCCGTGAAGGGCTTGGTCGTGTCCGCCTGCACACGCCCGCGGCTGACGACGCCCGCGCCCGTGGCCACGCCCACCGCGATCGGCGGGACCTTGCCGAGCAGCGGCAGCAGGACCAGCAGGACGACGGCGACAGCGGCCATGGCGCCGAGCAGCCCGGCCGAGTGCAGGACGGAACGGCGGGTGCCCAGCAGCCGGCCCTTTCCGTGGTACTGCCGTATCAGGCACACCCAGGCAACTCCCGCGCTCAGGAGGGCCGGTAACACCCAGTTCAGAAATATCGGTGAGTCGTGCCAGCTCATGCAGGTCCCCAGCAGTCGTCCAACGGTGACGAGAACCCGCCATGAGACTGCGGACGCGGTGGGGCAGCTCGCGGTACACCGTGCGGGTCACGCGATGCCTCTGCCGTCCATCGCGATTAACAGAGAGATGATCCCACCGGTTTGCTGACCGAAATCGGTGCTTCCGATAATTCAGGTGCCCAGGAGCAGCCGGTTTCGGCCACGGGGCTGCGCCGCCATGAGGGACTGCGAACCATCGGCGGCCCCGGGCCCGTTCGCCGCACGGGCGAGGAACGGGCGACACGTGGGCCAGGAGCGGACCTAGGCCGGGCGTGTGGCGCCCGAGAACGGCATCTCGTCGATGGGTGCCACCCGCACCGGCGCCCCGGGGCGTGGCGCGTGGATCATCTGCCCGCCGCCGATGTAGAGGCCGACATGGCTGACGCCGGAGTAGAAGAAGACCAGGTCGCCAGGGGCCAGTTGGGAGCGCGAGATCCGCTGGCCCGAGTTGATCTGCGTGTACGTGGTGCGCGGCAGGGACACCCCGGCGGCGCGCCAGGCGGCCTGGGTCAGACCCGAGCAGTCGTAACCGGAGGGGCCCGTGGCACCCCAGACGTACGGCTTGCCCAGGGCGCTCTGCGCGTATGTGACCGCCTGGGCGGCGCGGGCGTTGGGGGCCCGCACCGGGCCGCGGGGCACTGAGCGGCCCGCCCGGCCCGCGATGGCGAGGCCGTCCGCGGAGTGGCCGTCCTGGTCGAGGACCGCCGCGCGTTGCGCCGCCGTCAGCCGGTCGAGCAGCCGCTCGGCCTCGCGGAGCTTGCCGTGCACGGTGCGCTTGTGTCGGCCCAACGCGGCCTGGTGGTCCTTGAGTTCGGACAGTTTCCCGGACGCCTCGCTCCGTACCTGCTCAAGGGCGCGGAGCTGTCGCTGGACGCCGGAGACGGCAGTCGCCTGGCGGCTGCCGGCGCGCTCGACGACGGCCGCACGGTCGAGGTAGTCGTCGGGTGAGGAGGAGAGGACGAGCTGGAGCGCCGGGTCGATGCCGCCGGAGCGGTACTGGGACGTGGCGATCGAGCCGAGCGCGTTGCGTGAGGCGCTGAGCTTCCCGGTCCTGCGGGCCGCCTCGTCGCGGAGACGGTCCAGGGACCGCTGCGCCGTACGCGTCTTCTCCATCGCGCCGTTGTACTTCTCGGTGGCGACCTCGGCGTCGTGGTGGAGCCGGTCGACCTTCTCCCGCACCTGCGCCGGGGTGGGCGCCGGGTCGGCCTGGGCGGCTCCTTCGAGGGCGACGGAGCCCGCCGCGCCCGCGAGGGCGAACGTCGCGGCCGTACGGACGGCGGTGCTGCCCGTCAGCGAGCCGATGAACGATCGCTGCCTGGGCTTCCTGTGCGAGGCCACGGCGGTCGTCACTTCCTTCCCCTGGTCTCCGGTGGCCTTGCGGAGGGGGCCGTTCCGGGGTGCCGTACGGGCACCTAGGGGGAGGACGTTAATCCGCTTCGTCACGGTCGTGAGCCGGGATGACCGGGACTGAAACGTTTCGGTACGGCACTGATCGTACGGACCGGGTGATTTCCCCACGCTGTGGTCATTCGCCCTCCGGGCATGACCGAAGCGGCAATTGAGGGCCACCTGAGTGGGAGCGGCTGCTATGGGCCCGGCTAGGCTCCGCGCATGGACATAGCCATCAATGTCTTTGTCGGCCTGCACATCATCGGCATCGCGGCCCTGCTCGGCGGCTTCCTGAACCAGATGAAGGCGATGGGCCAGGGCACCGCGCGCTTCACGCCGGGCATGCTGCACGGCGCGCTGACCATGCTCGTCACCGGTGTCGCGCTGGTGGGGCTGAACCAGGCCGACGACCAGACGGTGAACAACGTCAAGATCGGCGTGAAGCTCGCCGTCCTGGTCGTCATCCTCGCCCTCGTCTATGTGAAGCGGGACGAGGAGAAGGTCGAGAAGGGGGCTTTCGGCGCCGTCGGCCTGCTCACGCTTGCCAACATCTTCATCGCCGTGCTCTGGACCTGACGGCGACCTGAGGGCGGGCCTGTCCGCCGCTCCCGTGTCCGAACACCCCGCCCCCGTGGACACCGCGCAGCCCCCCGGCCGCGCGGTGCCTGACCGTACGGGCGGGTCCCGCCCCGCCGCCGGGGCCGGACACCGCCCGGCACCAAGGGGTGCCCCGGCCGGGGCACCCCTTGAGAAGAGCCGCTGCTACGCGGGCCGGACACTGCCGTAGATCGGCATGTACGTGATGGCCTCGGTGCGGACGTTCGCACCCGGCTTCGGCGCGTGGATCATCTGGCCGTTGCCGGTGTAGATGCCCACGTGGCTGATGTCGTCGTAGAAGAAGACGAGGTCACCCGGCTTCAGGTCCTCGGTGGCGACCCGCGTGCCGACCTTCACCTGGTCCCAGGTGGTGCGCGGCAGCGAGACCCCTGCGGCCTTCCAGGCGCCCTGGGTCAGACCCGAGCAGTCGAAGGAGTTGGGGCCGGTGGCCCCCCACACGTACGGCTTGCCTATCTGGGCCCGCGCGAAGGCGAGCGCCTTCTCGGCCTTGGCCGAGTACGAGCCGGAGGAGCCCTCGGCCTGGCCGGAGCCCTGGTCGGCCTCCTCCTGGCGCTGCTTCTCGGCCTGCTGCCGGGCCAGTTCCTCGGCCTTGCGCTTGGCCTCGGCCTTCTTCTTGCGCTCGATAGCGGCCAGCCGAGCCTTCTCCTCGGCGGTCAGCTTCGACAACAGCTCGCGTGCGTCCGAGAGTTTGCGCTGCACCGACTCCTTGGTGGTGCGGAGCTGCTTCTGCGACTCGGTCAGACCCGCCAGGCTCTCCGTGGCCTCGGCGCGCTTCTTCGTCGCGGCGCGCTGCTGGGTCTGGAAGTCCTCGACCGCCTGCTTCTGCTGCCCGGTCATACGGGACATCAGATGGTCCTGGTCGAAGTAGCTCTGCGGATCGTCGGCGAGCATCATCGTGGCCGTCGACGCCATGCCGCCGTTGCGGTACTGGGTGGCCGCGTAGCTGCCGAGCAGCCGTCGCGCCTCGTTCAGCTTCTCGGTGCGCTTGGCGACGTCGTCGAGCAGCCGGTCGACGCGGGTGCGCTGCTGATCCGTGCGTTCCTTGGCCTGGTTGTACGACTGCGTGGCGCTGCCGGCCTGCCGGTAGAGCTCGTCCACCTTCTTCTGGACTTCTTCGATGCCCTGTTTCGGCTCGCCCGGAGCCGCCTGCGCTGTCTGCGACAACAGGCCGACCGATGCGAGGGCCGCGGTCGTCAGCCCGACGGCAGCCCGGCCCGAGCCGGGTGACGTGAGGCCACGAAGCCGCGATTTGCGGTGCGACGCCAAGGCGCGCGTCTCCTTCCGTGGACCGCTTACCGGGTTAGCTGTCGGGTTCGGGCGATCGGAAGGCTGCCCTACGGCGCCGCGCCGACGGACTGCTCAGTGCACGTGCGCGGGCCGATTCACCCCGGTGGGACGTGTGGGTCCCCGGTTCCGGATGCCGAGGGGACGTCGGTCGGACATCCGCCGGGCAGCGCCGGATTCAGCGGAGGCGGCTCGTGCCGACGCGGGTCGTCGACGGGGGGTTGCGGGCCACCTGAGCGAGCACGGTAGCCAACGTGTGGGGTACCTGTGAAGGCTGATGTTCGATATGCCCGAAACCTTTTCGTGACCAATCCGCGGCATGATCGTTCGGACCCGGATCCGGGTCCGGCGGAACCGGATCGGGGCTCCGTCCGTCCGACGACCGGGATCCGGCGTGGGCTGTCGGTCCGGCCGCCTAGACTCGGGGAGCGATGAGCAGCCTCTTTGACGACAACTTCCTGGCGGGCTTCCAGCACCGCGCCCCGGGCGCCTCCGCCCACGCGGGACGACCCGGTGAGGAGCACCCGCCCCCGCCGCCCGAGGAGGGCGGCGGCGAGGAGATCTCCGCCGATCTCTTCGGCGGCCGCTTCGACGCCTCCGCGGACGAGGAGGCGCGCGAGCGGTACTACCGCAACGGCGCGCACCGCCCCGTGGTGGACACCGCCGCGCTGCTCGAGGGGCTGAACGAGGAGCAGCGTTCCGCCGTCGTCCACAGCGGCTCTCCGCTGCTCATCGTCGCCGGGGCCGGCTCCGGCAAGACCCGGGTGCTCACCCACCGCATCGCGTATCTGCTCGGCGCCCGGCAGGTGCACCCCGGCCAGATCCTCGCGATCACCTTCACCAACAAGGCCGCGGGCGAGATGAAGGAGCGCGTCGAGGAGCTGGTCGGCCCGCGCGCCAAGGCGATGTGGGTCTCCACCTTCCACAGCGCCTGCGTCCGCATCCTGCGCCGCGAGAGCAAGAAGCTCGGCTTCACCTCCAGCTTCTCGATCTACGACGCCGCCGACTCCAAGCGCCTGATGTCACTGGTCTGCCGCGACCTGGACCTCGACCCGAAGCGCTATCCGCCGAAGTCCTTCAGCGCGAAGATCTCCAACCTCAAGAACGAGCTGATCGACGAGGAGGACTTCGCGGGGCAGGCGTCCGACCCCTTCGAGAAGACCCTCGCCGAGGCGTACACGCTGTACCAGTCGCGGCTGCGCGAGGCCAACGCGCTGGACTTCGACGACATCATCATGACCACCGTCCATCTGCTCCAAGCGTTCCCCGACGTGGCCGAGCACTACCGGCGACGCTTCCGCCATGTGCTGGTGGACGAGTACCAGGACACCAACCACGCCCAGTACATGCTGGTGCGCGAGCTGGTCGGCACCGAGGACACCGCCCCCGAGGACGGTGTGGGCGAGCTGTGCGTCGTGGGTGACGCCGACCAGTCGATCTACGCCTTCCGCGGTGCCACGATCCGCAACATCCTCCAGTTCGAGGAGGACTACCCCGACGCGACGACGATCCTGCTGGAGCAGAACTACCGCTCCACGCAGACGATCCTCTCCGCCGCCAACGCGGTCATCGAGCGCAACGCCGACCGCCGCCCCAAGAACCTGTGGACGGAGGCCGGAGCCGGATCGGCCATCACCGGCTACGTCGCCGACACCGAGCACGACGAGGCACAGTTCGTCGCCGACGAGATAGACCGCCTGACGGACGAGGGCGAGGCCAGAGCAGGAGACGTCGCCGTCTTCTACCGCACCAACGCCCAGTCCCGGGTCTTCGAGGAGATCTTCATCCGGGTCGGCCTGCCGTACAAGGTCGTCGGCGGCGTCCGCTTCTACGAGCGCCGCGAGGTCCGTGACGTCCTCGCGTATCTGCGGGTGCTGGCCAACCCCGAGGACACGGTGCCGCTGCGCCGGATCCTCAACGTCCCCAAGCGCGGCATCGGTGACCGTGCCGAGGCGATGATCGAGGCGCTCGCGCTGCGCGAGAAGGTCTCGTTCGCCCAGGCGCTGCGGCGCGTGGACGAGGCGTACGGCATGGCCGCGCGCTCGGCCAACGCCGTCAAGCGGTTCAACACCCTGATGGAAGAGCTGCGGACGATCACCGAGTCCGGAGCCGGTCCCGCGACGATCCTCGAAGCCGTCCTGGAGCGCACGGGCTATCTGGCCGAACTCCAGGCGTCCACCGACCCGCAGGACGAGACGCGGATCGAGAACCTCCAGGAACTCGCCGCCGTGGCGCTGGAGTTCGAGCAGGAGCGCACCGAGGAGAACCCGGGCACCCTCGCCGAATTCCTCGAACAGGTCGCCCTGGTCGCCGACTCCGACCAGATCCCCGACGAGGGCGAGGGCGAGGAGGGCACCGGCGTCATCACGCTGATGACCCTGCACACCGCCAAGGGTCTGGAGTTCCCGGTCGTCTTCCTGACGGGCATGGAGGACGGCGTCTTCCCGCACATGCGCGCCCTCGGCGACACCAAGGAGCTGGAGGAGGAGCGGCGCCTGGCGTACGTGGGGATCACACGCGCGCGGGAGCGCCTGTATCTGACGCGCTCGACGATGCGCAGCGCGTGGGGCCAGCCGTCGTTCAACCCGCCGTCCCGCTTCCTGGAGGAGATCCCGCCGACGTATGTGGAGTGGCGCCGTACGGGCGGTTCCACGCCGTCGGCCTCGGCGGCGGCCGGGGTGGGCGGCGCGTTGTCGGCCTCGCGGTCCAGGTCCGGACCGAGCGGCTTCGCGACGCGCAGGGCGACGGACCGGCCGGTGATCTCGCTGGCGGTCGGGGACCGCGTCACGCACGACCAGTTCGGTCTGGGGACGGTCATGTCGGTGGCAGGCAGCGGGCACGACGCGAAGGCGACGATCGACTTCGGCGACGAGAAGCCGAAGGTCCTGCTGCTGCGGTACGCACCGGTGGAGAAGCTCTGAGGAGCGGTTCCGGAGCCTGAGACGAGGCCCTGCGACGGGACCCAGTGACGGGACCCGGCGAGGGGCCCTGCGAACGGTCGCGGCTGTGCGGTGGGCGGTGCGGCTCCGGCACGGCTCCATCCCTACCCGGGTGTTCCGCCGTACCCGACCGGACCGGGCACGGAATGTCGGGCCCGGCCCAGCGGCCCCTTCCTAGCGTGGTGGAAGCGGAAGGGATGGAGGCACGGAGTGCTGGAGCGGCTGAACCAGGCGCTGGACCACATCGAGACGCACCTCGATGAGGAGATCGAGGTGTCCGAACTGGCGCGGATCGCGGTGACGTCGGAGTACCACTTCCGGCGGATGTTCTCCGCACTGGCGGGGATGCCGCTGTCGGAGTACGTCCGGCGCCGGCGGCTGACCGTGGCGGGAGCCGATGTGCTCGCCGGGGAGCGGACGCTGCTGGAGATCGCGGTGCGGTACGGCTACACGTCGGGGGAGGGCTTCGCGCGCGCGTTCCGCGCCGTCCACGGCGTGGGCCCCGGCGAGGCCAGGCGCACCGGTGCGGCTCTGCACTCCCAGCCCCGCATCTCCTTCCGGCTCATCGTCGAAGGGAGCAGCACCATGCGATACCGAGTGGTGGACAAGGAACCGTTCTGCGTGGTCGGCAGGAAGGCCCGGGTTCCGCTCGTCCACGAGGGGATGAACCCGGCGATCGCCGCGTTCATCCGGAGCATCGACCAGGAGACGCTGGCGCGTGTCACCGCGCTGTCCGACCAGGAGCCGCGGGGAATCGTCGCCGTGAGCGACGCCCTCGACCCGAGCCGGGCCGAGGGGACCGAACTCGACTACTACCACGCGGTGGTGACCCGGTCCCCGGGTCCTGAGGACCTGGACACGCTCAGAGTGCCGGAGGGTGCCTGGGCCGTCTTCGAGAGTTCAGGGCCGTTCCCGCAGGCACTGCAGCATCTGTGGCGGGACGTGTTCACGCAGTGGTTCCCGTCCAACCCGTACCGGAGCCGACCGGGCCCCGAGATCCTGAGCACCCGGCTGTCGCAGGACGGGACGCAGGCGGACGCGGAGCTGTGGATCCCCGTGGAGCGGGCCACGGGCTGAGCGGGTGGATGCGCCGGATCCGGACGCGGCAACGGGCCGTACGGCCGGGCCCGTTGCCGCGGGCGTCAGGACGAGTCGGACTTCAGGGCGAGCTGTGCGTCGCGCGAGCCGCCCGTGGGCGAGCCGCGCGTCAGGGCGAGGTGGGCTTCAGGTCGCCGATCACACCGATCCGGAGCCCCAGCCACGGATATGTCGCGTTGTAGAAGACGTTGTCCTGGGGCTGAAGCCCGATCGCCGAGAGCCACATCTGATAGGCGGGGGCGTTGGCGGTCCCGCCGTGCAACCGCCGCCAGACCCGCGGGGAGGTCCCGCCGTTCGGGGGCGGCGTGATGGTGTCGGTCCACTCGACGGCGTTCCCGCCCTGGTCGAACGTGCCCCACGGGGAGACCGTCCGGGCCTGCCCGACCGTACCGACGCTGCCCTGGAAGAGCTTGGCGTACGCGATGGGGTCCACCCCGATCGGATTGACGGTCGAGCAGGCGGCCGGTCCCGCCTGCGCCGGGCACCAGCTCGGCGCGGGCTGCCCGTCGGCGTGATAGGTGGCCAGCGGCTGCGTGGCCGCGTTGGTCACGTCGCCGGTGGTGGGATTCAGGACCGACGGGCTGGGCGCGGTCGCGTCGCCGTCGCCGAAGACACCGGCGTTGGTGGGGTACTTCCAGTACGAGTACGTGCCGCCACCGGTGGGGTCGTAGTAGGCCGCCTTGATCCACTCGTTCTGGCTGGGCACCACGAAACCGGAGTTCCGGGTCCGCGTCGGGGCCCGCCGGGCCAGGTCGTACATCCCGCGCTCCGTCCGCGGGGACAGCTCGACCTCGTAGGTGACGTAGGTGAAGCGGCCGTCGGTGGTGGCCCGTTCGCTGATCACCCGGCCGTTGACCAGGGAGTTGGCGAAGCGCGCCGACTTGAGGAAGTCGGCGAAGGCGTACGGCTTGGAAGCCCACTCCGGGTAGGCCACGGAGTAGTGGCTGCCGTCGGAGGCCGAGGAGGAGAAGGCGATCTGGCCGTACTTGGGCCAGGCCGAGGCGCCCTCGTTCTCGTCGTAGAGGTCGTGCGGGTCGCGCCCGGTGGGATCGGCCGTGTTCAGAAAAGCCACAAACTGTTCGACGGTGACTTCGAGTTGACCGATCTCGTAGGGGTAGCGAACGCCGCCGACCATCAGGCAGCCGCTCGATCCGGACGGCGCGTCGGCGCACGACCGGTAGACGGCATCGGTGAACGGGACGACGCCCACCGGGGGATTACCGGGGGAGCCGACCTTGGCGGTGGTCACCGTGATGACCGGGCGCGTGCCGGGGGCCGCCGGGGCCCCGCTCCCGAGGAGGGCAGGATCGGCTGCGGCGGAACCGGCGACCGCGCAGGGGGCCAGCAGCGCGGCCGCCGCGCAGACCGTCAGCGTGGCCCTGCCGATACGGCGTCGGCCGTTGCCGCGCGTGCGGCCGGAGATGTGGTGCGTGCGCATTGCCGGGCATCCCTTCCGCCATGACCGCCCGCCCAGTGGCCGACAGGCGGCCGAGCGGCCCGACGATCACGGGCGCCGGGGGAGAACACGCTAGCCGGGCTGCTCACGCTCCGCGTTCATTGAAACGCGCAGGGTGCCGAGGTGGCGGATGCGGTACGGCGATGGGGGACGAAGCGGGTGGGGCGGAGAGGCCCGGTCCGTCAGCTGGGGTCGAGGCCGTGGCTGCGGAGCCAGGGCAGGGGGTCGACGGCCGAGCCGCCGCCGGGATGCACCTCGAAGTGCAGGTGCGGTCCGGTGGAGTTGCCGGAGTTGCCGGAGTACGCGATGACGGTGCCGGCCTTCACCGTGCCGGACCGGATCTTGGTGCTGCTGAGGTGGCAGTACCAGGTCTCGGTGCCGTCGGGAGCGGTGACTATGGCCATGTTGCCGTACGAGCCGTCCCACTGGGTGCGCACGGTGCCGTCGGTGGCGGCCATGACCGGGGTGCCGTAGCTGACGGGGAAGTCGATCCCGGTGTGCACGGACATCCAGTTGATGCCCGCCTGGCCGTAGTACGCGCTGAGGCCGTCCTGATCGACGGGGAGCGCGAACTTCGGCCGGAGCGCTTCCTTGCGCGCCGCTTCCGCTTCCTTGCGCTTCTTCTCCTCGAGCTGGCGCTGCTTGAGGTCGAGGCGCTCCTGCGTGCGGCTGGCGCGGTCCGCGAAGTCGTCGGCGTCCGCGGTGAGCGTCGCGAGCTGGCTGTCGAGCTTGCTGTTGGCGGCCGCCGGCTTCACGGACGACGGGTCCGGCGCTGCCTGCGTGCTCTTCGCCTCGTCGCTGCCGCCGCCGCTGACGGAGGCCGCGGCGATCCCGGCGACGCCCATGACGGCGACGGACGGAACGGCGACGGTGAGCATCGCGGAACGGCGGACCGGAGTGCGCCGGCGTCCGCGGGCGGCGGCGCCACGGCGCTGCACCGGAACGGTGGGGACGCCGTGCCCGCCCTCGATCCTCTCGGGCGCGTGCCCCTCGGACGCGTGCCCGGCACCGGCCGGGAGGTCCGTGTCCGCGTCACCGAAGTCGGCGTCACCGAAGTCGGCGCCGGCGTGGCCCGATTCGGGTGACTCGTAACCCTGCTCGTCCAACGCCTCGAAGACGGCGGTCCGTTCGGCCTCGGCGCCGTGCGGAGCCGCCTCGTACGTCTCCTGGCCGGAGAAGCCGGACGGGGCGTACGGGTCCTCGACGGCCGACGCGAAGGTTGCGGTGTCCCAGGTGCCGGTATGGGCGGTGGTGTCCCACTGTGCGGCGTCGTACTGGCCTGTGTCCTGCGTGAAGTCCGGCTGTGTGAAGTCCTGCTGCGCGAACTCCTGCTGAGCGAACTCCTGCGGGGTGAACTCCTGCTGAGCGAACTCCTGCGGGGTGAACTCCTGCTGAGCGAACTCCTGCGGGGTGAACTCCTGCGCCCCGAAGTCCTGCTGGCCCGGCAGCTGTCCGCCGAAGTCGTACGAGCCCGTGGCCCATGCTGTGGTGTCGTGGCCCGGGTCTGTCGCGCGGGCCTGGTCGGCCTGGACCTGCTCGGTGGCGTGGAGAGCGTCGGCGCCGGTGTCGAGGGACTCGACGGACGCGGGGCCGCCCTGCTGCGGGATGGTGCTGCCCCAGGCGGACGTGTCGTAACTGCCGGTCTCGTGCGAGGTGCCCGTATAGGCCCCGTACGCGTCGTAACCGTCGTAACTGCCCATCGGCGCACCCCATTGCGAGGTGTCGTACTGGCCCGAGTCGTAGGGACTCGTGCCGTACGTGCCCGTGGAGTACGTGCCGGTGCCGTACGAACCGGGCAGCGCGCCGAAGAGCGGGTCGCTGTCGTCGTAGGCCGCGGTCAGGCTGTCGAAGGTACCGGTGGAATAGCCGTCGTACCCGGCATGGCCGTTGAGGGCTCCTTGCTGGTCGTACGGTGCGTAATGCCCGTACGAACCGTCGGGAGCTTGGGCGGTCGGGGCGGAGCTGCCCGACGGGTGACGGTCGTTCACCACCAACTTCTCTTTCGCCTCGACAGCAGGAGCTGGGGGTCTGGGGACTCCCCCAGGGCGGTGCAGTGCGGCGACTGTACCCGGCGGTATGCGGCGCCGACAATCTTCGGCAGGTTTCCGGCCCTCAAGGAACGGGCATTTGGCCGCCTTTCGGCGGACTGCGTACCGGACCTTGGCCGGACGTTCGAATGTCGTTCGAGGTCGAGGGCGGGTCGCGGCTGCGGTCGCGGCGACTCCGCGGCGACTCGACGGCGACTCCGCGACGCGATGGGCGCCGGAAGGAAGCGGAACGGAAAGCGCCGGAAGACAACCCTCTTGTCCGGCCTGTCCGTTGCGTTCCTCGCGGAGGGCTCAGGCGACGGAGGCCGCCTCCGATGCGCCGCCGTTGGAGGCCGCCGCGTCGAGCGCCTCGCGGATGCCCGCCGCCACGGCGCCGTGCACCGGCAGGGCCAGGTGCCCGATGCCGCTGACTTGCACGTTCTGCGCGATCAGGTCCGGGTGCTGGACCTGGGCGGTCTCCAGCGGTGCCATGAGCTGGTCCAGATCGCTCCAGAAGCTCACGAAGTGCGTGGTGCATCCCGCCGCGGGCTGGGCCAGTTCCTCGATGACGTCGGAGTCCGGCCGCATCTGGCGCACGATGGGGTGTGCGGACAGCAGCGGCACCGCGCGCGTGCCGGCGTGCGGCGTGCCGAGCGTGACCAGGGTGCGGATGCGGACGTCTCCGCCGAGGCGCTGGACGTAGTAGCGCGCGATCAGCCCGCCGAGGCTGTGCCCCACCACGTCCACCTTGGTGTGGCCGGTCCGCTCGCAGACCTCCTCGATGTGCTTGCCGAGCAGGGAGGCCGCGGCGCGGATGTCACAGCTCAGCGGCGAATAGTTGAGCGCTTCGACGTGATCCCAGCCGTGCTGGCGCAGGGAGCGGCGCAGGAGGACGAAGACCGAGCGGTTGTCGATGAAGCCGTGCAGGAGCAGCACGGGCACCCGGGCGGCGCGCGGGGAGCCGTCCGCGGGCAGAAGGGGCGTTTCGGGCGTATGGGCCGTAGCGGCCTCGGAGGGCCCCGCTCCGGGGGTGTCGTCGGGCCCGGCGGGCTGCGTGGGCGTAGGCACCGCGGGCGGGGTCTCCTGAATCACGCCCGTGGGGTAGAGCACCGCGTGCCCGGCGAGGATCGCCAGGTCCAGAGCCGTTGCCTTGATGAACGCGGCAGAGGGGCGGAGAAGACTCGGAAGAAAGGGCAAGGCCCTCATGACCGACCTCCCGACCGGCACGTGAGGAGGACGGTGGCTCCGTCCCCCGTGTGCCCTCACGGAGAGCCCGATTGTGTGGGAAAGGCCGGTGCGGCTCGCCCCCGGCCTTGGCGGCTCTCCTGCAAAACGTGTCCCTGGTGTGATTTCCCCCTCGGCCGCCTCCGCAAAACTGCCCCGTGAGGGATGCTGGGGATAACGTTCGTTCACGCATGCGTGTGGTGACCCTGAGGTACTGGAGGCTGGGATGGGTGTATCGGGTCCGATCCGCGTGGTTGTGGCCAAGCCAGGGCTCGACGGTCACGACCGTGGAGCCAAGGTCATCGCGCGGGCTCTGCGCGATGCGGGCATGGAAGTGATCTACACCGGTCTGCACCAGACCCCCGAGCAGATCGTCGACACGGCGATCCAGGAGGACGCGGACGCGATCGGCCTGTCCATCCTGTCCGGCGCGCACAACACGCTCTTCGCGAAGGTCCTGGAGCTCCTGAAGGAGCGCGAGGCCGAGGACATCAAGGTCTTCGGAGGCGGCATCATCCCCGAGGACGACATCGCCCCGCTGAAGCGGCTCGGGGTCGCCGCGATCTTCACGCCCGGCACCACCACGACCGACGTCGTGGACTGGGTCCGTGCCAACGTGCGGGAGCTCGCCGCGTAGCGCATCCTGGAGTGCCGAGCCGTTCCCGGCGCTGCCGGAGTACGGCGGCCGCGGTGCGTGAGCGTGCTGGGTGCGTCCACGCGCCGGTCCGGCCGACCGGCCGCGGTCCGTGCTCGCCACGGACCGGGTGAGCGCGCCGGAGACGGCTCGCGGGCCCTCGGCGGTGACGGTGGTCCCGGCGCTTGCCGGGGCCGGCGGTCGTGGTCACGGCGGGGTGGCAGTCGCAGGCTCGCGGGCCTCGGGGAATCGACGGAAGCGGAGCCCGACTCCCTGTGGAGCCCCGGAGCCGCCTCCCGGTCGAACCCACGGAGTCCGTCTCCCTCTGGAGCCCCCGGAGTCCGTCTCCCAGTTGAGCCCCCGGAGTCCGTACGTTGTCCGGAGGCCGCCGGACCTCTGAACCCGCGCCGGGCCTGGACGCCTTCCGAATCCCGGAGACCGGGCCGTATCGGGCTTCACGGGATCCCCCAGGCCGCCGCACCCGGACTTCAGGGGGGTTGCGGCGGCTCCTTCCCCGTGTGACGAGGTTCGGCGCGGCCCCGGTGCCTCCGGTGGCCCGGCTGTTGCCGGTGTCCGGGTGGGTCCCTTCTCGGCCCGGCTGTCCGGCTGTCCGGGCTGTCCGGGGCTGTTCGCGTTGGCCCGGGTGGTCCCGCTGCCCCGGCTGCTACGGGTGGTCGGGCCTCCGAGTGCTCACGCTGTCCCGGCTGTTGCCGGTGCGCGGGTGGTCCCGGGGACGCGGAGCGGCGGAGACGGTCTCCTGGGCCGGACACCCTCTCCCGCGGCGCTGATCCTCTACCGTGACGGGGTCCGCGAGCGCCCCCACGGTGCGTTCGCGGGCCCCGTCCACCGGGCGGAGCGACGGTCTCAGGCGCATGGCGTCCCGGACGGTTCCGGGCCGGTCCCGGAGTCGTCCTCCAGTTCCCGGTGCATGGCGGCGCGGAGACGGAGCGTGCCGACGAGCCGCTGGAACGCCTCGGACCAATAGCCGCCCGCGCCAGGGGAGGCGCCCTCCGCCTCGTCAGGTGTCGCCGTCAGCAACTCCAGGCGGTCGGCCTGGTCCGGATCCAGGCAGCGCTCGGCGAGGCCCATCACACCGCTGAAACTCCAGGGGTAGCTGCCCGCGTCACGGGCGATGTCGAGCGCGTCCACCACCGCCCGGCCCAGGGGCGCCGCCCACGGAACCGCGCAGACCCCGAGCAGCTGAAAGGCTTCCGAGAGGCCGTGCGCGGCGATGAACTCCGCGACCCACGCGGCCCGTTCGTCCCGTTCCAGCGCGGCGAGCAGCTTCGCACGTTCGCCGAGGGAGGCGGCCGCGGTCGTCGGCCCGGCGGTGGCACCGGGCGCACCCAGCAGCGCCCGCGACCACGCGGGGTCGCGCTGCCGCACCGCCGCACGGCACCACGCCGCGTGCAGGTCGGCCTGCCAGTCCTCGGTGACGGGCAACTCCACGATCTCCGCGGGTGCCAGGCCGCTGAACTGCTCCTGCCAGCAGGACAGCGGCGCGGCCTCGACGAGCTGCCCCAGCCACCAGGCCCGCTCGCCGCACCCGGCCGGTGGCTTCGGTGTGACGCCGTCGCGCTGCATCTCCGCGTCGCAAGCCCGCGGCGGATCGACGCCGATGCGGGGCCTGCGGCCCGTGCCGTCCAGCGTGACGCAGGCGGAGGCACGCTCGGCCATGCGCGCGGCGAGGGCGGATCCGGGGAGCGCGGACAGCAACTCGGCGGCGGTCGCCCTGACGTTGCGGCTGCGGTCCGTCAATGCCTGTTCGAGGAACGGCTCGTCGCCGGTGGAGAGCCCGGTACGCAGCGAGTCGACGAACATCAGCCGGTCCTCGGCCCGTTCGCGTGCCCAGGTGGAGCCGAGCAGGGTGAGGGCGGCGGCCGGATCGTGGCGCCGCAGGGCGGTCAGGAGCGCGACCCGCTCGGCGAACAGGCCCTCCTGCCAGAGCTGTTGAGTCCGCCGGGCCGAGCCGGGGCCCTCGGTCGCTGGGCCGGCGGTTTCGGGATCGCCCCCCGATGCCTCGCCCCTCGCGGGATCGCCCTCCGCGGGGGCGTCTGAGCGAGGGCCGCCGGAACCGGGGCTCGGCACGGAGCCTGCCGCGGTCCCGCGGAGTGCGAACTTCCAGTCCGGGTTGAGCCCTGCCAGCCACAGGGCGCGGGGACCTCCGAGAACGAGTGCTTCGTGCCGCAGATCCGTACGGGACCGGGCGGCGTCGAGGAGCGCGGGCAGAAGCGCGTCCGGGGCGCGGTAGCCGTGGCGGTTCGCGGCGGTGAGCCACTGGGGGAGGAGTTCGGTCAGGTCGGGTGCCGTGCCGCGGCGGCCTCCGCCGCTGCGCGACCCGGCGGTGCGGTCGGCCAGGAACGAGGCCAGACGGCGGCGGGCGGCGGGCGGCAGCGTCGCCCTCGTGTCCCGCGGGGCCGGTGCCGGCCGGGGGCCCGCCGCGGCAGGCCGGAGGCCCGCCCGCCGCCGTACGGTGCTGAGCGCGGCGCTGTCGAGCAGCGCGGCCGCCGGCTCCCGGCCCGGCCGTGCCACGGGCGGCCTGCGCCGCTCGGTTCCCAGGAGCGCGGTACTGACCAGCGCCTCCCAGGAGGGAGCGGGGTGTTCGGTGCTCGTGGTCATGCGTCCCCCTCGTTCCGTCTGTCACTGATGTGGTCCACGTCGCCGCGTGCCGGGGACGCGGGCCGAACTCCGGTCGCCCCGAGGGGCGTTCGGCCCCCGCCGCGGGCTCGGCCCGTCACAACGGGACCGCGTCCGGCGCGTCGGCCGGCCACGCCGTCAGGGGCGTGAATCCACGGTGGCCGCATTCGCCGAACACGGTCAGCGGGGCGCCGCCCGAGACCGCGGCGAGCTTCCACAAGCCGGAACGGTTCAGGCAGCGCGGGTCCACCGGGAGGGCTTCGTCGCCCGCGGCGTCGGCGAGCTGCCAGCCGTGGGCCGCGGGTATCGGGACGACGTCCGACAGCACGACCGGCCACGCGTCCAGCCAGGGGTCGTCGCGGACAGCGTCCCCGTACGCCGACAGGGCCGCGCCGACCGTGGAGCCCGGCGGCGGGCCGCCCGGTGCCGCCGGTGCCGGAGGGGCGAACTGCGCGCCCACGGCGGCGCGGAGCGGCCGTGAGCCGGGGTAGAAGGTGAGGTCGGCGTCCAGGGCGAGCCCGGTGGGCAGGACGAGTTCGGGGGCATGCCCGGCCGCGCCGTACGAGAGCAGCAGCGCCTCCCGGCGCGACCGCTCGCCCCGCAGCCAGATACGCCGCGTGGTCAGCGCGCCGTCCTCGCTGTCCCGCATACCGAGGACCAGCCAGCGGTCGCGCAGCCCTCCGCCCTCGGAGGCCAGGAGGTCGGCCTTGTCCGTCGTCACGCCGACCCGCGAGCGGACGGTCGCGGCGAGAGGGCCGGGCAGCCGGGAGATGCCGAGGAAGCCCTCGTTGAGCAGGTGCAGCAGGGCGCACTCCTCCAGCAGCCGCCCCGGCCAGCCGTCGCCCGAGGCGGGTACGGCTCCCAACTCCCGTACGCGGGAGGCCAGGCCGGGTGCCTGCGCGTCCACCATGCGGGCCGCCGTCTCGTCCCAGGCCGCATACCCGGTGCGCTCGGCTCCGGCGAGCCCGCCCCGCAGCAGATCGGCCAGGCGCTGCTCCAACTCGGTCGCGCCCGCCGTGATCCGCTCCGCGCGGCGCTCGGCGCGACGCCTGGCCGCCTCGGGGTCGGAACCCCGGCCGCCGCCCGCGTCCGCAGGCGCGGACTCGGCCCGGCGGGCGGCGCGCTGTCTCCGGCCGTCGAGCCAGGTGGCCGCCCACTCCGGCGGCCGCTCCCCGTCCGGCACGGCCGAGGGGCCCTCGGCCCACAGGAGCAGCAGACCCAACGCGTGCTTGCACGGGAACTTGCGGCTCGGGCAACTGCACTTGTACCCGGGCAGGGTGGCGGACGCCGACGCCGCTTCCGCCCCGTCTCCTTCCCCCTCGCCGCCCCGGCCGGCGTGGATCGCCACCACCGTCTGGTACGGCTTCTTCCCGCTCCCCTTGCACAGCCCCCACACCGCGCCGTCCCCCGCGCTCGCACCGGACCACGGGCCGAGCACGCCGAGCTTGATTCCCGCGCTGTGTGATGCGGCGTCAGGAGCCAGTGCCAGCACCTGATCCGCCGTCCAGCGCTCCCCCATTCCAGTCATGGACCGAAAGCTACGACCCGCCACTGACAAACGCCCCTGAGATGCGAATACGAGGTGCGGTCCGGCGGGGAGCGACCGCAGTGACGAGGCGTTGTCAGTGGCGTGGTGCACGGTTGATGGAACGTCATGCGCCAAGCGCAGCCACGCGATGAGGGGGAGCCGTGACAACGACTGTCACCGCCACGGAAACGACCACCGGACCGACGGCGGAAGCAACCGCCGGAGCGAGCACCGGCGAGGCCGCGTCCACCACCGGTGCCCCGGCACTCCGGCCGCACGCCGAGGACGCGTTCGCCGACGAACTGAAGGCACTCGCCGCCGCCGACGACCGCCCGCGCCCCGCCCGTTGGCGGCTGTCGCCCTGGGCCGTCTCGACCTATCTGCTCGGCGGCACCCTGCCGGACGGCACCGTGATCACACCCAAGTACGTCGGTCCGCGCCGCATCGTCGAGGTGGCCGTGACCACCCTGGCCACCGACCGCGCCCTGCTCCTGCTCGGCGTCCCGGGCACGGCCAAGACCTGGGTGTCCGAGCATCTGGCCGCGGCCGTCAGCGGCGACTCGACGCTTCTCGTCCAGGGCACGGCGGGGACCCCGGAGGAAGCCCTGCGCTACGGCTGGAACTACGCCCGGTTGCTCGCCGAGGGCCCCAGCCGCGCCGCGCTCGTCCCCAGCCCGATGATGCGGGCCATGGCGGAGGGCATGACAGCCCGCGTCGAGGAGCTGACCCGTATCCCGGCGGACGTGCAGGACTCGCTCATCACGGTGCTGTCCGAGAAGACGCTGCCGATCCCGGAGCTCGGCGAGGAGGTCCAGGCGGTCCGCGGCTTCAACGTCATCGCCACCGCCAACGACCGCGACCGCGGTGTCAACGAGCTGTCCAGCGCGCTGCGCCGCCGGTTCAACACGGTGGTGCTCCCGCTCCCGGCGACGCCCGAGGCCGAACTCGACATCGTGTCCCGCCGCGTCGAGCAGATCGGCCGGTCCCTCGACCTCCCGGCGGCGCCGGACGGGGTCGACGAGATCCGGCGGGTCGTCACGGTCTTCCGCGAGCTCCGGGACGGGGCGACCGCCGACGGCCGTACGAAGCTCAAGTCGCCCTCCGGCACGCTCTCGACGGCCGAGGCGATCTCCGTCGTCACGAACGGCCTGGCGCTGGCGGCCCACTTCGGCGACGGCATGCTCCGCGCCGGCGATGTGGCGGCGGGCATCCTCGGCGCCGTCGTCCGCGACCCGGCCGCCGACCGCGTCGTCTGGCAGGAGTACCTGGAGACGGTGGTGCGCGAGCGGGACGGGTGGAAGGACTTCTACCGCGCGTGCCGTGAGGTGTCGGAGTGACGGCGCGTACGGACGCGCCCGCGCCGGGCGGGGACTCTTGTGAGCCGTTGCTGCTGGGGGTGCGGCACCACGGACCCGGATCCGCCCGGGCCGTGCGCGACGTCCTGGACCGGCACCGGCCGCCGGCCGTGCTCATCGAGGGCCCTCCCGAGGCGGACACCCTCGTCGAGTTGGCAGGAGACCCGGGCATGCGGCCCCCCGTCGCGCTGCTCGCGCACGTGGCCGACGACCCGGCCCGCTCCGCGTTCTGGCCGCTCGCCGAGTTCTCGCCCGAGTGGGTGGCGATCCACTGGGCCGTCACCCACGGCGTGCCGGTCCGCTTCATCGACCTCCCCGCCGCGCACACCCTCGCCATGAACGAACGGAGCGCGGACAGCGCTCCCGACGATGCGGGAGAGCCGACAACTCTTCCCGGAGAGGACGGGGGAGAAGCGGCCCGGCTGCGTATCGACCCGCTCGGCGTGCTCGCCGAGACCGCCGGATACGACGATCCGGAGCGCTGGTGGGAGGACGTCGTCGAGCACCGCGTCCCCCGGCATGCCGCGGGCGTGATCTCCTCCGCGGGGAGGGGCGTCGATGCTCCAGAGGGTGTCACCGCCGGCGCGAACGCAGACGGGGCGTCCGCCGGGGACGACGGTTCCCTGGCCGCGTTCCGGGCGCTCGCCGACGCCATGGGCGCTCTGCGCGCCGCCTACGGGGACGGCGGCCACGAGCGCGACGCCGTCCGCGAGGCCCATATGCGACTGCGGATCCGCGACGCCCGGCGGGAGTTCGGGGACGGCCTCGCGGTCGTCTGCGGCGCCTGGCACGTACCGGCACTGACCCACCGCACCACCGTGACCGCCGACCGGCAGATCCTCAGGGGACTGCCGAAGGCCAGGACCGAGATGACATGGGTCCCGTGGACCCACCGCAGGCTGGCCCGGCACACGGGTTACGGCGCGGGCATCACCTCGCCGGGCTGGTACGGGCATCTCTTCGCGGCCCCGGACCGCCCCGTCGAGCGCTGGATGACGAAGGTCGCGGGCTTCCTCAGGGACGAGGGCCGGTCCGTTTCGTCGGCCCATGTCATCGAGGCCGTACGGCTCGCCGAGTCCCTTGCCGCGATGCGTGGCCGACCCCTCGCCGGGCTCGGCGAGACCACCGACGCGATCCTTGCCGTGATGTGCGAGGGGTCGGACGTGCCGCTGGCGCTCGTCCAGGACCGGCTGGTCGTCGGCGATGAGCTGGGCGAGGTGCCGGACACCGCGCCCGCCGTCCCGCTGCAGCGCGATCTCACGCGGACGCAGCGGTCGTTGCGGCTCAAGCCGGAGGCGGCGGAGCGCGAACTCGAGCTCGACCTCCGCAAGGACACCGACGCCGGGCGCAGCCGCTTGCTCCACCGGCTGCGGATCCTGGGCATCGCCTGGGGCGAACCGGTCCGCTCACGCGGCGCACTCGGCACCTTCCGGGAGACCTGGCGGCTGGCCTGGGAACCGGAGTTGTCGGTGCGCGTGGCCGAGGCCGGGGTGTGGGGGACGACGGTGGTCGGCGCCGCCACGGCCAAGGCCGGGTCGGACGCGACGACGGCCGGTTCGCTCGCCGACGTCACGGCGCTCGCGGAGCTGTGTCTGCTCGCCGGGCTCCCTGACGCCCTGCCGCTCGTCATGCGGGTCCTCGCCGACCGGGCCGCCCTCGACGCGGACGTCGGCCATCTCGCCCAGGCCCTGCCCGCGTTGGTCCGCTCGGTGCGGTACGGCGACGTGCGCGGCACGGACGGGGCGGGCCTCACCGATGTGGCCATGGGACTGGCCGAGCGCGTCTTCGTGGGTCTCCCGCCGGCCTGTGCCGGGCTCGACGCCGACGGTGCGGCCGAGATGCGCGGGCATCTGGACTCCGTCCACACGGCGGTCGGCCTCCTGGCCGACACGGCGCACGTGGGCGGCGGAGCCACCCCGGCTGGGGGCGACAGGGCCGAGCGAACCACCGAGCCCGCCCTGCGCGACCGGTGGGCCGCGGTGCTGCGCGGCCTCTCCGGCCGGGACGGCGTCGCCGGGCTGATCAGGGGAAGGGCCGCGCGGCTGCTGCTGGACGACGCCCGCCTCGGGGAGGACGAGGCGGCGCGCCACATGGGCCTCGCGCTGTCGCCGGGCACGGCTCCCGCCGAAGCGGCGGCGTGGATCGACGGGTTCGTGGGCGGGGGCGCGGGCGGCGGCATGCTGCTGGTTCACGACGAGCGGCTGCTGGGGCTCGTCGACTCCTGGCTGACGAGCGTCACGTCCGACGCCTTCACGGACGTACTGCCGCTGCTGCGGCGGACGTTCTCCGCCTACGAGCCGGGCGTACGGCGCACGCTCGGCGAACTCGTCCGCCGCGGGCCCGCCCTGCCCGGCGGGACGGGCGCGGGCACCGCGGGCGGCTCCGGCGCGGCGGACGGGACCGTACCCGGCTTCGGCCCCGGTCTCGACGCCGCCCGCGCCGACGCGGTGCTGCCGACGCTGCGGCTGCTGCTGGGACTGGACGACAACGACCTTGCGGGGGTGCCTGGATGAGCCACGACACGATGCCTGTGCGGCGACCGCCCGCCGACGCGGACGGGGGGCCGGGGGGTCCCGGGGGTCCTGGGGATCGCGGGGATCGCGGGGGTGGTGCGGGCCCGGTGTCCGTACCGTCCGATGCTCCCGACGCCGCGGAGGAGCGGCTGAGGCGGTGGAGGCTGGTGCTCGGCGGCGGGGAGGCCGACAGCGGGCTGTGCACGCTCGGCGGCCGGGACGCGGCCATGGACGGGACCCTGGAAGCCCTCTACGGCAAGGGAGGCGCTACGGCGGGAACCGGCCGGAACAGCGGCAGCCGGTCGGCGGGCCTGGGCGGTTCCGCACCCCGGGTGGCACGCTGGCTGGGGGACATCCGTACCTACTTCCCGTCCTCCGTCGTGCAGGTCATGCAGCGCGACGCCATCGACCGGCTCGGACTGTCCTCCCTGCTCCTGGAACCGGAGATGCTGGAGGCCGTCGAGGCGGACGTCCATCTCGTCGGCACGCTGCTGTCCCTCAACAAGGCCATGCCCGACGCGACCAAGGAGACGGCCCGCGCCGTCGTCCGCAAGGTCGTCCAGGACCTGGAGAAGCGGCTGGCGACCCGCACGCGGGCCACCCTCACCGGAGCGCTCGACCGTTCGGCCAGGACGAGCCGTCCGCGCCACCGGGACATCGACTGGGACCGCACGATCCGGGCCAACCTCAAGAACTACCTCCCGGAGCACCGCACCGTCGTGCCCGAGCGGCTCGTCGGGTACGGACGGGCCACGCAGGGCGTGAAGAAGGACGTGGTGCTCTGCATCGACCAGTCCGGGTCGATGGCCGCCTCCGTCGTCTACGCCTCGGTCTTCGGCGCGGTGCTGGCCTCGATGCGGTCCATCGCCACACGCCTGGTCGTCTTCGACACGGCGGTCGTCGACCTCACCGACCAGCTCGACGATCCGGTGGATGTCCTGTTCGGCACGCAGCTCGGCGGCGGCACCGACATCAACCGCGCGCTGGCCTACTGCCAGTCGCGGATCACCCGCCCCGCGGACACGGTCGTCGTGCTCATCAGCGACCTCTACGAGGGCGGCATACGGGACGAGATGCTGAAGCGGGTCGCGGCGATGAAGGCGTCCGGCGTGCAGTTCGTGACGCTGCTCGCGCTGTCGGACGAGGGTGCGCCCGCGTACGACCGGGAGCACGCCGCGGCGCTCGCGGCCCTCGGCGCGCCCGCGTTCGCGTGCACGCCCGATCTCTTCCCGGAGGTGATGGCCGCGGCGATCGAGAGGCGACCGCTGCCCGTCCCGGACGCGGGTGGGTGAGGACGGTCCGCTGAGGGTGCGTGCGGCACCTGCCGCGGAGAGGGGCCTAGCCGCCGGGTGTTGGGAGCCTGAGCCTGAGTGTTGGGGGTGGAGAGCCGGGCGGGGGCAGGAGCGCGGTGGTGCCCGAGCGGGGGCCCAGGGGTGGGGCTCGGGTTGTCGCCGGGGTGCGGGCCGGTGCGTGGGTTTTGAGCATGCGGGCCGGGAGGAGGTCGGCTGGGCTGGGTGTCCGGCGGTGGTCGTCGTGTGGTGGCGCTTGGAGCTGTTCGCATGGCGCGGTGTCTCCCGGGGTGCTGTTGTCGGAATGCTTGACTTGTGGCAAGCATTTTCACAACGGGTGTCCGGGCGGCCCGGGTTGGTCCAGGCCGTGGGTGGCTTTGGCTGGTCCCCGGCTCGTGCTTCGGGTTCTGGGTGTCCGGCGGTGGTCGTCGTGTGGTGGCGCTTGTAGCTGTTCGCATGGCGCGGTGTCTCCCGGGGTGCTGTTGTCGGAATGCTTGACTTGTGGCAAGCATTTTCACAACGGGTGCCCGGGCGGCCCGGGTTGGTCCAGGCCGTGGGTGGCTTTGGCTGGTCCCCGGCTCGTGCTTCGGGTTCTGGGTGTCCGGCTGCGGTCGTCGTGTGGTGGCGCTTGGAGCTGTTCGCATGGCGCGGTGTCTCCCGGGGTGCTGTTGTCGGAATGCTTGACTTGAGGCAAGCATTTTCACAACGGGTGCCCGGGCGACCCGGGTTGGCCCAGGCCCTTGGTGACCTTGGCCGGTCCCCGGCCCTTGTTTGGGTGGGGGCCGGTCATCGGATCCCTCGGGGGCCCGATGCTCGGTCTTGCGCCGGAGGCGCGAGATGAAGCCGCAAGGTGTCGGACGGCGTCAGTCCAGCGAGCCCGCTGTGAACCCGCCGTGCGCCGCTGCCCGGTCAGCCGGTCGCCGGACCCTCCGGCCGTCGCTTCCGGAGCAGCACGCCCGCCGGGCCCCAACTGGCGCCGCGGCGCCCGGCAGTCACCGTCACGGAGGCTCGTGGCGGAGATCCTGGCGGCGCGGCGCCGTCACGCCGTTCCCGCTACACGTTCGGGACCTTCAGCTTGTCCCAGCTCGTCTTCCCCGGGATGCCGTCCGCGTCCGAGCCCGAGTAGCCGAGTTTGCGCTGCCAGGCCGCGTAGGACTTCTTGTCCGCGTTCGTCCACTCGGGACCCGGCCCGACCTCGTAGCGGCCGCAGCCCTCGGCGACGAGCCGCTTGCCCATCGCCGTGATGATCTTGCTGTTGCGGCCCTCGCGGAAGAACGAGGCGCCCGGGAAGGGCTCGTACTTGGGCGGCGCCGGCGGATCCGTCGGGCCCTCCGGGTCGCGGCCGAGCCGCTTCGCGATCCGGTCGCGCATCGACTTCATGGTGAAGCCGCGCGGGTCCTGCTTGCCCGGCTGCCACTCCAGGTGGCCGATCACGGACTTGTGCGTCCAGCCGTGGGCGCGGCAGAGGGCTGCCGACGCCTTCTCTATCGCGAGCTTCTGCTTCTCGGGCCACGGGTCGTCCCCGTCGCCGAGGTTGATGCACTCGAAGCCGTAGAAGTGCCGGTTGCCGTCCGTATCCGCCTCGTTGTCGGGGGGCAGGTCGGACTCGTTGATGACGGCGCGCAGCACGTCGCCGTCGCCGAGTCCGGCGTGGTTGGCGCGGCCGTTGCCGACCAGCCACACCTCGCCCGCCTTGTCGATGACCCCCATGCACAGGGGTCCCGGCAGCGCCGAGTGCCCGTCGTAGCAGAGGTCGACGGAGTTGCTCGTGCCCTTGGTGACGGTGTGGTGGATCATCACGCCGTTCACCGGTCCCCAGGGGCCCTTGTGATTGCGGTTGTGCGTACGCCAGCTGCGGTACTCGTGGACCACCAGTCCCTCGTCGCGCAGGACTTTGACGATTCGGGACGCGCTCAGGGGCGTGGCCATCGTGTCTCCTTCGGTGTCGGTTCAGATGTGGACTACTGCTGTTGACCCGCCTCCTCCTCCGCGTCCGCTCCCGCCGCCTCGCGTGCTTCCGTTTCCGCTGCCGCCGCGGATTCCGCGGCCAGCACTTCGTCGTTCGCCGCCGGGACCGGAGCGGCCAACGGCCCGAAGGACTGCCGCAGGTCGGGCTCCGTCCTTTCGCCCAGCACCCACGCCAGAGGCGCGTAGTGGGCCTGGACCCCGAGCGGGGCCTGCAGCAGCGGCTTGCGGGCCGCGTTCACCGGCCATTCCACGGCGCCCGTCGCGGTGCGCGCGGGGATCAGCCAGTAGTCCCCTGACCTATACGTACCCTCCGCAGCGAAATAGACCTCGACACCGTCCTCGAGAGGAAGCCAACGGCCCTCTTCGAGTCGGAGTGCGCCGTGCTTCAGTCCTGCGGCTGCGCCCCCCTTGCCCCGGCGCGCCCCCTCCTGGTGGTCCCAGCGGCGCAGGTACGGGTGCAGTTCCGGACGCCGTCCGACGCCCGGCTCGGGCTCGCCGGACAGCCTCACCCGCCGCCCCGGCAGGTCGAGTTCCTCGACGCGCAGCAGCGGCAGGGCGTCCCCGCGGCTGCTGTACGCGGTGTCGACGAACTCCACGCGGTCGCCCACGTGGAGGTCGAGCTTGTCGTCGGCGCCGAGCGAGGCCAGCTCCACCCAGGTGCCGTCCAGACCGTCGACGGGGAAGACCACCGAGCCGTTCTCCCGCGACCACTTGAAGGTCGCGTCCTTCGCGGAGCCGCCGTCGTGGACCTCGACGCGGTAGAGCTGGTTCTCCGGCCCCCGGTAGCGGGCGTCCGGGCTGACCAGGCACGGGTCCTCGTCGGCGTGGTCCGGCCGCTCGCTGCGCGCGGCGAGGCGCGACCCGGGCCGCTCCTGCTCCGCCGCCCACCGCGCGAACGCCTGGCGTACGGAGTCCTTGCGGCCGTCGCCGTCCTCCAGGTCCAGCTTCGAGCCCTCCAGCGCCAGCACCTGCCAGACGACCTTGGTACGGGCCGCGGTGTCGGGCAGCGCCGAGCCGAGCGCCACCTCGCGCAGCACCGGGTCCTCGGCGGCCGTCACCAGCCGCTCCCACACCTTGAGATAGACCAGGAACGGGAAGCCGGACGGCAGCCGGTCGGCAGGGCGCTCCGGGTCGCGGAACCCGTCGGGCTGGTCCCAGTAGCGCCAGGTCGCGGGTGGCTCCGGCGCGGACGGGGTGGCATCGGCGCCCCCTTCCGCGCCGTCGTCCTCCGCGGCGGGCTCGTCCTCGACGGCGGTGGCGGGCCGCGGGCGGGTCGCGTCGACGAGGATGCCGTCGACGTAGTAGCGGCCGCCGCCGATGGACAGGTCGTCCAACTCGCTCTTGCCGCCGATGAATTCGATGCCGAAGCCGAGTGCCCCGGCCGGTCCGCCGTGCTGCCCGATGAGGTCACGGGCGATCGTACGGGCCTGGTGGAGCTGGATGGCCGCCTGCTCGTTGGCGTCGGCGTCGAGCTGGACGCGGCCCTGCTGGGCCACCACCGCCGAGTAGTTCCGCTCCGGCCGGAAGGTGAAGCGGGAGAGATCTGCGTGCATGGGAAGAGGTCCCCCTCGAATGGTTCGGATCCGCGGTGTACGGCGTTTCAGGGTCAGGTGACGGGGATGATCCCGGCGTCGGTGCCGGCCGGGGTGTACTCCGCGAGCCGGGCCCGCAGGCTGTTCTCGCGCTGCGGCTGGTACAGGTCGTGGAAGGCCCCCATCTCGGCCCCGTCCTCCGCCCCGCGCCGGATCTCCTCGGCGACCCCCGTGGCCAACTGCGCGTAGCCGGGCGTCCCGTAGCGCTCGCTGCTGAACAACGGCCGCACGAGACGGGTCCGTTCGGGCCCGGCCAGGTCCGGCTGGCAGCGGTGGCGGCGCGGGGTGCGCGAGCCGGGCGGCACGTAGCCGAACCTCAGGCAGCCGACGCCTCGCCGGGCGACGTTCATCCGCCCGGTGACGATGCTGTTCTCGGCGATCTCCACGGCGTGGGTGTGGACCTCGCCGATGATCGTGGTGCGGTGCGCGTGCAGGACGGCGTGGGCGTGGCGGCAGTCGGGCGCCGAGAGCGCCTCCCGGTCGTGCCCGGTGGCGTCCAGGACGCTGTCGGAGAGGTGAAGGTGCAGCGGGTCGGTGTGCACCTCGTCGCCGATCACCTCGATCGTGCCGAGGACGGTGCGCTCGATCTGGACGCAGGCGGTGGTGCGGTCCAGGACGAGACTCGGCTCCTCGGGTGAGTGCGGCTCGCACCCCCCGCCGTCGGCCGAACCACCGGGCTCCAGCGACCAGCCCGGGACGAGCGTGCAGTGACGCAGCACCAGCGTGCCGACCGGGCCCGAGACATGGAGTCCCCGTCCAGTGACGAGCAGTCCGTCGAGCACGATCCGCGGCGCGTCGCCCGGCGCGCAGTCCTCCCGCGCACGGATGTTGAGCGCGTCGGGCCGGTTGCTGTACCAGTCGAGGAGCCGGATCACCGGGCGCGTGCCCTCGGCGGCGCGCAACTCCAGCCGGTCGCCGTCCTCGAGGTCGAAGTCGAGCTGTTCCTGGTAGGCGCCGCTGTGCGTGATCTCGATGATGCCGCCGGGTCCGCAGCGCCCCGCCCGGCGGTCGTTCCGCCACTGCGCGTACGCGTCCATGATCCGCTGGTACGGCTGATGGGGCCCGACGCGGTAGACCTCGGCGCCCGCGTCCGTCCCCCGGTCCCGCGCGTACTCGCCGCCGCCCAGGTCGTCTGCGAACGCGTAGTGGTAGCTGACCCAGACGCCCTGGCGCGGCGCCTGCCGCGACCCGAACGCCATCCGGCCCAGCTCCGGGTCGATCACTACCTGGCCGCGCTTCGGACGGTAGCGCCAGTGCGACAGGTCGGCGACGACGATGTCCTGCGGCGGCACCGGCTCGTCCTGCCCGTCGCGCCAGACGGTGAAGCTCTTGCCGGGCCCGTAGTAGTCGGCCAGGCGGTCGGCGAGTTGCCGGCGGGTGATGGACGCGGGCACGTTGTCGAGGGTGGCGATGTGCTGGGCGGACGGCTCCGGTTCGGGCCGGGTCACCAGCGGGGAGTCGTTGCCGAGGATCGAGAACGTGTAGAGGTTGCGGGCCCGGTCGATGCAGTACGCGGGCGCGCCCGTCACGGAGTACGGCTTCAGCCGCCACACGAACAGGCCGACCCCGGCGGGGCTGTAGCCGCCCTGCCGCCGGTCCGAGCCCGCCCGCCGTACGTTCACCGACTGCGCGACCGTCCCGAACGGGCCGCCCGCCAGGTCGAGTGCGGAACCGTCCCGCAGGTCCAGCAGACGGCCGCGCTCCCGCCGCCGCTCGTCGGCGGCCTCCGTGCCCGAGCCGTACAGCCTCACCGGCTGGTGGTGCGCGACCAGCCGGGAGAACTCCACGGCGCGCGCCGGCCATCCTGCTACGGACTCCGACAGCTCCTCCAGCAGTGCGAGGGTGCCCTTGCGGCGCCGGTTGGCGACCGTCGCGGCCACGTCGCGGCGCGGTGCCAGTGCCTCGGCCAGCCGCCGCCGTGAACCGGCCGCGTCGCCACCGTCCTTGAGGCCGGTGGCGAGCACCCGCTCGTAGCCCGGCAGCGGGCGGTAGCCGACCAGGTCGCCGAGGTAGGGCAGCACCCACTCGGCGGCGGTCTCCACGAACCAGTCGTCGTATTGCTGCTCCACCCCGTCGCGTACGCGGTCGACCTGCTCGGCGATCACGGCGAGCAGGGCCCGCAAGGGCTCGCCCTGTTCCGCGTCGCGCAGCCGGTGCCACTGGGGGAGCAGCTCGGCGAGCCCGTCCGGCTCCCTGCTCATTGCTTGACCTCCGTCAGAATCAGGGTGTCCGCGACGCGAGGCGAGAACAGCGCGAGCTGTGCCGGCCGGATACCGCGGAAGACGCACACCGAACGGCCCTTCGCGAGCCGCTGGGTGTCGGTGATGTCGGGGTTGAGGCGCAGGAGTTCCGCGAGCGGGACACCGTGCCGGGCGGCGACGGACGACAGCGTCTCGCCGCGCTCGCCGGTGACCCGGTACAGCTCCTCCTCGTAAGCCGCCGGCCGCGCGGGCACCGTGGACTGCGGCGTCCCGGCCATCCGCCCGGCGAGCCCGGCGAGCGCGTCCGGGGTGATGCTCGCGGGGACGCCCGTGAAGGTGTCGGCGTCCACGTGGTCGACGCCCGGTACGGAGTGGGCGACGGCGAGCACCTCGCTCAGGTGCGCGCCCTGGCCCAACTCCCGCCCCGGATAGCCGAGACGGTGCAGCAGGGCGCGCCGCAGCCGTGGCTCGACCAGTTCGAAGGAATGGTCCGGAGCCACCTTCACCCGCGCGGCCAGAACGAGCAGCACCAGCTCGCGGACATCCACGCGCACCGGCAGCCGGGCGTCGCCGTACTCGCCGAGCGCGGAGCGCAGGGAGCGCAGCACCTCCGAGTCCTCCGCGACCGGGATGTCGTCCGCCCCGGCGACCGTCACGTGCAGCATCTGCCGCCGCCCGTCGAAGAGCTGCCGCGCCGAGGCCCGGCCGATGCCTGCCCGGGACCGCGCGAAGTCCTCGTAGTCCTGGACCGAGACGAGGCGGTCCAGGGCGGAGACGGCCAGCGGGATGCTGCGGCGGGTCAGACCCGGACCGTCCGGGTCGGCCCCGCCCGTCGCGGGCAGCGGGTTGGTGACCGCGGTGACGCCGAGGGGCCGGGTGACGGCCTGGGTGATGCGGCCCGCGGCCACGTTGGCGTCCCGGCCGGTGCCGAAGCGGTAGCGGGCCCGTACGTTCTCGTGGCCGCTCGGCAGCCGGGCGCCGTTCCGGCCGTCGCCGAACGTGACGGTCGTCCGGCCGTCCCCGGACGTACCCAGGACGTAGACGCGGTCGCGGGGGCCGCGGCCCGCGAGGCTGTCCACCCGGTGCCACAGCAGACCGTCGACCCGGATCTCCAGCATCGGGGTCGCGCCGAGAGCTCCCCCGGAACCTCGCCCGTGAGCTGCCCTCGAATCCGGCAGCCAAGTCAGGGGCGACTGCCAGAGCGCGAACGTCTGGTGGAGCCGGGTCGCGTCGCCGCTGCCGATCGCCTCGTCGCGGCTCTCGCCGTGCGTGGCGGACACGACGTTGCCCTGGATCCTCACCGTTCCCCGCCGGTAGCGGTACGCGAGGTCGGCGGTGAGCGTGAGCCGGGTGTGGAGATGGTCGCCGGGCAGCTCCGGGTCGACGGTCTGCTCGACGGCCGCGATGACGGCGGGCTCGGTGCCCTGAATCCCGGCGACCCCCGGGATGTCGGTGCGCTCGCCGGACACCACGAGCAGTCGGCCGGGCCGCAACCCGTCGTACAGCTCGGCGAGTTCGATCTCGTTGCCGTGCACGTCCTCGCCCAGCGGCTCGTCGGCCAGGCGCAGCGACTCGCCGCGCGTGTGCACGACGGCGTCCCGGATGTGGGAGAGCACCACGTCGTGCTCGTCCAGCCACGGGTCGGCCAGTGTCAGTTCGGTGCCGCGCCCGGTGATGCCGTACGCGGTGTACGCGGCGGTGCGCACCGCCGTCACCCGGGTGGTGACGAAGGCGAGGTTCTTGTCGCCGGGAATCCCGTCCTCGCCGCCCGCGCCCTTGCGCGGCCGCTCGACGGCCACCCAGCTCCCGGCCGAGATCCCCTCGATCACCGTGTCCAGCGCCAGGACACGGCGGTTGGGCGGCGCGGGGACGGTGGCGAGCCCGATCTCGACGCCGGTGGGTTCGCTCCCGGCGGTGTACCGCACCGTCA
The DNA here is from genome assembly GCF_040643575.1 of Streptomyces sp. NPDC047108. NCBI lineage: Bacteria > Bacillati > Actinomycetota > Actinomycetes > Kitasatosporales > Streptomycetaceae > Streptomyces > Streptomyces sp. NPDC047108. The sequence continues at coordinate 196,797 of NZ_JBEYUP010000007.1, forward strand.
CCTCGAACTCGCCGTGCGTGTGCTGCCGTTGCTCGCCCGGTGACAGCCGCCACGTCAGCGGCGAGCCGCCCCCGTCGTCGACGGCCACATGGACGCGGCCGTCCTCGGCCGGGCGGGAGACGAACAGGGTGCGCTCCGGGAGTTCCGCCAGCAGACGGGCCGTGACCCCCGGCTCCTGGGAGTCGCTGGGGCGCCGCCCCAGCCAGCTCAGGTCGTGGTCCGGTCCGCTGCGCGTGGACATCTGCACCCGGCCGGGACCGAGGTCGAAGGCCGCGTCGGACGGCAGGTTCTCCGTGCGCTGCACGGATGTGCCGGCCTCGATGTGCTGGAACTCCGCCTTCAGCGGGACCCGTCCCGCCGTGTCGAACACGACCCGCATCGACGTCAGCGCGCCGCCCGTCAGCGGCCAGTCGGCCGTACGGACGACCCGCCCCCGGTCGTCCTGCACCGGCTTGAGCGGGGCGGTCGAACCGAACGGGGCGGCCGTGACCCGCATCGCCTGGACCGAGCGCAGCGCGCCGGCCGGTGCGGGCACGGCCTGCCGCAGCGCCGGGTACAGCGTGCTCTCCAGGCCGGGGTCGAGCGCCGACAGGAGCTGGGCGGTGAGGTCGGAGCCGGGTGCGAAGAGGCGCGCGTCCGGGGCGGAGGACCGGGCCGGGGGCCGCGTACCGGACGCCGCCCGCAGATGCGGGAGCAGGGCGCCGAGCGTGCGGGCCGCCGCGGCCCGCGGGTCCACCTCGCCGGGCCCGTACCCCTCCGGCCGGTCCTGGTCCGATACCTCGTCCGAGCCGTCGAGTCCGGCCGCCCGCTCCTGCAGGTCCACCAGGACGGCGTTGAGCTGCTCGAACCAGTCGCCGGTCTCCTCGTACGGGGCCGAGAGGGCCTGCGCCTCCCACAGGCGCTGCACCGGGTCGTCCAGCCGTCGCGCGAACTTCGCCGGAGTGTCGAGGAGTTCGAGGTCGGCGCGGAGCTGCGCCAGCACCTGCGCGTCGAAGTCGTCGATCAGCGGACTGGCGGGCGGTCGCGGGTTGGGGCTGTCCGGCCCCACCGTGATCCACTGCTCCAGCTCCTCCACCAGCTCCCGCAGCGACGGCGGGACCGACACCGGCAGCCCGACCGCCGTCACGTCGTCCTCGCGGTCGATCCGCACGCGCGTCACGGGGAGCAGACGCCGCGACGAGCCGGCTTCGTCCTCGCCGAAGACGAACAGCAGCTTGTCGCCCGGCCGCAGGGAGTTGGCGGTGCCCGCGAAGAACAGCTCGGGCCGCTCGCGCAGATCCTCCGGCGTCAGCGGCATCGGGCGCCGCCGCCGTACCGCCAGTTCGTTCCAGTCCCAGCGGGCGAGCAGCTCCTCGTCGGTCTCGAAGGTCTGCGCGTCCTGGTCGGAGGCGGCCGGGACGCTGTGGCTGCGCGCACCGCGCGGGATCAGGACGGGCGTCCGCGTCTCCGACCGTGGGTCACGGTCCAGGGTGTACGCCAGCAGCGTGTCCGCGGACACGCCCGGCCGCGGACGGTGCCCCGTCAGCCGTCCGAGGAGGGCGAGCGACCGGTGATCGTTCGCGGTCCGCAGATAGCCCTCGTCGGCGATCCGCTCGGAGTGGAACGTCAACAGGTCGCCGAGGACCGCCCAGGCGTCGAGCAGCCCGATCGCCGGGTCGTCCGGCGTGCGGACCGTCAGCCCGCGCAGGCCCGGGTAGGCGGGCGAGGCGAGCCGGTCGAGCATGGCCGCGAGGAACGAACCGTACGTGCCCACGCGGTGGTCCAGCGCGTCGCGGCCGGGCGGGTTGTGGAGCGCGGGCGGGGCCGTGCGCTCGTCGTGTCCGCCGCATCCGCATCCGCAGGCGCCGCTCATCGGACACCTCCGAAGGCGATCCGGAGCAGACCGTTCCCGGGCTGCTCGGGGTCGTTGTCGCAGCGTGCGATCTCCAGCGGGCCGAGCCGCAGCACACCTGCCTCCACTTCTCCGTGGTCGTCCTGGAAGAGCCGGCGCAGCCGGGTCGCGCGCACGCTCCGTACGCCTTGCACGGCCGCCGCGACCGCCACCAGGCGGCTCAGGCGGACCGGTTCGCCGAAGGTCAGCGCGTCGGGGTGGAAGAAGCCGAGCCTGCCGCCGGGCAGCGTGCGGCTGCCCAGCACCCGGTACAGGTCGGCCATGATCTGCCCCTGCTGGTGGCCGGGTCGGGCGCAGACCTCCAGCGCGATGTCGAGCGGCACGGCCCGCGCGGGCTGCACCACCAGGTCGTGCCCGATACGGCGGTAGCCCTCCAGCCCGTACGCGACCGCGTCGAGGAGGTCCGGCGGCGGATCGCCCGTCCCGAGGGCGTCGACCGCCACGTGCACCTCCTGCACGCTGCCGGTCCAGCGGATCTCTGCCGCCGCCCGCTGCACACCGGGGAGCGCGGCGGCCAGCGTCGCGTAGTCCTCGGCGGTCACGGCGCGTAGCCGCGTGCGGGCCGGTTCGAGCGGGGCGAGCTGGCGGACCTGCTCGACCGGCTCGGGAGCGGTGCCGCCCACGGCGGGCAGCGGATTGCGCACGCCGGCGACGGGCATCGCGTCGCGGGCCTCCACGGCCTCCTCGCCGCGGCACAGCACCAGGTGGTTGATGGCCTCCGCGCCGACGTTGCCCGCCGGGCCGCCGCCGGTGCGGTAGCGGACCTCCAGCGTCGCGCCCGGGCGGGGCCTCGCGCCGTACCGGTCGTCACCGAAGCGCAGCGCGAGCCGCCCGTCGTCCTCCAGCTCACCGCTGAAGTGCCGGTCCCGCGCGCCGCTGTGCAGCAGGTCCCTGCGCGGCTCCCACACCGCCCGGCCGTCGAGAAGGCGTACGGCCGGCAGCGCGGCTCTCGGGTCCTGGACGAGCGCGGCCGCGGGGCCGTGCAGCACGGTCTCCTGCGGATGCAGCCCCTCCGCGTACGCCGGGCCCCAGGTGCGGGCGATCTCCCAGGCGATGCGTCCGTCGAGCACCGCACCCGCGCGGGCGCGGGCCGTCAGGACGGTCAGCCGGCGCCGCTTGGGGCTGAGCAACCGCTCGCTGCGGTGCAGCAGTTCGCGCAGGGCGCGGACCGGGTGGCGGCGCAGCTCGAAGCGTTCCAGCACCTTCAGCCCGAAGAGCACGGTCAGTTCGGCGATCTCCTCCTCCGCGAGACCGTCGTGGTGGCGCGCGCTGCGCCACAGCTCCACCAGCCGCTCCCGCGCCCGCTCCGGGATCGCGGCGAGCCGCCCGGCCTGCCCCGCCGCGACATGACGCGGCTCGGGGAACGGCACGGCCTGGACGACGGGGGAGCGGTCCAGCACCGGCCGGAAACGCGGCACGATGCCGGGGTACGCGGTCTGGGCGAGCAGCGTCCGCAACGCCTCTGCCTGGGCGTACGCCGTGCCGGGGACGACCCGCCCGTCGTCGCTTCCGCGTCCGCGGCGGCGCCCGGCCAGCTCCAGGGCGAGTCCGGCGCGCAGGGTCGCCTCCTCGCCGACGACCGAGAACAGCTCGCGGATGTCGTCCGGCCGCAGCAGACGGCCGCAACGGGTCGTCTCCAGCAGCGCGTTGATCAGTTCTGCCGGTGCGTTGCCGAGCGCGCGGTCCGGGCAGCCGGACGCGTCCGGGCCGCAGGGCGCGGGGACCGGAGGATCGGCGGGCACGGTGATCCGCTCGGGCAACGCCTCGCAGAAGGCCGTCGACCGTCCGTGGTCGACCAGCGCCACATTGCCGCGGGCCACGCTCACGTCGGGCACGGGCGAGCAGTCGGTACCGCCGAGGGTGGACAGGCACACGGGGAAGGCGAGGGCGTCCTCACGGGACCAGGTGACCTCGAGCACCGGCTGTCCGCACAACCGGTCCACGGCCGGGGTCACGGAGGTGAGTCGGACCGCCTGGCGGTGGGACGGGTCGGCGTCGCCGGGTGTGCCGGAGCGCGGGCCGAGCACCTCCTCGAAGAGCAGCAGATCGCCGGGGCGCAGGTCCAACTGCCGCTCCCGGCACCGCTCGCCGGACTCGTCCGGTTCCCAGCCCTGCTCCTCACCCGGGGCGTCCGTCCATGCGTCGCGCAGCGTCGCGGACGTCGCGCCCTTCGGCAGCGAGCACACCTCGTCGCCCCACGTCCAGAAACGGATCGCGTTGTGCGCGGGCAGCAGGCGCAGCGGCTCCTGCGCGACCGGCTCGAAGACCTCGACCGAGCCGCGCTCGTCCAGCGCGGTCAGATCACCGTCGTCGATGACCGTGCCCGGCTCGGGGGCGTCGTGCGGGCCGAGCCTGCGGACGTCCACCGCGGCGAAGCGGTACGTGCCCGGCAGCAGCGTCAGCGGCTCCACCGCCTCCACGGCCACGAACGCCCGTGCGTTGCAGCCGTCGTGCATCGGGTAGTCGATGAGCCGGACGTGGCGGCGTACGGAGACCCGGCGGCGTGCCGTGTCCAGATACGCCTCGGTGGCCACCGCGTCCTGCTGGTAGCTGATCCGGTCCGCGGTGTACGCGAGGAGTTCGGCCAGCGTCACGCCGAGGTCGGGCGCGTGCCGCTCGGTCCAGTCGGGCGTCGTCAGCGCCATCCGGTCCAGGACGACCCGGCGCAGGCTGTCGTAGTCCCGCGCGGTGTAGTCGACGACCGGCGCCTGCGGATACGCGGGCGGGGCGTCCGGCTGTTCGTCCGCGCAGTCGAACGGCGACGGGCAGTCGCTCACGAAGCGGAACTCCGCGTGGAAGTACCGCTGGTCGAACCCGGGGAAGGGCTCCGTGCCCGGCCGCCCGTACGGGTCGGTGGCCACGATCGACAGCCGGTAGGGGGAGGAGTCGCCGGTGCGGTCGAGGGTGACGAGGAGCCGGTCGTCCAGCTCCGGGTCCTCCTCGCGCTCGACACACACCTCGACGGCCTCGATGCTCGTGACGCGGCGTCCGCCGTCGATGCGTACGTTCTCCGGGCACAGCCCGTGCGGGGCCTTGCCGATGAAGGTGACGGTCAGGGTCAGCCCGTCGTCACCGGCCTCCACCGCGTCCACCCCGCCGAGCCGGGCGCCGCGCACCTTCGCGCGCCTGCCGTCCGTACGGCACACCAGGTCGCCGCTCGCGCCGCTCATGCCGCGCCCCTCCCTTCGAACACGTCGTCGCGCCGGTTCGCGGTGGAGCGCACCACGTAGCGCAGATGGACGCGGACCACGTTCTCCTCGCTGACCACGTCCAGGGACTCGACCTCGATCAGCTCGCCCAGCCAGCGCTGCAGCGAGGCGTGGACGGACAGTTCCAGCGCGGAGGCCAGCTCCGGGCTGTTCGGGGTGAAGACCAGATCGAGCAGGCCGCAGCCGAAGTCGGGGCGCATCACGCGCTCGCCGGGGCTGGTGAACAGCAACTGCTCGATCAGATCCCGCACATGCTCCTCGTACGGAGCGTGCGCCGTCCGTCCCAGGCGGTCGGCCCGGAACGGAAAGGCGATGTCGGTACGGACCAGACGTGTCCTCATCGGCAGACGACCCCCTGCTCGGCGGTGGTGACGAGCGGCCTGCCCTGCGGCACCAGGCCGGCGCTGAAGCACATGGCATGCGTGGTGTGCAGGAGGACCGGCGCCCCGTCGACGGTCACGCCGCCGGCGGCCGGACTCCAGCGGATGGTGGTGCACGGCCGCGGCACGCGGTCGACGGTGTGCGGGCAGCCGGTGACCGTGAAGGCGTCGGAGCCGGTGTGCACCGGCAGCCCGTCGGCGGACACGGCTGAGGACGCTGAGGCGGCGGCCGACGCCCGGCCGCCGTGCGGACAGTGGAGCGCGGCTGCGGCGCTGACGAGATTCCCGGAGGTTCCGGACAAGAGACTCTCCCCGTTGGTCTGGCTACTGCTTCTTGGGCACGATCAACCGGCCCTCGTTGATGTTCACTTGATCGCCGATCAGCTCGACCGACGCGCCCTGACCGTTGTCGATGGTCACGCCCCGCTCGTCGATCTGTACGTACGCTCCGCCCGGGGCCTTGAGCAGAATCCCCTTGCCGCCCGGCACGTCCGACATCACGAGCTTGTGGCGGCCCGGGGTCTCGACCACGACGGGCTGCGACACGGGCACCTCCTCGCGCACGTCCACCGGCAGCTCCTGCGCGTCGCCGTACCAGCACCCCGTCCAGACGGGGAAGCTCGGATCGCCCTGCTCGAACTCCACCCACACCCCGGCCCCCGGCTCGGGGACGGTGTACTGGCCCGCACGGCCGCCGGTGAAGGGGAAACACGGCAGAGCCCAGGTGGACGGGGTGTCGCCCAGCACATCGGGCACATGGGCCGTGATCCGGCCGATCCTCAGCGGATCCCTGGTGTCGACCACCCGTCCCCGGAACTTGCCGAGGTAGCGGTTGTTCGGTGCCGCCATACGAAGGTGCTCCTGGTCTGTCGCGTGTGTCCTGCGGTATCGCCGCGTGCGGGGTTGCGGGCCCCGGGCCGTGCTGCACGGGTTCTGCGGCTGTCCTGGCTGTCCTGGCTGTGTTGGCTGTGCTGTTCGGGCTCTACGGGCGGACGGTGTCGCCGCGGGCGACGAGCCCCTCGCGCGAGAGCGTGAAGTTCTGCTGGTACGAGCCGGGCCGCAACTGGTGCGTCACGCTCTTCACGTAGTAGTCGCCGTCGTACGTCACGCCCGCGCCGCGCACCCCGACCAGCTCGCGCGGCCGCAGCACGTAGCCGTGGCGGTTCACGTCGAGCTGCCCGGAACCGGAGATCGCGTCGGCGGACGTCGCAGCGCGCGCCAGGATCTCGGCCCGCGCCTGCTCCTGGTCCTTCTTGGCGGTGCCGGAGAGCGTTCTGCGCTTCAGCGCGGGACTGGCGCGCCGGCCGAGCGGCGGCCGGAGCGGGCCGATGTCGGGCTGGGGCATCAGCACCGTGTCGCGGGTGCGGGGATCCTGCCAGCGGGCCTGCGGTTCCTCCCGGGCCGTCCCGTCGTACGCGAACGTCAGTTGATCGACGGTGGAGTTGGCGTCCATGTTGACGTTCAGGGCGTGCTGGCGCTGCCCGATCCTCTGCTCGGGGCCCCAGAAGGCGGTGGACCGCCCGGGGCGCGGGCCGGGATCGAGATAGAAGGTGTAGCCGTTGGCGCGGGCCAGCTCGTTGACGTAACTCAGATCGGTCCCGGTCTGGTAGTCGACGCGGAGCTGCTCGCGCGGCGGCTGCTGGATCTGCTCGTGGATGATGCGGGCGTCGATGCCGTAGTCCGCGTACTTCGCCAGGATCCGCTCCACGCGCTGGGAGGGCGCGAGATTGGGATACCGGTCGGTGCGCTCCTCCAGATCCATCAGCAGGGTGAGGTCCTCACCGGTGACGGTGAGGGTGGTCTGCCCCGGCTGGTTGCTGGCCCCGACCTCCTGACGCACGATCAGCCCGTCGAGGACGACCGTCGGGGTCCCCTTGACCGAGGTGACGACGACGACCCGCGTCTTCGGGTCGAAGAACCCCTCGGGCAGCAGCCGCTGGGTGATCATCCCCCTCTTCGTCAGGTCGAACGCCATCTGGAAACCGGACCGTTCCCCCGCGGTACTGGTGATCTGCGCCGACAGCAGCGCCTCGGACACCTCGGGCGGGACGGGGCGGGTGAGCTTGGGACCCATGTGGAGGGTGAGATGAACGGGCCCGCTCCCGATCGGCTCGTCACCCATGGCGGCCGCCCGGCAGAGGGATGCCGATGTGCCGACCCGGCTCGTCGGTCAACTCCTCAGGGTCGAGTACGGGGTTGGCATCGGCGATCCGCCACCACTGGGCGGGGTCGCCGAACCAGCGCTGCCCGAGGTGATCGGGGCGCTCCCCGGCGCTGACGGTGTGGGTCGCCGTGTCGTCCTCCGCCGCGACCTGGTCGATCGGAGGGAGCAAACGGCGCTTGGTGTAACGGACTTCGGTGCCGTCGGGCTGGGTGTGCACCCCGATCTCGGCGTCGTGGTACCGGCTGGTGCGGGGATAGGGATGCGCGCCGGGGATGGCGTCCAGCGCGGACTCGTACGGCTCGATCATGGTCTGTTACGCCCTCCCCGTTCCGATGTCCGCGCCGGTCAGCCCGAGCGACCCGAGCCGCCCGGCGGCCGCGGCCCCGGCGAGCCGCTCCTTCTGCGCGAGGTGCGCGAGATACAGCTCGGCCCCGCGGTGCCCGGCCGGCAGATCGCTGACGGTCAGCACCTTCATGCCGATGCTGAGGGATGCCCGTATCGGGTTGAGATGCACGTCGAACGCCGACTCGTTGACCGACAGCTCGGTCAGCCGTACGGGCATGACGCGCTTGCTTCCCCAGGTGAAGAGGGTCAGCGGCGTCTCGATGGGACTGATCTCGATGGTGCCCTTCTTGCTGAGGCGGGTGGCCTCACGCAGTTGGGCGGTGGTCGGCTGCACGAGCATCTCGAGCGTGGCGAGTTGAGGATGAATCCCGTCGGGCGCCGCCACCTCGAACTGGTCGGTGGCGTCGATCTCCGCGGTGAACTTCCACGTCTCCTGCGCAGGCCCCTTGAGCCGCAGAGCCTCGTTCCTGTCCCCGCCCCCGCTCCCGCCCCCGCCGGAGTCCCCTCCGCCTCCGGCGGCCTGGGGCGCGATGGAGCGCTCGAGGGTGTCGGGATTGAACTGCAGCACGATGATGCGCTGGGGGGTTCCGCGCTCGGGGTCGACGATGACGATGCCGGAGCGGATGGGTTTGGGTATGTCGGCGTAGCGGGTCATGGTGTGATCCCCTCTTTCCTCATGTGGCCTGCCAGCGCGCAAGCCTGCTCACGAAGCAGCGGCTCCGAATCGACCCGTTCCATCGCGTCGATTTCCGGAAGCAGCTCGGGCCACAGTGCGTACATCGCGGCCCAGAGCCCGCCTTCTCGAATTCGGCTGCTCTCGTCGTGCATCGCTGCCACGATGCGCTCCAGGTATCGGACATCTGCGGTGCGGGGAGCGCCGATCCCCAGGCAAACGAGTTGGCAACGTCGACTCTTGATCGAATCAGCGTCGTCAAGTCCGGTGAGCAGCGCTTCGTCCTCGCGGGGCTCGAAGTAACGCGACAGCATGCCGGTCAGCTCGTCGACTTGCGCTTGCCCGGGTCCGGACACGAATACGAAACAGACGCCGCACGGGTGTTCCTTCCCGAAATGCATGTAATGATCAGGGGTGAGCTCCCATGTCACCTCTCTGGCTAGGCCCACCTCCACGCTTGCCGTCGTCTCCCGCTTCTTCGTGGCATTGATGACAGACGCGCACTCGAACACCTCGTCCTCGCCCATCTCATCGGAAAGGACGAGCCGACGACCGCGAAACGCTCCCCATTGCATTGCATTGTCCCCTTCTTGGGTGGCCTTTACGGCGTCCACAGTCCAGGTGCGCGATCGAGCACCTCTGAGTCGGCGTCAAGGATTTCGTCGATAATCTTCCGCATCCTTTCGAGATGGTCTTCGTATCCGTCGAAGGTGACGTGCACATCGCTCGGGGTCACGCGATGAGTCCAGAGGGTCAAGCGGTCCAGTCGCTGTCGGGCTGTTTCCTTGCTTGTTCGTGTCTCGTCCTCGTCGGGGGTTCGCTGTCCAGCGCGCAGAGCCCACTTCACCTCGTTCTCGTGCACGCGCCCGATGATGTACGGAGTGGGGTCCTTGAAGAGTTTTTGCACTGCGGCGTCGTCCATGCGGTCCATATTGAGCTGGCCGTTGGGGGCGACCTTCCTGGCTATCTCTGCTACGTCCTTGGCCAGCTTCACGTTGCGGTTATGGGTCATCATTCCGCGGCTGAGAATCTCATCCAGGCGTTGCTTTGCGGCCGCTTCAGAATTTGCGCGTCCCGCCCAGCTGATCTCGGTCAGACCGAAGGTCTTCATGGTGGGGTCGCGTCGACTCTCGATGAGGGTTCGCAGATACGCGAATTCCATCATCTTCTGCAGGTCGTGGCCGGTCTCCATGGCGGCCTTGAGGTCACCCCGCTGGATGGCTTGGACACCGGCGACGAACCTCTTGACGTCCTTCAGTTGTTTGGTGGCGAGGCGTGCATCCTGATATCTCACATCGCCGCTGCTCAGGTTGAGGAACCCGCCGGGATCGTGACGGAATCCACCCCGCCAGTCCACGGACGGGCCGTTCTTCCCGTGCTGCAGGGTTGCCCAGAGCTTTTCTCGCTTGGCTTGGTCCAGAACTGTGTTGACGGAGCCGGTCTGTGTGAGTAGCGGCTGATCCGGGTTGAGCTGGTGATGGAGCTTAGCTGCACTGCCCGAGGGGGCATTTCCGGAGTCCGGTTCCGCTTGCTTCGGTGGCTCTTGCTCGGTCGGGTCGTCTTTCTTTGCCGCCTCTTGCGCTGCTTGCTTCCTGGCGAATTGGTCCATCTCTTGCTGCAACTGCAATTGGCGAGCGAGCTTGTGCTTCTCGCTGGCCGAGAGCTCGGGGTTGAGCCGAGCCACTACCGTCTGAGCGGCGCCCCCTTCAGGGGAGAGCGACGTCAGACGGAACCACGCTCGGTTGGCGGCGAGCATGGCGCGCATCAGAGGCGCGTTGACTCCCTTGCGCAGCTTGGAGTCAATGCGTGGGCGGAGGCGCGCGACGATCTTGCGGAGCCGTTCGTCCTTGGAGTCCTTCGAGTCTTCTTCCTTCTTGCGCCGGTCCTTCTTGTCCTGCTTCTCCTTGGCCGGGTCGTTGTCCTTCGGCCTGTCATTCTTCGGCTTCTTCGGGCCCCTGGCCTCGTCCTTGCTCTTGGGCTTCTTGGGTTCGCCGTCCGTGTCCTTCGGCTTCTTGGGACGCTCGTCGGCGCCCCTGCCGCTGCCCTTGTTCTTCGGCTTGCCGGGGGAGTCCTTGTCCCCGCCCTTACCGTCCTCCGGCTTGTTCGGGTTCCCGTCCTTCGGCCGCGTCGGGTCCTTGTCGCCGTCCGGCTTCGGCTTGCCTGGCGTGTCCTTGGCGTCGGACTTCGGCTTGCCCGGGGCCTGATCCTTCGGCTTCGGCTTCGCCTCCGGGTCGTCCTTCGGCTTCGGCCGCGGTTCCGGTTTCGGCTTGGGCTTCGGGGACGGGGTCGGGCGGGTGTCCGGCTTCTCGTCGTCCTTGCCCTTGGGCCTGCCGTTCTTGTCCTTGCTCGTCGGCTCAGGCCTCTTGCCGTCGTCCGCACCGCCCTTCGGGCGGCCCGGGCCCGGCGCGTCCTTGCCCGGGTCCGGCCCGGCGCCGTGCCGCGTGCCCGGCTTCGTGACGTCCGGAATCGTGCCGGGCCGGGGCCGGCCGGTGACCGGGTGCGTCCCGGGAGCGCCGGCGGTCGCCGGGGCCGGTTCGTCCTTCCGCCTGCCGGCCCGGCTGTCCGTGCCGTCCGCGCCCGCTCCCTTGCCGCTGCCCGGCTTGCCGCCCTTGTCCTTGTCGCCGAGCTTCGCGGCGACGCCCTTGAGGCGGCGGCCGACCTTCGCGACGTATTTGCCGATGCCGCTCAACAGCGCTTCGTACAGCAGCTCCAGCAGCGCGACGACACCTGCCGCGACCGCCTTGGCGAAGAGGAGGCCCGCGCCGCCTCGGCGTACGGCCTTCAACCAGTCCAGTACCAGGCCCAGAGCGCGGAGGATCTCGCTCAGCGCTCCCCACGCCGTACGGATGGCGTCGATGACCGCCATCACCCAGCCCGCTCCCGGGATCAGCTTGGCGACGATCTTGGTCATGACCAGTTCGCCGATGATCAGCGGGAGTTGGGGAACGACGGCGTCCCACGCCTCCTTGACGATCTGCTCGAGGGTGAAGCCGCCTTTGAGCAGCTTGTCGAGAACTGCCTTCGGAACGCCGATGATTTCCTGGATCTTGTCCTTGAACCATTGCTTGACCGCTGAGGAGACCTCAGCGAACAAATGGTTCTTCGCCCCGTCCACCGCGGAGTTTTTCGCGCCGCTCAGCCAGCCGCCCGGGTCGGCCAGGAAGTCGACGGCGATGAGCATCCAGTCACCCAGAGCGCCGAGCAGTTTGGCCGCGAAGTCCATGATGGCCTTCACCGCGTTCACGACTGCCTCGACCACGGCGCGCAGCGCTTTCTTCAGCGCGTCCAGGATCCTGCTGAGCAACGCGCCGATCGCGTCGAGGAGATCGCTGATCATCTGCTTGAGCTGGGTGGCGATCCGGTTGACCAGAGCAATGGCCGCGTCACGGATGCGGATGATGAGGTCGCGGATGCGCTTCGCGATCTCCAGCACGGCGTTGAGGAGGTCCTTGCCGAGCTGGATCAGGGCCTCGGTGAAGTCCTTGAACTTGTCGACGATGAACTTGCGGGCCGCGTCGATCCAGCCGATCACCGTCGTCCTGAAGTTGGTGATGAGCTTCCTGATCTCGGTGAGCGCCGCCCTGAGGAAGCCGATGATGGCATCCTTGAGTTCGGTCAGCTTTTCGCGGATGAACGAGAAGGCCCGGGAGATCCAGCTGCCGGAGTCGTTGTGTGCCGTTTTCTTCTTGCTCTCGGATTTTTCGTTTGCCCTTTTCCTCTCCTTGTGAATGTTCTCCTGGTCCAGTTCATGCTGGTCCCTGACGCGGGTGTCGGTATCGTTCTCCTTGTCCTGGACCTCTTGGCGGATCTTGGTGATCTTCGCGGACTTCTTGGTTCCGAGGGAGCCGAGCTCCTTGTCCTGCTCGGCCTTCCACTGCGAACGTGAGCCGGACACCTCGGACATGGTCTTTTCGCGCTCAGCGGTCTGGGTCCGGGTGTTCGACTCGATTTCGTGCCGGACCTGCCTTTTGTGCTGCTCCTGCGACTCCCTGGACTCCTTGTCCTTGGTCTGCCGCTTGTCGGACATGGCCTTCCGGCCGTCGCTGAATGCAGCCTTGAGCTGTGGGCGGCGTTCGTGTTCCGCGACCTCGGACAGCGCTTCCGGGGGAATCCGGCCTCCCGCTGCTGAGGTGTTGCCCCCGCCCGCGGGGCCCTGCCCCTTGGAGCCCGGGACATGGGACGTCAGCGTTTCCTTGGGTACGTCCGGGTAGACCTGGTCCTCGCCCAACGGCCGGTCGGCGTCCTGACGGCCCGAGGCATGCAACTCCTGCCCCTTGGTGTCCAGTTCACCACTCTGCTCATCGGCTCGCCCCTGGGTCTCCCCCTGAAGCTCCACACCCGGCGCCGTCCCCACCTGCGCCTTGGCCAGCATCTCGTCGTCGCTCGGGATGTCGAGGATCCAGCGCATCAAGGCACCCGTGTCGATGACGTCTTCGTCCGCGCCGAAGAACTTGGTCACCCCGTTCACGGCACCTGCGATGAGCTGTCCGCCCGCCGCCAGCCCCAGTTGCAGCTTGCTCGGCTCCTCGACACCCTCGATCGCGAGATCGCCCTGTGGAGGCGGTTCTCCTTCGACCTTGGCCTTCTCCTTCTCGGGCGCATCAACCTTTGCCGCGGGGTCGGCGGAGTACTCGCCCGGCGCCGAGGTCCTGGGTGCGCCGCGCAACGTCTGCGGCGCTCCGGCGGGGCGTTCCATCGAGGGCGGCGCGTCCTTGAGAGCCTGGTGCTCCTCACCCACGTTCTTGTCGACGGCACCGTTCAACCCGCCCATGGCCTCGAGGGCCTGATGAGGCTTGAGGTTCGATGCTGTGCTCAGCCCGGCTTCGGGGGTCACCTGGGACAGGTCCGGAGCCGCCGGCTTCTTCTTCCCCGCGGCCGACGCGGCGGTACGGGAACCACCTCCGCCCCTGCCGCCCCCGCCGGCGCTCCGGGTACCTCCGCCTCCGCCCCGGGACCGGGGCGCCCTGCCCCCTGAACGGGCAGGGGCAGAGGCGGGTTCCGGTGGTGGTGCAGGCGCGGCCTCCCGCGCGGTAGGGGGTTCCGTACGCGAACTCGCCTCGTTCGTGGCCGTGTTGCCCGGTGACGGCGCGTTCTGCGTATCGCTCTCCGGCATGCTGCTCGGGCCGCCGGGCGTGCCCGGACCGGAGCCGCCGGGGGCCTGCGTGTCCTGCGAGGTCGGGGACGCAGCCTTCGCGTCGGCCGCCGGCTCGAGCTTCGCCGCCGACGGCAGATCCCCCGCCCTCTGCTGCTCCATGGCCCCGGGCTCCGATGGGGCCGACTTGCCGCCCACGGCCTGCTGCGACGCCTTCTCCGGCGTACCGCTTGCGTTGTCCCCGGCGGCCGCCGTGCCCTTCTCCTCCTTGGCGGCCTGCTCCTTCGCCGGACTGCCGCCCTCGGACGTGCCGGTCTCCGGCTTGCCCGGCGCCTCCTGCACCGTGGTCTGGGCCGTGACGGGCCCGGCCTTCGGGTCGTCACCGCTCTTCGGGTCCCGCGAAGTGGCACCCGGCGATCCCGGCCCGGCCACGCCGGCCCGCTCCAGTTCGAGGGCCCCCGGCCGATCGGCTCCGGGTCCGCCCTCCTCGGCCTCGACCGGCGGCTCCGTCCCGGCGGGCCTCTCCGCCGCTTCGTCCTCCGGCCCGGCGTCCGCCGCCGCGTCCTCGGCGTCCTCCGTGTCGCGCTCGGCCTGCACCGTGTCGGCCTTGGTGACCGGGGGAGCGGGGAAGGACGGAGCCGATGCGGAGCCGGACGAGGACGGGTCCAGCTGGTCCGCGGTCGGTACGGCGGACACGTCGAGGTCCTTCTCCGGAACGAAGTCCTCCGGCTGGAGTTTGACGTCCCAGGCACTCTTCTCCTCGCCCCCGACATCGACTTCCGACGCGCTGCCGGAACCGAACGGGTCCTCGGCCGCCCGCTCCTCCGGGCCGCCGAGGTCCTGAGCGCGTACGCCGTCGAGCCGGCTGGTGGGGCCCGGCAGCTGGGTGTCCTTGCCAGTTGCCGCAGGACCGTCGGGCTTCTCCGCGCCGCGTTCGTCCCTCCGCTCGGGCTGCCGTCCGGCGGCGGGGGCGTCGGCTCCGCCCGCGCGCTTCTCGGCGGCGGCCTGCTCCTTGCCCGCTGACCCGGCGCCCTCGAGGTCCTTCCCTTCCTTGGCGCCTGCGCCCTTCCTGTCACCGGCCTGTTGCTGTCCGGCGGACCTTCCGGAAGCTTGCGCCGACGCGGACTGCTGACGTTCGGAGGACGGTGAGGTGGGTGCCTTCGCCTGTGCTTCAGCCGCTGCCGGCGACTCCGGCGAGGGCTGACTTCCGGAGGGTGAACTCCCGCCGCTGCGTGGGGTGGTGGTCCCCGGCCGCTGCCCATGCTCTTCGTCCGGCTTCCGCCCGTGCTCGCCGCCCCGCGGCGCACCACCGCCCTGCGGGGTGGTCCCATGCTCCGCCGTTCCGCCGTTCCGCGGCGTGCCGCCCGTGGCGCCCTCCTCGCCGGACTCCTCCTTCTCCGGTCCCGGAGCGACGGCCGGCCTGGTCTCCTCCGCCCGCCGTTCCTCCGCCGACCGCTGCTCGGTCTCCCGCTCCAGCAGCAGCTCCTCGGCCTGGTCCGCCTCGACGAAGGGGGCGTCGAGCGAGTTCTGTTCGAGGTCCTCCGCGAAGCCGACCTCGTCGACCAGGTCGAGCACCCGGTCGTGCTCCGTGCTGAGCAGCCGGGACTCCAGGCGTTCGAGCACGGCGTCCTGCAACGCGTCCGACATCCGGCCCAGTTGCATGCGGGTGCGCTTCGACCGGTCCTCCGGGTCGCCGCGCAGCGAGCGCACCACCGAGTTCGCCAACCGGTCCACCAGCGTCGCCGGGTCCAGCTGCTCCATCCGGTTCCGGTCCGCGTGCACCGTGGTGTAGCGGAGCCAGCCCGGCGTGGACCGGCCCTCCTGGACCTGCGGCTCCCGGTCGGCCGGAGCGGCCTCGCCCGCCGCGACGTCCTGCGCCGCCGACTCCGCCTCCCGCTCGACCGCCTGCTGCGGCAGGCTCACCGCTCCCAGGTCGCGGCCAGCGCGCAGCGCGCCGAGGCCGTGGGGGTTCTGGACGGTGTGCAGCACCTCGTGAGCCAGCAGCCGCCGGCCATCCGCCGTACCCGGACGGTATGCGCCCTCGCGGAAGAAGATGTCCTGGCCGACCGCGACCGCGTCCGCGCCCAGCAAGTCCGTCAGCGCGCCCGCGTCCCGGTCGGTGTGCAGCCGCACCCGGCCCAGGTCGTGGCCGAGTTGCTCCTCCAGCTCGCGCCGTACGCTCACGTCCAGCGGCTGACCTGCCCCGCTGACGATGTCCTTCGGCTCGGGGGTACGCGCCGTGCCCGCACGCTCCTTGCGCTTCCGCCGCTTGCCGGACCGGCTCGACTCGGTGTCCTGGGACGGGACATGGGAGGCGCTCATCGTGCCTCCCCCCGCCCCGCCAGGCCCGCGTGCACCGAGCGCGCCAGCTCCTGGCCGAGCCGCCGCGAGGACGCGTTCGCCGGGAGGGCCGGAAGGCCGGACACCACGTCCAGCTCACGGTCGGTGCCGTCGGCGGCGATCGGCACGCCCCGTTCCCGTACGAGCCGGGTCAGCTCCGCCTGGAACGCCTCCGACACACGATCGGTGTCGACCCGCTCGAAGCCGTCGAGCACCAGCTCGCCGATGTCGACGCGTACGGTGTGCGCCGGCCCGGGGCGGGCCCGGCGCGGTTCCTCGTTCAGACCCATCCGTGGACCTCCGAGGGCGTCAAGGAGCGTTCCAGCTTCAGGTATTCGGTCCGCGCCGCGGCCAGCATGTGCCGCATCTGCAGCCGGTCGCCCTCTTCGGCCGCGAGGAAGGCGCCCGCCAGCGCGATGTTGCGGATGGAGCCGCCCGCCACGGTCAGCCGGGCCAGCAGCCGGGGGTCGATGTCCTTCATCGGCGCCTGCTCGGGCAGGACCCGGCGCCAGATCTCGGCCCGCTCGGACTCGCCGGGGAAGGGGAAGTCGACGACGAAGCGGATCCGTCGCATGAAGGCGGAGTCCAGGGCCTTCTTCATGTTGGTGGTGAGGATCGCCAGGCCCCGGTACGCCTCCATCCGCATCAGCAGATAGCTGACCTCCAGGTTGGCGTACCGGTCGTGGCTGTCCTTGACCTCGCTGCGCTTGCCGAAGAGGGCGTCGGCCTCGTCGAACAGCAGGAGCGCGCCGCCGCGTTCGGCCGCGTCGAAGACCTTGCGCAGGTTCTTCTCGGTCTCGCCGATGTACTTGCTGACGACCTGGGAGAGGTCGATGACGAAGAGGTCCAGGCCCAGTTCGCGCGCCATGACCTCGGCCGCCAGCGTCTTGCCGGTGCCCGAGCCTCCCGCGAAGAGCGCGGTGACGCCGAGGCCGCGCCGCAGCGTCCCGGCGAAGCCCCACTCCTGGTGGACGGTGGCCCGCCGCCGTACGTGGGCGACGATCTCCCGCAGGATGCGCAACTGCCGTTCGGCCAGCACCAGATCGTTCCAGCCCGCCTCCGGCTCGACGCGCCGCCCCAGCTCGTCCAGGCCGATGCGGGCCTCGGCGAGCCCGGCGTGCCAGGCCAGCGCCGCCGCGTCGGCTCCGCCCTCACCGTCGTTGTCTTCGGGCAGGGCACGGCGTACGGCGGTGGCGGCCGAGCGGATGACGTGCGGCGGGAGCTGGAACTGCGCGACCAGGCCGCCGAGATGCTCCCGCGACATCCCCGGCACGCCGGTGAACGCATCGGCCCACAGCCCGAGTTGTTCCTCCGTGCCGAGGGAGGGCACCGTCACGCGTTCGCCGCGCGCCTGCTCGGACGGGCGCGGGTCGGTCCCGGCGACGACGAGCGGCACGGCCGCCGAGGCGAGGAACGCATCGGTGGCGGTGGCCTGTTCGCGGTCGAGGTCGCCGGTCTCCAGCAGCAGCGCGGCGGGCAGCAGGATCGCCTCGCGCTGCCAGAGGCGCGCCAGCCCGTCGCGTTCGGCGGGGTCGGACGGCACGTCCTGGCCCGACATCGCGTAGAGGCCGAGCCCGGTCCGGTGGGCGGCCGAGGCGGCGATGTCGGCGCGGGTGCGCAGATCCCCGCCGACCAGCTCGACCCGCAGCGGAGCGTCCGGCACGGGCTCGGCCCAGCCCGCCGCGATCCGGTCCGCCGCCCGGTCGTACGAGGCGGGCAGCCCGTCCGGAACGGGGGTACGGCGCAGCAGCCCGTGCAGGCGGACATCGAGGTACGGCGAACCCAGCAGGAAGTGCAGGATCCGTTCGTCCAGACGCAGCCGGGTTGCCGTCAGCCGTGTCTCGTCGTCCAGTTCGAGCAGCCGCCAGCGGCGCAGGGGGCCGACGGGGGTCAGCGCGCTCCAGTGGGGCTCCGCGAGCGCGGCGAGCGCGAGCGAGAAGGTCGGGTACGCGCGCTCGGGGTCGCCGCTCGCCGCGGCGCAGCGGGATGCGGTGGTGGGGTCGAGCTCGGTGGCGGCGGCGAGGAGGACCACGTCGCGCTCGAAGGGGGTGAGCCCGAAGCAGGTGACGAGGGCGTCGAGGGTTCCGGGTCCGGTGGGGGACGCGGCCCGCTTCGCCGTTCCGCCGGTGGCGTTGTCGGTCTCGTCCCTGGCCGCCGTACGGGTGTTGGCGTCCGGCCCGGTGCCGGCCGCCGGGCCGCTCGTGGTTCCGCTTCCGGTCTCCGCTCGGGTGCGGGACGCGCGCAGGGCGTGCGCGTCGACACGGGCCAGGACCGAGGCGATCG
Organism: Streptomyces sp. NPDC047108; assembly: GCF_040643575.1. Lineage (NCBI taxonomy): Bacteria > Bacillati > Actinomycetota > Actinomycetes > Kitasatosporales > Streptomycetaceae > Streptomyces > Streptomyces sp. NPDC047108. The sequence goes on from NZ_JBEYUP010000007.1 coordinate 215,174, forward strand.
CCGCGGTCAGCGCCCGCCCGTCCGTGCCGGGAGCCGCCGGACGCGGTCCGTTCCCCTGCTGTGCGCCCATGACGCCGCCCACCCCCGTCTTCCGCATCCGTCTCAGCCCTGGCCGTTCTCCGCGGCGGCACCGTCCGCGACGTCTCCTGCGGCCCGTGGGGGCGTGGACGCGCCGCCTCCTCGTCGTGCCGAGCCGGTCGCCTTGCGTGTACGGGGTGAACCGGCCCCGGGAGCCGACTTCTTGGCGGCGCGCTCCTGGGAGCCGCTCGTCGTACGGCTCGTCGTGCGGTCCGTCGCCGCATCGGTGGGTTCGGCCGCTGCGGTATCCGCACGGGCTTCCTCCGGCCGACCCGAGCCGGAAGCCGTCGACGGCGCCGAAGGGCCCTTCGCGGTACGGGACTTGGGCGCCGCGCCCGCCTTGCCAGTGCTGCCCTTGCCGGAGTCAGGACTCTTGCGCGGGGAGGCGGCACCACCCGCGCGCCCGGACCCGGCAGCCGCGTCCTCCGCGGATCCCGTGGGCCCCGTGGCTCCCGCAGATCCCGTGGGCCCCGCGGCTCCCGCCTCCCCCGCCCCCGCCGTGTCCGACGCGGCCGCGGCGCGATCCGGCGTGGCCGCCGCGGGGGGCTCGGGCGCGCCCGGTGCGCCGAACGGCGCCACGCGCACGGTGCGTTCGCGGACCGGCCTGGCCGGGACCGGCCTCTCGCGGCCCTCGATCAGGACCAGCGACGCCTGATAGGCGACGGACAGCGCGTACGGCGTGTGGTGGAGCATCCCCCAGAGCTTGGAGGTCTCGTCGACGTCCATCTGGAGGGGCGAGAAGCGCACCTTCTGCAGCGACTCCGCCAGGTCGCTCCCCTCCAGGTACGGGAACTCCGCCGCCTGCTCGATCACATCCCTGGGCAGGACCGGGATCTCGTGGAGCGTGCGGACGACGCAGCCGATCAGCCGCTGGCCGACCAGTTCGGTCTCCTCGCCGTACGCGGTGATCAGGAAGTTCAGATCGAGCGCCGCGGCCGGACGCTTGACGAGCGTGCCGTCCGAGGCGCGCGTCGGCAGGTCGGTGTGGCGCATCGAGGCGTTCTGGGTGACCTGGTAGAGGAAGACGTTGATGGTCGGGTCGGTGGGCGGGTCGGCCGGCGGCTTGCGCGTCTCGACCGAGACGGCCATGTCGATCTCGGGCTGCAGGTTGTTGCCGATCAGCAGCGCGAGGGCCTGGGTGACCGTCGCGAACGCCAGTCCGTTGCTCATGAAGTCCGCCCCCCGCTGCCGCAGTTCACGCCCCTGGCCCGGCCGCACGCACCTCGCGCGTCGCCGTACGTGCCTCGCGTCCGGGCGAACCCACCTCGCGTCCGGCCGCCCTCACCTCGCGCCCGGCCGCCCTCGCCGCGGGCCCGCCCGTACGCGTATCCGGCACCGCTGGTCCTCCGCCGCGTACGGCCGTCCGTGCCGTTCATGCCGTCCCCGCCCTTCGTACCGCCCATGACGTCGGTCCTCAGCCCCTCTTCTCGCCGCGTGCCAGGAAGTCCTCCAGGCTCAGCGCGGGTGCGGGCCGTCCCGCACGGTTCCCGCCCGCAGCGGCCGTACGGCCGCCAGCCGCCGCGCCCGCCGCGCTGACCTCGAGCCGCCCGATCTGTACGTGCACGACCTGCTCCACCGGCCGCGCTCCGCGCCGTGCGGCAGCGGTGCGCGCGGCGCCGCGGGCGTTCGCCGCCGCGTCGGGGCGCGGCCGCACCGCTGCCGCCGCGGCGGCACGTGCGGCGCCCGGGCCCTGGACGGCAGGCGCGGGTGCCGCTGGTCGTGATGGTGCGTCAGGTGTCGTCGCCCCCGCGGTCCGCAGGCCCTGGCGCGGTGCGTCCGTCGCGGCGGGCCGGGCCACCGGGCCGACCTGCGCGGCGGGCCGGAGCAGGGGCGCGGCCGGAGCCTGAGCCGGAGTGGACTCCCCGGCCTTGTCGCGGGGCGCGGTCCCGGTCCGTACGACGGTGCGGTGGTCGGTTCTGATCTCCCGCTCGTGCCGGATCACCTCTCCGGCACGGCCGGCCGGCCGGGGCGCGGCCGGGACCAGCGGCGCAGGCTCGTCCGGTCGGGCAGGCTCGGCCCGCAGCGCCTCGACCCGTTCGAAGGGGCCGGGCAGCCGCGGCCGTACCTGCGCGGCGGTGCGCGGCTCGGCCCCCGGCGGCGGGGCGTGCCGCGCCAGCAGCCGGTCGAAGTGGTCGGGCACGTCAGGCATCTGCGCACAGCTCCAGGTAGTAGCGGCGGCGCAGCGGGCTGAGCGCCAGGATCTCCGGCTCGCTCCAGCCGTACGCGGAGGCGAGCAGATGGACGTCGAGCAGCAGGTCCCGTGCCCAGGCGTCCAGTTCGGTCCACAGATAGGAGGCGATGTCCAGCTCGGCCGGGGTGGCCTCGCCGCACTCGGGGCAGGCGACGCTGAGCGTCACCTCGGCGGCCGGGTCGGCCCGTTCGGCCGCCTCGGCCAGCCGCCGCCGCACGGTCTCGGGCAGGTCGGCGAGCCGGTCCGCGGGGACCGGCTCCCCGTCCCGTTCGGCCGAGACCGTGCAGCGGGCGACCAGCAGACGCCGGGCGTCCGCCGCGTCGAGCGCGGAGCGGGCGGCCGCCTCGAGGTCGGCGACGGTGGGCAGCCGGAACTCGACCACCCACCCGTCGGCCTCGACCCGCAGCGGGCCGGCGGGCTGCCCCGGCCGCTGCGCCAGTCCGCCCGCGTCGAGGTCGAACTCCATGGCCTCGCCGCACGCGGAGCACTCCACGAGCACCTGCATCCGGTCGCCGAACAGCGCCCGGCGCAGGGCCAGCAGATCCGCCTCCCGCTCGCCGACCGGCACCGACAGCAGGGCGTCGCCGCCGCTGTCCGGACGGGCCGCCCGGTGCAGGAGCTGCGCTCGCTCGCTGCCGTGCCGGGCGGCCTGCCCCGCTTCCCAGGCGGCCAGCAGGTCGGCGGGCCCCACGGGCGTCGCGTTCACGCCGGGTGGGTGAAGGAGGGCTCGGTCGGCTCCGGCACCTCGTAGTCCCGCTCCCAGCCCTCGCACTCCAGCTTCAGGCTCTGGATGGCGACGGCGTTGGCGTTGGCGTCCATCTCGCCCAGCACCTGGTACTCGCTCGGCCAGGTCCGGTAGAGCTTGTGCGAAACGGCCACCTGCCCGGCCTCGTTGAGGACCTGTATCACGATGTCCTTGCGGAAGTCGGCGAGCGAGACCTCGGAGCCGAGCCCGGCGCCGACCTGCCAGACCTTGTTGGCCCAGCGGTCGAACTCGGGGTCGTGCGTGACGCCGCGCTCGAGCGTGATGCCCTCGAACTCCGAGCGGCCCGGCGACTTGCGCGGCGAACTGGGGTCCCCGCCGTGCCGGTGCTTGACCACTTCGGTGGTGCGCTTCAGCGGGCTGATCTTGCTGATGCCCGCGACCGTACGGCCGTCCCAGAGGACCAGGAACTTGAAGTTCTTGTACGGGTCGAAGCGATGGGCGTTGATCTGAAACTCAGCCATCGGTGTCCTTCGGTTTCCTTCGGGTTCCTAGATCTCGAACTGACCGGCCATCTGCTGGATCTTGACGATCACGAACTCCGCGGGCCTCACCGGCGCGATGCCGACCAGGACGTTGACGACGCCGCGCTCGATGTCCTCGTCGGTCGTCGTGTCCTTGTCGCACTTGACGAAGTACGCCTCGCGCGGTGTGCCGCCCTTGAAGGCGCCCTGGCGGAACAGCGTGTGCAGATAGGCGGAGGCGTTCAACCGGATCTGCTGCCAGAGCTGCTCGGTGTTCGGCTCGAACACCACCCACTGCAGTCCGCGGTAGAGGCTCTCCTCGACGTGCAGGGCGAGCCGCCGCACCGGTACGTACTTCCACTCGCTGTCCAGCGCGTCCGATCCCTGCAGGGTGCGGGCGCCCCAGACGACCGGGCCGACGACGGGGAACGTACGCAGCACGTTGACCCCGAGCGGGTTCAGCAGGCCGTTCTCGCGGTCGGTGAGCGGTACGGTCAGCGACCGCACCCCCGCCAGCCGCGCCTCGGTCCCCGCCGGTGCCTTCCACACCCCGCGCTCGGCGTCCGTGCGGGCGATGACGCCGGCGATCGCACCGGACGGCGGGAACGAGCGCAGCCTGCCGGTGAGCGGGTCGGTGAGCTGGACGTGCGGGAAGAACAGCGCGGCGTGGTTGCCGCGCACCGGCTCGAAGGCGGAGAGCCCGGCACGCGCGGTGTCGACGCTGACCCAGCTCGTGGGCGAGTCGACGAGCAGGAAGATCCGCCGCTCCTGGCAGAGCCGCTGGGCCGCCGAGATCACGGTGATCATGTCCTCGGTGGACTCGTACGCGGCCAGCTCCGGCAGCACGAGCAGGTTGACGTCGTCGACGCCGCGCAGTGCCTGGACACCGGTCTTGCCGCCCTCGCTGCCGATGAGGTCGCGCGGCCCCGGCGGGTCGCCGTCCTCGCCGCCGCACAGCGGGAAGACGGGCGGGTTGACGGACGCTTCCAGCCCGAGGTCGTTGGCGCACTGGCCGACGAACCGGACCACGTCCTCGGGATCGGTGGACCCCGCGACGACCTGGACGCGTCGGCCGAACGCGGTCACCTCGGCGCCCGCGAAGGCGCGCTTGCCCGGGGCGTCGGGGAGCGCCCGCAGCTTGCGCTCCAGGAGCAGGGCCAGCTCGGTGACGCCGGCCGGCGGCTCGCCGTCCTGGTCGGGGTCGAAGAGCGTGAACTCGCGCTCCACGTCACCGATCTTGACCGTGAGGTCCACGGCCAGGTCCGGCAACTCGGCGCCGAACGGCTTGGAGACCGTGCCCGAGGGGTCCGGCCTGCCGCCGTCGCCGACGACGTCGGCCCGGATCAGCGTGGAGCCCGCGTTGACCACGGTCTCCACGAAGCGGCCGTGCCCCTGCCGCACGGACAGGCCCGTGAAGGTCTCCCGGGCGCCGCCCTTCGCGTCGAGGACGTGGAGGTTGAAGGTCTCGTCGGGTTCCGGGGTGTCGTAGTCGACCGCCACCCGCAGGCCGTTGCCCCAGACTCCGGGTTCCTTGGCGTGCACGGTGAGCACCGGGCACTCGCTGCGGCCCTCGGTGGAGTCGAGCGTGACGCACGCCTCCTGGCCGGATCCCGCGGCGGCCACGCGCACGATCACCGCGACCGTGCCGCCGTTGCCGAAGAACTGGTGAACGGCGTGGCCGACGGCGCTCCGCGAGCTCAGACCCCCGAAGCGGCGTTCGAAGTCCGCGAAGCTGGTGATCCGCACGGGGTGGTTCAGCGGTCCGCGGCGGGTGTGCCCCACGAAGGCGGTGACCGACGTGGTGACCGCCGCGATCGTACGGACGCTACTGGGAAGTTCCTCGATGTATACGCCGGGATAGCCCGTTTGCACCGGCATTCCCCTCCAATCCCTTAGCGCAGCCAGAGATGATGGAGAGGATGTGAAGAAATGGCGTGCGCGGAACGCGCGGATGCACACTTCTCCAGCAATTCCCCCGTCACACACCCCCGAGCGATTTCGGTATCGCAGGAGCCCAACTCGCAGTGGAGCGACTCCTGTTGCATGCGTGCCTCTTGGAGTCTCGACCGCCTCTCACCTGCGGGTCAAGGCAGTTTTCCGGTCAAGAAGCCGATCTTTCGTTTGCGCTCGGAGGAAGGGCGATTTGGTTTCGGATACGGGCTTTGCGCTGGCGAAATATGGCAATGCGGGAGAGGTGTGCCCACCTGATGGATGAGTTTGAACGACGGAAACGAGTCGAAAGAATGAAAGTCCCGGCGCGCCGGTTTGCCGCCCTGTCGGCGCCCTGAACGAGAGGAATGGCCGATTGGCTGCGCTTCGTGAGGATCGGCGCCGTGGTGAGACATTCCGTCTCGTCATGTGACCACCATCACCGCTCACATGTGACCTGTGATTTAGGGACCCGAGGGCGACGGGGATAACCTGCGAGACGGACATGCCGCGTACCCGGCCAACGTGTGTGCGCCTCCGTTGTGATCGCGTCGTCACGCTGCCCTAGCGGCACGCCCACGCATACAACGAACCGCATCACCACGACAGCGGTAATCAAGACGCAGACGCAAGGGACGGACGCGCGTGGACCTGTTCGAGTACCAGGCGAGGGACCTCTTCGCCAAGCACGGTGTACCGGTGCTGGCCGGTGAAGTCATCGACACGCCTGAGGCGGCGCGCGAGGTGACCGAGCGTCTCGGCGGCCGGTCGGTCGTCAAGGCCCAGGTCAAGGTCGGCGGCCGCGGCAAGGCCGGCGGCGTCAAGCTGGCCTCCGACCCGCAGGACGCGGTCGAGAAGGCCGGCCAGATCCTCGGCATGGACATCAAGGGCCACACGGTCCACAAGGTCATGCTGGCGGAGACCGCGCCGGAGATCGCCGAGGAGTACTACGTCTCGTACCTCCTCGACCGTACGAACCGCACCTTCCTGGCCATGGCGTCCGTCGAGGGCGGCATGGACATCGAGGAGGTCGCGGCCACCAAGCCCGAGGCCCTGGCGAAGATCCCGGTCGACGCGAACGAGGGCGTGACCGCCGAGAAGGCCGCGGAGATCGTCGCCGCCGCCAAGTTCCCGGCCGCGGTCGCCGACCAGGTCGCCGAGGTCCTGCAGACCCTGTGGAAGACCTTCGTCGCCGAGGACGCGCTCCTCGTCGAGGTCAACCCGCTGGCCAAGGTCGCCGACGGCCGCATCATCGCCCTCGACGGCAAGGTGTCCCTGGACGCCAACGCCGAGTTCCGCCAGCCGGGACACGAGGCGCTGGAGGACAAGGACGCGGCCAACCCGCTCGAGGCGGCGGCCAAGGCCAAGGGCCTCAACTACGTCAAGCTCGACGGCCAGGTCGGCATCATCGGCAACGGCGCGGGTCTGGTCATGTCGACCCTCGACGTCGTCGCGTACGCCGGTGAGGGCCACGGCAACGTGAAGCCCGCCAACTTCCTCGACATCGGCGGCGGCGCCTCCGCCGAGGTGATGGCGAACGGTCTCGAGATCATCCTCGGCGACCCGGACGTCAAGTCCGTCTTCGTCAACGTCTTCGGCGGCATCACCGCGTGCGACGCCGTCGCCAACGGCATCGTCCAGGCCCTGGAACTGCTCAAGTCCAAGGGCGAGGACGTCAGCAAGCCGCTGGTCGTGCGCCTCGACGGCAACAACGCGGAGGTCGGCCGCAAGATCCTGACCGACGCCAACCACCCGCTCGTGCAGCAGGTGGACACCATGGACGGAGCGGCCGAGCGCGCCGCCGAGCTGGCAGCCAAGTAAGAGGGACGAGGACACCGACACCATGGCTATCTTCCTCACCAAGGAATCCAAGGTCATCGTCCAGGGCATGACCGGCTCCGAGGGCCAGAAGCACACCCGGCGGATGCTCGCCTCGGGCACCAACATCGTCGGCGGTGTGAACCCGCGCAAGGCCGGCACCGCGGTCGACTTCGACGGCACCGAGATCCCGGTCTTCGGCACCGTGGCCGAGGCCATCGAGAAGACCGGCGCCGACGTCACGGTCATCTTCGTCCCGGAGAAGTTCACCAAGGACGCGGTCGTCGAGGCGATCGACGCCGAGATCCCGCTCGCCGTCGTGATCACCGAGGGCATCGCCGTCCACGACACCGCCGCGTTCTGGTCGCACGCCCAGACCAAGGGCAACAAGACCCGGGTCATCGGCCCGAACTGCCCCGGTCTCATCACCCCGGGCGCGTCCAACGCGGGCATCATCCCGGCCGACATCACCAAGCCCGGCCGCATCGGTCTCGTGTCGAAGTCCGGCACACTGACCTACCAGATGATGTACGAGCTGCGGGACATCGGCTTCTCCACCTGCGTCGGCATCGGCGGTGACCCGATCATCGGCACCACCCACATCGACGCCCTGGCCGCCTTCGAGGCCGACCCCGAGACCGACCTGATCGTGATGATCGGCGAGATCGGCGGCGACGCCGAGGAGCGGGCCGCGGACTTCATCAAGGCCAACGTCACCAAGCCGGTCGTCGGCTACGTGGCGGGCTTCACCGCGCCCGAGGGCAAGACCATGGGCCACGCCGGCGCCATCGTCTCCGGCTCCTCCGGCACGGCCCAGGCCAAGAAGGAGGCCCTGGAGGCCGCGGGCGTCAAGGTCGGCAAGACGCCGTCCGAGACCGCCCGCCTGGCGCGCGCCGCGCTCGGCGGCTGAGCCCCGGGGCATCCCGGCGCAACGCTGACAAGGGCTTGGGCCCGTACCGCGAGGTACGGGCCCAAGCCCTTCTGCGTGACGGCACTTCGGGCCATGAGTCCCGCCCACTCCCGTCAGAAGAGGGTGTCGACCACCGTGGCCACCAGCAGCAGCGCGGCGAAGAAACCCACCAGCCCGTACACCGTCCGCGTCCAGAACCGCGCGCGCCGCTCGCCCGCCGTCCGCACCGACTCCGCGGGCCGTGTCCTGACCTGCTGCACGGCGGCTTTCTCGCTCAGCATCCGGCGCAGGGCCGCGGCCCGCCGGACCGGCGTCGCATCGCGCAGCTCCGGGAGCGACCCGGCCATGGCGGCCCGGGCGTGCATCAGCCGGTTGGTGGTGGCGGCCGTACTCGCCTCGGTCTCCGCCGCTGTCTCGGGCAGACCCAGACCCACGCCGTCGTGCAGCAGCAGCGCACGCCGGTAGGACGGCGGAAGGCCGAGCAGCGCGGTGATGAGCGCACGGTCGGGGCCCAGCCGGCCCGACGGCCCGCGGTTGGCATGGTGCAGCCGGCGCCAGGGCGAGAGCGCGTACTCGTACGTCGCGGCCCGCACCCACCCGGCTGGATCGCTGTCAACGGCCACCTCCGGCCAGCGCTGCCATGCCTGGTAGAAGGCGTGGTAGACCGCCTGCCGGGCGAGGTGCTTGCTGCCGGTGAGCAGATAGGCCTGCCGTACGAGGCCGGCGGCGTGGGCGGTGTAGAGCGCGTCGAACGCCAACGCCGCGCCTCCGCCCACCCGTTCCCTGCCGGGCTGTGCGTAACGGTGCATAGCCACATATTGAGCGACACGACGGCCGAAGAGCTGCTGCGCCCCCGAATGGTGTGTTGTTGGCAGCATGTCCGCCGTGACCCCTTCGAACGACCGGACACCGCCGCCGTCACCGCCGCACCCGTCGTCGCCGGCCCGCGGCCGCCTCGTCGCGGGCGGGGTGGTCGCGGCCGCCCTGGGGCTCGGCGCGGTGACTGTCGTCGTCCTGCTGCTGTGGATCGTCTCGCCGTACCCGGAGAGCGGTCCGAGCGCCGCGCTGCACGTGGCGGCGGCCCTGTGGCTGCTCGCCCACGGCGCCGAACTCGTGCGCACCGGCACTGTTTCCGGCGCCCCCGCGCCCGTCGGCATCACCCCGCTGCTGCTCGGCGCGGTGCCCGTCTGGCTGCTGTACCGCGCGTCCCGTCACGCGATCGAGACCCATGAGGAGGAGCTGGCCGACGCCGGGCGCGAGCCCGGCGGCCCCCCTCCGGCCGGTCCCACGATCGGGTGGTTGAGCGCGGGCTATCTGCTGGTCGGCGTGACGGCCGTGATCTACGCGTCAGGCGGCCCGCTGCACGCCGACGCCCTCAGCGCCCTGCTGCACCTGCCGGTCGTCACCTTCGCCGCCGTCGCCTACGGGTACTGGACCGCCTGCGGCCGGCCGCGCGACCCGCTGCCCGAGCGGGCCGGGCAGGTCCTGGAACGGATCCCGCGCCGCGTCCGCGCGGTGTTCACCCGCCGCAGGCTCGTCACGGCGGGGCGGGCGGGAACCGCCGGCACGGCCGTTCTGCTGGGCGGCGGGGCCCTGCTCGTCGCCCTGTCCCTCACCTGGCACGGCGCCGCGGCGCAGCAGTCCTTCCACCAGCTCACCGAGCCCGGGACGGGCCGGTTCGCGGTGCTGCTGCTGGCCCTGGTGCTGGTGCCGAACGCGGTGGTGTGGGGCGCGGCCTACGCCGTCGGCACCGGCTTCACCCTCGGCGCGGGCACGCTCGTCGGCCCTCTCGGTACGTCGGTCCACCCGGACCTGCCGCGGTTCCCGCTGCTCGCGGCCGTCCCCGACGCGGGCCCCGGCTCCCCGCTGACCTGGCCCGTGGCCCTGCTGCCGCTCGCCGCCGGGGTGACGGTCGGCTGGTACGTGGCGCGGGCCGCGGTCCCGGCCGCGGCGATGCGCGCCGCCGCCGGTGAACCACTCGCCGTACGGCAGTCGCTGAGGGAGCGGGCGGCCGCGTGGTGGCGGCGGCTCCGCGGGGGCGCGCTCAAGGGCGACGGGTCCGGGGGAGAGGGCTCGGGGGCGGTGCGGCGGGCGGCCGTTTCCGGCAGGGGCGTACGTGGTTGGCGTGACACGGCGCTGACGGCGCTGCTGGGGAGCCTCGCCTGCGCCCTGGCGATGGCCGTGCTGAGCGGCGTGACGGAGGGCGGGCTCGGCACGGGCGCACTGGAGGACTTCGGTCCGAGCTGGTGGCTCACCGGGGCGGTGGCGCTGTGCTGGACGGTACCGGTGGCGGCGCCGACGGCGCTCGTGCTGCGCTGGTGGCGCCGGCGTCCGCCCCGGACCGCGCCCGCGAAGCGACGGCCTTCGGTCTCGGTCCCGGCGGCGGCGGTCTCCGAGGAGTCGGCGGCTCCGGTGTCCTGAGACCCGTAGCGGCCCCGGGATCCCGGGAGTTGGGGGATGGTGCGCGAACGCCGCGGCGGCCGGCCCGCGCCGGATCAGCCCCCGATCAGCCCCCGGTCAGCACCGCCCGGTCAGTCCTGGGCGCCCAGCAGGGGGCGGAGCTGCTTGGGCAGGAGGTCCTCGCAGGACTGGCGGGACGAGGTCGTCAGCGCGTCGTCCACGCACGCGTAGTAGTCCTGGTACACGAGCTGGAACGTGAACGTCGCCGCCACGATCGCCAGCGCGAGCCCGCCCGTCACCAGTCCGCTGATCGCGGCGGTCGTCTGCGGCCGGGAACTCTGCGGCGGGCCGCCCGCGGCCGGTCCGGCCGCCTCGGGACGGCCGGCCGGAGCCTTCTCCGTGCCGGCGCCGACGTCGTTCGCGCTCGCCCCCACGCCCGGGCCCGGGCTTTCGCTCCCGCGCGTACGGGGTGCACGGCCGCGCAGCGCGCTGATGCCCCAGTACAGAGCGAGCGTGCCGAGCAGCAGCGCGATCTCCGGGATGCTGAACAGGGCGAAGAAGAAGCCCCACATGCCCGCGAGCAGGGCGTAACGCGCGCGGCGCTGCAGCGGATCCGTGGGGTCCCAGCGCAGGCCGGCGGGTCCGCCGGGGCCGCCCTGGCCGCCGCCCTGACGGCGGTCGCCGGGGCCGCCGCCGAAGCCGCCGCTCTGGCGGCCCGGCTGCCGACTGCTCCACCGGTTGCCCCACGGGGCCTGCCGGCGGCCCTCGTCGCCGTTCCCGTCACCGCCGTTGCCGGAGTCGCCCGAACCGTCCGACGGTCCCGAACCACCCGAACCGTCCGATCCCTCGGAGCCGCCCCGCCGCCCGCGCGGGCGCCACGGCTGCTCCGGCCGGTTCTCCGGCGGCGCCGCGAAGGGGTTGTCCTCGTCCTCGGGGGGAGGTGCGGACGACGACTTCCGCTCGCGCCGGAGCACCGGCGCACCGGCGTCGTCCTGCGCGGTGTGCACGGGGAACACCGTGGTTCCCGCCGCGGCCAGGGGGACACCGTTCAGAGGAACGCGCAGCGCCAGGGCCGCCCCCGGGAGCGCGGCGGGGCCGAAGTCCCCCCGCCGCACATCGCAGGACGAGGCCGGGAGCAGCGTGAGGAAAGCCGCGCGGCGGCGTCGTTCCGGCATGTGGAGTGTGTCTTCCCCTTGTGTCGTCATCCCGCTCATTCCGTGCCCGGCGGGACGGTTCGTGGCACAGACGCTACCTCCCCCCGAAGGCCCCGTCCCGCGGGGGCCGCTCGGTGTGCCGGTATCGTTGCTGGCGGTCTGCGGCTTCGTAGAGTCTTCCGGTTACGGGCATCGCCCACACTTGTACGACCCTACGACGACGTCCTCCGACCCGGGCCCCACCGGTCCCGTCAGCTGGTCCCGTCAGCGCCCTGAGAAAGAGCCCCGCTGTGTCCTCGCCCCGCCGGCCGTCCGCCCCGGCCCGCCTCGTCGTCCTCGTCTCCGGGTCCGGGACGAACCTTCAGGCCCTCCTCGACGCCATCGCCGCCGACCCGGACGGATACGGCGCGAGCGTCGTCGCCGTCGGAGCCGACCGTGCGGGGATCACCGGTCTGGAGCGGGCCGAGCGCGCCGGGATCCCGACGTTCGTGTGCCGGGTGGGGGAGCACGCCACGCGTGAGGAATGGGACGGGGCCCTGGCCGAGGCCACGGCCGCGTACGAGCCCGATCTCGTCGTCTCGGCCGGCTTCATGAAGATCGTGGGCAAGGAGTTCCTCGCCCGGTTCGGCGGCCGGTTCGTCAATACGCACCCCGCCCTGCTGCCCAGCTTCCCCGGCGCCCACGGCGTGCGCGACGCCCTCGCGTACGGCGTGAAGGTGACCGGCTGCACCGTCCACTTCGTCGACGACGGCGTCGACACCGGCCCGATCATCGCCCAGGGCGTGATCGAGATCCGGGACGAGGACGACGAAGACGCTCTGCACGAGCGCATCAAGGAAACCGAGCGAGAGCTGCTCGTCGATGTCGTGGGGCGCCTGGCCCGTAACGGCTACCGCATTGAGGGACGAAAGGTAATGATCCCGTGACCGCCACCGCCGAAGCTACGAAGCGCCCCATCCGCCGCGCACTGGTCAGCGTCTACGACAAGACGGGACTCGAGGAGCTGGCCCGCGGGCTGCACGAGGCGGGGGTGGAGCTGGTCTCCACGGGCTCGACCGCCGCGAAGATCGCCGCCGCCGGGATCCCCGTCACCAAGGTCGAGGACCTGACCGGCTTCCCGGAGTGCCTGGACGGCCGGGTCAAGACCCTGCACCCGCGCGTGCACGCCGGGATCCTCGCCGACCTGCGGGTGGACTCCCACCGCGCGCAGCTCAACGACCTGGACGTCACCCCGTTCGAGCTGGTCGTGGTGAACCTCTACCCGTTCCGGGAGACCGTCGCCTCGGGCGCCTCGCCCGACGAGTGCGTCGAGCAGATCGACATCGGCGGCCCGTCGATGGTCCGCGGCGCCGCGAAGAACCACCCTTCGGTCGCCGTCGTCACCAGCCCCGCCCGGTACGGCGACGTGCTGACCGCCGTGCGCGCGGGAGGCTTCGACCTGGCCACGCGGAAGCGGCTGGCCGCCGAGGCGTTCCAGCACACCGCGGCCTACGACGTGGCCGTGGCCTCCTGGTTCACCGAGTCCTACGCCCCGGAGCCCGAGTCGAGCGGGCTGCCCGAGTTCCTGGCCGGCGCATGGGAGCGCAAGAGCGTGCTGCGCTACGGCGAGAACCCGCACCAGGGCGCCGCGCTCTACTCCGACGGCAGCCCGGGCGGGCTCGCCGACGCCGAGCAACTGCACGGCAAGGAGATGTCCTTCAACAACTACATCGACACCGAGGCCGCGCGCCGCGCCGCCTACGACCACGACCGGCCGTGCGTCGCGATCATCAAGCACGCCAACCCGTGCGGGATCGCCGTCGCCGACGACGTGGCGGAGGCGCACCGCAACGCCCACGCCTGCGACCCGCTCTCCGCGTTCGGCGGCGTCATCGCCGTCAACCGCCCCGTGACGGTCGCGATGGCCGAGCAGGTCGCCGAGATCTTCACCGAGGTCATCGCCGCCCCGGGCTACGAGGACGGCGCCGTCGAGGTGCTGGCCCGCAAGAAGAACATCCGGGTGCTGCGCGTGGAGGGCTCGCCGCTGCGGTCCGGAGACCTCAAGCCGATCTCCGGCGGTGTCCTGATGCAGGACGCCGACACCTTCCAGGCCGAGGGCGACGACCCGGCCAACTGGACGCTCGCCAGCGGCCATCCGCTGGACGCGGACGGCCTGCGCGAGCTGGCGTTCGCCTGGCGCGCCTGCCGCGCGGTGAAGTCCAACGCGATCCTGCTCGCCCAGGGCGGCGCGACCGTGGGCGTGGGCATGGGCCAGGTCAACCGTGTGGACTCCGCCCGGCTCGCGGTCCAGCGTGCGGGCGAGGAGCGTGCGTCCGGTGCGTACGCCGCGTCCGACGCGTTCTTCCCGTTCCCGGACGGGCTGGAGGTCCTGCTGGAGGCCGGCGTCAAGGCCGTGGTTCAGCCCGGGGGTTCGGTGCGCGACGAGCAGGTGGTCGAGGCGGCGAAGCGCGCCGGAGTGACGATGTACTTCACCGGGACGCGCCACTTCTTCCACTGATCGCGCATCGCCCGATCGCGGTCCCGCCGGTCGACGGGGGCCATGCGAGGCGGCGCCGGCCGCGGACCTTCACAGGTCCGGGGCCGGCGCCGTCCGCGTCCACGGCCCCGTAAGAGCCGCACCAACGACTCCGGCCCCCGCGCGGCCTGGGCGCGAGGGACGGAGTCTCCCCCCGTTTCCGGTGCGGGTCAGCCAATCGCGCCCCGGGGCGCGGCGGAACCTCGGACCTCCGAGGGTCACTGCGCGGGCGGCCGGGGTGTGTACTGCTCGAGGTGGCGCTCGACGCGCGCCGCGTAGTCGCGGTACGCGGCGGGCACCCCGCCGGCGTCGTTCACCGTGCGGAACGAGGTGCGGTACGCGGCCGCGACCAGCACCTCGCGGTTGCCCTTCAGTTCGGCGTCGAGCCGGGGCGCGATGACGCAGAGGTAGCGGCCCACGGCCGGGATCGACACCTCGGGCGGGAACGGCGGCTTCGGGTCGCCGGTGTCCGGGACCTGCGAGGGCGGGAGGTAGAACTTGAGCACCCGGGGCGTCCAGCGGGCGATGCCGTACTCGTCCTTCGCCGGATCGGACAGGTCCGGGTCGAAGTCGCTCTCCGCCTTCAGCAGGGCGGCGATCAGCGGCGGCGTCACTTCCGCCTGGGTGCACGCGTGAGCCGCCTCGACGATGAGCTTGCGGTACGCGGTCGGCACGCCCGCGTCGGTCCGCAGCACCTCCCTGCCGTACGTGACCGAGGTGGCCTTCCTGCTCGCGCCGTCCTCGCCGGAGCCACCGTCGTCCCCCAGCACACCCAGGCCGTACCCGAGCCCCGCGACCACCGCCGTGGCGGCGGCCGCGACGGCGACCACGAGGCCGCGCGGACGGCGCACCGCGCCCTGACGCGGTGTGCGGAGCAGCCGCCGCGGCAGCCGGGGCGGACGCCCTGTCCCGGCCTGCTTCCCGATCCGCCGGAGCAGGTCCGCGGAGGTGTGCGCGGCGCGCTCGTCGTGCGTACGGGCGAGGCAGTCGCCGATGATCTCCCGCCAGCCGTCCGGCAGTTCGGGGGAGAGGCGCAGGTCCTCGGCGCCGCGCGCGTAGCGGACGGCCGCCTCCCGGCGGGCCGCCACCGTGGCACCGGGCATCGGGAGCGTCCCGGCCAGCACCAGATGGGCCACGACACCGAAGGCCCAGATGTCGGCGGTGGTACGGATCTGCTGGCCGCGTTCGCCGATGTCCGACCACAGCAGCTCGGGCGGGGTGTAGTCGGGGGTGGCGAAGGCGGGGGCGTAGGCGTGGGTGCCCTCGAGCTCGGCCGCGAGGTTGAAGTCGCCCAGCCGGACCGACCATCCGCCGCCCGCTCCGCGGGACCGCTTCCCGCCGGATCCGGTGTCCTCCTCCCGGCCGCCCACCACGGACTCGGAGGGGCCGGAACCGCCCGGCATGAGCAGCACGTTGCCCGGCTTGAGGTCGCCGTGCACCCAGCCCGCGCCGTGGAGCTGGGCCAGTCCTTCGCAGATCTGCGCCAGCAGCGCCGGGCCGTCCTGCAGAGGTCCGCCCCCGGGCGGCGCGAGGAGAGCGTCGAGGGAGCACTCGGCGCGTTCGAGCACGAGCACGGTCGCGCCGTCGAGTCCGGGGTTCCCCGGGTCGTCGACGGTCAGCGCCTCGTACATCCGGATCAGGCGCGGGCGGCGCAGCCGGCGGTGCAACTCCAGCTCGCGGTGGGCGAGATCCTCCAGATGACGGAGCTGGCGGGGCGTACGGGTGCCGGTGGGCAGGAACTTGAGCGCGGCGGACCCGGGGAGGTCGGGCGGGGCGTCCTGGCCCGGGCCTCCGCGGCGCCGTGCCGCGTAGACGCTGCCGAACGCGCCCGAGGCCAGCGGCTCGCGCACCTCCCAGCATCCGACCCGGTACCCCTTGGGCACCTGGACGGCGAACGGCGCGCCGCCGCCGGTCCCGCTCACCGCACCGGCTCCTCGATCACCTCGAGCTCCTCCTCCCGTACGAGGTCGAAGCGGAGCGCGAGGGAGACCAGCGACTCCTTCTTGCCGTTCAACCGGGGCCCGGGGAGGGCGGATTCGGCCGGAGGCTTCAGGCGCAGCTTGACGGCCAGATAGTCGATGTTCCACTGCACCGTGGTCCGGTTCACCGCGGGCCAGGCGGGCTTGAGGCGCTCCACGACCTGTTCGGTGGTGGGCAGCGGTGCGTGGGGCTCGCCCCGGAGCCTGGGTTCGCAGAGCGCGGCGAGCACCAGGAAGTAGCGCTTGGAGCGGTCCAACGGGAAGGGGAGGGCGGTGGGTTCGCCGCCGGTGCCGGCGTGGTCCTCGAGGTAGTCGTGGCGCGGGGCCCACACGTCGAAGCCCACCAGGTCGCTGCCGGCGGGCAGCACGACGCGGGAGAACTCGAACGGGACCGGGGCCTCGACCCGGCCGGGCCCGACCTTGATGTGCTCACCGGCGCCTTCGGGGTTCTCGACGACGTACGTCTGGCGGCCGCTGAGGTTGGTCAGCGTCCAGAACGTGGCGGTGGCGGTGATCTCCCCCGCGGACCGTGAGACCCCGGCATGGTTCATCACCAGGAACGGCGGCCCTGCGGCCTGTTCCTCGCTCCTGGTGCGGCCGAAGCGCAGGGTCTCGCCCGGCTCCAGCCGGATCTGGGAGTCGGGGCCGCGTGAACCGTCGGGCACCACGATGACGCTGAACACGAACGTTCCCCCTGGTGAGGATCGGCAGCGGTCAGCAGGCTACTGAGCGCCCGATCGCAGCCGCAACGCGGCGCGAGGGGCGCACCCGAGGTCTTTCGGTGCGCCCCTCACGGAGGCCGGACCGCCGGTGTCCAGGTCCGGGCCGGTGCGCCGCCGGGCCGGCAACTCCGTTGCCGGTGCGGGGCGTTGGAGCCGCGGCGGGCCCGGCGGGCGGGTCCGTGCCGGCCGGTGCCGGAGGGCGCACTCAGTACTGCGGCCGGTTGAACCACTCGCTCGCCTGGCGGAGGCAGCAGAAGACCAGCGTCACGATCGCGGTCGCGGCCCACAGGACGGCGAGAACGGGATTGCCGCCTTGGGCCGCGGCGGAGAAGAACGCCAGGACGGACACCAGGGTGTTGAGGGACGCGGCGATGATGGCGGTGATCCGGGTGCCGCCCCGCCCCTTGCCGAACATCGACGCGGGCGTGATGTGCAGCGCCGCCAATCCGCCGAAGAGGAGGAAGAGGAGGATCCCGGCGCCGGCGGCGACGTCGCGGAACTCCGTGGGGAGGTCGTCGCCCATGTTCTGGGCGGTGATGCCGAAGATGAGGATGAGCACGGCCGTGAGGGCCCACAGCGCCCCGGCGATGAAGAGCAGCACGCGCGCGGTGACGACCTGGCCCGGCATCGAGACCGGGGCGCCCGGAACTCCGCCCGGATACCCGGGATATGCGCCGTAGGGGGAGCCCTGCTGGGCCTGCGGGTATGCGTAGCCGGGCTGTTGCTGCGGCTGCTGCTGCGGGTAGCCGTACGGCTGCCCCTGGGGCGGCGGCCCTGCGTACGGCTGCCCCTGCGGCTGCCCGCCGTAGGGGTTGTTGGGGTCGGGATAACTCACGGTTCCTCCGAGCGGATGTACGGGGACGGCGCGGTGACGCACGGAGGCCGGACGGAACTGCGGCCCGTCCCCCCGTACAGCCGCGGTACCTTGCCCGGTCATGGTCGTCCGGACGATCGGGGTTGTCCAGCCGGTAACCAGTGGCGCCTGCGCACCGGTTGTCCGGTGCGCAGGCCGCGAGGCACCCGGCCCGGCCCGCCGGGTGCCCGTCACCGTGTTCCGGCCGACCGCGCTGCGGTCACTGACTCCTGACGGCGACCGACTTCACGATCTTGTCGGCGAAGGTCTGCTTCTTCTCGTCCCACAGCGGCCACAGGAAGCCGATGTAGCAGGCCATCCCGTCCAGCGCGTGGCACAGGCGGCGGACGAAGGCCATGCCGAAGCCGAGGGGCTGCCCGTCGGCCTCCCGGAGCACACTGATCTTCATGGCCTTCTTGCCCGGCGTCTGGCCGGTCTTGCCCTCCTTGTAGATCAGCCACAGGCTCGCCACGAGGCTGAGCAGCGCGCCGATGAGGATGAGCGCCAGCGCACCCCCGGACCCCTCGGCGGTGGACTGGGCGGCCGCGTCGATGCACGCCTGGTCACCGGCGTCACAGTCCGAGGCGGAGTCGAGGGTGTCGCCGATGATCTGTACGTACCCGGCGATCATGAGCACCATCGGCACCAGGCCGCTGATGAGGAAGTCGACCAGGGAGGCTCCCACGCGCGAGCCCCACGAAGCGAAGGGCGGCATGCCCGAGGGCATGCCCGGCTGGCCGTAGCCGCCGCCGGGGTGGGCGGGGTAGCCCTGCTGCTGAGGGAAGCCGGGCTGCTGCTGCGGGTAGCCGTAGGGCTGCCCCTGCGGGGGCTGCTGCGGCTGCTGCGGCTGGCCGTACGGGTTGCCGGGGCCGGGCGGGTAACTCATGTGCTCCTCCGAGCGATCAACGGTCGATGCGCACCGGAAGGAGACCTCTGCGCCGCGGCACCCCCCGATTGCGACAGCTCTATTCAGCCATGCTCATGACCTGTACGGCCGCTGTCGAGTCCCTGGTGCGGTTTGTCCGGGCATGCGGTGGTCGGTGAGACCGGATTGGTACCCGGCGCACCTCATCCGGGAGGATGGAGGCATGACCGCCAACATTCTCGACGGCAAGGCCACCGCCGCCGCGATCAAGTCGGAACTCGTCGCCCGCGTGGAGGCGCTCACGTCCCGCGGGGTCACACCCGGCCTCGGGACCCTGCTGGTCGGTGACGATCCGGGCAGCAAGTGGTACGTGGCGGGAAAGCACCGTGACTGCGCGCAGGTGGGCATCGCCTCCATCCAGCGCGAGCTGCCGGACACCGCGGGCCAGGACGAGATCGAGGCGGTCGTACGGGAGCTCAACGAGGACCCGGCCTGCACGGGCTACATCGTCCAACTCCCGCTCCCCAAGGGGATCGACGTCAACCGGGTGCTCGAACTGATCGACCCGGCCAAGGACGCCGACGGACTGCACCCGATGAACCTCGGGCGGCTGGTGCTGAACGAGCCGGGGCCGCTGCCCTGCACCCCGAACGGCATCGTCCAGCTCCTGCGCCGCCACCAGGTGGAGATCAACGGCGCCCATGTCGTGGTCGTCGGCCGCGGTGTCACCGTCGGGCGCTCGATCGGGCTGCTGCTGACCCGTAAGTCGGAGAACGCGACCGTGACCCTGTGCCACACCGGCACCCGCGATCTGTCCGCTCAGCTGCGGCAGGCGGACATCGTCGTCGCCGCCGCGGGCTCGCCGCACATCGTGAAGCCGGAGGACGTCAAGCCGGGCGCGGCCGTCCTGGACGTGGGCGTGAGCCGGGACGAGCACGGCAAGATCGTCGGTGATGTGCACCCGGGCGTGGCGGAGGTCGCGGCGTGGATCTCGCCGAATCCCGGCGGCGTCGGCCCGATGACGCGGGCCCTGCTGCTGCAGAACGTCGTCGAGGCGGCCGAGCGCCAGGCCGCGTCGGCGTAGTCCCACGGAGACCACGCGACGCCTGCTGTGTACGTGGGCCGCATGCCGCACCGAGCGTGAGCCTCCTGCGCCGTACGGGGGCGGGGCCCCGCCGTGTGACGCACGGAGCGGACGCCGGGGGCACGTTCCCCGGCCGGACAGCGCTACCTTCGGAACCATGCCCTCGCCGGAAGGGAAGGGGTCGACCAACCATGGCTGCTGATGCGCGAGCGAACGGCGCACCCGGGGCGCCGCACGCCGGACGCGGTTCGGCCGCGTCCGCCCGCCCCTTCGCCGCGGGCGCCGGGGCACGCGCCCAGGGCGCGGACGGCGCTGCGCCGGGTGCGGGAGGCCGTGTCGCGGAGCGCGAAGGCCGCGACGACCGCCCGGGCGGCGAGGAGGAGACGGACCGGCCCGCAGGGAGCCGGAGGTTCCCGCGGATCACCCGGGACACCGCACGGCCCGAAGGCGGCGGACGGGCCGCGCCGGGCGATGCGCCCGCGCCCGCGCGCCAGTGGCCGCTGCTGGCCGTGCTCGGCGGGACCGCCACCGGGCTGCTCGTCGTCGCCGCCGACGCGGCGCGCATCGGCACGCTGATCATCGGGCTTGCGCTGATCGCGGGTGCGGTGCTCCGCCGGGTCCTGCCGTCGGTCGGCATGCTGGCGGTGCGGTCGCGGTTCACGGACATGGTCACCTACGGCACGCTCGGTGTGGTGATCGTGCTGCTGGCGATGATGATCCAGCCCGATCCCTGGCTGGAGATGCCCTGGCTGCAGGACCTGATCCGCGCGGTGGTGCGCTGACGCGTACGGCGACGGCGACGCGTACGGCCCCCGTCGTGCGGACGGCGACACCCGGAACAACGGCGCCCGCCCTCTCCCCCGGGTGAGGACGGGCGCCGTTGCGTGGGGAAGGGTGCGTCGCTGCCGCGCCCCCGTGGCGCGTCCCTTCCGCACATGAGGATCTTGTGCCTGGCGACGCCACTCAAGGTTCACGGGCGCGCTGTGGCGCGGACGTGACCGTATCGCCGCCGTGCTGCGGCAGTGCAACAAGCGTCACCGCCGTGTGCCGGCTGTCCGGTTCCTGTGACGCGTCGTGGACGGGAGGGACGTGTTCCGGCCCACATCGCAACCCCGGGCCTCGAACTGACATCCTGTGCATGGGCGTCCGGACCGGGACACCGTGGGGCCCAGGGCGCCAGGACCACAGATCGACTCGGGGGGAACAGGGGGAGGCCACATGCCTCGTTGGAAGGCGCTGCCCGAGGAACTCGACCCGCAGGTGCAGGAGTTCACCAGTCAGCTCCGCAGACTCGTCGACCGCAGCGGTCTGTCCGTCTCGGCGGTCGCCGACCGCACGGGCTACAGCAGGACCTCGTGGGAGCGTTACCTCAACGGCAGGCTGCTGCCGCCGCAGGGCGCCGTCGTCGCGCTCGCGGACGTGACCGGCACGAACAGCGGCCATCTCACCACGATGTGGGAGCTGGCGGAGCGTGCGTGGAGCCGGTCCGAGATGCGGCACGACGTGACGATGGAGGCGATCCGGGTCTCCCAGGCGCGCGCCGCGCTGGGGGAGTTCGGCCCGCAGCCGCCGAAGGCCGCCAAGGGCCGCAAGGCGAAGAAGGCGCAGGCCCCGGAGGTGGGCGCCCCCGGGCAGACCCCGGCACGGACGTCCGCACCGACCCCCGAACGGGCCGCAGGGCAGACCTCCGAACGGGCCGCAGGGCAGCCGTCCGTGCAGCATGCGGCGGCCCCGTACGCGGCCGCCTCCGCGACGCCGCAGCCGTACGGCGCCGGTCACCCCGGCCCCGTCGCGCCCGCCGACTCCGCGAGTGGCGGCGGCGATCGCGGCGGTCGTGGCCGGGGCGCGCGGAGGCAGGGCGCGCGCCGCGTACCGATGTTCCTGGCGGGCATCGCGGGCGCGCTGGCCGTGGTCGCCGCCGGTGTGCTGCTGCTCGGCCTCAACAAGGACGACGGGTCGGAGGCCGCCGAGCCCCCGCCCTCCCCCACCGCGTCGAAGTCGCCCGAGCTTCCGGCCGGGGTCGAGTGCACCGGCGAGAAGTGCGCCGGTGCCGATCCCGAGGCCATGGGCTGCGGCGGCGAGTACGCCGAGACCGTGGCCGATACGACGGTCGGCACCGCGGTCGTGGAGGTGCGCTACAGCAAGGTGTGCGCCGCCGCCTGGGCGCGCATCACCAAGGCCGCGGCGGGCGACGAGGTCACCGTCACGGCCGCGCGCGGCAGCCAGAGGCGTACGGCGGACGCCGACCGGGACGCGTACACCGCGATGGTCGCCGCGAAGTCCCCGGAGGCGGCGAAGGCGTGTGCGCAGACGCAGGCGGGCCTGCGCGGCTGCACGGACGGCGACGCGGCAGGGGCGGGCACGGGTTCGGGCGCAGGCGCCGACTCCGGTACCGGCGCGGGAACGGGATCAGGCACCGACGCCGGTACGACTGCCGGCAACTGAGCACGGGGCGCCGGTCCCGCCCCGTGCCACCCGGCCCGCTCCCGTACGCCCTCCAGCTCCACCTCCCGCAGGTCATGACACAGGGCCCGTGCAGCGAATGTCGCCGCGCGGGCCCTGTGTCATGGCGTGTCCGGATGTGGCCGGAAACCGCCCCGGAAAGCGGCTGAAATTCTGAGGCATGGCCCTGTGAAGCGAGGGCAGACGGAACAACACCCCCCCACGGGTGCCGCGCACCCCCGGCGGCCGCTCGCTCCCCCCCCTCACACCCGCGAGCGGCCGCCCAGCGCGGGGCGATAGCCTGACGGCCGGAATTCTCTCGATACCAAGAGATCCCTAGACGGCCAGGGACACCCACCGCCAGGCAAGCAAGCAGGAGATCGCCATGACCCGCACTCCCGTCAATGTCACCGTCACCGGCGCGGCCGGCCAGATCGGCTACGCGCTGCTCTTCCGCATCGCCTCCGGTCAGCTGCTCGGCGCCGACGTGCCGGTCAAGCTGCGACTCCTCGAGATCCCGCAGGCGGTCAAGGCCGCCGAGGGCACCGCGATGGAGCTCGACGACTGCGCCTTCCCGCTGCTGCAGGGCATCGACATCGCCGATGACCCGAACGTGGCCTTCGACGGCGCCAACATCGCGCTTCTCGTCGGCGCCCGCCCCCGCACCAAGGGCATGGAGCGCGGCGATCTGCTCGAGGCCAACGGCGGCATCTTCAAGCCGCAGGGCAAGGCCATCAACGACCACGCCGCGGACGACGTCAAGATCCTGGTCGTCGGCAACCCGGCGAACACCAACGCGCTGATCGCCCAGTCCTCCGCCCCGGACGTACCGGCCGAGCGCTTCACCGCGATGACCCGCCTCGACCACAACCGCGCGCTGTCCCAGCTCGCGAAGAAGACGGGCGCGCCGGTCTCCGAGATCCGCCGCCTCACCATCTGGGGCAACCACTCGGCCACCCAGTACCCGGACATCTTCCACGCGGAGGTCGCGGGCAAGAACGCCGCCGAGGTCGTGGGCGACGAGAAGTGGCTCGCCGACTCCTTCATCCCGACCGTCGCCAAGCGCGGCGCCGCGATCATCGAGGCCCGTGGCGCGTCCTCGGCCGCTTCCGCCGCCAACGCCGCGATCGACCACGTCCACACCTGGGTCAACGGCACCGCCGACGGCGACTGGACCTCGATGGGCATTCCGTCCGACGGTTCGTACGGCGTTCCCGAGGGTCTGATCTCCTCCTTCCCGGTCACCACCAAGGACGGCTCGTACGAGATCGTGCAGGGCCTGGACATCAACGACTTCTCCCGCACCCGAATCGACGCCTCGGTCGCGGAGCTGGCGGAGGAGCGCGAAGCGGTCCGCGGTCTCGGCCTCATCTGAGCCCGTCCGCTGCCGCGGCCTCCGTGCCGCGCCCGCGCGTCGAGCGCATCGAACGCCCCCGGCACAGCACACCGCTGCCGGGGGCGTTCCCCGTACGGGGCGTTCCGCCGTGGAGGGGCCTCGGTCAGACCTTGAGCGGCCGGTCGGCGGGTCCGATCGGCGACGGCAGCACGGTGCCGCCCGTCAGATAGGAGTCCACGGCCGCGGCCACGGCACGTCCCTCGGCGATCGCCCAGACCACCAGCGACTGGCCGCGGCCCGCGTCCCCGGCCGCGAAGACGCCGTCCAGGTCCGTGGCGAACCGACGGTCGCGGGCGAGATTCCCCCGGACGTCGAGCCCGAGGGAGAGCTGGTCCACCAGGCCGCTGTCCCGCTCGGGGCCCGAGAAGCCCAGCGCGAGGAGCACGAGCTGCGCCGGGAGCACCTCCTCGGTGTCCGGCACGGGGTGCCGGTGCACGGGCTCGACCTCGGAGAGGTGCAACGCCCGTACGGTGCCGTGGTCGTCGCCGTCGAAGCGCAGCGTCGCCGAGGAGAAGATCCGCGGGTCGTGCCCCGACCCGGCCCTGGCCTCCTCATGGGCGTGCGAGGCCCGGTAGACCTTCGGGTACGTGGGCCAGGGCTCGTCCTCGCGCCGCTCCGCGCCCGGTTCCGGGTTGATGTCGAGCTGGGTGACGGACGCGGCGTGCTGCCGGATCGCGGTGCCCAGGCAGTCCGACGCGGTGTCGCCCCCGCCGATGATCACGACGTCCTTGCCCTCGGCGGTGACGGGCGGTGCCGCGTAGTCGCCCTCCTGCACGCGGTTGGCGAGCGTCAGGTACTCCATCGCCTGGTGGATGCCGCGCAGCTGGCGGCCCGGAACCGGCAGCTCCCGCCATGCCGTGGCGCCGACGGCGAGGACCATCGCGTCGTACCGCGCCCGCAGCTCGGCCGCGTCGACGTCGTGCCCGACGGCCACGCCGGGGCCGAACTTGGTCCCCTCGGCCTCCATCTGCTCGATGCGCCGGTCGATGTGGCGCTTCTCCATCTTGAACTCGGGGATGCCGTAGCGGAGCAGCCCGCCGATACGGTCCTCGCGCTCGTAGACGGCGACCGTGTGCCCGACGCGGGTGAGCTGCTGCGCGGCGGCGAGCCCGGCGGGCCCGGACCCTATGACGGCGACGGTCCTTCCGCTGAGCCGCTCCGGTGGCTGCGGGGGCGTGTGGCCGAGCGCCCACGCCTGGTCGGCGATGGTGGACTCGATGTCCTTGATCGTCACGGGGTCGGAGTTGATCGCCAGGACGCAGGCGTCCTCGCACGGAGCGGGGCACAGGCGACCGGTGAACTCGGGGAAGTTGTTGGTGGCGTGCAGGCGCTCGGAGGCGGCACGCCAGTCCTCGAGCGAGGCGTACTCGTTCCACTCCGGGATGAGATTCCCCAGCGGGCAGCCGCTGTGGCAGAACGGGACGCCGCAGTCCATGCACCGGCTCGCCTGTTTCGTGACCAGCGGAAGCAGCTCCTGGCCCGTGTAGACCTCATGCCAGTCGGCCACGCGCTCCTCGGCGGGCCGGCGTGGCCTCGCGGCGCGTGAGGTTTTGAGGAAGCCCTTGGGGTCGACCATGTGCTGCTCCGTCGCTCGCAGCATCGGACCGTGGCGTTCCGGCCACTCTACGCCTGGTTTGTCCGCCTTTCATCAGTGCGGGACGGGGGCTCCACGCCGACCTCCACGCCCGGTGGTTCTCCGCCGCCCGGCCTATTCCTCCGGCGCGGACCGGCTCCTGTCCGGCACCGGCGTCCCGTGCCGGGCCGCCGCCCAACTCCCGTGTGCCGTCCCGTGCATCGCGGACACCTGGCTCGCGGCGGATGCGGACGTGGTGCTCGATCGAGCCGGGGGCGTGCTCGTCCGTCGCCCGTCATCCGCGGTCCCGCTGCCCGAATCTGCCATTCCGGCCCGAATCCCTTCCCGGCAGCGTGAAATGGGTCACTGAGCGTGAAAACTTGCGCATGGGTTTCCCGTGACGGGGGAGGGGTCCCCGTTGCTGGTTCGACCGGCGGTCGACCAGCGATGAACATGACATGCAGGGGAAGGCAGAAACAAACGTGTCGGCTACCGAGAGTATCCATATCGACGGCGTGTGGCGGACGGCCGCATCCGGAGCCACCCGCGAGGTCCTCGACCCCGCCGACGCCAAGCCTCTGGCCCTCGTCGCCGAGGGTGGCCGCGAGGACACCGACGCCGCCGTCGCCGCGGCACGCCGCGCCTTCGACTCCGGTCCCTGGCCGCACACTCCCGTCGCCGAACGCGCCGCGCTGCTGCGCCGCGTCGCCGATCTGCTGCAGCGGGACCGCGAGGAGATCGCGCTCACCGAGAGCCGCGACACCGGCAAGACCCTGGAGGAGGGCCGGGTCGACGTCGACGACGTGACCAATGCCTTCCGGTACTTCGCCGATCTCGTCATGAACGAGAGCGGAGGCCGGGTCGTCGACGCCGGCAGCGAGACGGTGCACAGCGTCGTCGTCCACGAGCCCGTCGGCGTCTGCGCGATGATCACGCCCTGGAACTACCCGCTGCTCCAGGCGAGCTGGAAGGTCGCCCCGGCGCTCGCCGCGGGCAACACGTTCGTCATCAAGCCCAGCGAGGTCACCCCGCTCTCGACCGTCCACCTGGTCGGGCTGCTCGCCGAGGCCGGCCTCCCCGCCGGTGTCGCGAACCTCGTCACCGGCACCGGCGACCCCGTCGGCGCCCGGCTCTCCGAGCACCCGGACGTGGACCTGGTCTCCTTCACCGGCGGACTCGCCAGCGGCACCAAGGTCATGCAGGCCGCCGCGCCGACCGTGAAGAAGGTCGCCCTGGAGCTGGGAGGCAAGAACCCCAACGTCGTCTTCGCGGACGCCTGCGCCACCGACGAGGGCTTCGACACCGCCGTCGACCAGGCCCTGAACGCCGCTTTCATCCACAGCGGCCAGGTCTGCTCGGCCGGCGCCCGGCTCATCATCGAGGAGTCCGTGCGCGACCGCTTCGTCGCCGAACTGGCGCGCCGGGCCGAGAAGATCAAACTGGGCCGCGGCACCGAGGACGGCGTCGAGTGCGGCCCGCTGGTCTCGGCCCAGCAGCTCGAGAAGGTCGAGGCGTACGTCGACTCCGCCCGCGACGAGGGCGCCGTCGTGCGCTGCGGCGGCCGCCGGCCCGAGCCCTCCGGCGTACGGCCCGCCACCGGCTACTTCTACCCGCCGACGATCCTCGACTACTGCCACGGCGAGATGCGCGTGGTGCGCGAGGAGACCTTCGGGCCGATCCTCACCGTCGAGACCTTCCACACCGAGGACGACGCGGTCGCCCTGGCCAACGACACCGAGTACGGGCTCGCGGGCGCCGTGTGGACCTCCGACGCCGGCCGCGCCCGCCGCGTGGCCCGTCGGCTTCGCCACGGCACGGTATGGATCAACGACTACCACCCGTACCTCCCGCAGGCCGAGTGGGGCGGGTTCGGCAAGTCCGGCGTCGGACGGGAGCTGGGCCCCACCGGTCTCGACGAGTACCGCGAGGCCAAGCACATCTACCAGAACCTCGACCCGCGGCCCGTCCGCTGGTTCGCGGGCTGACGCCCGCCCCCCCCGGCGGGTACGGGCGTCACGTCCGTACCCGCCCTTGCGGATCACGCACACGCACGCACCTTGCAAGGAGCAGGACCCACCATGCCCCCCTCCCTTGAGACCGAGGCAGCCGACTATGTCGTGGTCGGCGGCGGCACCGCAGGATCGGTGATCGCCTCCCGCCTCACCGAGGACCCCGAGGTCACGGTCACCGTCATCGAAGGCGGCCCGACCGACATCGACCGGCCCGACGTCCTCACCCTCCGCCGCTGGCTCGGCCTCCTCGGCGGCGATCTGGACTACGACTACCCGACGGTTCCCCAGCCGCGCGGCAACTCCCACATCCGGCACAGCCGGGCCCGCGTGCTGGGGGGCTGCTCCTCGCACAACACCCTGATCAGCTTCAAGCCGCTGCCGTCCGACTGGGACGAGTGGGCGGAGGCCGGCGCCGACGGCTGGGACGCGGCGTCCATGGACCCGTACTTCGACCGGCTGCGCAACAACATCGTGGCCGTCGACGAGCAGGACCGGAACGCCATCGCGCGGGACTTCGTGGACGCGGCCCAGGCCGCGCTCGGCGTGCCGCGCGTCGAGGGCTTCAACAAGAAGCCGTTCCACGAGGGCGTCGGCTTCTTCGACCTGGCCTACCACCCGGAGGACAACAAGCGCTCCTCCGCCTCGGTCGCCTACCTCCACCCGCACATCGAGGCCGGTGACCGCCCGAACCTCCGCATCCTGCTGGAGACCTGGGCGTACAAGCTGGAGCTGGACGGCACCCGCGCCACCGGCGTCCGCATCCGGACCCAGGACGGCGAGGAGCGCCTGATCCGGGCCCGCCGCGAAGTGATCGTCTGCGCGGGCGCGGTGGACACCCCGCGGCTGCTGATGCACTCCGGCATCGGGCCGAAGAGGGACCTGGAGGCGCTGGGCATCGCCGGTGTGCACGACCTTCCGGGCGTCGGCGAGAACCTGCTCGACCACCCCGAGTCGGTCATCGTGTGGGAGACGAACGGGCCCATCCCGGAGAACTCGGCGATGGATTCCGACGCCGGGCTCTTCGTCCGGCGGGACCCGGAGTCCGGCGGCCCGGACCTGATGTTCCACTTCTACCAGATCCCGTTCACCGACAACCCCGAGCGCCTGGGCTACGAGAAGCCCGCGCACGGGGTGTCGATGACGCCGAACATCCCCAAGCCGCGCAGCCGCGGCCGCCTCTACCTCACCAGCGCCGACCCGGCCGTCAAACCCGCCCTCGACTTCCGCTACTTCACGGACGAGGACGACTACGACGGCAACACCCTCGTCGACGGCATCAAGACCGCACGGGAGATCGCGAAGACCGAACCGCTGGCCGGATGGCTCAAGCGCGAGGTCTGCCCCGGCCCCGAGGTCACCTCCGACGAGGAGATCAGCGCATACGCACGCCATGTCGCGCACACCGTCTACCATCCGGCGGGCACCTGCCGCATCGGTGCGGCAGACGACGAACTCGCCGTCGTGGACCCCGAGTTGAGGATCCGCGGGCTGGAGGGCATCCGGATCGCCGACGCGTCCGTGTTCCCCACCATCCCCGCCGTGAACCCCATGATCGGCGTCCTGATGGTGGGGGAGAAGTGCGCAGAACTGCTCGCATCAGGCCCGAAAGATGAAGGTGATGTCCGATGACGGCTACCGGTAGAAGCGACACCGGGACGGCGGGCGCGTCACGCCCGCGCCAGGAAGCGGAGGAGAAGACGGCGCTGGGGCAGGCTCCCGTCTTCTCCGTCCGCAACCTGTGGAAGGTCTTCGGACCCAAGGCGGACCGCATACCCGGCGGCCCGCACGCCTCCCTCCCGGCCGACGAACTGCGCCGCCGCACCGGCTGCACCGCGGCCGTCCGCGACGTCTCTTTCGACGTCCGCAAGGGCGAGGTCTTCGTCGTCATGGGCCTGTCCGGCTCCGGCAAGTCCACCCTGGTGCGCTGTCTGACCCGGCTCATCGAGCCGACCAGCGGCGGCGTGTCCATCGACGGCGAGGACGTGCTCGGCATGGACCGCGCCCGGCTGCGCGAACTGCGCCGCCACCGCGCCTCCATGGTCTTCCAGCACTTCGGCCTGCTGCCGCACCGCTCGGTGCTCGACAACGTCGCGTACGGCCTGGAGATCCAGGGCGTCGGCAAGGCCGAACGCCGCGCCCGCGCCGCCGAGATGGTGGCCAAGGTCGGCCTGGAGGGCCTGGAGGCCCGCCGCCCCGGCCAGCTCTCCGGCGGTCAGCAGCAGCGCGTGGGCCTGGCCCGGGCGCTCGCCGTCGACCCCGAAGTGCTGCTCTTCGACGAGCCGTTCAGCGCCCTCGACCCGCTCATCCGCCGCGACATGCAGCAGGAGGTCATCCGGCTGCACCGCGAGGAGGGCCGGACGATGATCTTCATCACCCACGACCTCAGCGAGGCCCTGCGCCTCGGCGACCGCATCGCGCTCATGCGCGACGGGCAGATCGTGCAGCTCGGCACGCCCGAGGAGATCGTCGGCTCCCCGGCCGACGACTACGTGCGCGAGTTCGTCCGCGACGTCGCCCGCGAGCAGGTCATCACCGTCCGCTCCGCCATGCGCCCCGCCGACATCGGCGAGTCCGAGACCGGCCCGGCCATCGCCCCGAGCGCCACGGTCTCCGAGGCGATCGAGGCGGTCGCCCGCTCCGGCGACCCGGCCGCGCGCGTCATGTCCGACGGCAAGCTGCTGGGCGTCGTCGACCACGAGTGCCTGCTCGGCGTCGTGGCCGGCACCGAGGGCCCCGACGGCCCGCAGGGCCCGGACCCCGACGGGCCGCGGGGCACCGACGGGCCGGAGGGCACCGAGGACGCGACGGTTTCCGGGGGCGTGAAGGACTCCGGGGCCGTGAAGGACTCCGGGAGTCCGAAGGACGCGAAGACCGCGGAAGGCGAGGGGGTCGCCGCATGACGCTGCCCGACCCCGCCGGTGTCAGGGGGCGCAGATGAGTGCCGTCACCTCCGTCGGCAGCCCCGACACCGCCCGTACGTTCTCGCTGCGTTCGCTCACCCGCCACCGCTCGCTCGGCAAGCTGCTCCTGCTCGCCGTCGCCGCGGCCGTACTCGTCCCGCTCGCCCACGCCCAGTGGTCCAGCGGCAGTTGGCCGGGCGCGCTGACCGTCGACGTGTCCGAGCCGCTCGGCACCGCCAGCGACTGGATCATCGACAACCGCGACAGCCACCCGCTGTTCCTGTACTTCTTCGGCCACATCAGCAACGCCATCGTGCTGTCCGTACGCGCCGTCTACCTCGTGCTGCTCGCCCTCGGCTGGGCCGGTGTCACGGCCGTCGCGGGCCTCGTCGCCTGGCGCGTGGCCGGGCTCCGGCTCGCGCTGACCTCCGCCGCCTCCATGGCGCTGTGCGGAGTGCTCGGCATGTGGGTGCCGACGATGCAGACGCTCGCCGTCATGGTGGTGGCGGTCCTCTCCTCCGTCGTGCTGGGCGGCGTACTCGGCCTGGCGGCCGGGCTGTCGGACCGCACGTACCGCGCGCTGCGCCCCGTGCTCGACACCATGCAGGTGCTGCCCGCGTTCGCCTATCTGCTGCCCGTCGCGCTCGTCTTCGGCATCGGCGTGCCCGCCGCGGTCCTCGCGACCGTCGTCTACGCGGCGCCGCCCATGACACGCCTCACCGCGCTCGGACTGCGGGGCGCCGACGGCGGCGTCATGGAGGCCGTCGCCTCGCTCGGCGCGACCGGCAGGCAGCGGCTGCTGACGGCCCGCCTGCCGCTCGCTCGCAAGGAACTGCTGCTCGGCGTCAACCAGACGATCATGATGGCCCTCTCGATGGCTGTCATCGCCTCGATGATCGGCGCGGGCGGTCTCGGTGACCGCGTCTACCAGGCGCTGTCGTCCGTGGACGTGGGCGCCGCGCTGGCCGCCGGTATCCCGATCGTGCTGCTCGCCGTCGTCCTCGACCGGGTCACCGGCGCCGCCGGCGAGAAGCTCGGCGCCGAACCGACCGGGCCCGCCGCGCTGCGCGGCCCGCGCGGCTGGGGCCTCGCCGCCGTGGCCGCGGCCGCCGTGGCAGTGACCGGACGGCTGACGGGCGCCCTGAGCTGGCCGGAGAGCTGGACGTTCGCCATCGCCGAACCGGTCAACACCGCCAAGGACTGGATGGTCGACCACCTCTACACCGGCGTGCCCGTCGTCGGCGGAACCGCCGACTGGGCCGCCCACTTCACCCGCTGGGTCCTCGACCCCGTGCGCAGCGGGCTGCTCGGCCTGCCCTGGTGGGGCGTCCTGCTCATCGTCGCCGCGCTCGCCTGGGTCATCGGCACCTGGCAGACCGCGCTCACCGCCGTCGCCTCGATGGCCGCGATCGGCGTCCTCGGGGTGTGGAAGCCGTCGATGGACACGCTCTCGCAGGTCCTCGCGGCCGTCGCCGTGACGCTGGTCCTCGGCTTCCTCATCGGGATCGCCGCGGCACGCAGCCCCCGGCTGGAACGCATGCTGCGCCCGGTGCTGGACGTGTTCCAGACGATGCCGCAGTTCGTCTATCTCATCCCGGTGGTCGCGCTGTTCGCGGTCGGCCGGGCGCCCGCCGTCGCCGCGGCGGTCGTCTACGCGCTGCCCGCCGTCGTCCGCATCACCACCCAGGGCCTGAGGCAGGTCGACCCGGCGGCCCTGGAGTCCTCGCGCTCCATGGGCGCCACCACCGTCCAGCAACTGCGTCAGGTCCAGCTTCCGCTGGCCCGCTCAGCGCTGCTGCTCGCCGTCAACCAGGGCGTCGTCCTGGTCCTCGCCGTCGTCATCATCGGCGGCCTGGTCGGCGGTGGCGCGCTCGGCTACGACGTCGTGGCGGGTCTGGCCCGCGGCGAACTGGCGACCGGCCTGGTCGCCGGCGCGGCGATCGTCTGCCTGGGGCTGGTGCTCGACCGGGTCACCCAGCCCACGACCCGCCGCGAGCGGAAGGAGAGCTGACATGGTGCGCATACGGATCCCCGGCCCGCGCCGGCGGGTCGCCGGCGCCGCCCTTGTCGCCGCCGCGCTGCTCGCGGCGACCGGCTGCGGTGCCGCCGACATGACCCAGCAGACATCGCCGTTCGCGAACGCGGAGGGCGCGAAGACCGTCAACCTCTCGGTGCAGTCCTGGGTCGGTGCACAGGCCAACGTCGCCGTCGCCCAGTACCTGCTGGAGCACGAACTGGACTACCGCGTCGACACCGTGCAGGTCGACGAGATCCCGGCCTGGGACGCGCTCAGCCAGGGCCGCGTCGACGCGATCATGGAGGACTGGGGCCACCCCGAGCAGGAACAGCGGTACATCGAGGACAAGAAGACGATCGCCCGCGGCGGCGACCTCGGTGTCACCGGCCACATCGGCTGGTTCGTCCCGAAGTACTTCGCCGACCAGCACCCCGATGTGACGGACTGGAAGAACCTCAACAAGTACGCGGACCAGCTGCGCACGGCCGAGAGCGGCGGCAAGGGCCAGCTCCTGGACGGCTCGCCCTCGTACATCACCAACGACAAGGCGCTGGTGAAGAACCTGAACCTGGACTACCAGGTCGTGTTCTCGGGTTCGGAGGCGGCTCAGATCACCCAGATCAAGCAGTTCGCCAAGCAGAAGAAGCCGTTCCTCACCTACTGGTACGAGCCGCAGTGGCTGTTCAACCAGGTGCCGATGGTCGAGGTGAAGCTGCCGAAGTACACGGACGCGTGCGCGGAGAAGGGGACCGAGGACCCCGAGTCCATCGACTGCGCGTATCCGACGACTCCGCTGCAGAAGTTCCTCAACGCGGACTTCGCGAAGAAGGGCGGCAAGGCCGCGACCTTCCTCAAGAAGTTCCGGTGGACCAAGGAGCACCAGAACGAGGTCTCCGAGATGATCGCCGCGGACAAGATGTCGCCGCAGGACGCGGCGGAGCGGTGGGTCAAGGAGAACCCGGACGTCTGGAAGGCGTGGATGCCCTGACGGGTACTGCCGCTCTCACCGTCCGCGCCTGACAGCGGCTCGGCCCGCCCCGTCTCCCCCTGCCGTCCGGCGCGGGGGAGGCGGGGCAGCCGCGTTCGTGGGGTGACGTCCTGCTGCCCTGCTGCCCTGCTGCCCTGCTGCCGCGCTGCCGCTCGGGCGCTCGGGCGCTCGGGCGCTCGGGGGCTCGGGGCTCGGGGCTCGGGCCCTCGGCCGGTCGGGCGCTCGGCGCGGGGGAGGCGGGGCGCGCGTTCGTGCCGTGCCGCTGCGGCCGCGTGGCTAGCATGTCCGTGATGTCTGCCATGCCTGCCATGTTCTCGATGTCCGGACGGTCCGCAGCGGCTGCCGTGGCCGTCCCCGCCGCCGCGACTTCTCGGCCCGCGCGGTCCGGCGCCACGTCCGCCGCGCCCACGCGGTCCGGCGCCACGTCCGCCGCGCCCGCGCGGTCCGGCGCCGCGCGTTCCGCATCCGGCTGATGAGCCGGAGTCGTACGGAGCGCCCGCCCGCGCCACGTGACCGGCCGTCCGCCGTCCCGCCCGGCCGGGCCCGCCTCATCGCCCTCGTGCGGTCGGCCGCGGTGGCGGCACCGATGGCCGTCGGAGCGGGGACCGGCCACCTCGGCCCGGGGCTCGCCTGCTCGTTCGGCGCCTATCTCACGCTCGCCGCCTTCTCCTCGCTGACCTCCAGGCCCCCGGTCGCCGATCTGCTGGCCGGGGGCGTGCTGTTGAGCCTCGCCGCCGCGGCTGGTGCGGCCTCGGCCGGCATCGCGGCCGCCGTGGTCGCGGGGGCCGCGCTCGCCGCCGCCCTCCAAGGGGTGTCCGAGGTCGCGGGCGGCCCGCTGCGCATGGCGGCCGCGATGGCGGTCCTGGCCTTCCTCCTGGCCGGGGTCGACCTCGCCCAGGGCGTGTCCTGGTGGGCGTACGCGGCCCAGTTCGCGGCCGGGACGCTGTGGCAGGCGCTGGTGATCACCGCCACCGGACGGACGGTCACGGGCCCCGGGCCGGCCGCGAGCCTGCGCCGGACGCGTGGGCGGCTGCGGGACGCGACGCCGTTCGCCGCGACCCTCGCCTGCACCGGCGCCCTCGCCACCGGAACGGCCTGGCTGATCCCCCTCTCCCACGCCGTCTGGCTGGCCAGTTCGGCGCTGCGGGTGGCCAAGCCCTCCCGGGAGGCGGTGCACACACGCGCGAAGGACCGCGTCCTGGGCACGCTCGGCGGCGGAGTCATCGCCGCGCTGCTCCTCACCCCCCGGGTCCCCGTCCTCCTCCTCGCCCTCGTCGTGGCGGTCACCCTCTGTGCCATGCAGTTGGTGACCGCGGCCCGGTACGGGTGGTGGACGCTGTGCCTGACCGTCGTGGCGCTGGTCTTCGGTATGGAGCACGGGATGGGGGACTGGGAACTGGCCGCGGAACGCATCGCCCTGACGGTCGGCGGTGTCGCCCTGGCCCTGGTGATGCTCGCGGCCGGGGGCCGGCTGACCGCGGCGGTCCGGCGGCGTACGGGGTGAACGCCGGGCGCCCGCTGACGTACCCCTGCTCGCGTACGGGGTGACCGGCGTACCCCCGCTCGCGAACGGGGTGACCGGCGGGGGCGCCGCTTCCGGCGAATGAGACCCGGCCCGCGTACAGGCGCACCACCGACGAACGACTCCTGTCGGCGGACCGGCTCGCGTACGGGTGCCTCCGGCGTGCTCAGGGGGCGGCTGCCGTCGTGGCCAACCCTCCCGCGAGGGACCGGATTTCTCCCGCGATGCGCTGCTGCGGACCGCCACCGAAGGTGATCCTGGTGGCTCCGAGAGCGCCCAGCTCGCGCGGTGACGGCCGCCCGGCCGGTGCCGCCAGGGCGTTGAGCGGACCGCCGATGCCCGCCGCCAGCTCCGGCAGCAGCTCGCGCGGCGCGAGGATCGGGTACACGCAGTCGACACCCGCCTCCCGGTAGAGCAGCCCGCGCTCGATCGCCGCCGCCGCGTCGGGCGTACCGCGCAGGAACGTGTCGATCCGCGCGTTGACGACGAGTTGGCCGCCCGCCGCGGCCCGAACGTCCGCGAGCCGGTCGGCGTGCCGCCGCGGGTCGACGAGCTGTCCCGTGGCCGGGTCGGAGTCCTCCAGGTTGCAGCCCGCTGCGCCTGCTTCCAGCAGCCGTTCCACGATCTCGGCGGGTGCGAGCCCGTAGCCGTCCTCGATGTCCGCGGACACCGGCACGTCCACCGCCCGTACGATCCGCGCGATCGCCGCGAACATCTCGGCGGGAGGGGTCTGGCCGCCGTCCTCGTACCCCAGCGTCGCCGAGATCCCGGCGCTCGGTGTGGCCAGGGCCGGGAAGCCCGCTTCCTCGAACGCGCGGGCGCTCACGGCGTCCCACGGACCGGGCAGGACGAGCGGGTCGCCCGCCTCCCGGCCGAGGTGCAGGGCGCGCAGAGTCGCCGCGGCGGTCATACGGCGGCCTTCTTCCGATCGCCGGGCTGGTAGGAGCCCGGCACCGACCGCGTGGTCACCGCGATCCGGTTCCAGGCGTTGATGGTGAGGATCAGGGCGATGAGATGGGCGAGTTCGGTCGCGTCGAAATGCTCGGCCGCGCGGGCGTAGACCGCATCGGGGACGAAGCCGTCCGTCAGTACCGTGACCGCCTCGGTCAGCGCGAGGGCGGCACGCTCCTTCTCGGTGTAGTGGCCGGGCGCCTCCTCCCAGGCGCTGAGGAGGTACAGGCGGTCCTCGCGCTCACCCATCGCGCGGGCGTCCTTGGTGTGCATGTCGAGGCAGAACGCGCAGTGGTTGATCTGCGAGGCGCGGATCTTGACCAGCTCGGCGAGGACCGGGTCGACGCCGTTCGAGGCGGCCGCGTCGAGCCGGACCATCGCCTTGTAGACCTCGGGGGCGTGGTCCGCCAGACGCATCCGCGGGGCCTGGCCAAGGGTGGTGTCCTTGATCGTCATGCCCCCACCCTAGGCATGCATTGACCCAGGAGTATGGTCCATTTCCATGGAGAAAACGTGGGCCACTTACGGGAGCGATCTGCATCTCGATCTGCCGGCGGGCGGCACGACGGGCGTCCGGGCCGCGCTCATCGGCGCGCTGCGGGACGCGGTCCGTACGGGTCGGCTGGCCCCCGGGACACGCCTGCCCTCGTCCCGCTCGCTCGCCGCCGACCTGGGACTGGCCCGCAACACGGTCGCCGACGCCTACGCCGAACTCGTCGCCGAGGGCTGGCTCATGGCCCGTCAGGGCTCCGGGACGCGCGTGGCGGACCGGTCGACGGGAGCCGTACCGGCGGCTCGGGCGACGGGGACCGCGCCGGCCCGGGGCGCGTCCCGTAGCGCACCGGAGGGTCGGACCTCCCGTACGGCACCGGCGGACCGGGCATCCCGTAGCGCACCGGCGGACCAGGCATCTCGTGGCGCACCGGCGGACCGGGTATCCCGTAGCGCACCGGCGGTGCGCCGGGCCGGTGGTGACCGGTCGGGTCCCACCGCGGGGCCGGCTCCCCGCACCGGCGCCGCCCACAACCTCTTCCCCGGCTCTCCCGACCCCGGATCCTTCCCCCGGACCGCCTGGCTCGCCGCCTCCCGGCGGGCCCTGCAGGCCGCACCCGCAACGGCCTTCGGGTACGGAGACCCGCGCGGCCGCCCCGAGCTGCGCGAGGCCCTCGCCGGGTATCTCGCCCGGGCACGCGGCGTCCTGGCCGAACCCGAACGGATCGTCGTCTGCTCCGGCTTCGTGCACGGACTGCGGCTGCTCGCCGAGGTGTTGCGGCGGTCGGGCACCTCCGGGGTGGCCGTCGAGGGCTACGGGCTCGACGTCCACCGCCGCATCCTCACCGGCGCCGGACTCCGTACGCCTCCGCTGACGGTTGACGAACGGGGCGGGTGCACCGAGGAGTTGGCGGATCTGCCGGGCACGGGCGCGGTGCTGCTCACACCGGCCCACCAGTTCCCCACCGGCGTACCGCTCCACCCCGAGCGCAGGGCCGCCGTCGTCGACTGGGCGCGGCGCACCGGCGGGCTGGTCGTGGAGGACGACTACGACGGCGAGTTCCGCTACGACCGGCAGCCGGTCGGCGCGCTCCAGGGCCTGGACCCGGAGCGCGTCGTCTACGTCGGTACCGCGAGCAAGAGCCTCGCCCCCGGCCTGCGCCTGGGGTGGATGGTGCTGCCGGACCACCTCGTCGAGCCGGTGGTGGAGGCGAAGGGCGGCGTCGAATGGCAGGCGAGCGCGCTCGACCAGCTCACGCTGGCGGAGTTCATCGCATCCGGGGCGTTCGACCGGCATGTGCGGGGCATGCGCCTGCGCTACCGGCGCCGCCGCGACCAGCTGGTGTCCGTGCTCGCCGCACGCGCCCCGCACCTCCGGGTCACCGGCATCGCGGCCGGACTGCACGCCGTGCTCGAACTCCCCACGGGCACCGAGCGGTCCGTCATCGGTGCCGCGGCGGCCTGGCACGGTCTGGCCCTCGACGGGCTCGGCCGCTACCGGCACGAGGACGCGGAGACAGCCGGGGCCGGCAGGCCGGACGCGGGCCCCGACGCCCTCGTCGTCGGATACGGCACACCACCGGACCACGCGTTCTCCGGCGCCCTCGACGCCCTGTGTGCCGCGCTGCCCTGACGTGTCGTCACCCACAGGCGTGACCCACGCGGACCCCGTCACGCGGAAGCCCTCCACCGCCCCTAGGATGACCGGGCTCAACTGGACATGAACACGACGGGGGTTGAGGAAGACATGACGGACACTCGACGCAGGCTGCGCTCCGGCACCGTGATTCTCGGCAGCATGGGCGCCCTCGCGGCAGCCCTGACCGCCTGCAGCTCGGAGCCCGACAAGCGGTGCGTGGACGAGGACAGTTACCGCGTCACCCAGGGCTACCGGGTCATCGACGCGGACGACTGCAAGAACGGCCGCAGCAGCCTGAAGAGCGGCTGGAACGCCAAGGGCAAGAGCAGGAGCACTGGCCGCGCCTCCCTCACGGGGGACGCCTCCTGGTACTACGGCGGCGAGGAGAAGAAGGGCTGGGTCGACGGCGGCTCGTTCTCCGACGACTCCGAGGGATCGGGCGGTTCCGGCGGCTCGTACGACGACTCGGACGTACGACGCGGCGGCTTCGGCAAGGGCCACGGCGGCAGCGGCGGCGGCTGATCCCTCATGCGGCGCCACAACATCGCCCCGCGCCCCGGCTGGCAGCAGACGGTCGAGGAGCAAGGGCTCATCTATCCGCTCACCCGCTACCCGGACGGCTCGCTGCGCCCCTACTGGGACGAGAGCGCGTACTACGCGTTCACGCTCCCCGAGGTCGAGGCGCTGGAGGAGGTCGTCGAGGAACTGCACGCCATGTGCCTGGCAGCGGCCGCGCACATCGTGGAGCACGACCGCTTCGCCGAACTGGGCATCGACGATCCCCGGCTGGCCGCGCTCGTGGCCGACTCCTGGCGACGGCGGGACGAACAGCCCAGTATCTACGGCCGGTTCGACCTCCGCTACGACGGCACCGGCCCGGCGAAGATGCTCGAGTACAACGCCGACACCCCCACCTCGCTGGTCGAGGCGGCGAGCCCGCAGTGGTTCTGGATGGAGGACCGCTTCCCGGGCGCCGACCAGTGGAACTCGCTGCACGAGCGGCTCGTCGCCGCCTGGAAGCGCCAGGCGACACTGCTGCCCCCGGGCGCTCCCGTGCACTTCGCGCACTCGGCGGGGGACGAGCTGGGCGAGGACCTGATGACCGTCGCCTATCTGCGGGAGACCGCCGGACAGGCCGGTCTGGAGACCGAGTCGATCTCCATGGAGGACATCGGCTGGGACCGGCTCTCCGGCCGTTTCGTGGACCTGCGGATGCGCTTCATCCGCAGCTGCTTCAAGCTCTACCCGTGGGAGTGGCTGGTCACCGACGGCTTCGGCCAGGGCGCTCTGGACACCCTGGACAACGGCGGCGGCACCGGCAGCACCCTCTGGATCGAACCGGCCTGGAAGATGCTGCTCTCCAACAAGGCGCTCCTGGCCGTGCTCTGGGAACTCCACCCCGGGCACCCGAACCTGCTGCCCGCCTACCTGGACGGGCCGCGGGAACTCGCCGGGACGACGGGATACGTCGCCAAGCCGCTGCTGGGCCGGGAAGGCGCGGGGATCACCCTGCACGAACCGGGCGCCGCACCCGTCGTACGGGACGAGCCCTGCTGCTACCAGGAGTTGGCGCTGCTCCCGGACCTCACAGCGACGGCGGCCGACGTCGGTCCGGGAGCGAAAGGCCCTGCGGGGGACGGTTCGGCAGGGGACCGCCCGGTGGGGGACGGCTCGGCGGGGGAAGGTTCGGTGGGGGACGGAGCGGTGGGCGGGAACCACGTGGTGCTCGGCGCCTGGGTCGTCGAGGGGGAGGCGGCAGGTCTCGGCATCCGCGAGTCCGCCGGGCCCGTCACCGACGAATACGCCCGCTTCCTCCCGCACGTCATCCTCTGACGTGTCTCCCTTTCCCTTGTGGTCTTTGCGTGTTCACCGTCTGCTCCTACGGTTCGAGAGTTTGTCCGAACCCGAGGAGAGCTGTGACGCCCACGAAGCAGAGAATCGCAACTCCCAGGAACGGCGCGGTCCTTGGCGCCCTGCTGCTGACCGCCCTCATGGCCCCGACCGGGGCCGGGGCGGCGGCGGACGGCCCGGGAGGGGCTGACGCGGCCCCGCGACCGGCGCGGGTCACCGCGACGGCCGAGACCCCCGCCGTCCACGACGACGAGGCGGGCGGCAACGCCGATGCCGACGACCCGGCGGTCTGGGTCGATCCCCGTGACTCCGGGCGCAGCATCGTCGTCAGCACCCTCAAGGAGGCCGGACTCGACGTCTACGGACTCGACGGCAAGCGCCTGCAGCACATCGCCGCACCGCCCGCGCCGCCCGGCGACGGCACCGAACCCGGCCGGTTCAACAACGTCGACATCGTCTACGGCTTCGAACTCGACGGCCGCAAGACCGACTTGGCGCTGGTCAGCGACCGGGGGCGGGACCGCGTACGGGCCTACGCCATCGACCCGCGCGCCGTCCGCGCGGGCCGGGCGCCGCTGCGCGACGTCACCGCGGACGGCGTCGCGCCCGTGTTCTCCCGGGACGAAGGCGACGTCGACGAGCAGCGCACCGCGTACGGGCTGGCCGCGTACACCCACGACGGAGACGCCCATGTGGTCGTCTCGCGGCGCTCGGAGACCCGTCTGAAGCTGCTGAAGCTGACGGACGCCGGTGGCGGCAAGGTCGGCTACACCGCCGAGGACACCGTCGACCTGCCGGGCTCCTTCACGCTGCCCGACGGCAAGCGCTGGGAACCGTGCGCCGACCCCGGCGACCACGCGCAGGTCGAAGGCATGGCCGTCGACCTGGAGGAGCGCGTCCTCTACGCCGCCCAGGAGGACGTCGGCCTGTGGCGCATCGACCTCGACGACGAGGAGTTCGACACCCCGCGCCTCCTCGACCGCGTACGGGAGTACGGCGTGCCGTGGACGTACGACAGCACCGAGGAGGAGTGCGTGATCGACACCGATCACGACCCCGGCTACGGCGGTAAGCACCTCCGGGCCGACGCCGAAGGCGTCACCGTCTACCACGCGGGCGACGGCAAGGGATACGTGCTCTCCTCCAGCCAGGGTGACAACACCTTCGCGGTCTACGGCCGCGGCGGCCGCAACTCGTATCTGGGGTCGTTCGAGGTCGCCGGCGGCCCGGCTGCCGACGCCGTCCAGCACTCCGACGGCTCGACCGTCGTCAACGTCCCCCTCGGCCGGAACTATCCGAAGGGCCTGCTGGTCACCCACGACGGGGAGGCCGAACCGGCGGACGGCGACCGCGAAACCACCAACTTCAAGTTCGTCAAGTGGGACGCCATCGCCTCCGCCTTCCCGGACGACCTGATCGTGGACACCGCGTCCTTCGACCCGCGCGACCCCGACTGATCGCCTGACGACGGTCCCCGCGCCCGACCGCACAGAGCGGGCCGGCCGGGATGCACATGACGGTGCCGGGAGGACGGCCGACCCTCCTCCCGGCACCGAACTGCTCTGCACGCCCGGCCGACGCGCTCAGCCCTGCGGAACTGCTCAGCCCTGGAGAACCGCCCTGAGCCGGTCCAGGCCCCAGTCCAGGTCCTCCTTGCTGATCACCAGCGGGGGAGCGATCCGGATGGTGCTCCCGTGGGTGTCCTTGACCAGCACGCCCTGGTCCATCAACTTCTCCGAGATCTGCCGGCCCGTGCCGTGCGCGGGATCGATGTCCACACCCGCCCACAGGCCGCGGCCGCGCACCGCCTCGACTGCCCCGCCGCCCACCAGCAGATTCAGCTCCGCGTGCAGATGCTCGCCCAACTCCGTTGCCCGCTGCTGGTACTCGCCGGTGCGCAGCATCGCGATCACCTCGAGCGCGACGGCACACGCCAGCGGATTGCCGCCGAAGGTGGAGCCGTGCTCGCCGGGGCGGTAGAGGCCGAGGACGTCGTGCGAGGAGACGACGGCCGAGACCGGGACGACTCCGCCGCCCAGCGCCTTCCCCAGCACATACATGTCAGGAACGACGTCCTCGTGCTCGCATGCGAAGGTCTTGCCCGTCCGGCCCAGCCCGGACTGGATCTCGTCCGCGATGAACAGGACGTTCCGCTCCCGGGTCAGCTCCCGCACGGCGGAGAAGTAGCCCGGCGGCGGCACCAGGACACCCGCCTCACCCTGGATCGGTTCGAGCAGCACCGCCACGGTGTTGTCGGTGACCGCGGCCTCCAGCGCCGTCAGGTCGCCGTAGGGCACGATCTCGAAACCGGGGGTGTACGGACCGAAGTCGGCGCGCGCTTCCGAGTCCGTCGAGAAGCTGACGATGGTCGTCGTCCGCCCGTGGAAGTTGTTGCGCGCCACGACGATCTTCGCCTGGCCGTCCGGGACCCCCTTGACCTGGTAGCCCCACTTGCGCGCGGTCTTCACCGCCGTCTCCACGGCCTCCG
The DNA here is from genome assembly GCF_040643575.1 of Streptomyces sp. NPDC047108. Classification (NCBI taxonomy): domain Bacteria; kingdom Bacillati; phylum Actinomycetota; class Actinomycetes; order Kitasatosporales; family Streptomycetaceae; genus Streptomyces; species Streptomyces sp. NPDC047108. Next base: position 257,170 of record NZ_JBEYUP010000007.1, read on the forward strand.
CCCCGGTGTTCATGGGCAGCACCATCTCCATGCCGCACAGCTCGGCGAGCTGCGTGCAGAAGTCGGCGAAGCGCTCGTGATGGAACGCCCGCGAAGTGAGCGTCACCCGCTCGAGCTGCGCCTTCGCCGCGTCGATCAGCCGGCGGTTGCCGTGACCGAAGTTCAGCGCGGAGTACCCGGCCAGCATGTCCAGGTAGCGCCGACCCTCCACGTCCGTCATCCATGCGCCTTCGGCGGAGGCGACGACGACCGGCAGCGGGTGATAGTTGTGCGCGCTGTGTGCCTCGGCGGCGGCAATGCTGCGTTCCGTAGTCGTCACGGCGATGCTCCGTTCGGTGTCGTGGCGGTTCCGTGCTCATTTCTATCGTCGCTCGGTCGGATTGCGAAGAAACCTTCCAGAACTGCTCCGATACGACTCAGGCCATAGACTGTGCGCACACATTGCGACTGGCGCGCGTGGAAACGACCACGAGGGAGCAGTGTGCGGACATCCCCCACGAGGTGCCGCCCGCCTGGGCACCCCGGGTTCGTGAACCGACATACGGATCGACCCGGAGGACGCCGTGACCGTGTCCCTTTCCCATCCCGCCCTCTCCGCCGAGGACCCCGAGCTGGCCGCCCTCATCGCCGACGAGGAACAGCTCCAGTCCGACACCCTGCGCATGATCCCCAGCGAGAACTACGTCTCGCAGGCCGTGCTCGAAGCCACCGGCACCGTGCTGACCAACAAATACAGCGAGGGCTACCCCGGCCGCCGCTACTACGAAGGCCAGCAGAACATCGACCGCGTCGAGCTCCTCGCCGTCGAGCGGGCGAAGACCGTCTTCGGCGCCGAGCACGCCAACGTCCAGCCCTACTCGGGATCACCCGCCAACCTCGCCGTCTACCTGGCGTTCGCCGAGCCCGGCGACACCGTGATGGGTATGTCCCTCCCGATGGGCGGCCACCTCACCCACGGCTGGGGCGTATCCGCGACGGGCACCTGGTTCCGCGGCGTCCAGTACGGCGTCCGGGCCGACACGGGGCTGACGGACTTCGACGAGGTGCGTGAACTGGCCGTCAAGGAACGGCCGAAGATCATTTTCTGCGGCGGTACGGCCGTCCCGCGCACCATCGACTTCGCCGCCTTCGCGGAGATCGCCCGAGAGGTCGACGCCGTCCTGGTCGCCGACATCGCACACATCGCCGGACTCGTCGCGGGCGGTGCCCACCCTTCCCCCTTCCCGCACGCCGACGTCGTCTCCACGACCACCCACAAGACGCTCCGCGGCCCCCGCGGCGCCATGCTCCTCTCCCACGAGTCGAAGGCGAAGGCGCTCGACAAGGCGGTCTTCCCCGGCCTCCAGGGCGGTCCCCACAACCACACCACCGCCGCCATCGCCGTGGCCCTCCACGAGGCCACGCAACCCTCCTTCCGCGACTACGCACACTCCGTGGTCGCCAACGCCAAGGCGCTCGCCGAATCCCTGCTGGAGCACGGCTTCGAGCTCGTCTCGGGCGGCACGGACAACCACCTCATCCTGATGGACCTCACCCGGAACGGCGTGCCCGGGAAGGTCGCAGCGAAGGCGCTCGACCGCGCCGGAATCGTCGTGAACTACAACACCGTGCCCTTCGATCCCCGCAAGCCGTTCGACCCCTCCGGCATCCGCATCGGCACCCCGTCGCTCACCTCCCGCGGTCTGGGCACCGACCAGATGCCCTTGGTCGCCCAGTGGATCGACCGAGGTGTCGCCGCCGCCGGCAACGGCGACGAGGACGCCCTCGCCAAGATCCGGGCCGAGGTCCGCGACGTGATGGCCGCCCACCCGGCCCCGGGCCTTCCCACGGGCTGACCGCGCCGACCTCCAGGCGGCGGTGGCGACCCCAACGACGGTGGTCCTCTGCGGTGGTGAGCGCCTGCGGTGGCGCCCTCTCCTGCCGGATGCCCTCGTGGGCCCCCCTTCGGTGATGACCCCAGAAGCCGCAACTCGCGGACTCTCACGGGCTGATGACGCCGGCGCCCTCCGGGGCGCGGCCGACCGCAGTCGCGCGCTCGGCGGATGACGGCCCGACGACAGTTGCACCTGAGGGCGGCCACAGGCCCAGGGAGGTCGCGCCCCGCCGCGGGTCTCGGCACACCGCGGTGGCGCCGATGGTTCACGGCCGACCGCGGTCGCGCCTGACAGGTCCCGGTAGATGACGCCGCCCGGCGGCTCGCGTCGGCAGGTGTGCCGGGAGGGACGTCCGGGACGTCAGACGTCGAGAAGCCGGTGGTGCATCACCGGATCGGCAAGGCTGCGGCGGATCACCCAGCGCCGAAGCAGCACGGTGCCGCCGCAGCCTATGCCTATGCCCGCCGCGAACCCGGGCACGGTCCACCACCCGTCCATGCCGCTGGGCCCCGGTGCGACGGCGTGCATGGCCCCGCCCTCCATCGCCTCGGCCCGGCCCCACACCGGACGGGTCTTCCCACCCATCAGTCCGAGATCGCCGAGGAGGGCACGGAGCTCCCGCGGCTTCTCGGCCGCGTGCCAGAAGCCCGTCTCCGAAGAGCGCGGAGCCGAGCCTCTGCCGCTGGAGACCGTACGGATCCAGACCGTCCCGGACGGGTCGTCCGCGTAGATACCGTCGGTGCGCCACACGGACACATCGCGGACCACCCAACTCACATTGACCTGAGGCCCCCCGGCCCCACCGGTCTCCTTAAGGCTCGGCGGCCGCTTCCGCTCTCCCGTGGCAGGCCCGAGCAGTTGCTCCAGCCGTCTGTAGCGCTCCGTGTCGACCGGAAGTGCTGTCGCCTCGCCCGTGGCCTGCGAGGTGATCACCACGCTCGTCCGCCCGACCGCGCCCGCCGGCGAGCCGCAGATGAATAACGCAGCAAGCGCTGTCACTGCCGTGATGCCCGCCCGCACGGTGAAACGACGCATGATTCCCCCCAACCACGTGGTGCGGCCCCTCCGCCCCACGTCACATCTGGTACACCTCCCGGGCCCACCAGGTTCCCGATTCCGGTATTTCCGCCCCAACTCGCCGAGCCCGGTTCAGGATTGGCCCGGCGCGGAGACTCGAAGCGTCTCGGGCACGCTTCACCGGCCCCACACCCTTCACTGCGCCAACGGCGCCGATTTCAGCACCGGCCGCCCCACAACGGCCCGTTCGGCACACGTCCGCCCCATGTGCCCCCGTTCGCCACCCGCCCGCCCCGCAGCGGCCGTTCCACGCCCGCCCGCCTCCCAGCGGCCTTCGGCCAGCCATGCCGCACGCTCAGCACCGGCTCCGCGCCATGTGCCCGTTCCGCCGTACCCCTTGTCCACCCGACGACCGGCCGTGCCGAGGCCCGGCCCGGCCTCCGGCGTCGGCCAGCGGTCACCCCCGGGCGCTGCCGCCACGGCCGGGATCCGAGCCGCGAACACCGCGAACCCTCCGGGCACCACCGCCGCGGCCACGTCCGGCTCTGAACTCGCCCGACACGCCGGGTAGTTCGGGCGTCTCGGATGCATCGGGACCCTTGACCGCATCCGGCGCCCCGGGTGCGGGCTCACCCACGAGCCCGGCGAGGACCCGCTCCACCAGCGTCTCGGCGTCCACCGGCTGTATCCGGAGGTCGCGGCTGAGCGATCTCAACTCCTCCGGCAACAGCTCCCGTTCACCACCCACACCCTCGGCGCACCGCTCACCCGGGTGTCCGCCACGAGAGACCTCAAGGCCTTCGCTTCCTCCGTCCTCGTCCTGCTTCCTCACCGCGTCGCCTCCGTCTCTCCCGGCCCATCGCTTGCCCGCAGCCGAGGGCTGCCGGAGCGCCCCATCTCTGGGCCGGAGCGCCCCATCTCTGGGCCGGGGCGCCGCACGTCCCGGCCCCTGGGCGGCCGGCCTCGGCTCCCTGCTCCGGGTCCCGTTCTCCTCTCGGGACCGGGCCCCTTCCCCCTCCCCGCCCCCGCCCCTCTCCCCGGCCCCTTCGTCCTCCCCGGCCCGGCCCCTGCCCGAGCCCCGGCCGTGCCGTCCACTGCTCCCAGCGCCCGCTCCAAACGCCGTAACGCGCGGTTCAGCCGGGACTTGACCGTGCCACGCGGCCAGCCCAGCGCCTGCGCCGTCTCCGCCTCGTCCAGATCCAGGAGATAGCGGTACGTCACCACCTGCCGCTGCTCCTCGCTCAGCCCGTCCAGCGCCTTCAGGAGCCGCGCACGCCGCTCACCCGCCAACGCCGCGGCCGCAGGGTCGGCGGATTCGGGTATCAGCGGCTCCGCCCCCACCAACGCCGCCTCGCGATCCACCGCAGTGCGGAGTCTGCGCGCCGATCTCACTGTGTTTCTCGTCTCATTGGCGACGATCTGCAGCAGCCACGGACGGAACGCGGCCCCGTCCCGGAAGCGCCCGAGCGACTGGTACGCCTTCAGGAACGCCGTCTGCACCACGTCCTCGGCGTCCGCGCCCGCCCCCATCAGCACCGCTGTGCGGTGCGCGATCTGCGCGTGCGCCCGCACCAGATCCGCGTACGCCTCGCGGTCACCGGCGCGGACCCGCGCGATCCTCGCGTCCTCACCGATGCCTTCGCCCATGCCCTCACCCGTGCCCTCACCGATACCGCCACCCGTGCCCCCACCCGTGCCCTCACCGATGTCCCCACCCGTGCCCTCGCCGATGCCCTCACCGGCCGGGATGTCGATCACGATGCGGCCCCCTTGCGCGTGCTCACACTTCTCTTACACCGGAGGCGGGGGATCGGTTCCGCACCTGAGAGAATGGGCGGCATGGCATCTGATCGCCCGCCCGTCACCCACAGCCCCCCGCAACCGGGGCGCTCCGCGCCGCCCTCTCGTCCGCGAGTGCTCTCCGGCATCCAGCCCACCGCAGGCTCGTTCCACCTCGGGAACTACCTGGGCGCGGTCCGGCAGTGGGTGGCGCTGCAGGAGACGCACGACGCGTTCTACGTCGTGGTGGACCTGCACGCGATCACCGTCCCGCAGGATCCGGCGGAGCTGCGCGCCAACACCCGCCTCGCCGCCGCCCAGCTCCTCGGGGCCGGCCTCGACCCCGACCGCTGCACCCTCTTCGTGCAGAGCCACGTCCCCGAGCACGCGCAGCTCGGCTGGGTGATGAACTGCCTCACCGGTTTCGGCGAGGCCTCCCGCATGACGCAGTTCAAGGACAAGGCGGCCAAGCAGGGCAGCGACCGTGCGACGGTCGGACTGTTCACGTACCCGATCCTGCAGATCGCCGACATCCTGCTCTACCAGGCCAACGCGGTCCCCGTCGGCGAGGACCAGCGCCAGCACATCGAGCTGACCCGGGACCTCGCGGAGCGCTTCAACGGGCGGTTCGGCCAGACCTTCACCGTGCCGGACCCGTACATCGTCAAGGAGACCGCCAAGATCTTCGATCTTCAGGATCCGGCGATCAAGATGAGCAAGTCGGCGTCCGCGCCGAAGGGCATCATCAACCTTCTCGACGAGCCCAAGTCCTCCGCGAAGAAGATCAAGAGCGCCGTCACCGACACGGGCACCGAGATCCTCTACGACGAGGAGAACAAGCCCGGGATCAGCAATCTGCTGCGGATCTACGCCACCCTCACCGGTACGGGCATCACCGAGCTGGAGCAGAAGTACCAGAGCAAGGGCTACGGTGCGCTCAAGACCGATCTGGCCGAGGTCTACGTCGACTGGGTGACCCCGTTCCGGGCCCGCACCCAGGCCTACCTTGACGACCCGGAGACACTGGACTCGATCCTCGCCAAGGGCGCGGAGAAGGCACGTGCGGTCGCCGCCGAGACGCTGGCGCAGGCGTACGACCGGGTGGGCTTCCTCCCCGCCAAGCACTGACAGCACTGACCAGTACCGATCACGATCGATCACCACCGACCGCGACCTCAGGACGCGGTCACCCGGCCCGTACGACGCGTACGGGCCGGAGCCGGTACCCCGTCCCCCGAGCCCCTCATCAGCGGGCTCGCGGACAGGGCGGCGGACCCGGCACACTGGCACGGACCGGACGCAGCACAAGCGACCGCACCAGCAGCAGAGGAGAGCGAATGGGGACCGTAACGCTCGGCGTTTCGATCGCGGTCCCGGAGCCCTACGGCAGCCTGCTCCAGGAGCGGCGCGCGGGCTTCGGGGATCCCGCCGCCCATGGCATCCCCACGCATGTGACGCTGCTCCCGCCCACCGAGGTCGACGTCGCCGACCTCCCCGCCTTCCGGCACCACCTGGCCCGGATCGCCACGGAGGGCCGGTGCTTCCGGATGCGGCTGCAGGGCACCGGCACCTTCCGGCCGATCTCCCCGGTCGTCTTCGTCCAGCTCGCCGAGGGCATGGGGGAGTGCGCCGACCTGCAGGAGCGGGTCCGCTCGGGGCCGGTGCAGCGCGAGTTGCTCTTCCCGTACCACCCGCACGTGACGGTCGCCCACGGCATCGCCGAGGAGGCGATGGACCGGGCCTACGAGGAGCTGGCCGACTACGCCGCCTCCTGGCTGGTCACCGGGTTCGCCCTGTACGAGCAGGGCGGGGACGGCCACTGGCGCAAGATGCGCGAGTTCCCGTTCGGGGAGGGCCTTCCGGCGCCGGGGGTACCCGCGCAGGCGTGCCCGGTGGAGGCGCCCGCGCACTCCCTGCGCCCCTGAACGGACTTTTCTGAGCCCCGTCGCGTCGCGGTCGCCGCTGAGCCCGTTCCCGTGCCCGGCGACACTCCCGTGCCCGGCGACGCTCCTGGACCCGGAGCGCGCCCGCCCGTAGCCCCGGGACCGGCCCCTGCTGCCCCTGCACCGGCCCCCGCTGCCCCTGCACCGGCCCCCCGGCTCCCCGTCGGCCTCCGGCCCGCCCCTGAGCCCGCCCCGATCACCGGTCCCGCCCCGGTCACCGGAAGGGGTGATTGCAGATCGCCTGGGCACGCCCGCGCCCGACCGGGGTAGGCGTCCTCGCATGGAGTGGCTCACCAAGCTCCCCGTGATCGGGCCCGTGGTCGTACGGCTGATGCGCACCCACGCCTGGCGGGCGTACGAGCGTCTCGACTCGGTGCAGTGGACGCGTCTCGCCGCGGCCATCACCTTCATCAGCTTCATCGCGCTCTTCCCGCTGATCACCGTCGGCGCCGCGATCGGCGCCGCGCTGCTCAGCCAGAAGCAGCTCGACACGCTCAAGGACAAGCTCGCCCAGCAGGTGCCGGGCATCTCCGACCAGCTCGACCTCGACTCCCTCGTCGCCAACGCCACGACCGTCGGGCTCATCGCCGGTGCGCTGCTGCTTGTCACAGGTGTCGGCTGGGTCGGCTCGCTGCGCGAGTGCCTGCGCGCCGTATGGCTGAAGGAGGAGGACCCGGGCAATCCCTTCCTGCTCAAGGCGAAGGACGCCGTGGTGCTGGTCGGGCTCGGTGCGGTCGGGCTGGTGGCCGCGGGCGGATCGGTCTTCGCCTCCAGCGCCGTGGGATGGGTGGCGGACCGGATCGGGCTCGCGGAGGGCGGGGCCGGTCGGGTCCTGCTCGTCGTCGCGAGCCTCGCCATCTCCGTGCTCGCGGACTTCCTGATGCTCGCCTATCTGCTGACCCGGCTACCCCAGGTGCACCCCGGCCTCCGCTCGGTCCTGGTGGCCGGCCTCATGGGCGCGGTCGGCTTCGAACTGCTGAAGGCGCTGCTGAGCGGCTATCTGCAGAGCGTGGCGACCAAGAGCATGTACGGCGCGTTCGGTGTGCCCGTCGCGCTCCTGCTGTGGATCAACTTCATGGCCAAGCTGCTGCTGTACTGCGCCGCCTGGACGGCGACGCAGCACAACAGCCCGGAAACGGCCGGTACGGCGGAGGTCAGCCCCGGGGACGGCGGCGGACCAGTTCCGGCAGCGGCCAGCGGCGGTGCACCAGGAGCGCCGCCCCCGCCAGAGCCACCAGCGCCGCGCCGGTGACGCCCAGCGCCATCCACATCCCGCGCGACTCCTGCTCCTCCGAGGCGGCGACGGAGGCGCTCGTACGGTCCCTGCGCGCCTCGCCCTTGGCCCCGGAGACCTGCTTGGCGGCGCCCTGCGGCGGCACCAGCTTGCCGACGGGCTCGACCTTGCCCGACGCCTTGAAGCCCCAGTCGAAGAGGCGCACGGTCTCCTTGTAGACCTCGTTGTGCTCCCCCTCGGACGGGTTCATGACCGTCACCAGCAGAGTCCGGTCACCGCGCTGGGCGACGCCCGTGAAGGTCGACCCGGCGTGCGAGGTGTAGCCGTTCTTGACCCCGGCGATCCCCTTGTACGGTTCCAGGCCGAAGTCACCCGTCAGCAGACGGTTGGTGTTCTGGATCGCGAACGACTCGCGCTTCTTCTTCTTGGTCTTCTTGTCCTTCTTCGCCCCGCCCGGGAAGTCCGCGACGGCCGTCGAGCAGTACTCCCGGAAGTCCGGCTTCTGCAGTCCCGAACGGGCGAAGAGCGTCAGGTCGTACGCGCTGCTGACCTGGCCTTTCTCGTCGTATCCGTCGGGGGAGACGACATGGGTGTCCAGGGCGTTCAGCTCCTGGGCGTGGGCCTGCATGTCCTGGACGGTCTTCTCCTTGCCGCCGTTCATCGCCGACAGGACATGCACCGCGTCGTTGCCCGAGCGAAGGAAGACGCCCAGCCACAGGTCGTGGACCGAGTAGCTGTAGTTCTCCTTGACGCCGACCTGGCTGCTGCCCTCGCCCATGCCCTCCAGGTCGGAGGGGAGGACCTTGTGCTTCTGGTCCTTCGGCAGCTCGGGCAGGACGGTGTCCGCGAAGAGCATCTTCAGCGTGCTGGCGGGTGGGAGCCGCCAGTGCGCGTTGTGCGCGGCCAGGATGTCGCCGGACTCGGCGTCCGCCACCACCCACGAGCGCCCGGAGAGCTTCTTCGGCAGCTTCGGGGCCCCGGGCCCGAGCTGCACCTGCGTGCCCGCGCGGGCGAGGCGCTTGCCGCCGATCGCCGACATCTTGGCGGGCGGCCGGGGCTGCTTCTCCTTCCCGTCCTGGGGCGCTCGCAGGAGCGCGTGCGCCGGTGCGGCCGTCAGGACCGGCAGCAGCGCCGCCGCGGCGACGGTGATCGCCAGGCGGCGGCTCGTGAGGCGGGAGGGGGGACGGCCGGAGGCGGTGAGGAATGCGGGCACGCCGGTGAACGTACCGGGCGCCCCGCCGCTACGAGACACCGAGGTCCGCCTGCGGTGCCCCTGGGCACCCCCGCGGCCGGTGTTCGCAACGGGCGGTGATACTGGAGCGTATGAAGCTTTCCCGCCCCGTGTCATGGTTCCTCCTCGCCTTCGGGGTGTGGAGCTGGCTCATCTGGATTACTTTCGTCAAAAACCTCTGGAACGACGCCAGCGGGCTCGCGTTCGACGATGCGGGTGAACCGACTGCGTACTTCTGGGTGCATCTTGTGCTCGCCGTGACGTCCTTTCTCCTGGGGACGGCCGTTGGAGTGATCGGGTTGCGGGGGCTGTTGGCCTTGCGTGGCGGAAGTGGCGCCGGCACGGACACCGGAGGGGCCGCCGGTACGGGCTCACCGCGCACCGCCGGCACGGATTCCGAGGGCGCGCGGTCCGCGGGCCGCGCCGGCTCGGCGGGCTAGGAGAGCTGGCGATGGTCGTGGTCTTCCTCCTGGTCCTGCTGGTGATCCTGGGTCTGCTGGGCCTGGTGCACTGGTATCTGTGGCGCAGGCTCGTACGGGACACGACCGCGCGGGGCGGGCTTGCGCGGCGGGTGGGCACCGTCGCTGCCGTAGTTCTTCCCCTGACGACCCTCGGTGCTCTCATCGGCGGCCGTGCCGGTGCGCCGTTTGCGCTGGAGCAGGTCCTCGCCTGGCCCGGGTACCTGTGGCTGGCGCTGGTCCTGTATCTGACGCTGGCTCTGCTCGTGGGCGAGGCCGTGCGGCCGCTGCTGAACCGCCTGCTCGCTGCGCGGGAGGAGCGTGCGAGCGGGCCCGCGGCTGCCGAGCCCGCAGCGGGGCCTGACGGAGCGTCGGCGGTGTCCCGTACGCGTACGCCCTCCGCGGGCGCGCCCGCGGAGGGCGGCGATGCCGTGCCGGTGACGTCGACCGCCCTGTCCTCCACAGCGGCGCCCGCCGCCCCCGCGTCCAGGCCGGCACCGGACCTCTCACCGACGGACCTCTCACCGGCGGACGGAGCGGAACCGCTCTCGTCCGCCGCGAAGGGAACGGCCGCCGGCTCGGTCCGTACCGAGACGCCTCCGGCCGTGGAGGACGAGCCCGCGCAGCAGGGCGTCCCGGCCCCCGAGGAGCGGGCCGTCAGCCGCCGGCTGTTCGTCGCGCGGAGCGTGGCCGCTGCCGCGACCGCCGTGGCCGCCGGCACCGTCGCCCACGGTGCCTACGGTGTGCTGAACGGGCCCGCGGTCAAGCATGTACGGGTCCCGCTCGCCAAGCTGCCCCGCGGCGCTCACGGCTTCCGCATCGCCGTCGTCAGCGACATCCACCTCGGCCCGGTCCTGGGGCGCGCGCACTGCCGGAGGATCGTGGACACGGTCAACCGCACCCAGCCCGACCTCATCGCCATCGTCGGCGACCTCGTCGACGGCAGCGTCTCGGATCTCCGCCCGGCCGCCGAGCCGCTGGCCGGGCTCCGCGCGCGGCACGGCGCGTACTTCGTCACGGGCAACCACGAGTACTTCTCCGGCGCGGCCGAGTGGATCGACCACGTCCGCGAACTCGGAGTGCATCCGCTGGAGAACGCCCGCCAGGAGCTGCCGGGGTTCGACCTCGCCGGGGTCAACGACGTGTCCGCCGAGGACCTGCACCCCAGCCAGGGACCGGACTTCGAGCGGGCGCTGGGGGACCGCGATCCGCGCCGCGCGTCCGTCCTCCTCGCCCACCAGCCCGTCGTCGTCCACGACGCGGTGAAGCACGGCGTGGACCTCCAGCTCTCCGGGCACACCCACGGCGGTCAGCTGTGGCCCGGCAACTACCTTGCGGAGCTGGCCAATCCGACGGTGGCGGGGCTGGAGCGCTACGGCGACACCCAGCTCTACGTCACGCGGGGCGCGGGCGCATGGGGCCCGCCGGTACGGGTGGGCGCGGAGTCCGACATCACCGTCGTGACGCTCGCCTCGAAGCAGGCCTGAGCCCCCGCGGCGGGCCCGAAGGGGCCAGGAGGGCGCCCAGGGGAGCGGGGCTCAGGCGTGGCGTTGCGCCGGCACCCCGTCCAGCAGCAGCGAGGGGTTGATCCGGCGTACCACCGTCTCCAGCAGCTCCGGCTCCACCACCGGCCACAGCACCGTCCGCGCGTCCTCGTACTTCAGCTCCAGCCGGGCGCGCTGCTCCTCCGGGAGGGCGGCGAGCCGGTCGGGACGCGAGTTGTGCGCGTTGTCCGCGATCTTCAGCAGGGACGCGTCCTCGTCGGCCGCGATCGTGCGGATCATGTCCCGGTAGGTGATCCCCGGCTTCTTCGTCACCGCGTCGACGAGCGCGACCACCTCCGCCGGGACGCCGGCCGAGAGCAGGCGGGCGAGGGTCCAGTCGGTGTCCTCGACGACGTCGTGGAGCAGCCCGGCCTGGGCCAGGTGCTCCCCGGCGGGCGCGAGGCCATGGGCCACGGCCCGTACGTGCTCGACGTACGGCACCCCGATCTTGTCCGTCTGCCCGGCGTGCGCCGACGCGGCGAGGGCGTCGGTCTCGGTGAGCGTGAGGGTGCGGCGGGTGTCCTGCGTGTGGTGCATAAAGCGGAGCCTAGGGCCTGACCCGTCGTATTTCTCCCGTTCGTACCGGAACGATCATGGCTCGAACCTCAGCCTTCATCGAGGTTTCAGGCTGCGGGTCCGGTCATCCCGTGGAGAGGGCACCCCGCCATGGCGGCCTGCCGGCCGCGCCCGCCGCTCTCCGAAGCCGGCTCCGGAGAGGCCCTCCGGCCCTGCCCGGCGCCGCAGCTCAGGCCGGGGTCGCCTGCAGGGCGTGGTCTGTCCCTCCCGGTCGGTGGGGTCGAGGGGCCGTGGACGCTGCTCCCGTACGTCACCCACGCGGCCTCGGCCGGGTGTCGCCGACGCCACGGCGCGGGACATAGGGGGGCGAGGCGGACCGCGACCTGCAGGGGCGCGGACCTCGACGGGACACCTAGGGGGCGCAGGGATGGGAGACCACGGTGCGCTGACCTCGCAGCAGCGCACGGTGATGGCAGCCACCATCACCGCCAGTGCCCTGCTCTTCTCCAGTCTGACGAGCATCACCGTCGCCCTCCCGGTCATCCAGCGGGACCTGGGCATCAGCAGTTCGGCCCTGCACTGGGTGATCGTGGCCGCCCTGCTCCCGCTCTGCGCGCTTGCCGTGGTCAGCGGCAGGCTGGGCGACGTGCTCGGGCGCCGCCGCGTCTTCCTGGCGGGCATCATCGCCTTCGGCGCAGGTTCGGTGCTGTGCGCGGTCGCCCCGGACGAAGTCGTGCTGGTGGCGGCCCGCGGAATCCAGGGCATCGGCGTCGCCCTGGCCGTCCCCCTGGCCCTCGCCAACCTCACCGGTGCTCTCCCCGGACACCGGCGCGGCTGGGCGATCGGTGTGCTGTCCGCGGTCACCACGGGGGTCTCGGTCGCCGTCCCGCCGTCCGTCGCGGTCCTGGTGCACTACGTCAGCTGGCGCTGGCTCTTCGTCGCCTTCGTGCCCGTCACGGTCTACGTCTTCCTGGCGGGCCGCCGTCACATCGCCGAGTCCCCGCGCCCCCCTGGTGCCTCGATGGACGTCCGGGGGTGCCTGTTCATCGCCGGTGGCCTCACCCTGCTGGTCTTCGCCTTCGAGCGCTCGTCGGACTGGGGCTTCACCGACCGCCAAACCCTGGTGCCGCTGGCCGCGGGCCTCCTGCTGCTCCTGGCCTTCGTCCGCAACGAGCGGCGGGCCGCCGATCCGCTCCTCGACCTGCGGCCACTGGGCCGCTCCGGGGTCTCCGTACCCCTGACCGCTCTCGCCTTCGCCCAGTGCGCCGTCCTCGTGGTCACCGTGTACGTGACGCTGTACCTGCAGCAGGTCCTCGATCTCGGCACCGTCGAGACGGGCCTGCTGATGCTTCCCGCGAGCGTGGGTTCCGTCCTGCTCGGCCCGGTCGTGGGCCGACTGACCGACCGCGGCGCGGGCCACCACCTCGTCCTCGGCGGTCTGGTCCTGCTGACCGCATCCGTCTTGTGGCTCGCCCTGGGCGTCACACACCGGCACGGAACCCTGTTGGTGCCCGCCCTCCTCCTGCTCGGCCTGGCCGTACCCCTGATCTATCCATCAGCCGGAGCGCTGAGCCTGGGCGCGCTTCCGCCCTCCGCGCGCGGTGTGGCCGCGAGTCTGCAGGTGGAGGCTCGCCAGATCGGCGCGACCATGGGACTCGCCCTGATGAGCGCCCTGTTCACCTACGTGGAGTGGCAGGAGCGGAACGCACGGCTCGCCGACCCGGGGGAGCACTTCACCGCCGATGCGCAGAACGGACTCGACACCGTCCTCACCGACGCCGACAAGGGCAGAGCCCTGCTCGACCGCCTGCCGCCCGCCGAGCGCCGACTCGTCCACGATGCTGCCGACGCGGCCTTCACCACGGCACTGACCACCACGCTGCTGACGGCCGCCGCGGTGCTGTTCCTGGGCGTTCTGCTCGCCTTGGGAGCCTTCCATGTGCCGCGCCGCACGAACCGCGGGCCCGGAACGCAGGGCAGGGCCCCCGGGGACGGTTGACCACGACATCTCGCCGATCGGCGTACGGGGAAGCCGAGTTCGCGTCCATCGGGCACCTTCGGCGTCGACGAGGGCGCCGGCCCACCAGCCGTCGGTGCCGAGCCGTCGGCGCACCAGCCGTCGTGCCGAGCCGTCGGCCTCGTCAGCTACGGCGGCTCGGCGGGCGGGCTGCGCGCCGTCGAGCATCTGCGGCAGGTCTTCGCCGGGCTGCACGCCGTCTCAGAGCAGTTGGTCGAGGGTGATCGGCAGCCGCCGGATCCGCCGCCCCGTCGCGTGATGGACGGCGTTGGCGACGGCGGCCCCCACCCCCACCAGCCCGATCTCGCCGATCCCCTTCGTCCCGACCGGTGTCGCCGGGTCCGGACCGCCGACGAACAGCACGTCCATGTCCGGGACGTCGGCGTTGACCGGCACCAGATAGTCCCCGAACGTCGCGTTGGCGATGCGGCCCGTCCCCGGATCGGTCACGGTGTCCTCGAACAGCGCCTGGCCGATGCCGCCGACCGTGCCCCCGATGATCTGGCTGCGGGCCGTCTTCGCGTTGAGGATGCGCCCGCCGTCGATCGCCGACACCACGCGCGCGACCCGTACCAGCCCCAGGTCCCGGTCCACATGGACCTCCACGAACTTCGCTCCGAACGCGCCCGCCGGAACCGTCGCCCGCGTCGCCTTCACGGCGAAGCTCCCCAGCCGGCCGAGCCGTGAGACCGCCAGCGACCCGACGAGCTGGCCGATGTCGGCCTTGGGGAAGGCCGAGTTGCCGTCGCTGGTCAGCTCGGGCAGGCCGTGCCGGGCGAGGATGTCCGTGTACGCCTCCCCGCGCGAGGGGTCGGAGGCCCGCAGGATCCGCCCGCCCGCCACCACCACGTCCTCCAGCCGGCACCCGTGCAGCGGCGACTCGGCGTCCTTGCGCACCAGGTCCAGGAACGCGCCCACCAGCCGCCCGCACGCGTCGTGAACGGCCGTGCCCAGAGCGGCCGTCAGCCCGGACCCGCCGGCCTGCGGCGCCTGCGGCATGTCGCTGTCGCCGAGCTGGAACCGGACCTGATCCATGGTCAGGCCCAGCAGTTCGGCCGACAGCTGAGCCATCACCGTGTACGTACCGGTACCGATGTCCGTCGCCGCGCTGCGCACGTACGCCGTGCCGTCCCGCGCGATCGTCGCCCGCGCCGCGCACTTGGACTGGTAGTGCGGGAAGGAGACCCCGGCCATGCCGTACCCGATGAGCACACGCCCGTCCCGCATCGACCCCGGCCTGGGATCGCGCGTCCGCCAGCCGAAGCGCTCCGCGCCCGCCTGGTAGCACTCGCGCAGCGCCTTGCTCGACCAGGCGAGCCCGGTCTGCGGCTGGAAGCCGGCGTAGTTGCGCAGCCGCAGGTCCAGCGGGTCCATGTCCAGCTCGTACGCGAGCTCGTCCAGGGCGCACTCCAGCGCGAAGTTGCCCTGGGCCTCACCGGGCGCCCGCATCGAGCCGGGGCAGGGGATGTTGAGCTTGACCTGCTTGTCGCGGGTCGCGACGTTGGGACAGGCGTAGGCGGCGGCGGTACCCATCGTGATCGGCTCCATGTTGGAGTCCTCCACGGCGGTCGTCGAGGTGGCCTCGTGGTCGATCGCCGTCAGCCTGCCGTTGCGCAGCGCACCCAGCTTGATGTGCTGCACGCTGGACGGCCGGTGCCCGACGCCGGTGAACATCTGCGGGCGGGTGAGCACCAGCTTCACCGGGCGCGCCACCGTACGGGCCGCCAGCGCGGCGAGGATCACATGCGGCCAGGTGCGCAGGCCCGCCCCGAACCCGCCGCCCACATAGGGCGCCAGGACCCGCACCTGGTCCTTGGAGATCTTGAACGCCGACGCCAGTGAGTTGCGCACGTTGTACGGCCACTGGGTCGCGTCGTGGACCGTGAGCCGGTCGCCGTCCCACGCCGCGACCGTCGCGAAGGGCCCCAGCGGGTTGTTGGTGTTCTCCGCGGTGACGTAGGTGGCCTTGAGCCGGACCTCCGCCTGATCCAGACCGTCCGCGACACTGCCCCGCTTCATGTCCAGCAGATACGGGTTGTTCTTCGGCACGACCCGCGGATCCTCCGCGTCCAGCAGCGGGTCGCCGGGGTCGTAGGAGAGATGGACCAGCCGGGCCGCGTCCGTGGCCTGCTCGAACGTCTCGGCGACGACGACCGCCGCGTACTGCCCGTAGTGCAGCACCCGGTCGTCCTGCAGCGGGGGAGGGGGCTCGGGGCCCAGGATCGTGCGGCCGCCGCGGGCCAGGCGGGGCGCGTTGAGGTGCGTGATCACGGCCAGCACACCGGGCGCCGCCTCGGCCTCCGAGGTGTCGACCACGCTGATCCGCCCGGCCGCCACCGTGGTGCGCACCAGCACGGCGTGCGCCAGGTGCGGGAAGCCGATGTCGGACGGGTACGGGGCGGCGCCGGTGACCTTCAGCGGGCCGTCCACCCGGTCCACACCCAGGCCGACGGCACCGGCCTCGTGCTTCTTGGGAGCCTCCATGGTCGTCATGGCGCCACCTCACTCCGCTCCGGGCCCGATGCCCGCGAGGTCCTCCAGGATCCGTACGACGGTGCGCTGCGCCAGCTCCACCTTGAACGCCGTGCCGGGTACCGGGCGGGCGTCCTCGACCACCGTCCGCGCCGCCGCCCGGAAGGTCTCCGTGGTCGCCGGGGCACCCCGCAGCACCTCTTCGGCGGCGCGGGCCCGCCACGGGACGGTGGCCACGCCGCCGAGCGCCAGCCGGGCCTCGCGGACGGTGCCGTGGTCGACGTGGAGCGCGGCGGCCGCCGAGGCGAGCGCGAACTCGTACGACATCCGGTCGCGGACCTTCAGATAGCCCGAGCGGACCGCCTTCGGCAGCAGCGGGACGTCCACGGAAGTGATCAACTCACCGCGGGCCAGGACGTGTTCGACGTCCGGGGTGTTCCCCGGCTCACGGTGGAACCCGGTCAGCGGCACGGTCCGTTCTCCGTCGGCCCCCTGGACGCGGACGACCGCGTCGAGCGCGACGAGCGGCACGGCCAGGTCCGAGGCGTGGACGGCGATGCAGTGCTCGCTGGCGCCGAGGATCGCGTGCATGCGGGCCGGTCCGGTGAGCGCCGCGCAGCCGGTGCCGGGCCGCCGCTTGTTGCAGGCGGGTTCGGCCGGGTCGCGGAAGTAGCGGCAGCGGGGGCGCTGCAGCAGATTGCCGCCGATCGTGGCCAGATTCCGCAACTGCGCGGACGCGCCCTGCAGCAGCGCCTGCCGCACCAGCGGCAGCCGCTTGCCCACCGCGGGGAACGCGGCCAGCTCCTCCATGGTGGTCAGCGCACCGACGTGCAGGGTGTCGCCGTCGCGCGTGATCCCGCCGAGCGGCAGCCGTGTGATGTCGACCAGCCGCCCCGGGCCGAGCACCCCGTCCTTCATCAGGTCGAGCTGCGTGGTCCCCCCGGCCAGATACGAGGCCTGCGGGTCGCCGGTCACCGTCGCCACGGCCGCCCCGGCGTCCGCGGCCCGTACGTACTCAAACGCGTGCATCGCCGCCTCCGGCCCCGGCCACCTCACGGATCGCCGCGACGATGTTCGGATACGCCCCGCAGCGGCAGATGTTGCCGCTCATGTACTCCCGGATGTCCTCGTCCGACCCCGCACGGCCCTCCCGCAGCAGACAGACCGCCGACACGACCTGCCCGGGGGTGCAGAATCCGCACTGGAAGGCGTCATGACGGACGAACGCCTCCTGCATCGCGCTCAGCGCACCGTCCTCCGCCAGCCCCTCGACCGTCGTCACCTCGCGGTCCTCGCAACTGGCGGCGAGCGTCAGGCAGGACACCACGCGCTTGCCGTCGAGCATGACCGTGCAGGCGCCGCACGCGCCCTGGTCGCAGCCCTTCTTGGTCCCGGTCAGGCCGAGCCGGTCGCGCAGTGCGTCGAGCAGCGTGACCCGGGCGTCGAGCTCCAGCCGGTGCTCGGTGCCGTTGACCCGGAGGGAGACGGCGACCTGCGGGGGAGCATTCATGCCCACCACTCTCGTCGCCCCGCCCGGCCGCCGCGACTCGGCCTACGGCATTGGGGGCGGCGGCACGGGCGGCGCCCGGCATGCGAAGGGCCCCGCTGTCCGGTCGCTCGGACGGCGGGGCCCCGCGGATGTGCGGCGGAGGCGTCAGAAGCGGCGCGTGATCAGCGCCCGCTTCACCTCCTGGATCGCCTTGGTCACCTCGATACCGCGCGGGCAGGCGTCCGTGCAGTTGAAGGTGGTACGGCAGCGCCAGACGCCGTCCCGGTCGTTGAGGATCTCCAGCCGCTGCTCCCCGGCCTCGTCACGCGAGTCGAAGATGAAGCGGTGGGCGTTGACGATCGCCGCCGGGCCGAAGTACTGGCCGTCGTTCCAGAACACCGGGCACGAGCTGGTGCACGCGGCGCACAGGATGCACTTGGTCGTGTCGTCGAAGCGCTCACGGTCCTCGGCGGACTGCAGCCGCTCCCGCGTCGGCTCGTTCCCGGTCGTCACGAGGAACGGCATGACGTCGCGGTACGCCTGGAAGAACGGCTCCATGTCCACGACCAGGTCCTTGAGGACCGTCAGCCCCTTGATGGGCTCGACCGTGATGGGCTTGGCCGGGTTTATGTCCTTGATCAGCGTCTTGCACGCCAGCCGGTTGCGGCCGTTGATGCGCATCGCGTCGGAGCCGCAGATGCCGTGCGCGCAGGAGCGCCGGAAGGTCAGCGAACCGTCCAGTTCCCACTTGATCTTGTGGAGCGCGTCGAGCACACGCTCCTTCGGGTCGATCTCGACCTGGAAGTCCTCCCAGGTCGCCTCGTCCGAGATCTCCGGGTTGAACCGGCGGATCCGGAAGGTGGCCGTGATGTACGGCGACGCCGTGTCCTGTGCCTCGACCTTGTCCTTGTCGAGCGTCGGGGTGCTCATCAGTACTTACGCTCCATCGGCTGGTAGCGGGTCTGGACGACCGGCTTGTAGTCGAGGCGGATGGACTCCGTGCCGTCGTCGCCGACCTCGCGGTACGCCATGGTGTGGCGCATGAAGTTGACGTCGTCGCGGTTCGGGTAGTCCTCGCGGTAGTGACCGCCGCGCGACTCCTTGCGGGCGAGGGCGGACACGGCCATGACCTCGGCCAGGTCGAGCAGGTTGCCCAGCTCGATGGCCTCCAGCAGGTCGGTGTTGAACCGCTTGCCCTTGTCCTGGACCGCGACGTTCCGGTACCGCTCGCGCAGCTCGCCGATCTTCTCGACCGCCGTCTTGATGGTCTGCTCCGTACGGAACACCATCACGTTGGCGTCCATCGTCTCCTGCAGGGCCTTGCGCAGCTCGGTGACCCGCTCCGTGCCCGTGGAGTTGCGCAGCCGCTCGACCTGGTCGACGACGAGCTGCGCCGGGTCGTCCGGCAGCTCGACGTAGTCGGCCTTCTCGGCGTACGCGGCGGCGGCGATGCCGGCGCGGCGGCCGAAGACGTTGATGTCGAGCAGCGAGTTGGTGCCCAGGCGGTTGGCGCCGTGCACGGAGACACAGGCGACCTCGCCCGCCGCGTAGAGACCGGGCACGACCGTCGCGTTGTCGGCCAGCACCTCGCCCTCGACGTTGGTCGGGATGCCGCCCATCGCGTAGTGCGCGGTCGGCTGGATCGGGATCGGGTCCGTGTAGGGCTCGATGCCGAGGTAGGTCCGCGCGAACTCGGTGATGTCCGGCAGCTTGGCGTCGAGCTGCTCCGGCGGCAGGTGCGTCAGGTCCAGGAAGACGTGGTCGCCCTCGGGACCGCAGCCGCGGCCCTCGCGGATCTCGGTGTAGATCGAGCGGGAGACGACGTCACGCGAGGCGAGGTCCTTCATGACGGGCGCGTACTTCTCCATGAAGCGCTCGCCGTCCTTGTTGCGGAGGATGCCGCCCTCACCGCGCGCACCCTCGGTGAGGAGGATGCCCATGCGCCAGATGCCGGTCGGGTGGAACTGGAAGAACTCCATGTCCTCCAGCGGCAGTCCGCGCCGGTAGACCGCCGCCTGGCCGTCACCGGTGAGGGTGTGCGCGTTGGAGGTCACCTTGAAGAACTTGCCGCAGCCACCGGAGGCGTAGATCACGGCCTTCGCCTGGAAGATGTGGATCTCGCCGGTCGCCAGCTCGTACGCGACGACGCCGGCCGACCTCTTGACGCCGTCGACCTCGGTGATGAGCTGGTCGAGGACGTAGAACTCGTTGAAGAACTCCACACCCTGCTTGACGCAGTTCTGGTACAGCGTCTGGAGGATCATGTGGCCGGTGCGGTCCGCGGCGTAGCAGGACCGGCGGACCGGGGCCTCACCGTGGTTGCGCGAGTGCCCGCCGAAGCGGCGCTGGTCGATCGTGCCGCCCGGGGTGCGGTTGAACGGCAGGCCCATCTTCTCGAGGTCGAGGACCGCGTCGATGGCCTCCTTCGCCAGGATCTCGGCGGCGTCCTGGTCGACCAGGTAGTCGCCGCCCTTGATCGTGTCGAAGGTGTGCCACTCCCAGTTGTCCTCCTCGACGTTCGCGAGGGCCGCGGCCATGCCGCCCTGGGCGGCGCCGGTGTGGGAGCGGGTGGGGTAGAGCTTCGTCAGAACGGCGGTGCGGCTGCGCTGGGTGGCCTCGATGGCCGCGCGCATGCCGGCGCCGCCCGCGCCGACGATGACGGTGTCGTACTTGTGAATCTTCATGATCGTGGGTCAGCCCCGGCTCTAGCGGATGTTCGGGTCGAAGGTGAAGATCACCAGCGTGCCCAGGAGGACGGTGAACACCGTGGCGGTGTAGAGCAGCATCTTCAGCCAGAAGCGCGTGTTGTCCCGCTCGGCGTAGTCGTTGATGACCGTCCGCAGGCCGTTCGCGCCGTGCAGCATGGCCAGCCACAGCATCAGCAGATCCCAGATCTGCCAGAACGGCGAGGCCCAGCGGCCCGCGACGAACGCGAAGCTGATCTTGCTGACGCCGCCGTCCAGCACGAGCTGGATCAGCAGGTGGCCGAGCACCAGGACGACGAGCACGATGCCGGACAGCCGCATGAACAGCCAGCCGTACATCTCGAAGTTCGTCCGGGACGCCTTGGGCGTCTTGGCGGTACGGGCGCGCGGCGCCTCGATGAGCGGGGCCGGGTTGTCCGGGCCGTAGCCGGCGCCGGCCAGCTCGACGGAATCCGTCGAGGGTGTCTCAGTGGATGCCATGTCTCTCAGCTCCCGAACAGCTCACGCGCGGCGTGGTTGAGGATGGGGTACACGGCCCCGGCCATCAGCACGATCCAGATGCCCATGACGGTCCACAGCATCTGCTTCTGGTAGCGCGCGCCCTTGGACCAGAAGTCCACGGCGACGACGCGCAGACCGTTGAGCGCGTGGAAGAGGATCGCGGCCACCAGGCCGTATTCCATCAGCGCGACGAGCGGCGTCTTGTAGAGCGCGATGGTGTCGTCGTACGCCTCGGGGGAGACGCGGACGAGAGCGGTGTCGAGGACATGAACGAACAGGAAGAAGAAAATGAGGACACCGGTGACTCGGTGAGCCACCCACGACCACATGCCTTCCCGGCCGCGGTACAGCGTTCCAGCCGGCACGGAAAAACCCTCCGGAAGCGGGGATCGGGTGGGGCTGGCCGCCAGCTTCTACCGGTGGGGTACTGCACTGTCGGTCGGGCCCGGCCGGGTACCTTCCACCGGCCCTGGCCATCGTAGCGACGCGTTGTCGGCTCCCTGCCCCGGGGGCCTGCAGGTGTGATCAAACAGGCACGTACGGCGTACCAGGCTGGTGCAAAGCACCCGTTGCGGGCTGTTTCAGGTGTTCAGGCCACAAGACGGGCGAGCCTGCCGCGGGCGATGCGGCGCAGCTCGTCGGCCGTCACCGCGCGCTCCTCGTCGACCTCGTGGGCGAGCCGGGTGCGGAGCGCGGCCAGCACGTGGTCGAGCAGTTCGTCCTGGCGGAGTGCGTCCAGGCAGACCACGAAGACGTGCCCGAAACGGTCCTCGTACGCCTGCTGGGCGGCGCGCAGCGCGGTGAGCGCGGCGGAGGGGGCGCGGGCGGGAAGGGCGTGGGAAACCGATTCTCCGCCGAGCGCCTCGGCCAGATCGGAGGGCGCCATGTCGTAACTCGCCTCGTCCGCTGCGGCGAGGAGCGCTGCGACATCGGGATAGGGGCGGTGGTTGACCAGGCGGTGCGCCCACCGCCGGCTGCCGCAGCAGGCGAGCAACGCGGTCTCAGCCGCGTCCGGACCGGCGGTGTTGAACCGCTCGAGGCGGGAAAGCGGGGCGGTGACGGCGGGGCCGCTGCCGCGACTCTGTGCCGGCACGGGGCGCCGGGCCCGCCGGGCCGCCGGTGTGGGCGGCTCCTGGCGTGCGGGGCCTGCGGGGAAGTCGCTGGTCAGCATGGGCTCCTCTGGGATTCCCTGCGGCGCGGACCAGTCCTGGGATGCAGGTGGGACTGGAGGTACGACTGAGTCGTAACCGTATCGGGGGATGTCGGGCAGCGACTGATGGATGACGTGTATTTCACCCGGACGGGGACTAATGCGCGCGCGTGATGGACGAAATGGTGAGCGAGAAGCCGTACCTTCATCCTTAAATAGGAGGTTTTGGGCGGATGATTCATGTGGCAAGGACAGGCGGACGGCCCAGGCGGTCGGCCGTATGGGCCGCGGCGGTGGTCGCCACCGCCGTGCTCGGTGGCTGCTCCGGCGGCGACGGAGGCGAACGTCCGAGCGACGACGACCGGTCGCCGAGCAGCGCCCCGGCGAGCAAGGAGCCCCAGGGCGCCCCGTCCTCGGCGCCCCGGACCATCCCCTCCGTCCATGACTTCGACCCGGGCACAGGACCCGGCTGGAAACCCGGGGACAGGACCCGGATCGTCGCCGACCCCAAGGGACCCCTGGCCGACGAGGCCCGCATGCTCGCGGGCGAACTCAAGGCGGAGGTCGCGGCACCGCCGGCCAGGGCAGGCGACGTCGAACTGGCCATCAGGACCGGGCAGCGCGGAGGTGCCGAGGGCTACCGGCTCAGCACCGGCGACAACCGGGTCACCATCACCGGCAGCGCCGACGCCGGAGTGTTCTACGGCACCCGCACGCTCGTGCAGTCGCTCCGCTCCGGCGGCAAGGTCCCCGAGGGCGTCGTCGACGACAGCCCCGACCGTCCGCAACGCGGCTTCCAGCTCGACATCGCCCGCAAGCACTACACACCGGACTGGATCGAGGCCCGGCTGCGCCAGATGGCCGACCTCAAGCTCAACCAGCTCGGGCTCCACTTCTCCGACGACCAGGGCTTCCGCATCGAGAGCACCTCGCACCCCGAGGTCGTCTCCAAGGAGCACATCACCAAGGCCGAACTGCGCCGGATCCTCGACCTCGCGGAGCAACTGCACATCACCGTCATCCCCGAGATCGACTCACCGGGCCACCTGGGCGCGGTCATCGCCGCGCACCCCTCGCTCCAGCTCAAGAGCGCGTCCGGGACCCCCGCGCAGGGTGCGGTGGACATCACGAACCCGCAGGCGGCCCGCATCGTCGACGACCTGCTGCGGGAGTACGCGGGCGTCTTCCCCGGCCGCTACATGCACATCGGCGCCGACGAGTACCTGGCCCTCATGGCCTCGGATCCCGAGGCGACCTATCCGCAACTGGCCGCCGCGGCGCGTGCGAAGTACGGGTCCAAGGCGCGTGTCCAGGACCTGGCGACGGCCTGGCTGAACGACCGGGCGTCGTTCGTCCGGGGGCAGGGCAAGCGCCCCAAGGCGTGGAACGACGGGTTCTTCAGCGGCGGGGTCGTCCACCCGGACAAGGGCATCGAGGTCGAGTACTGGACCGGCAAGGAATCGGGCGAGCGGCAGCCGGCGGAGTACCTGTCCGAGGGGCGCACGGTCGTGAACCTCAACGACGAGTACCTCTACTACGTGCTCGGTGAGCCGAACCAGTTCACCTACCCGACCGGCGAGCGGATCTACAAGGAGTGGACCCCGTCCGTGCTGCGCGGGAACACGGCGCTCTCCTCGTCCGCCACCGGCCCGGGGAAGGTACCGGGCGGCCGCTTCGCCGTCTGGTCCGACATCGCGGACGCCCAGACCCAGGACCAGGTCGCCAAGGGCATCCGGCTGCCCTTGGCGGCGGTGGCGCAGAAGCTGTGGGACCCCGGGCGCCCGCCGCTGAGCTGGCCGGACTTCACCGCACTCGCGAACAAGCTCGGACCGGTGGCCGGGTTCACGCCCTGACCGGTGCGACGCCGAGTCCGGCCCGGGCGGTAAGGGCCGGTTCGCGGTGGCGCGGTCAGTTGTGACGGGTACGAGGGCCGGGACCGGTGTCCCGGCCCTCACTCCATTCAGCGTGGAGCACTGCGTACTCCACGTCCCCGTGCTCCGCGCCCTCGACGTACACCGGGTACTCGTCATGGACGGTCCGTACGTACGTCAGGCCGGCCTTCTCCATCACGCGGCGGGACGCGAGATTGACGGCCATCGTCGTCGCGAACGCGCGCCGCACACCGAGTCCGGTGAAGCCCGCGCGGATCAGGGCCCGCGAGCCCTCGGTGGCGTAGCCCCGGCCCCAGGCGGCGGTGCGCAACCGGTAGCCCAGCTCCGCCTCGCGGGGATCGCCGTCCTCCTCGGGCCGGAACTCGAACCAGCCGACGAAGGTCCCGGAGGACTTCTCGGTGGCGATCCAGTGCCCGAAGCCGGGGAAGCACGCGGCGCGGTGGATCAAGGACGGCAGGATTTCGCCAAAGATCCTTGCGCGCGACGGCGGTGTGCCCCCGTCGAGGAAGCGCATGACGCCCGGGTCGTGGTCGAGTGTGACGAGAAGCTCCCCGTCGGCCTCGGTGAGGGGTGTCAAGCGGAGGCGGTGGGTCTCGAGGATGCTCTGCACGGGGCCACCGTAAGCGGCTCGAACCGCTGGTCGCGACGCATTTACGGGGGGAGCCGGAGAGGCGAACGGGGCGGATTCTCCGGGGTGTTCACACGAGACGGCCGGGGTCGCCACCCCCCACAGGAGAGACCCCGGCCGTCGTCGGTGAGGGCCCGGAAGGAGGCCCGTACTCTCCTCTGCGTACGAGGCTCGGTTTCTGTCACACCGGCCGAGACGTGGACGCGCACCCGCTTGAGGCCCTAGCGTGCTGGATCGCGCCGGGCGGCGATGAAACGGGTCCGTGGTTTACTTCAGTCGTCAACTTCTGGTTGCCATGCGACGTGGATGACCGGCATCGCGATCGGCGCCCGCGGCCATTGCAGGGCGAGTGAAGCAGGATGAGGGCGTGCTGGGGGACGACGCGGAGCTGACTGCCGCGGTTCACGCGGCACAGGACGGGAACGAGACCGCGTTCCGGACTGTGTACAGAGCGGTGCACCCGCGGCTCCTCGGCTATGTGCGGACGCTGGTCAGCGAGCCGGACGCGGAGGACGTCGCGTCCGAGGCATGGCTGCAGATAGCCCGCGACCTGGAGCGGTTCAGCGGTGACGCGGACCGGTTCCGCGGCTGGGCCGCACGCATAGCCCGTAACCGTGCGCTGGATCACATTCGTATGCGGGGCCGCCGGCCGTCGATCGGCGGCGACGAAACGGAACTTGCCGACAAAGCGGCCGACGCGGACACCGCGCGCGAAGCGATGGAATCGATCGGCACCGGCCGCACGCTCCGCCTCATATCCAAACTGCCCCAGGACCAGGCCGAGGCCGTGGTGCTCCGGGTCGTGGTGGGGCTCGACGCGAAGAGCGCCGCGGACGTGCTCGGCAAGCGGCCCGGCGCCGTTCGAACGGCCGCGCACCGCGGACTCCGGCGGCTCGCGGAGCTGATCGGGACGGAAGAGCCCAAGGAGGGCGATCAACTCCCCGAGTCGAACGGGGGTTCCGCTTCGCCTTCCGCTTACGTTTCCCGTCCTGTCCCACAGGCCCCGGGCGTAGCGTTCCCCGCAGCTCCCGGTCACCCTCCGGACCCGGCTTCCGGTCCGGCTTCTGATTCCGTTTCGGACCCGGCCTGCGAGCCCTGCCCGGACCCCTCCGGGAGCCCGGGCGGACTCGACGGGGTGCCTCCCCAACGGGAGGGACACCAGGGGCAGGTCACGTCCGCCGGTGTGACGGATTCCGGTGTGCGAACGCAGAAGGACATGTGATGGCCGACGATCGGTACAAGTGGCTGGACCAGGACGCTGCGGAGCGGTTGCTCCGTGGCGAGCCGGGCGATGCCGCCGTCGGACCGCACGACGCGTTCGCCCGGGCGCAGGCCGAGCGCCTCGCCGAGGTGCTGGCCGACGTCATGGTCGAGGCGAACCGTTTGGGCGCGCCCGGAGGCGTCGCCCACCACGGGGTCGTCGGCGAGATGCCGGGCGAGGCAGCGGCGACGGCCGCCTTCCGCAAGGCTGTCGAAGCACGGAACGGTGCGGCGTACTCCGCATCTACGCGCGAGGAAATCGGCGCCGTCCGGACCGTGACACGCTCCCGCAGAGGCGCCCACGCCGCCGACACGACGCAGATCATTCGCCTCGCGAGACCTCAGTGGCCCGCCCGTATGGGCCGGTCGCTGCGGGCGGGCCTGGCCGTGGCCATGGCGGCGTGTGCGCTGGGAGGCGTCGCCGTCGCGGCGGGAACGGGCGCGCTGCCCACGCCGTTCGGCGGAGGGGACGGCGAACCGCAGCCCGCCCAGAGCGTGACCGCGGGCGCGACCGGCGAAGCCCTCTCCACCCCGCCCGGTGAGACCGACTCGACCCTGACGCCCTCCGAGCGCCCCTCGGGCACCAGCCCCTCCGACGACGCCACCGACCCCGGTGACGGCCAGGGCGGCGGACGGCCGGACGAGACCCGGCCCAGCACTCCCGGCAACGGCTCCTCGAAGGACGACGCCTGGCCGCTGCCCGGCGGCAAGGGTGATCTCGAGGGCAGCAAGCTGGACCTCGCCCTCCTGCTCTGCCGCAAGCACGAAGCGGGCACCCTCGACGAGCGCACGGAGCACCTTCTCGAGGAGCGCGCGGGCGGCCGCAAGAACCTGGACCGCTCCTGCGAGCGCCTGCTGAACGGTGACTTCCGCGACGGCACCGACGGGGACGACGGCCACCACGACGGCAAGAACAACGGCGGCAAGGGCGACGACGACAACGGCGACGACGGCAAGAACAACGACGGTGACGGC
The DNA here is from genome assembly GCF_040643575.1 of Streptomyces sp. NPDC047108. Taxonomy (NCBI): domain Bacteria; kingdom Bacillati; phylum Actinomycetota; class Actinomycetes; order Kitasatosporales; family Streptomycetaceae; genus Streptomyces; species Streptomyces sp. NPDC047108. The sequence continues at coordinate 283,855 of NZ_JBEYUP010000007.1, forward strand.
GGGGACGCCGGTCTGCCCGAGGCGGGTGACAAGCAGCCGTCGGCCTTCTCGCCCGGGTCCCAGCAGTCGCCCGGAGAGTCGGACGGGGACGTCGTCACCGCGTCCGCCGATCTGCGGATCGGTTCGCTGCACCTGAACACCGGCGCGTACGTCAGCGTCTGAGCCGCGGGCGGAAGCCCTGCGAGCGGGCCGCCGGGCCGTGTCCATCGGGCGCGCTCCGTGATCTCCGCCCTCTTCCTGTCTGTTTCTGCTGCCCCCCTCTGCGTATGGCGCGGTGCGATGTGTCGTGTGCGCGTGCACGGTGCGCCCTGGCCGGGGGCGGTGCCCGGTGCCTCTCGGCCGCGGTGCACGTGGGTCTCCTGTCCGTGCGGGGCGCACGGGTTCTCTCCCGGGGCGCATGGTGTCTCCCCGGGGCGCGTGGGGTCTCACCCGAGGCGCTCGGGGTCCGTCGTGCGCGCCCGGAGTCCGCTCCCGTGCATCCCCCGCACCTGCACAGTCCACTCTTCAACCAAGGGTGTGACACTTTTCGGCCCCCCGGCGCAGTAGCTAGTGAGCCGACTGGTCATCGGCGGTGTGTGAGCCGGGGTTCCCCCCGTACCTGCGGCTCCACGCATATGGCGCGGGCGGGGCACGTTCCCCCGGCCCTGCCCGCGCCCTTTCTCTCCCTCACCTTCTCCACCACACTCCGCGCGCCCGCCCGGCGGCCTGATGTCCGCGGTCCCTCACCAGGTCCCGCCCCGGCGACTCCCGCCCCTCTAGCGGTGGATGACGACCTTGTCGCCCGTACGCGCCTGGGCGAAGACCGCGGCGATCCTGGCCTTGTCCCGTACGTTGACGCATCCGTGCGAGGCGCCGCTGTAGCCGCGGGCCGCGAAGTCGGCGGAGTAGTGCACCGCCTGGCCGCCGCTGAAGAACAACGCGTACGGCATCGGGGTCTTGTAGATCGTCGAGACGTGGTGGCGGCTCTTGAAGGTCACCTTGAAGGTGCCCTCCCGGGTCGGTGTGTACTGCGAGCCGAACCGCACGTCCATCGCGGAGACGACCCGGCCGTCCACCATCCACGCCAGGGTGCTGCTGCTCTTGCTGATGCACAGCACGCGCCCGCTGAGGCAGCGTGGATCGGGCCGGTCCAGCGGCTTGCTCGTGGACGGGAAGAGCGCCGTGCGGGACGGCTGCGCGGTCACCGAGCGCAGTGCCGCCCAGGTCGCCGTGTCGACCGCGCCGGTACGGGCGAGGCCGCGCCGGGCCTGGAAGGACGCCACGGAGGCGGTCGTGATCGAGCCGTAGAAGCCGGTCGGGTTGCGGCCGAAGAGCCCCAGCTCGCGCAGGCGGGCCTGCAACTCCCGGACCTGACCGCTCCGGCTGCCGTTCGCCATCACCAGCGGGCGGGCGGGTGCCCCGGGCGCGGCGGGCTCGGCGGCCGGCGTCACCGGACGGGCGGGGCGCGCGGGTTTCCCGGGCTTCGCCGGCGCGGGCAGGGCCGTCCGGGCCGACTTGGCGTCCGCGTCACCGGGGCCGGGAGCGGTGCGCGCGGGGCCGTTGCCCTGCGGGGGCTCGTACCGGCAGCCGGAGGACAGACCCGCGGTCAGCGCGGCGACGGCCGAGGCCGCGACCGCCCGGCGTATGACCCCACCCCAGTGCATGAAGCGCCCCCTCCTGGCCCCCTGTTTTCCTGATCTTTCCGCATTCATGTGTTCCCTGTGCTGCCTGTGGATGAACCACGGGTACATGCTGTGAGGGGGCGGCAGCGGCGCGCGGGAGCGCGACCGGCGGCCGGAGGAGCGCACGCAGACCACGAAGACCGCGGGGGCCGCTGGAGAGCACGGAGGCACAGCTGATGGCGCGTGAGTCGCAGTCCGGATTCCCCGTCGAGCCCGTCTACGGCCCGGAGGACGCACCGCCCGGCTGGGGCGCCGCCGAGCAACTCGGGGAGCCCGGTGACTACCCGTTCACACGCGGCGTGTACCCGACGATGTACACGACCCGCCCGTGGACCATGCGCCAGTACGCCGGCTTCGGCACGGCCGCCGAGTCCAACGCCCGCTACCGGGACCTGATCGCCCACGGCACCACCGGACTGTCCGTCGCCTTCGACCTGCCCACCCAGATGGGCCACGACTCGGACGCGCCCCTCGCGCACGGCGAGGTCGGGAAGGTCGGGGTGGCCATCGACTCGATCGACGACATGCGGACGCTCTTCGGAGGGATCCCGCTCGGCGAGGTCTCGACCTCGATGACGATCAACGCGCCCGCGGCGGTGCTCCTGCTCCTGTACCAGCTCGTGGCCGAGGAACAGGGCGTCCCCGCCGCGCAGCTCACCGGCACCATCCAGAACGACGTGCTCAAGGAGTACATCGCCCGGGGCACATACATCTTCCCGCCCGAGCCGTCGCTGCGGCTGACCGCGGACATCTTCCGCTACTGCCGGGCGGAGATCCCCAAGTGGAACACCATCTCGATCTCCGGCTACCACATGGCGGAGGCCGGGGCCACGCCCGCGCAGGAGATCGCCTTCACGCTCGCCGACGGCATCGAGTACGTCCGTACGGCGATGGCGGCCGGGATGGACGTGGACGACTTCGCGCCCCGCCTGTCGTTCTTCTTCGTCTCGCGGACCACGCTCCTCGAGGAGGTCGCCAAGTTCCGGGCGGCCCGTCGGATCTGGGCGCGGGTGATGCGGGAGGAGTTCGGCGCCAGGAACCCCAAGTCGATGATGCTGCGCTTCCACACCCAGACGGCCGGCGTGGCGCTCACCGCACAGCAGCCCGAGGTGAACCTGGTACGGGTCGCGGTGCAGGGCCTCGCGGCGGTCCTCGGCGGCACGCAGTCCCTGCACACCAACGCCTTCGACGAGGCCATCGCGCTGCCCACGGACAAGTCGGCGCGGCTGGCGCTGCGCACCCAGCAGGTGCTGGCGCACGAGACCGATGTCACCGCCACCGTCGACCCGTTCGCCGGTTCGTACGCGGTCGAGCGGCTGACGGACGAGGTGGAGGCCGCGACCCTGGCCCTCATGGAGCGCGTCGAGGACCTGGGCGGCGCGGTGCACGCGATCGAACAGGGCTTCCAGAAGGGCGAGATCGAGCGCAGCGCGTACCGGATCGCGCAGGAAACGGACGCGGGCGAGCGCGTCGTGGTCGGGGTCAATCGCTTCCGGCAGGACGAGGAGGAGCCCTACGAGCCGCTGCGCGTCGACCCGGCGATCGAGGACCGGCAGGCGGAGCGGCTGGCCGCCCTGCGCGCGCAACGCGACCAGCGCGCGGTGGACGCGGCACTGCGCGCCCTGAAGAAGGCGGCCGAGGGCACGGACAACGTCCTGTATCCGATGAAGGACGCACTCGCCGCGCGGGCCACGCTGGGTGAGGTGTGCAACGCGCTGCGCGACGTCTGGGGCGCGTACGTCCCTACTGAGGTCTTCTGACCCGTTTCTGGCATGTGGACGGCTGTGCGCGATGTCGGAGGCGCATGCCACACTCCCGTTCATGCTGGGCGTGACTGACCTTCCGACGTATCTGGCCGGACTCGTACTGATCATCCTGTTGCCGGGGCCGAACTCGCTGTACGTGATCTCGGTCGCGGCGCGACGCGGCGTGCGCACGGGCTACCGCGCCGCCTGCGGTGTGTTCTGCGGCGACGCGGTGCTGATGGTGCTCTCGGCGGCGGGCGTGGCCTCGCTGCTGCAGGCCAATGAACTGCTCTACGGCGTCGTGAAGTACGCCGGTGCCGGCTATCTGACGTGGATGGCGATCGGCATGCTGCGCTCGGCGTGGGGCATGTGGCGCGAGCGGCGCTCCGAGCTGAGCGGCGACGGGGGCTTCGTCTCGCGGGCGGACACCCCGGCCATGGCAGTGGAGTCCTCCGGAGCGGGCGCGGCGGCGGCCGGTTCGGCAGCCGGTTCGGCCGCCGGGGGAGAGGTCGTCGACGGGGAGGCCGAGCGCCCGTACCGCCGCGCGCTGGTGATCAGTCTGCTCAACCCGAAGGCGATCCTGTTCTTCGTCTCCTTCTTCGTGCAGTTCGTGGACCCCGGGTACTCCCACCCGGCGCTGTCCTTCCTGCTGCTGGGCACGCTGGCCACCCTGTGCAGCTTCCTCTACCTGACCGCGCTGATATTCGGCGGGAGCGCGCTGGCCGCCCAGTTCCGGCGGCGCAAGCGGCTGTCGGCGGGGGCCACGTCGGCGGCGGGGGCACTGTTCCTGGGGTTCGCGGCGAAGCTGTCACTGAGCAGTGCGGGTTAGGTCTTCCGGCTCTCCCTTTCCGCGGCCTGACGCACGGCGCGACCCGGGCTCCCGGAATCCGGGCCGACCGCTGCGGGACGTCGGGCCGCTGGGCCGCCGCGGCTCCTGAGCGGCGCGGCTACTTCGGTGCGAGCACGTCCAGTTCGGCCATGGCGCCGATCGTGATCTCCCGGGTCAGCTCCTCGGCGCGGGCCGCGTCCCGGGCCCGTACGGCCTCGGCGACCTGGACGTGCAGGGTGACGGCTGCGGGGTCGGGGTCGGTGAACATGACGTGGTGCTCGGTGCGTCCGGCGAGCACCTCCGCCACCACGTCCCCGAGGCGCGCGAACATCTCGTTGCGCGACGCCCGGAGGACCACCCGGTGAAAAGCCATGTCGTGCACGAGGTAGCCCTCGAGCTGCTGGCCGCGCGACGTGGCGACCATGCCCAGCGCGTGCTGGGTCAGCTCGGCGCACTCCTCGGCGGTGGCCAGCTCGGCGGCCAGCCGCGCCGCGACCGGTTCGACGGCCGAGCGCAGCACGGTCAGTGAGCGGAGCTGGCGCGGCCGGTCCGCGCCCGCCAGCCGCCAGCGGATGACCTGCGGGTCGTAGACGTTCCACTGCTCGGCGGGCAGGACGGTCACGCCGACGCGGCGGCGCGACTCGACGAGGTGCATCGACTCCAGCACCCGGATCACTTCTCTGACGACCGTGCGGGAGACGTCGAAGCGCTCCTCCAGCTCGTCGGTGCGCAGAACGGTGCCCGGGGGGTAGTCGCCCGCGGTGATCGCCGGACCCAGTGACGCCAGCAGCTTGGCGTGCAGGCCCTGCCCCTGGTTCCCCCTGGCCTCGCGGCTCTCCATGGTCTCCCCGTCTCTCCGGCCCCGTGCGGGATCAGCCTACGCGTCGAACCTCCACCCAATTAAGTATGACTATTAAGTCACGGACCCTTGAATACGTCGTATCAATGGGCTTGAGTGTGGGGCGGCGTCGAGGTCGAAGAGGACAGCGAGGTGCTGAGCGGCGTGAACAGCCCCGACATCGTGGTGGTCGTCATGGGCGTGTCCGGTACGGGCAAGTCCACGATCGGCGCGCTGCTGGCGGACGAACTCGGCGTCCCGTACGCCGAGGCCGACGTCTTCCACCCCTCTGCCAACATCACCAAGATGTCCGGCGGCACCCCGCTGGACGACGCGGACCGCGAGCCCTGGCTCGACGCCATCGGCGCCTGGGCGCGCAGTCGCACCGGACACGGCGGAGTCGTGAGCTGTTCCGCTCTTAAGCGCAGCTACCGCGACCGGCTCCGAGCCGCCGCCCCCGGCCTTTTCTTCCTCCACCTGACCGGCGGCCGCGCGCTGATCGCCGAGCGGCTGGAGCAGCGCCGGGACCACTTCATGCCCGGCGCCCTGCTCGATTCGCAGTTCGCCGCGCTGGAGGAGCTCCAGCCGGACGAGTACGGGATCGCGGTGCAGGTCACCGAGGATCCGCAGTCCATCACCGCTCGGGCCGCCGCCGTCCTCCGGCGGCGGCAGCCGGCGCATCTGGGAGAACCGTCCCCCGCTCCCGGACGGCAGTCGGCGTCTCCGGGGGAATCGTCCCCCGGTCCCGGGCAGCCGTCTGCCGCCGAGAGGCAGCCGCCTTCCGCACCGGGAGAACCGTCCCCCGCCCCTGCCCCCGGACCGTGCCCCCACCCGTAGGTCCGGCGGACAGGTACCCCGTCCCCCCTGTCCCCAAGTCCCCTAAGGAACCCCCGTGTCAGGTCGTCTCAGTGCCGAGATGCTGGCAGCGGACCCCGTCGAGCCGATCACCTCGGCGGGCAATGCGCAGCTCGGCATAGCCGTTCTCGCCGGAATCGCCGTCATCGTCCTGCTCATCACCCGCTGGAAGGTGCACGCCTTCCTCGCTCTGACCATCGGCTCCCTGGTGCTCGCCGCCGTCGCGGGCGCACCGCTCGACAAGGGAATTCTCAGCTTCACGGGCGGCCTGGGCACCACGGTCGCGGGCGTCGGTGTCCTCATCGCGCTCGGCTCGATCCTCGGCAAACTGCTCGCCGACTCGGGCGGCGCGGACGAGATCGTCGACACGATCCTCGCCAAGGCCGGCCCGCGCAGCATGCCGTGGGCGATGGCGCTCATCGCGAGCATCATCGGACTGCCGCTGTTCTTCGAGGTCGGTATCGTCCTGCTGATCCCCGTGGTCCTGCTGGTCGCCAAGCGCGGCAACTTCTCGCTGATGCGGATCGGTATCCCGGCGCTCGCGGGCCTGTCCGTGATGCACGGCCTCGTACCGCCGCACCCCGGGCCGCTCGCGGCGATCGACGCCGTCCACGCCGACCTCGGCATCACGCTGGCGCTCGGCGTCCTCGTCGCGGTCCCGACCGTGGCGATCGCGGGACCGCTCTTCGCGCGCTACGCCGCCCGCTGGGTCAACGTCACCCCGCCGGAGGGCCTGATCCCCGAGCGCCCCTCGGAGTCGCTGGAACGCCGCCCGCGCTTCGGCGCCACCGTGGCCACGGTGCTGCTGCCGGTCGTCCTGATGCTGGCCAAGGCGCTGGTGGACATCGTCGTCGACGATCCGGAGAACCCCGTGCAGCGGGCGGCCGACGTCGTCGGCTCGCCGCTGATCGCGCTGCTCGCGGCGGTCATCGTGGGCATGTTCACGTTGGGCGGCGCAGCGGGCTTCACCAAGGAGCGCCTGGCGACGACGACGGAGAAGTCGCTCGTCCCGATCGCCGGCATCCTCCTGATCGTCGGCGCGGGCGGCGGCTTCAAGCAGACGCTCGTCGATGTCGGCGTCGGTCAGATGATCATGGACTTCTCCAAGGACTGGAACGTCTCGGCGCTGCTCCTCGCCTGGCTGATCGCCGTCTGCATCCGCCTCGCCACGGGCTCGGCGACGGTCGCCACGATCTCGGCCGCGGGCCTCGTCGCCCCGCTGGCCGCGGACATGAGCAGCACGCACGTGGCGCTGCTCGTTCTCGCGATCGGCGCGGGCTCGCTCTTCTTCAGCCATGTGAACGACGCGGGATTCTGGCTGGTGAAGGAGTACTTCGGGATGTCGGTCGGCCAGACGTTCAAGACGTGGTCGGTGATGGAGACCATCATCTCGGTGGTGGGGATCGTCTTCGTGCTGCTGCTGTCGTTGGTCATCTAGCCGCGCGGCGCGTGTCGTCGTCACCGCTGTGGACCGCCCTCGGACGGGGGCGGTCCACAGGCTGTGTGCGGCGTGCCTGACGAACTGCGGTCGGCAGAAGGCGAGATGGGGGGCGGTGGGCAGCAGCCGCTACGCTGATCCGGATTACTCGTGGGGCACATGATCGTGCGCCCGCATGTGACGTCACCGTACGGACCGGAGCGCATGAGCCGTACGACATGGGGGAGTTGACCGTGATTCGTTGGGGTTTTCATGCTGCCGTCGGCCTGACCGCGGCGGCGGCCTTGCTGCTCACGGGGTGCGGTGAGGAAGGCGACGGGGGCAAGCCCGGAAAGAGCGAGGGCGGGGACCCGAGCGCTGCCCCCTCCCCGACGGCTTCCGAGGCAGCGGCAACGGGTGCGCCGGCGTTCGACCTGCCGTCGGATGTCGAGGTGAGTATCGAGGGGTTCGTCGGCAGCAATGCCACGGAGAAGGAAGCGCTGCACGCCACGACGTACGCGATCAAGGCCGTCCTCGAGGCGCAGGTCAAGGGCGACGGCGGTACGGGCAATTTCGAGCGGTACTGGGCGGGGTCGCAGGGCGCCGCATTCGCCGACACGATCGACGACTTCGGGAAGTCGAAGACCATCACAGGGTCGTTCCGCTACTACCGCCCGGTCATCAAGGTCACCGGTAAGACCACTGCGGGCGTGACGTACTGCGAGGACCAGCGCAAGGCTTACGCCAAGAACCGCAAGTCGGGCAAGGTCGCGAGGACGACGCCTTCTCTCGACGACTTCAGCAAGTGGTCCCTGGGCCTGGCGAAAAGTACGTCGGGCGACTGGCAGGTCATCCGCTACGCCTACACGGAGAGAGCCAAGACCTGTCAGACCGGCTGATGTGCCGGCCGAGCGTCTGAACTCCATGACGGCGCCCGCCACAAGGAGATGTTGATCGTGCCTCAACTCCGGACCGTACGAGCTGGAGGCGACGGTGACGTGGGAGATGTCCTGGGAGGGATCGAACGGCTCGGGCGGGGACCTGCCTGACGGTGCGTTCGAGACCGTTGAGGACGTCACTGTGCAGGAGATTCAAGCGATCAACCGTTGATTTCCATGCGCTCATGGGCGCCTGGCAGGCGGCCACATCCGCGATGTCCTCGGTCACTATGCCCGCATGGACGTCGGGGCAGATCAGCAAGCAGCCGTGACGGCGTACGCCTCGCGCGCGCCGTCATGGCTACCCAAGCAATGTGATGGGGTGGCCGGACTCCTCGGTGGTGGACGCCCACCCCCCCTCAAGTGCAAGTCAGCCTGGGGCCAGACTTGTTGAGCCCTGTTGCCTGGCTGCAGAGGGCAGCTAGATTCGGATCCACACGGGGTTCTGGTCTGCATGGCGGGGGTTGTTCGGGGTGGGGAATCGGCCGACGGATTGGCATGTCCTGGATCTGGAGGAGGATCCGGTTCCGGGTGATCCGGAGCGGGTGAAGTCTCTGGCGCGGCGTCTTCACGATTTCGCCGATGATGTCGGGGATGCGTTGCGGCAGATCAAGGGCATGGCTGGTGATGATGCGCTGCTGAAGTGGGCGGGGAAGTCCGCTGATGCGTTCACCGCGGAGTTCGAGGATGTTCCGAAGAATCTGCGGAAGCTGAAGAAGTCCTACGACCTGGCCGGCGATGCCCTGGCAGCCTACTGGCCGGACTTGGACAAGGCGCAGGACGATTCCCGGCGCGCTCTGGAGAAGGGCCGTGAGGCCCGTCGCAATCTTTCTTCGGCCAATACGCGGTTGGACACGGCGAACGGGTGGGTGGACCGGGCGTCGAAGAAGGCCAAGGAGTACGAGGACTCGGGCAAGAAGAAGGACGTTCCGCCTCCGGATGAGAAGGACGTCCGCGCCGCGACCCGTAACGCCACGAACGCCAAGGACGAGCAGCGCGACGCCCAGACGGCCGTCGACAACGCGCAGAACGCTCTCGATGCGGCGAAGAAGATGGCCGCGGATGCCAAGAAGCTGCGTGAGGACGCGGCGACGAAGGCGAAGAAGAAGCTGGAAGAGGCGTCCGACGCGGGTATCGAGAACCGGAGTTGGTGGGAAGAGGGCATCGACTGGGTCTCGGACAACTGGGACACCATCGTCGCCGTCTGCAAGGTCGTCGTCGCCGTGCTGGGCATCGTCGCGATGATCATCGGCGGGCCCATCCTCGGCGCGATCGTCCTGATCGCCGCCTTGGTCGTCCTTGCCGACACCCTCAACAAATATCTCAACGGCCAGGCCACCCTCTGGGACGTCGCCTTCGCCGCCCTGGACTGCATACCCGGCATGAAGGGTCTGACCACCCTCGGTGGTCTCGCCAAGGGCCTCAAGGGCGGGCTCTCCATGGCCAAGACCGGGCTCAAGGGCATGGCGCTCGGGGCCAAGGGGCTTGGCAAGGGCGCGCGTTCGATGGGCCGGCAGATGAAGAAGCTCTTCACCTGCGGCGACCCGATCGACATGGCCACCGGGCAGATGGTCATGTCCGCTACCGACGTCGAGCTGCCAGGACAACTTCCTCTCGTCCTCGAGCGCCATCACCGTACGGGGGTCCACAACGGCCGGTTCTTCGGGCGGAGCTGGACCTCGACGCTCGACCAGCGGCTCCTGCTCGATGCATCCGGGATACGGTTCGCCAGCAGCGACGGAATGATCCTCGAGTACCCCGTGCCTGGCCCGGACACGCCGGTTCTGCCGGTGGAGGGCCCGCAGTGGCCCCTGAGCTGGGACGGAACGCACGGCGGCGACATCACCGTGCACACTCCGGAGACCGGCAGGACTCTGACCTTCCGGCCGCTGGCCGATCGGCCCTCTTCGGAATTGCCACTCGCGGTAGTCAGCGACCGGAACCACAACACGGTCACCATTTCCTACCACCCCGACGGAACTCCCGACGAGGTGGCTCATCACGGCGGTTATCGCGTCGGGATGGCGTGCGAGAACGGCCGGATCACCGAGCTGACGCTGCGCAGCCATCCCGAGCAGCCCACCCTCTTGCGCTACGGCTATGACGAGTGCGGCAATCTGGACAGGATCTGTGACTCCTCGGGAGAGTCGCAGAAGCTTTTCTACGACGCGCGTCGCCGAGTCTCCGGGTGGGAGGACCGCAACGGCACCTGGTACCGGTACGCGTACGACGACCACGACCGCTGCACTGCCACACATGGCGTCGACAACATTCTCGACTACACCTTCGAGTACGACGACACCGCACTGACCACGACCGCAGTCAACTCACTCGGGCACGCGACTCGATACCGGTTCAACGACGCGTATCAGCTCCTCGCCGAGACCGGTCCGCTCGGCCACGTGGTACTCCAGGAGTGGAGCCGCCGGGACGACCTCCTCTCCCACACGGATCAGTTGGGCCACAGCACGCATATGGAGTGGGACGAGGCGGGCAACCTGACCGCGGTCCTCATGCCGGATGGTTCGAGGACCTCGGCCCGCTTCAACGAACTGAACCTGCCGATCGAGGAGACCGACCAGAATGGTGCGGTCTGGCGGCAGGACTGGGACGAGCGCGGCAACTGCGTATCCGTCACGGCGCCCGATGGTGGCACCTCGCTGTTCACTCATGACGGCACCGGCGCCGTGACATCTGTCGTCGACCCCCTGCGGACGACACGGCACCTGACCAACAACGCCGCCGGTCTGCCGATCTCCGAGACCGACCCACTGGGAGCCGAGACGCGGTATGCCTACGACTCCTTCGGCCGGATCACAGCCGTCTCCGACCCACTGGGTGCCACAACGCACCTGAACTGGACCGTTGAAGGGCACTTGGCGGAACGGACCAGTCCCGACGGCACCACCGAGGCCTGGACGTACGACGGAGAGGGCAACAGCCTCACCTACACGGACGCCTTGGGGCACGTGACCCGCTTCACCTACTCCCATTTCGGGGTACCGGCTTCTCGCACGGGCCCTGACGGAGTCAGCTACGGCTTCACCCACGACAGCGAGCTGCGCCTCATACAGGTCGCCAACCCCAAGGGGCTCACGTGGGACTACGTCTTCGACGCAGCAGGCAACCTCGTCTCGGAGACCGATTTCGACGACCGGACCCTCCGCTACATCCACGATGCAACCGGCCGTCTCATACGCCGGGTCAACCCCCTCGGTCAGAGCCTGACGTTCACCTACGACAGCGTGGGAAGCCCGATAGGCAAGGCGGTGGACGGCAGGGAGACGACCTACACCAACGATCCCGCCGGGCGGCTGCTCCGGGCTGTCGGCCCCGACGCATTGCTGACGTACCAGTACGACCGCGTCGGCCGCATCACCGAGCAGGTGGTGGACGGGAAGGTGCTCACCACCACCTACGACAGTGTCGGCCGTCCGACACTCCGTACCACGCCCGCAGGGGTGTCAACCGGTTTCACCTACGACGCCGCCGGTAACCGCACGCTTCTCCGGGCCTCCGGGCGTGCCATCGCTTCCACGTACGATCCGCAGGGTCGCGAGACCATCCGGAGGATAGGCCCTCACGGCCTGACCCTCGCTCATCAGTGGGACCGCGGCGACCGCCTCGTCGCGCAGACCCTGACCGGTCCCGGCGGATCCGGTCCCCTGGAACGCAGGAGCTTCGAGTACCGCGCCGACGGCAACCTGACGTCTCTTGAGGACGGGGCCAGTGGCCGGCGCAGCTTCGATCTGGATCTCCCTGGACGGGTCACAGGCGTACGTGCCGACGACTGGAGCGAGTCCTATGCCTACGACGCGGCCGGTAACCAGACGTCCGCGCAGTGGCCGGACCGGCAGCCCCTGGCCGAAGGCCGAGGAGACCGTACGTACGCGGGCAATCGCGTCACGCGCGCCGGGTCCGTCCACTACGAGTACGACGCCGCCGGGCGCGTCGTCCTGCGGCGTCGCACACGGCTCTCCCGTAAGCCGGATATCTGGCGCTTCACCTGGGACGCGGAGGACCGACTCACGGCCGTGATCACACCCGACGGCACGTGCTGGCGGTATCTCTACGACCCTCTCGGACGGCGCATCGCGAAGCAGCGGCTCGGCGCGGACAGGGAGACCGTGCTCGAGGAGACCCGCTTCACCTGGGACGGCCCCCACCTCGTGGAGCAGACCACATCCGCCGCGGGCAGCACCGAGGAGGTGACACTCACCTGGGAGCGCGATGGGACGCGCCCATTGGCGCAACAGGAGCGCAGATCAGCAGCGGGCGCGCCGCAGGACGTCATCGACGAGCGGTTCTTCGCGATCGTCACGGATCTGGTCGGCACCCCGACGGAGCTCGTCTCGGAAGCAGGTGACATCGCCTGGCGCGCCGACGCAACCCTCTGGGGCCTCACCACGTGGAGTGCGAGCGCCGAAACCTCAACTCCTCTCCGTTTCCCGGGACAGTACTTCGATCCGGAATCCCAGCTCCACTACAACTATCACCGCCACTACGACCCGGCGACCGCCCACTACATCAGCCCCGATCCACTGGGAATGGAAGCCGGGCCCAACCCTTGCACCTACGTGCTGAACCCCCTTGCGTGGATAGACTATTTGGGGCTCTTGACCTGTCGGCAGAACGCAAGACGGCTCCGCAGGAACCTCAGGCGGGAAGGGCGGGGGCCGGCTCGAGGGCAAGCCGCGGCACATCTCGTTCCGTCCGGAGGCACACGAGGCCATTGGGCGCCGGGTGCAAACGCCCGTGCTCTGCTGGAGAGGTATCGGGTCAATGTCAACGACGCGGCGAACGGTATCCCCCTCGGCCATCCCAGCCCGCACAACTTCACTCACCGCCAGGACTTCCTGCAGCGTCTCGACGACCATCTCCAGGACCTCGTCGCCTCCAGGTCAGCGGACGGATATGGTGCACGCGCCATCCGCACCGAGCTCAGGAGGGAACTGCGCAGTATCGGCCGGCAGGTCGCGGACGAACTCTCGACAGGAGCGCCCGGTCCGGGCGCCTATTGGACGGCATAGGAAATGAGCGAAAATTCCGAACCCCTCTCGGTCTACCGGTTGCTACCCGGGGGAGGGGACACCCGCAGGCTGCAGCTCGACATGAGCCAGCACATCAGACTGGCCAAATGGCTCCGCGGTGGTTCGGCTTCGGACCGTCCCACATCGGTCAACGCGCGCTGGAGCGGACATCCTCGGTGGCGCCCGGCGGAATTCCCCAGCGGGCTCCTGGGAGCACCGATGTTCAGCCTGCGCGTGGTCGGCCTCGTCGGCGACGAGTTCTCGGCGGCAGGAAGCTTCGTGCCCGTAGGCGTAGAGGATGCCAACGCGGATGACGACGGCTACGTCCTCTATCTCGTGGAGAACGTGGTGGACTGCGTGGACGTGAAACAGTCGTCCAAGCCCAAGAAGTCGAGGGATCCACTGAAGAAGACGGTGTTCCGCCCGGAGGCCCTGCCTCGGGAGCTCTCAGCATTCCGGATCCCCGAGACCCCTGGCGCGGTGTACTGGAACGGTTGGGCCGTGGATCGACTGACGGAACTGATGGGCGACGACCTGGGGAAGCGCCTGGTCTGGTCGGAGGACGCCGCGGCAAACCCGCACCCGAATCCGATGGGCTTCTGAGTGCGGTGCACCGGCGGGTATGTGAGAGCGGACTTCTGACACCGTGTCGACGGAGAACACCTTGTCCTTCCTGCAGTACCTGAAACAGGCAGCGGAGCGCACCCTGGAAGCGTTCCCGGAAGACCTGAGGTCCGAGATCTACGTGGTCTCGTTCCGGATCTGGCGTACCGACGGTGACGCTCGCTGCCCGTACGTGGCGATCGGCTACAACACCGAGAGCCAGTACCGGCAGGAGCTGAACAGTGAACCGGGCCGTCATCTGGAGGAGGCCCGTTGGAATTACGCCTACTGGCTGCTCGAAGGATTCGGCACACTCGGCAACACCCCGGACGACCCCACCGGGGCTCAGCTGTACGTGGACGAAGTCAAAGGGCTCGGGCTCTGGTACGACGACGCGGCCGAAATCTCGGAGAGCGAGCAGGAGGGCCTGGACGAGCAACTCGCTCAGCACTTCGCCGACGTCTGCGTCGACACGGCCCGTCATTTGCACTCCTCCGGGTGTCTCAAACACGTCATGGGGCGTCGGGTGCCCATCGTGATCTTCGACATGGACTGCCCGGGATGGGAGGTTGGGACCACCGAGGCGGCCAACCCGCCAGAAGCGGTGGCCGACTTTCTGGCCTACTTCAGGGCGTGACCACTGAGTTGATGCCCACGGGCAGGTAGGGCGTGAATCTCGAGGCGGCAGTCGCCGGGTTCCGCAACGCTGTGCCGATCCCCGGAATGGCATCCGCGTGGCACTGGTCCCCGGCGCCCGGCATCGACTTCGCAGGAGCGCTGTCCTCCGACGGGAAGCGGTTGTTGCAGCTCAGTGCCCGTGACTCATACGAACGTGACCTCGCCGTCGCGGTGTTGAGATTCTCGCGTGAGCATGAAGAGGCCATGGCTGCCCGGAATCGCTACCTCGGCTCGGTGGGCGGCTTCACGCCCCCTGCCGGACACGATTTCGATGCGGTGGCCATGGCATCGGTCGAGGTACATGACTTCTACGCCTTCGAGCGTCCGGAACTCAATCCGGTCGTTCGCGTGGTCTTCCCGGCCTACAGCTGCGAGTTCTCCGGCGCTGAAACCCTCGACGATGCCGAAACGCGCTACATCAGGATGCTGCGAACGACGGATTTCCGAAGGGAACCTGTTCCGTTTCTCAAGATGCGCTTCGCCAACACGCGGACGCTCGGCAAGAGTGCGGGCTCCGGCCGCGGCTTCACGGAGCCGCGCGTGCTCACGCAGGAGCTACGCGAAATCGACAACGCCCCAGGCAGTTTTGTGGAGTTCGAGAACTGCCACGGGAGCGTCTGGCGCGTCGAGTGGCACGGTGCCTGGTACATCGCGGAGTGGGACACCGAGGCCGGCGTTCCGCGAGAGATCGGGCTCGACGACCTGCTCACCTTCGCCGAGTCGACGCTGCGGAGCTGATCAGCTGACGAGAAGCTCCGGGACCGACGCAGCAGGGGCTTCGGTCACGCGAGCAGCCGACGGCCGGCAGCCCGCGCCATGGGCTGCGAAGGATGCCGCTCCACATCCGCGGCATCGGTCACCCGCTCCACCGCGCCCCCGTCAGGGGGACGGGCCTCATTCGCGTGAGGGGAGGGTCTCCCGACCGCCCCCTCACCCCCGCCGTGTCGCAAGCGCCCGCTTGATCCGCGGCGTCAGTGGCGTCTCCACGCAGCGGTACAGCAGCCACGCCACCGCCAGCATCGCGGCGATCGCGCCCGTCAGCGTCGCGTACGACGGGAGGCCCAGCGTGCGGTGGAGGGCGTGGACCGCGACCCAGCCCAGGTGTTCGTGGACCAGATAGAAGGGGTACGTCAGGGCGCCCGCGACCGTCAGCCAGCGCCAGTTCGCCCACCGCAGGTGGCCCAGCGCGATCGCGCCCACCGCCAGGAAGCCCAGCGTCACCACGGCGACGATCCCGTACGACGGGCGGTACGAGAAGAACTCCGGGTCCGGCGGGTGCCACAGGCGGCTCACCGCGTAGTGCTGGCCGATCAGCCAGCTCGCGCCCACGATGCCCCAGGCCGTCGTGTCGCGGCGGTCCCGGTGGACGAGGTAGAGCCCGATGCCGCCGATGAAGAACGGCGCGTACTCGGGCATCAGCACGATGTCCAGCAGCGGGTTGTCCGCCGCGTCCGCGATCACCGCCGTGAGCGTCCAGACCGCGCAGAACAGCACGATGCGCTGCCGGTTCGCTCCCGGCAGGACGACGAAGAGCGCGAAGAGCGCGTAGAAGCGGAGTTCGGCCCAGAGGGTCCAGCAGACGCCGAGGACGCGGTCGACGCCCAGCGGCTGCTGCAGCATCGTCAGGTTCACCAGCGCGTCGCTCGGTGAGACCGCCTCGTACGCGACCCAGGGGAGGGCGAAGACCGCTGTCACCAGGATGATCGCCGCCCAGTACGCGGGGAAGAGGCGCGAGACGCGCGACGCGAAGAACGCGCGGAGGGGGCGGCCCCAGCCGCTCATGCAGATCACGAAGCCGCTGATGACGAAGAAGATCTGTACGCCCAGGCAGCCGTACGCGAAGAACTGTGAGGCCGTGGGGAATTGGACCGCCGCCGATGTGCCCCACGCCTCGCTGATCTCGCCGTCGCGGCCGCCGAAGTGGTAGACGGCGACCATCAGCGCGGCTATCAGGCGCAGTCCGTCCAGGGCGCGGAGGCGGGGAGAGGGGGGCGCGCCGCGTATGCTGCGCGCCCCCGGACTCCTGCCCGCGGTGGCGGCACCTCCTTGGGGCGGGTGCCCGTGGGCCGGTCCGTCCGCGGACGGACCCGCGGAACCCGGCGGGCCCGGCGCCGGGCGCGTCGTCGTCCCCGCCGCGGCGCTCATCCGAACGCCGCCCTCTTCTTCGCGAGCCTGCGCTGCACGGCCCGCGCCCTGCGCGCCACCCTGCGCACCGTCGCGTTGCGCGGCAGGAAGGCGAGCTGCGACGGGATCGCGCCGGGCAGCGCCAGCGAGGTGAGCCGGCGCCGCTTGAAGTACCGCCAGGTGTCCGTGTCGAGGCGCGTGGACAGATACCGCTCGGCGTCCGGGCGCAGGTCCGGGTAGATCTGCGACTGCATCGCGTACCCCACGGCCCGGACCAGACCCGTCAGCCGGTCCTCGACCTCGGCGGCCGTGGGCGGGGTCCAGGCCCTGACGGCGGACGGGTCCGTCAGCTCCGGCAGCAGGGCGTCGACGATCGTCACGGGGACGCGGTTGCTGTTCTGGTACGGGGCCAGCCGCTCCAGCAGGACGCCCGTGCCGGTCCGCGCGACGGGGAGCCCGTACAGCGCGGTGGCCGTCAGCAGCGCGGTGGAGAAGCAGCCCGCGACCAGGGCCGGGCGCATCCGCTGGTAGAGGACCTCGGCGAGCAACGGCGAGTCGAGGACGGTCAGTTCGACGCCCAGCTCACCGGCCTCTTTCTCGAGCATCCGCGACCAGCGGGCCGGGGCGGTCGGGTGCGGCTTGAACACCACGCGGGTGTGGCCCAGTTCGGCGACGCCGCGCAACATCGTCACATGCAGCTGCTCCTCCTCCTCGCCGGTGAGGATGTCGAGCGCGGAGAGGTACTGCCCGAGCAGCAGCGCCGGGGACTCGATGTCCGGGACGGGATCCGGCGCCGGGTCCGGAAGGCCGGCGAGGCCGGACGGCTCTGGGCTGCCGGACGGCTCAGCGGTGCCGGAGTCCTCCGCCAGTTCCGCCAGCACCCGCGTGAAGGCGTCCGTGGGGACGATCTGCGGTTCGACGCCGAACTCCGTGAGCAGCAGCGGCCGCAGGCCCGGCACCAGGTCCAGGTGGAGCAGGCGGCGGATACGGGTGCCGACCAGCGGGTCGAGCTTGTTGCGTGTGGGGCCGTAGCTCATCAGGCCGTCGGCGTAGACGTCGACGGGCGCGCCCGTGAAGAGCTGGGCGAGCGCCAGGGCCGGATTGACCTGGATGGACTCGACGGCCAGCTCGACGTCGTCGTCGCCGAGGTCCCACAGCAGCCGCAGATGGCGTTCCCACAGCGGGATGTCGTCCGGGCGCGGGGACCAGCCGCCGGGGTGGAACGGGCTGATCGTCTCGTTCCACGACAGCACCCGGTCGAAGCGGCCGCGGAGCCGCCCGAAGCCCGGCATGGAGTCCAGGGCGGGGGTGGTCTCGGGCGTCGCGGCGTTGTTGCTGACCAGCAGGATGCGCTGGTCGGCGGGGCCGAAGAGGTCCGCGTCGAGAGCGGCGGCGAGCGTCGCGGCGCCGTAGAGGGTGGAGGCGAAGTAGATCTGCGTCGTCCGGCCGGAGGACAGCCTGCGGGGAGACGGCGAGGGGGAGGGCACGGGGGAGGACGGGCCGCGGGGGGTGGGAGCGGACATCAGGCGGCCACCTCCGCGCCCACGGGCCGGCGGCGCAGACGCCGCAGCCGGGATGCGCGCTCGTGGTCCATCGAGTCGAGTGCGTCCTGCAGTACGTCCTGCGGCATGCGCTTCAGCGCGGCCGCGCTCATGGACCGCAACTTACGTGCCACGGGTGCTTCGAACCTCTCGATGCTGCCGAGATGATGGGAAATGATCGCGCAATACGTGCGCACCGCCTTCGGGAGAAGCCGGTCGGCTTCCGGGTCCCGTGAGGTTTGTTCCACGACCTGATCGAAAGCCCGGATGAAATCGAGCTGGCGGACGTCGCCGATCTGGGTCAGGGACGACGCGACGCCGCGACGGTAATGGACGCCGAGCAGCCCCACGACCGCAAAGGATTTCGCCTCGCGGTGCAGCCGCCAGATCCACGGCCGGTCCTCCGCGGTGCGCAGGCCGTCCCGGAACCGCAGAATCCCCTCGTCGGCCAGGCGCCGGTGGTAGATCCCCGCCCAGGCGTACGCGTAGTCGACCGAGGTGCTGCGGTCCGCGGGCAGGATGGCGGCGCGCGGGTCCATGACGACGTTGCGGCGGCCGTGCGGGACGCGGTGGACCGAGCGGGCGCGCGCGGTGCACTGCACATGGTCGGTGCGCAGGAAGTCGCACTCCAACTCCTCGATGGCGGCGAGGAGTTCCTGGTAGTAGCCGGGCCGCAGCCAGTCGTCGCCGTCGAGGAACGTCAGATACTCGCCCCGCGCCGCGTCGATGCCGGTGTTGCGCGCGGTGGCGAGCCCTCCGTTCTGCTCGTGCCGTACGACGACGGCTCCCGGGAGATCGCGCGCGGCACGGTCCAGGATTTCCGGAGTCCCGTCGGACGAGCAGTCGTCGACGAGAATGAATTCGAAATCCTGTCCGGCGTTCGCGCGGAGACTTCTCAGGGTGTCGGGCGCGTATGTCTGCACGTTGAAGAACGGCACGATGACGGAGAGCTTGACCACTCGCGAGACGCTAGGTGCGCCCCTGGCATTCGTCTTGACCTGTGGTGAGCCTGTGGGTGAACGAAACATGGCGGAACAGTTAACCGAACGCTCCCGCGGCCCGATTCTCCATTCGTCGATGTGCTGTTAACCCTTTGTTGCGCCTGAGTTGGGCCGCGAATCGGAATGGCTTCCTAGCGTCATCGACGTGCCAGCCACTAGCAGCCACCGTACGCGGGTAGCCGTGCTCGCCGATTCCGACACCCGATGGAAGTGGGGTGCCCTCACCGCCCATCGCCTCGTGCCGGACATCGCGTTCGACGGCTTCCTCCTGCGCGGCCGAGCGACGCCCACCCCCCGCCAGCTCGGCGAGGTGGGCGTGAGCGCGGACTCGCTGCGCGAGGTCACCGCGGTGGAGTTCCTGCGGACCATGGGCCGCGAGGTGTACGACGTCGTGGTCCTCGCCTGCGTCGGCGGCGCCGTCCAGGCCGTGCTGCACGGTCTCGCCCGCACCTGGGCGGGCCGGGCGATGCGCCCCGTCGTCGTCACCGGCTACGTCGGCGTCGTCTACGAGAAGCTGGCCGACGGCCTGCTGCTGCGCCACGGCGCCGATCTCGTGCTGGCCAATTCCCGGCACGACGCGATGCGTTTCCGTTCCGTTTACCGGGGCGTCGGCGCCGACACCTCGAGTGTCGTCGAGACCGCGCTCCCCTTCCTCGGGGGCGCGCCCTACGACGGGAACGCCCGGGGGAGCCGCCCGTACACCGTCGTCTTCGCCGCCCAGCCCTCCGTGCCCGTCACCCGCGCCGACCGCCTCTACCTGCTGCGGCGGGCCGCCGAGCACGCCCGCCGGCACCCCGACCGCGAGGTCCAGGTCAAGCTGCGGAGCAAGCCCGGCGAGCACACCACGCACATCGAGGAACTCCCGTACCAGAAGCTCGCGGCGAAGATCCCCGGCGGCCTGCCCGCCAACTGCCGCCTCGTCTACGGGCACATGGGCGAGGTGCTGGACCGCACCGACCTGCTCGTCACCATCAGCTCCACCGCGGCCCTGGAGTCCCTGCACCGCCGCATCCCCACCGCCGTCCTCACCGACCTCGGCGTCCGCGAGGCGCTGGGCAACCACCACTTCCTCGGCTCGGGCTGCCTCGCCTCCTGGGACGAGCTGGACGCGGGCCACCGCCCGGAGCCCGACGCGCTGTGGCTGAGCTGCCAGGGCGTCGCCGCCGACGGGGCTTACGAGGACGCGTTCACCGCCGCGCGCGAGCGCGTCGCCGCACTCCTCGCGGACCGGTCGCTGCCGCACCTGACGCCGTACTACACGTCCGCCACCGCGCCCGGCTATCTGCCCGGCATCCTCGCCCGCCACCACCTCGACCCGACCGGCGAGCCGCTGCCCGGGGCGAGCGCGGTGAGCGAGGAGACCGGCGGCGTACGGCGGATCGTGCGCGGCGCCGTACGGGACGCGGCGCGCGGCGCCTACCGGCACGGCGTCCAGCGGGTGGCTCCGGTCATCCGGCGGATGGGGGAGCTGTGACCGACCTGATCCCGGCCGCGCGGACGCGAGCCGCCGAACTCCCCGAAGGAGCCCCGATGCCCCCCACCGTGCTGGCCGTCATCCCCGCGAGAGGCGGGTCGAAGGGCGTGCCCGCGAAGAACCTCGCCGCCGTCGGGGGCGTGCCCATGGTGGTGCGCGCCGTACGCGAGTGCCTTGCGAGCCGGGTCGTCACCGATGTCGTCGTCTCGACCGACGACGCGGGCATCGCCGCCGCGGCGCGCGGCGCCGGCGCCGACGTCGTGCAGCGGCCCGCCGCCATCGCGGGCGACACCGCGACCAGCGAGGCCGCCGTACTGCACGCGATGGACGCGCACGAGGCGATGCACGGGCGCGCGGTGGACACGGTGCTGCTCGTCCAGTGCACCAGCCCGTTCATCGCCCGCGAGGACATCGACGGCGTCGCCGCCGCGATCGTCGAGGAGGGCGCCGACAGCGCGCTGACCGTCGCGCCCTTCCACGGCTTCGTGTGGCGGGACGGCGCCGACGGGGTGGGCGAGGCCGACCTGGACGGCGGCTACGGCATCAACCACGACAAGGCGTACCGCCCGCGCCGCCAGGACCGGCCGCAGGACCTGCTGGAGACCGGCGCCGCGTACGCCATGGACGCGACCGGCTTCCGCGAGGCCGGGCACCGCTTCTTCGGCCGTACCGAACTCGTACGGACCGACCCCGCGCGCGTGCTGGAGGTCGACGACCCGCACGACCTGGCGCGCGCCCGCGCCCTCGCGCCGCTCCTCGACGCGCCGCGCCCCGGCGCGCTCCCCACCCGCGACGACATCGACGCGGTGGTACTCGACTTCGACGGCACCCAGACCGACGACAGGGTGCTCGTCGACTCCGAAGGACGGGAGATGGTCGCCGTGCACCGCGGCGACGGCCTCGGGATCGCGGCACTGCGCCGCTCCGGGCTGAACATGCTCATCCTGTCCACGGAGCAGAACCCGGTCGTCGCCGCACGGGCACGGAAGCTCAAGCTCCCCGTGCTGCACGGCATCGACCGGAAGGACCTCGCACTCAAGCAGTGGTGCGAGGAGCAGGGCATCGCCCCTGAGCGCGTGCTCTACGTCGGCAACGACGTGAACGACCTCCCGTGCTTCGGCCTCGTCGGCTGGCCGGTCGCGGTCTCCGGCGCGCACGACGTCGTGCGCGGCGCCGCACGCGCGGTCACCTCCACCCCCGGTGGCAACGGGGCGATCCGAGAGATCGCCTCATGGATTCTCGGCCCCTCCCTCTAGAGAAGGATTTGTCCTACATGAGCACCACCTCGCGCCTCCGCACCTTCGGCGACAAGATCGCCGGACCGGGCCGTCCCGTCTACATCACCGGCGAGATCGGCATCAACCACAACGGCGAGCTGGAGAACGCGTTCAAGCTCATCGACGCCGCCGCCGACGCCGGGTGCGACGCCGTGAAGTTCCAGAAGCGCACCCCGGAGATCTGCACCCCGCGCGACCAGTGGGACATCGAGCGCGACACCCCCTGGGGTCGCATGACCTACATCGACTACCGCCACCGCGTGGAGTTCGGTGAGGACGAGTACCGGCAGATCGACGCGTACTGCAAGGACAAGGGCATCGCCTGGTTCGCGTCCCCGTGGGACACCGAGGCCGTCGCCTTCCTCGAGAAGTTCGACGTCCCGGCCCACAAGGTCGCCTCGGCCTCGCTCACCGACGACGAGCTGCTGCGCGCCCTGCGCTCCACCGGCCGCACGGTCATCCTGTCGACCGGTATGTCGACGCCGAAGCAGATCCGTCACGCGGTCGAGGTCCTGGGCAGCGACAACATCCTGCTCTGCCACGCCACCAGCACGTACCCGGCCAAGGCCGAGGAGCTCAACCTGCGGGTGATCCACACCCTCCAGGCCGAGTACCCGAACGTCCCGATCGGCTACTCCGGCCACGAGACCGGCCTGCAGACCACGCTGGCCGCGGTCGCCCTCGGCGCCACGTTCGTCGAGCGCCACATCACCCTCGACCGCGCCATGTGGGGCTCGGACCAGGCCGCCTCGGTCGAGCCGCAGGGCCTCCAGCGCCTCGTCCGCGACATCCGCGCGATCGAGGACTCGCTCGGCGACGGCATCAAGAAGGTCTACGAGAGCGAGCTCGGCCCGATGAAGAAGCTGCGCCGTGTCCCCGGTGTCATCGCCGAGGGCGAGGCCGAGGTCCGCGAGCCGGCCGCGGTCTGACCTCGGAGCGTGGGGACCCGCTCAAGGCATGTGGACGGGGTTCGCCCCGTCTCCCCAGCCGGTCCGCCCCCGCAGGACGGGGCGGACCGGCGCGAGAACGCGAGGTGACCGCGGTGAGCGCACCTGTTGGGCCCGTCGACACGCCGCGGCGGGCGGAACCGCACGGAGCGGCGGACGGGGCCCTGGAGCGGCGTACGCCGGAGAGGCCCGCGGCCCCGGCGGGCCCGGGGGCCGCAACGGCGTCCGCGGACCCGGCGCGTACGGCGGACCTGGCGCGTACGGCGGGCCGGGCGGGTGCGGATGACCCGGGCCCCGAGCGGACGTCGGGATCTGCGGGCCCGCGTCCGCCCGGCGGTGGCGAAGGGCTGAGGGACGAGCCGGGGGACGGCGCGTCCACGAGCCCCGCAGCGGGCGGCTCCGCCCGGGAGGCGCACGGCCGGGAGCCGGGCGCGCCGGCGTCCGCGGACCCGGCCTCCGCACCGCCGCCGCCGACCGCCGCATCCGTGCGTTCCGCGGGTGCCGGGGGTGTACGAGGCTCCGGCGAGACCCTCGCCTTCGTCGAGAGCCCCGTCCAGCTCCTCAACGTCCTGGAGTGGGCGTACGCCGACTCCCGGCGCACCGCGGCGGCCGACCGGACCGGAAGCGACCCGGCAGGGCAGCCCGGAAGCGACCCGGCCGCGCAGCCCGGGACCGCCGCGGCCGGGCGGCACGGGAGGACCCGGCACGACGAGAACGAGGACGACCCGGCCCTCCGGCACGCGCCCGGCCGCCCGCAGCCACAGCCCGCCCGCTCCGCGCACGACGGCACCCTCACCGTCGTCGTCCTCTCCCCGAACGACCCCATGACCCGCGGCCAGCTTCGCCGGATGGCCGAACTGGCGCGGGACGAGGGCTTCGCCGTCCGCTGGGAGGACGCACGCGGCGGGGCCGCCGCGCCGTTCCAGACCATCGGCGCCCTGACGCCCGCGCTGCGCCGGGCCCGCCGGATCGTGATCGGCGACCCGTTCTCCCGGTACGTCCAGCTCCTGCTGACCCTGACCGGCGCGCGGGACCTGATCGTCGTGGACGACGGCACGGCCACCATGGAGTTCGTCTCGCAGCTCGCGCGCGGCGAGCGCCTGGTGCGCTGGCACCGCACCGGCCGGGGCCGCGGGCCGCGCGACGCCGTCTTCGCCCCGGTGTCCGCCCTCGCGCGCCGCAGGCTCACGCCCCGCGAGGGCCGCAGGACCGTCGAGGTGTTCAGCTCGATGCCCGTCGAGCCGCCCGACGGCGTCTCCGTCACCGCCAACGACTTCGCCTGGACCCGGGCGCGCTTCGGGCCGCCCTCGCTGACCCGCGGCTCGGACCTGGTCGGGACCTCGCTCGCCGAGACCGGCGTCGTGGACCTCGACCGCTACATCGACGCGGTCCGCTCCCTCGCCCGCGCACACGGCGCGACGCGCTACTTCGCCCACCGCCGCGAGAGCACCGAGAAGCTCAAGCGGCTCTCCGAGGAGACGGGGCTGGAGATCGTACGGCCCGACCTGCCGCTGGAGCTGATCGCCCGGCGCGGACCCATCGGGCGGACGATCCTGAGCTTCCCGTCGACGGTGGTGCACACCCTTCCGCTCGCCCTCGCGGGTACGGAGGTCAAAGTCGCGGTCTGCGACATCGATCCGGCCTGGCTGACCGATACGGCGTCCCCGCGGGCCCAGGGCTTTCTGTCCGGGGTCACCGGCACCGCCCGTGACGTGCAGCGACTGCCGTCCGTGCCCGCGGCGGCGCCCTGAGAAAGTGAACCTCTGGTCATACCCAACGGCGGGTCCGCTCATGCGGCCCGCCGCGACTTTTTCCGCCCCATCCGGCTGAACTTTTGTTGATCGAAGGACAGTTGCCCGGTCGGCAGTCGTATTCTTCAGAGGGTGAACCAACTGATGTCCCCCGAGACCGAAGCCGCCCTGTCCGCGCATCCCGATCTGCCCGGGACGGTCCCGGACGCCCTGCGCTCCGAGCTCATCGCCTTCCGGCGCGATCTGCACATGCATCCCGAGCTGGGTCATCAGGAGTTCCGTACGACCGCCGCCCTCATGGCCCGTCTGGAGCAGGCCGGCCTCGAGCCGCGGGTCCTCTCCGTCGGCACCGGGCTCGTCTGCGACATCGGCACCGAGGGCTGGGACGGCGCGCAGCCGATGCTGGCGTTGCGGGCGGACATCGACGGCCTGCCGATTCCGGACACCAAGACGGTCTCGTACCGCTCGACCGTGCCCGACCGGGCCCATGCCTGCGGTCACGACGTGCACACCACCGCTGTCCTCGGCGCGGGCCTGGTCCTGGCCGAGCTGGCCCGGGAGGGCCGCCTGCCGAACCCGGTCCGGCTGATCTTCCAGCCGGCCGAGGAGGTGCTGCCCGGTGGTGCGCCCGACGCGATCGAGTCGGGCGTGCTGGACGGCGTGGGACGGATCCTCGCCGTCCACTGCGATCCCAAGGTCGAGGTCGGTGTGGTCGGCCTGCGGACGGGCCCGATCACCTCCGCCTGCGACCGGCTCGAAGTGGCGCTGGACGGCCCTGGCGGCCACACCGCACGGCCGCATCTGACGACCGACCTGGTCACGGCCGCCTCGAAGGTCGCCACGGAGGTTCCCGCGCTGATCAACCGGCGGATCGACGCCCGCTCCGGTCTCTCCGTCACCTGGGGCCGAATCCAGGCGGGCCACGCCTGCAACGTCATCCCGCAGCACGCCGAACTGTCCGGCACGGTCCGCTGTCTCGACCTCCCTGCCTGGCGGGCGGCCCCCGACCTGGTGCACGCGGCCATCGACGAGGTCGCGACCCTGCATCGCGCCAAGTCGCAGATCAACTACATCCGCGGTGTCCCGCCGGTGGTCAACGAGCCGGGCAGCACCGAGCTGCTGCGCGACGCGATGGCCGTCCGCCGGGGGCCGTACGCTGTCGAGGACACGGAGCAGAGCCTCGGCGGCGAGGACTTCTCCTGGTATCTGGAGCATGTGCCCGGCGCGATGGCGCGGCTGGGCGTCCGGCCCGTCGGCGACACGACCCGGAGGGATCTGCATTGCGGTGATTTCGACGTGGACGAGGAAGCGATCACGGTCGGTGCGGAGCTGTTCACGGCGGCTGCCCTGCTCGACGGGCACCGTCCATAAGGGGATTTCACGGTCCGTAGGCGTATGCGTCGATGCCGCTACGCGTCGAATCGATAACGGCTTCGAACCTGGCCTTTATCTGACATCTACGCGCGTTACGATGCGGCGAACCAGCGCCGGTCAGAGCGCATCTAGTCAGTGAAGGGGTGCCGTCTTGCGACGGATAGTCAAGATCGCTGCCGCGAGCCTCGCTACCGCGGCACTCGCACTCACCGCCGCCGGTTGCGGCGAGTCGTCCACCGAGTCCGCCGGTGGCAAGGACAAGGGCGTCGGCCTGGCCTTCGACGTCGGTGGCCGTGACGACCACTCGTTCAACGAGTCCGCCGCGCGCGGTGTCGACAAGGCCAAGGAGGAACTCGGCGTCGGTGCCAAGATGCTGACGGCCAAGAACGGCGAGACCGAGGCCGACCGCGAGCAGCGGCTGACCTCGCTGGCCGAGGCCGGCTACAACCCGGTCATCGGCGTCGGCTTCAACTACGGCAAGTCCATCACGAAGGTCGCCAAGGACTTCCCGAAGACCACCTTCGCCGTGGTCGACGCCGTCTCCCCGGGCAAGAACGTCGACTCGATCGTCTTCTCCGAGCACGAGGGCTCGTACCTCGCCGGCGTCGCCGCCGCGCTCAAGACGAAGACCGACAAGGTCGGCTTCATCGGCGGTGTGAACAACGCGCTGATCCAGAAGTTCCAGGCCGGCTTCGAGCAGGGCGTCAAGGACACCAAGAAGGACGTCAAGGTCAGCTCGGAGTACCTGTACGCCAACAACGACAAGGGCTTCAACGACCCGGCCGCGGCCAACTCCAAGGCCAAGGGCATGCTCGACCGCAACATCGACGTGATCTACACCGCCGCCGGCCAGTCCGGTGCGGGCTCGATCGAGGCGGTCAACGCCAAGAAGGGCACCTGGGGTATCGGCGTCGACTCCGACCAGTACCAGCAGCCCGGTCTGGACAAGTACAAGAGCTCGATCCTGACCTCGGTCGTCAAGAACGTCGACGTGGCCGTGTTCGACGTGGTCAAGAGCGTCAAGGACGGCAAGCCGCTCACCGGCACCAACGCCTACCCGCTCTCCAAGGACGGTGTGAGCCTGGCCACTTCCGGCGGGTTCATCGACGACATCAAGGCCCAGATCGAAGCCGCGAAGAAGAAGATCGTCAGCGGCGAGGTCAAGGTCAAGGAAAGCCCCTGACCGACGGTCCGCTCTGACCGGACTTCCGGGCTCGGCAGAGGAGGAGCACCTCTTCTGCCGAGCCCGCGCCCTCGTTCCGACGCTACGCGCGTAGCGTGCCGTAGCGCGCGATAGCGTCGCCTTTCCGCCCTCCCAAGAACACGGCTCCTTCCCCCGAGGAGAGTGCGCCATCAAAGCGTCCAGCAGCAGCACGCCGGCAGACAGTGCCCCTGCCGTAGAACTTCACGGGATCACCAAGCGGTTCCCCGGAGTTGTGGCCAACCACGACATCGACATCACCGTCAGACGAGGCACCGTGCATGCCCTCGTCGGCGAGAACGGCGCCGGCAAGTCCACCCTGATGAAGATCCTCTACGGCATGCAGAAGCCGGACGAGGGCACCATCACGGTCGACGGCGACAAGGTCACCTTCCACAGCCCGGCCGACGCCATCGCGCGCGGAATCGGCATGGTCCACCAGCACTTCATGCTGGCCGACAACCTCACGGTGCTCGAGAACGTCGTCCTCGGCGCCGAGAAGCTGTACGGCATCGGGGCCAAGGCACGCGCCAAGGTCATGGAGATCTCCGACGCCTACGGGCTGAACGCCCGGCCCGACGTGCTCGTGGAGGATCTCGGTGTCGCCGACCGCCAGCGCGTGGAGATCCTCAAGGTCCTCTACCGCGGCGCGCGCACGCTCATCCTCGACGAGCCCACCGCCGTCCTGGTCCCGCAGGAGGTCGACGCGCTCTTCGACAACCTGCGGGAGCTGAAGGAGGAGGGCCTCACGGTTCTCTTCATCTCCCACAAGCTGGGCGAAGTCCTGTCCGTGGCCGACGACATCACCGTCATCCGGCGCGGTACGACGGTGGCGTCCGTCCACCCCGCCGACGTGACGCCCAAGCAGCTCGCCGAGTTGATGGTCGGCACCGAGCTGCCGTCGCCGGAGACCCGGGAGTCCACGGTCACCGACGTCGCGATGCTGCAGGTCTCCGATCTCCACCTCTCGGCCACCGACAGCGACGGTGCGGTACGCGCCGTGCTCTCCGGCATCACCCTCACCATCCACAAGGGCGAGGTACTGGGCATCGCCGGCGTCGAGGGCAACGGGCAGGCCGAGCTGGTCGAGGCGGTCATGGGCATGCGCCGGCCCGACGGCGGCGTCATCACCCTCGACGGAGCCGACATCTCGCAGGCTCCGACGCGCAAGCGCCGCGAGGACGGCATCGGGTTCATCCCCGAGGACCGGCACCGCCACGGACTGCTGCTGGAAGCGCCGTTGTGGGAGAACCGCATCCTCGGCCACGTCACCGAGCGCCCCAACAGCAAGGGCTCCCTGCTCGACCTCAAGGGCGCCCGCACCGACACCGAGCGCATCGTCAGGGACTACGACGTGAGGACCCCCGGCATCGAGGTCACCGCGGCCTCGCTGTCCGGCGGCAACCAGCAGAAGCTGATCGTCGGCCGCGAGATGAGCCACCGGCCGAAGCTGCTGATCGCCGCGCACCCGACGCGCGGCGTGGACGTCGGCGCGCAGGCGCAGATCTGGGACCAGATCCGCGAGGCGCGTCACGAGGGCCTGGCGGTGCTCCTGATCTCCGCCGACCTGGACGAGCTCATCGGGCTCTCCGACAGTCTGCGGGTCATGTTCCGCGGCCGCCTCGTCGCGGACGCGGACCCCGCCACCATCACCCCGGAGGAGTTGGGTTCGGCCATGACCGGCGCCGCCCGCGGCCACCTCGAGCACCACGAGGACGAGGGAGGCGAGAAGTGAAGCTCAAGTTCGACAAGGACCGGCTGATCCTCGGGCTCGCCGCGCCCGTCCTCGCCATCGTCGCCGCGCTCGTCATCACCTCGCTGATCCTCGTCGCGGACGGCGACGACCCGATCCACGCCTTCCAGGTGATGGTCGACTACGGTTCGAAGAGCGACAGCCAGGTCTGGATCATCAACAAGGCGATCCCGTACTACCTGTCCGCGCTCGCCGTCGCCATCGGCTTCCGGATGAACCTCTTCAACATCGGCGTCGACGGCCAGTACCGCATCGCGGCCTTCTTCGCGGCGGTCGTCGGCGGCGCGCTGACCCTGCCGGGCTTCCTCCAGATCCCGTTGATCATCATCGTCGCGATGCTGGTCGGTGCCATCTGGTCCGGTATCGCGGGCGTGTTGAAGACCACCCGCGGTGTCAGCGAGGTCATCAGCACGATCATGCTGAACGCCATCGCGGCCTCGGTGATCGGCTACTTCCTGGCGGCCTCCCGGCTCGGCGAGCGGGAGGGCAACCTGATCCACACGCCCAACATCCCCGCGTCCAGCCACTTCTTCACCCTCCCGACCACCCCCGACCCGATCGACGGGTTCATCGTCGTCGCGGTGATCGTGGGCTTCCTCTACTGGTTCGGGCTCAACCGCACCCGCTTCGGCTTCGACCTCCGTGCCGTCGGCCGGTCCGAGTCGGCGGCCGAGGCGAGCGGCGTCAGCGTCAAGCGCATGGTCGTCACCAGCATGGTGCTCTCCGGCGCCGTCGCCGGCCTGGTCGGCATGCCGACCCTGCTCGGCGTCTCGTACAACTACGGCACCGACTTCCCCGTCGGCATCGGCTTCACGGGCATCGCGATCGCCCTGCTCGGCCGCAACCACCCGCTCGGCATGGCGCTCGGCGCGCTGCTCTGGGGCTTCCTGGAGCGCACCGGCAGCCAGCTCGAGTTCGAGGGTTACGCCCAGGAGATCGTCGGCGTGATCCAGGGCGTGATCGTCCTCTGCGTGGTCATCGCCTACGAAGTGGTGCGCCGCTACGGGCTCAAGAGCCAGCAGCGCAAGGTCGGCGCGCAGCTCGCCGCCCAGGCCCGTAAGAACAAGGACGCGGAGGTGTCCGCATGAGCGCGACCACGGCCAAGTCGCCCGCGCGCGAGCCCGGCGGCACGCGGCAGAGCGGCGGCAGGAAGAAGCTCAGCTACCCGGTGGTCCTGCTGATCATCGCGGGCGTCCTCCTCGCGCTCTCCGCGCTGCGCGCCCTGACCGGCGCCAACGACCTCACCTCCAGCGGCCAGTACAGCGGCGCGCTCGCCGCGGCCGTGCCGATCGGCCTGGCCGGTCTCGGCGGTCTGTGGTCGGAGCGGGCCGGCGTCATCAACATCGGCCTCGAGGGCATGATGATCCTCGGCACCTTCGGCGCGGGCTGGGCCGGCTGGCAGTACGGGCCCTGGTGGGCGGTCGTCGCGGGCATCGTCGGCGGTCTGCTCGGCGGCCTGATCCACGCGGTCGCGACCGTCACCTTCGGCGTCGACCACATCATCTCCGGTGTGGCCGTCAACATCCTGGCGCTCGGATTCGCGCAGTACCTGGCGAAGCTGCTGTTCGGCAAGGAGGGCAGCGAGGCCGCGCTGGCCGGCGGCAACGACAAGCAGTCCCCGCCGATGGACTCCCTCGGCACCTTCAACATCCCGGGTCTGTCGGGGTGGCTGGGCTCGATCGAGCGCCACGACTGGTTCTTCGTCTCCGACTCCGCGGGCATCCTCCGCGGTCTGGTGACGGACGTGTCCTGGCTGACGCTGCTCGCCGTGGGCCTGTTCTTCGCGACCTTCTACATCCTGTGGCGCTCCTCGTTCGGCCTGCGCCTGCGGTCCTGCGGTGAGAGCCCGGTCGCCGCCGAGTCCCTCGGCGTCAACGTCTACACGTACAAGTACGCGGCCGTGCTCGTCTCCGGCGGTCTCGCCGGGCTCGGCGGCGCGTTCCTCGCGATCGTCTCCTCGCACTTCTACCAGGACGGCCAGACCGGTGGCCGCGGCTACATCGGTCTCGCCACGATGATCTTCGGTAACTGGCGGCCGGGCGGAGTCGCCATGGGAGCCGGGCTGTTCGGCTTCACCGACAGCCTCCAGCTCCGCGGCGGCGGCGAGACCGTGCACGGTCTGCTGCTGCTCCTCGCCGCGCTGCTGGTCGCGCTCATGGTGTGGGGTCTGCGCTCCGGCCGGCTGCGGCAGGCGCTCACGGCGGGCGGCATCGCCGTCCTCCTGACGGCCTGGTACTTCTTCACCGACACGGTGCCGACCGAGGTCGTCGACGCCACCCCGTACGTCGCCACGCTGCTGGTCCTCTCCCTGGCCGCGCAACGCCTGCGGGTACCGAAAGCCATCGGCAGGCCATACCGGAAGGGCCAGGGCAAGTGAATCAGTCCTCCTACGACTGGGAAGCCCTGCGGACGCGGGCCCGGGACCTCATGTCCCGGGCCTACGCCCCGTACTCCGGCTTCACCGTCGGCGCCGCGGCCTACGTGGACGACGGCCGTATCGTCGGCGGCTGCAATGTGGAGAACGCCTCCTACGGGGTGGCGCTGTGCGCCGAGTGCGGCCTGATCTCCGAGCTGGTCGCGACCGGCGGCGGCAGGCTCACCGCGTTCACCTGCGTCGACCCCGACGGCGACCTGCTGATGCCGTGCGGCCGCTGCCGCCAGCTCCTGTGGGAACACGGCGGCCCGCAGCTCCTCATCGACTCCGACTCCGGACCCCGTCCGCTGAGCGAGCTGCTGCCCTACGCGTTCGGCGCCGCCGACCTCAAACGCCAACGAAAGAACGTCTGATGGAGACCTCGATGGACGTCATCTCGGTGATCCGCACCAAGCGCGACCGCGGCCGGCTGACCGACGCCCAGATCGACTGGGTCATCGACGCGTACACGCGCGGCGAGGTCGCCGACGAGCAGATGTCCGCGCTCGCGATGGCCATCCTGCTCAACGGCATGGACCGGGCCGAGATCGCCCGCTGGACCGCCGCGATGATCGCCAGCGGCGAGCGCATGGACTTCTCGTCCCTGCCGCGCCCGACCGCCGACAAGCACTCCACGGGCGGCGTCGGCGACAAGATCACCCTGCCGCTGGCCCCACTGGTCGCCGCCTGCGGAGCGGCCGTTCCGCAGCTCTCGGGCCGCGGCCTCGGCCACACCGGGGGCACGCTCGACAAGCTGGAGTCCATCCCCGGCTGGCGGGCCCGGCTCTCGAACGAGGAGATGCTCGACGTCCTCGGCTCGACCGGCGCGGTCGTCTGCGCGGCGGGCGACGGCCTCGCACCCGCCGACAAGAAGCTGTACGCGCTGCGCGATGTCACCGGCACGGTCGAGGCGATCCCGCTCATCGCCTCCTCGATCATGTCCAAGAAGATCGCGGAGGGCACGGGTTCGCTCGTGCTGGACGTGAAGGTCGGCTCCGGCGCCTTCATGAAGACCGCCGAGGACGCCCGCGAACTGGCCTCCACGATGGTCGGTCTCGGTACCGACCACGGCGTGAGGACCGTAGCCCTGCTCACCGACATGTCGACCCCGCTCGGCCTCACCGCGGGCAATGCGCTGGAGGTCCGCGAGTCCGTGGAGGTCCTGGCGGGCGGCGGCCCGGTCGACGTCGTCGAGCTCACCCTCGCGCTCGCCCGCGAGATGCTCGACGCCGCGGGGCTGCCCGACGCCGACCCGGCGAAGGCGCTGGCGGACGGCTCGGCGATGGACGTCTGGCGGCGCATGATCGCGGCCCAGGGCGGCGACCCGGACGCGACGCTGCCGGTCGCCCGCGAGCAGCACGTGGTCACCGCGTCCGAGTCCGGCCGCCTGGCCGACCTCGACGCGTACGCGGTGGGCCTGGCGGCCTGGCGCCTCGGCGCGGGCCGCGCCCGCAAGGAGGACCCGGTGCAGGCGGGCGCGGGCGTGGAGATCCACGCCAAGCCGGGCGACTCGGTGACGGAGGGCCAGCCGCTGCTGACGCTCCACACCGACACCCCGGAGAAGTTCGCCTACGCGCTGGAGGCCCTGGACGGCGGCGTCCTCGTGGCCCCGGCGGACGCGGCGTTCCAGCCGACCCCGGTGGTGCTGGACCGCATCGCCTGACCTGCGGTTTCCCCGTTCGGCATGCTGCCCGCCTCCCGCGGAGGTTGGCGTGGTGCCTACGCCTGAGGTGCGGCCCCGTCCGGTCCGGAGCCCGCGGCAGCGGTGTCCGCGTCAGTCCCCGTGTCCGCGTCCGCGTCCGTGTCTGTGCCTGCGGAAGCGGTTGAGGGCGCCGTCGCCGACAGGAAATCCGTCAGGTCCCGCACGCTGAGGCCGCAGTACGCCGCACGGTGGGCTGCCATGAGCAGCAGGTGGGCCACGATCTGCTGGTTCCAGTCGACATCGATCCACTCGCCGGGCTCCTCGACGCCTGCGTCGTCGAGGAGCACGCCGCTCTCCCCGGCGACGTCGGCCACGACACTCGCGATCGCGTGGAACTGCGTCGTCGCCTCCCGCTACCCCGTGATGCGGGGGTAGTGATCCCAGGTCCGGTCCGAATACGCGAACCCGCGGGGCGGAGCGTTCCTCAGCCGCGCGAAGTAATCAGGGCTCTTCTCGGGCCAGTTGGTGTACAGCAGGGTCACGTCGTAGCTGGGCATGGTGCCGAGACTCTCAGGCCGGTCCGACAATCCGGACCGGCTTGCGGCGAGCGCGCGGCGCGAAGGAGCCGCAGGGCGTGAACGTGGCGTACGGCGCGGGGCGGTACGCCACGCTCGCGCGGGTTACGACCGCGCCGGGGCCGGGGTCGCGCAGCCGCTCGACGGGTGCGCGGCGCGGGCGCGGCGGTCCGCCAGGGCCCTGCGCGTCGCGTAGATCGTGATGCCCGCCGCCGTGAGGACGGCCACCACGCCGAGGAGGACCGTGCCCGGCCAGCCCGCCGTACGGAAGGCGAGCGCGCCGAGCGCACCGCCCGCGCTGCTGCCCAGGTAGTACGCCGACTGGTACAACGCCGACGCCTGCGCGCGCCCCGTCGTCGCCGCCCGGCTCACGGACGAGGACGCCACCGCGTGGCCCGCGAAGAAGCCCGCCGTGATGAGGACCAGTCCGGCGAGGACCGCGGCGAGCGCCCCGGACAGGCTCAGCAGCAGACCGGCAGCCGTCGTGCTGACGGCCAGGTACAGCGCGCCACGGCGGCCCAGACGGGCCACGAGACGCCCGGCCGCGGCCGACGAGACCGTGCCGACGAGGTAGATCAGGAAGATCGAACCGACCACGCCCTGCGGGAGGTTGAACGGTTCTCCCACCAGCCGGTAGCCGATCACGGTGTAGACCGCGCCGAACACGGTCATGAACAGCGCGCCGATCGCGTACAGACGGCACAGCAGCGGGTCGGAGAGGTGGCCGCGGACCGTGCGGGCCAGTGCCTTCGGGCTGACCGTGGACGGTGTGAAGTGCCGTGCCTTCGGGAGCAGCAGCCGGAAGGCCACCGCGCAGATCACCGCCAGCAGACCCACCGCGCCGAGCGCCGCCCGCCAGTCCCAGGCCTGCGCCACCCAGCCGGTGACGATCCGGCCGGACATGCCGCCGATGCTGTTGCCCGCCACGAACAGGCCGATCGCGCCGACGAGGGCCTTCGCGCGCACTTCCTCCGCCATGTAGGCCATCGCGGACGCGGGGATCCCGGCGAGCGCGACGCCCTGGACGGTGCGGAGCGCGACCAGCGTGCCGAGGTCGGGCGCGAACGGCACGATCAGCGACACCAGTGCGGCCACGGTGAGCGACGCGGTCATCATCGCCTGCCGCCCGAAACGCTCGGACACCGCGCTGAGCGGCAGCACGGCCAGCGCCAGGCCGGCCGTCGGGGCGGAGACGGTCCAGCTCGCCGCGTCCGGCGTCACGCCGAATCCGGCGGAGATGGCGGGCAGCAGGGCCTGGGTGGAGTAGAGGAGCGCGAAGGTGGCGACTCCCGCCGCGAACAGGGCGGCGGTCATCCGGCGGTAGCCGGGACCGCCGGGGCGCAGCTTGGTGGCCTCGGGGTTCGGTGCTTCGTGAGGGGTCAGGGCCGGTGAGGCGCCCACGCGGGTGGTGGACGCCCTGGTATCTGCAGGAGGCATGTATTCAACGTAGGGATCCCCGCCTCATGCGTCCAATGCATGAAGTCGTCATAATCGTTCCCATGGTGCATGACCGCAGCTCACAACCGCGTCTGTCACGGAACAGCAACGAAGAAGACATCGCCGCAACACCTGGTGCCGGGACGGCCGAACTCGACCCGGACTCCTGGTCCGCCCTGCTCGCGCCCCGGCTCGCGCAGTTCGCGGGGGTCGCACGGCACGAGCATGTGACCCGCGCCGCACAGCGCATGGCCGTGCCCCAGTCGACGCTCAGCCGGGCCATGGTCCGGCTCGAACAGGACCTGGGCGTCGACCTGTTCGCCCGCCACGGCCGTACGCTCTCGCTCACTCCCGCGGGCCGTACGTTCCTCGGCTCGGTCGAACGCGCGCTGGCGGAGGTGGAGCGCGCCGCCGAATCCGTACGCGAGGACGCAGACCCGGACGCGGGCAAGGTCGCCTTCGGCTTCCTGCACACCCTGGGCTTCGAGACCGTACCGGGCCTGCTGCGGACCTTCCGTGCCCAGCACCCCCGCGTCCGCTTCCAGCTCGTCCAGAACTACGGCGAGGCCATGCTCGCCCGCATGCGCGCGGGCGGCCTCGACCTCTGCCTGACGTCACCGGTCCCGGACGACCCCGACCTGGTGGCCCGGCGCCTGGACGAGCAGAAGCTGCGCCTGGTCGTCCCCGACGACCACCGCCTCGCCACGCGCCGCCGGGTCCGCCTGGCCGAGGCGGCGGACGAGGCGTTCGTCACCCTCGAACCGGGCTACGGCATGCGGCGGATCACCGACGCGCTGTGCGCGGAAGCCGGGTTCACGCCGCGGATCGCGTTCGAGGGCGAGGAGGCGGAGACGCTGCGCGGCCTGGTGGCGGCGGGGCTCGGGGTGGCGCTCCTGCCGCCACCGGCCGTACCGCGGCCGGGCGTCGCCGAGCTGACCGTCACCGCGCCGCGCGCGGTGCGGGAGATCGGTCTCGCCTGGGTCGCCGGGCGCCCGGACACACCGCCGGTGGCGGCCTTCAAGCGCTTCCTGCTCTCCCGGCGCGGCCAACTGATCCCCCGCTGAAAGGGGGAGAGGCGGGGGGCGCGGGGCTGCGAACGGGGCAGCTCGGAGGCGCCCCTCCCGCGCCGCCCCTACCTCAGTACCGCAGTGACGAACCGAAGCCCGCCGCCAGCGGCATCCGAAGTCCCAGGGGAGGGGGAGCCGCCAGGGCGTCGGCGACCGGGCGGCTGAAGGCGCGGGCGAAGAGCGAGCCGAGGACGAAGTCCGCGGCGAGGGAGCGGACTTCGGTGCGGTGCTGGTGCAACCCGTGGCCGTCGGTGTGGACTTCGAAGCGGCAGATGTCGCGGTTGACCTTCTTCGCGCGCTCCGCGTACCGGTACGACAGCTCGGGATCGGTCCGCTCGTCGTTCGTCCCGTGGACGAGCAGGACGCGGCGCCCGAGGAGCTGTTTCACCGGATCGGGTTTCTCCGACGACTCCTTGCCGGGCAGCCAAGGAGCAAGGGCCAGAATGGAGTTGACGGCCTGGTGGTCGGCCGCGTGCAGGGCTGCGCGCGCGCCCATGTCCGTACCGGCCAGGCAGACGGGCACGTCGCCGTAGAGCCGTACGGCCTCGTCCGCCGCCCAGCGGGCGTCGTCGACCGGGTGGGAGGCCGGGCCGTTCCAGCCGCGGTAGCGGTAGCGCACGACATGGGTCACCAGGCCGTGGTCGCGGCCCTCCCGGGCGAGCCGCCGGGCCAGTGGCCGTGCGGAGGCAGCGGTGACCGGCGACGGTCTGCGCATGCTCTCCGGTTCGCCCCCGGGCAGCAGGAGCAGCACTCCGTGCACCGTTTCTCCCGCACCTGTCGCCCCCACCGCCCGCCCCAGCCGGGCATCCCGCACCGGCACCGTTTGCTGAGCCATGTCACAGAAGATGTCAGAGACACGCCGAAGCGAAACCCCGCACCGGGTCAAGGTTGGGTATCCCGTGGGTATCCGTCCTTGCGCTCTACGCGCGTAGGCGACGAAGCGATAGAGTGCGGAGATGACGAGCGAGACCACCACCACACCGACCCCGGACCAGATCCGCCGGGCCCCCAAGGTGCTGCTGCACGACCATCTCGACGGCGGTCTGCGCCCCGGCACCATCGTCGAGCTGGCCCGTGAGACGGGATACGACGGACTGCCGGAGACCGAGCCCGACAAGCTCGGCGTCTGGTTCAGGGAATCCGCCGACTCCGGCTCCCTGGAGCGCTATCTCGAGACCTTCCGGCACACGTGCGCGGTCATGCAGACCCGTGACGCCCTGGTCAGGGTCGCCGCCGAGTGCGCGGAGGACCTGGCCGCCGACGGCGTCGTCTACGCCGAGGTCCGGTACGCGCCCGAGCAGCACCTGGAGGGCGGGCTGACCCTCGAAGAGGTCGTCGAGGCCGTCAACGAGGGCTTCCGCGAGGGCGAGCGCAGGGCCAGGGAGAACGGCCACCGCATCCGCGTCGGCGCGCTGCTCACCGCGATGCGCCACGCGGCCCGCGCCCTGGAGATCGCCGAACTGGCCAACCGCTACCGCGATCTCGGCGTCGTCGGCTTCGACATCGCCGGCGCCGAGGCGGGCTTCCCGCCCACCCGTCACCTCGACGCGTTCGAGTATCTGAAGCGGGAGAACAACCACTTCACCATCCACGCGGGCGAGGCCTTCGGACTGCCGTCCATCTGGCAGGCGCTGCAGTGGTGCGGCGCCGACCGGCTGGGCCACGGCGTGCGGATCATCGACGACATCGAGGTCGCCGATGACGGGACGGTCACACTCGGCCGCCTCGCCTCGTACGTGCGCGACAAGCGCATCCCGCTGGAGCTGTGCCCGACCTCGAACCTCCAGACGGGCGCGGCCTCCTCGTACGAGGAGCACCCCATCGGGCTGCTGCGCCGCCTCCACTTCCGGGCCACGGTCAACACCGACAACCGGCTGATGAGCAACACGAGCATGAGCATCGAGTACGAGCACCTGGTGAAGACCTTCCGGTACACGCTCGACGACATGCAGTGGTTCACCGTCAATGCGATGAAATCAGCCTTCATTCCTTTCGATGAACGTCTCGCCATGATCAATGACGTGATCAAGCCGGGATACGCCGAGTTGAAGGCCGAGTGGCTGTTCCGGCAGACCCCGGTCGGACCGGCTGTGACCAGCGACTCCGGCTCCACCGAGGGCTGATCGGCGCCGCGGGGCGGACATCGGGGAAGCGGTCGGGGCGAGGGTTGCCCGGCCGCTTCCGCTGTTTGCGGCGCGCGTCGCCTTGTGACTACGTTTCGAAGCACTGCGGTCACGGCCCGTGCAATGCCGTTTCTCCGTCATGCCCGTGTTCCGGCGGCCGCAACAGCAACTTCCCCATCACGAGGACGTAATTCGATGAAGCAGGGAACCGCCAAGACCCTCGGTGTCGCCGTGCTCGGCGCCGCCTTCGCCGCTGCCGCCGCCGGCTCGGCCTCCGCCGCCACCCCGGCGGGCGACGCGCTGAAGAGCCTGCCGGTGGGAGAGGTCACCAAGACCCTGCCCGCCGGTGCCCCCCACACGCTGCCCGCCGCCGCGCCCCAGACCCTTCCGGTCGGGCAGGACACCCTCGGCCGGGCCACCTCGGCGCTGCCGGTCGCGAAGGGCCTGACCGGGACCCCCGCCGCCCCCGTCGCGGGCAACAAGGCCGTCAAGTCCGCGAAGGACACCAAGGTCGGTCTGCTCGGCGGCCTGCCGCTCGGCGCCACCCCGCTCACCGGCCTGGGCAACGGCCAGCTCGGGATCGGCTGACCTCGGCCCCACCCCGCCGTGGACACGGCCGCGCCCTCTCCCGTCGCTCGTACGGGAAAGGGCGCGGCCGTTCGTCATGTGCCGGTGCGGATGGGGCGGTTGAGGCGACCCGCGCCGTCCCGCGGCGCACCGCCTCCCCCGCCCCGTGCTCGTGTCGCCGGGGCCGGAGTGGCCGAGAGGCGGTGGAGGGGCGGATCACCAGGCCGTACGGGCCTTGTCCTCGGAGGGCAGCAGCACCCAGAGCAGCAGGTAGAGCAGGAACTGCGGCCCCGGCAGCAGGCACGAGACCAGGAAGATCATCCGTACCGTGCTGACGGACATGTCGTAGCGCCTGGCCAGCGCCGCGCACACTCCGCCGATCATCCGTCCGTCGCTGGGGCGAACCAGGGCGGCCATGAGGACTCCTTCGCGCATCGTCGTTTCGAGGTGACACCTCAACGGTAGGTTCGCGAAGGGGACAAAGCGTCGGTCTAGGGGGCGATCCCGACCCTGGGGATCGTCGGGGCCGGACCCTGAGCCCCTTCCTCCCTGGGGAGGGGAGCCGCCCTACGGGGCCCGGGGCCGCGGCGGATCAGCACGAGCCCGCGCAACGGCCGTACGCACAGCAGATACGCCGCCGCCACCCCCGCCGTGTTCAGCAGCAGCACATCCACGTCGAGGGTGCGCCCGGGCACATCGGTCTGCAGCAGCTCTATGGCCAGCGACACCATGAACCCCGTGAACACCGTGTGCGTCAGCGAACCGAGTCCGCGCACCGCCAGCCGTCCCGTCGCCAGCGGAAGCAGCACCCCGAGCGGGGCCAGCAGCAGGAGCGCCGGGCCGAGGGACGCCGCGGTCTCCCAGGGGCCCTGCGCCAGGGCCGCCCGTATCGTCGCCAGCGGGTGCAGATTCGCCGCGGGAACCCACGGAACGCTGCGGGGGCGGAGAGTGAGCCAGCCGACGACCGAGAGATGTGCGACGAGGAGAAGCAGCCCCGCCGCGCGGTAGCGGAAGGTGAGGCGGTCGCCGGAGCCAAGACGGTGCACGTACTTCAGGACGCGTCGTGGAGCCGGGCCGGTTCCGTGGTCACTCCACCGGAGTGCCCGTGGTCTGCGCCACGTCCGGCCGGGTCCGCATGCTCTCGGTGCAGCGGTAGCGCTTCGGCTCGTCGTCCGTGGGGCCGCCGAGCACCACCGAACCGTCCTCGGCGGCCACGGGGGTTCCCCCGTAGGTGCACACGATCTGTGCGAGAGCGTACGGCGGGAGTTCGTCGGGGAGCCGGCTCAGCCGTACGGTCTCCTTCGGGTCGCCCTCGTGGGGCGCGGAGACGGCCAGGTCGTCGCCGACCTCGGTGGCGAACCCGGCCTCCTGTTCGGCCGGGGTCGGCTGGTCCTGCAGCTCCTCCAGCAGCGCGCCGGCCAGGGCGGAGCGGTCCGTGGAGAACCGGTCCCCGGGCATCCGCACCGTACGGTCGACTGCCAGGAGCTGGGTGCTGCACACGAGATAGACGTGGACCGGCACCGAACCGGCGAAGTCCGATCCGGGGCCGTCGCCCGACACCTGGCAGGACGCGCGCGAGGGCGCCGCGCCCGCGTCCACGGGGACGGACGTGCCGCGGATGCCGCAGCCCGCCGCGCCCAGCAGGCCGAGGACGAGCGCCCCGGCCGCGGCCTGGCGCAGCCATCGCCTCATCGTCCGCCTCCCTCGCCGTTCCCGCCGCGGTCGTTCTCCGTCTCCGGCGCCAGCCGCGAGGCGTCCATCGGCAGGCGCAGGGTGAACACCGCGCCGCCCTCGGGAGAGTTGGCCGCGGTGATCTCGCCGCCGTGGATGTGCGCGTTCTCCAGCGCGATGGACAGGCCGAGCCCGCTGCCCTCGGACCGCGGCCGGGACGCACTGGCCTTGTAGAAGCGGTCGAAGACGTGCGGCAGCACGTCCTGCGGGATGCCCGGCCCGTGGTCCCTGACCTCGATGACCAGCTCGGCGGCCTCGGTGTCCTCGGCGGCCGTACGGACCGAGACCCGCACCGGGGAGCCGCCGTGCTTCAGCGCGTTCCCGATGAGGTTCGCCAGGATCACGTCGAGCCGGCGTGGGTCGAGGCGGGCCATGATGCCGCGCTTGGCGTCCAGCTCGACGGCGTCGAGCCAGGCGCGGGCGTCGATGCAGGCCGTCACCTGGTCGGCCACGTCCACGTCGTCCAGCACCAGGCGCGCGGTGCCCGCATCGAAGCGGGTGACCTCCATCAGGTTCTCCACCAGGTCACCGAGGCGGCGGGTCTCGGTGACGACGAGGCGTACGGCCGGTTCGATCATCGGGTCGAGGTTGTCGGCCTCGTCCTCGAGCACCTCGGTGACCGCGGTGATGGCCGTCAGCGGGGTCCGCAGCTCGTGCGACATGTCGGCGACGAAGCGGCGGCTCGACGCCTCGCGGGTCCTCAGTTCCTCGACGCGGTGCTCCAGCGACTCGGCCGTCCTGTTGAACGTCCGTGAGAGATCCGCCAGTTCGTCGGTCCCCGACACCCGCAGCCGGGTGTCGAGCTTGCCCTCCCCGAGGCGCTTCGCGGCCTCCCCGAGACGCTGCACCGGCCGCAGCACCGTCGAGGCGGCGGCCTGGGCGAGCAGCGCGGAGCCGATCAGGGCGAGCCCGGTGGCGATCCCCAGCGACCAGGCCAGGGAGTTGAGGTCGTCGCGCTCGGAGGCCAGCGACTTGAACATGTAGCCGGTCGGCCCGTCGCCCATCACCTTCGCGCCGCCGACCAGGAACGGGTCTCCGTCTATCGTCACCCGCTGCCAGTAGAGGTGGTACGGCGCCCCGTCGCCCTCGTCCGGCGGGCGCTGCTTGCCCACCGCCTTGCGCAGCGCCGAGGGCACCACGTTGAGCGCGAACACCTCGGAGTCGGAGGGGGCGGCGCAGTCGCTGCCGTCCTTCTCCTTGTCGATCAGCACGACCTCGTAGTGCTGGGTGGTGCTCGCCATCCGGTTCGCGGCGTGCTGGAGCTGGTCGCAGGGCGGGCGCAGCGGCAGCGAACCGGCGTTGTCCTCCAGCGACTTGCGGAAGTCGTTGAGGGCGGCGTTCTGCGTCCGGGTCAGCACGGCGTCCCGGTTCAGCCAGTACGCGATGCCGGACGCGGAGACGGCGGCGGTGAGGGCGACCAGGGCGAAGACGACGACCAGCCGCAGGCGCAGGCTGGTCAGGCGCAGCGCGGTGGCCGC
Source organism: Streptomyces sp. NPDC047108 (assembly GCF_040643575.1). Taxonomy (NCBI): domain Bacteria; kingdom Bacillati; phylum Actinomycetota; class Actinomycetes; order Kitasatosporales; family Streptomycetaceae; genus Streptomyces; species Streptomyces sp. NPDC047108. The sequence goes on from NZ_JBEYUP010000007.1 coordinate 325,925, forward strand.
CCACCCGCGGACCCGGCCCGGCGGCGACGCATCCTTCACGGCGTCGTCTCCTCCTGGGCGGCGCGGGGGCGGGCGGTCCGGGCGGTCACTGGGGCGTGTCCAGCCGGTAGCCCACGCCGCGCACCGTACGGATCAGGGTGGGTGAGGACGGAACGTCCTCGACCTTGGCGCGCAACCGCTGCACACAGGCGTCCACGAGCCGGGAGTCGCCGAGGTAGTCGTGCTCCCACACCAGCCGCAGGAGCTGCTGGCGGGAGAGCGCCTGCCCGGGCCGCCGGCTCAGTTCCAGGAGCAGCCGCAGCTCGGTCGGCGTGAGCTGGAGGTCCTCGCCGTTCTTGGTGACGGTCATCGCCGAGCGGTCGATGGTCAGATTGCCGAACGACGCCGAGTCGTTGGACTCGCGCTCGCCGCGGCGCAGCACGGCGCGGATGCGCGCGTCCAGCACCCGCGGCTGGACGGGTTTCAGCACGTAGTCGTCCGCGCCCGACTCCAGGCCCACCACGACGTCGATGTCGTCGCTGCGCGCGGTGAGCAGAATGATCGGCAGCTGGTCGGTGCGCCGGATACGGCGGCACACCTCGAAACCGTCGATGCCCGGAAGCATCACGTCCAGCACGATCAGGTCGGGCCGCTGCTCACGCAGCAGTTTCAGGCCGTCCTCGCCCGAGGCCGCGGCCACCACGCGGTGGCCCTGACGGCTCAGGGAGAGTTCAAGGGCCGTGCGAATGGCGTCGTCGTCCTCGATCAGCAACAGGAAAGGCACGGTGGTCATTCTGGCCCAAGGAGTGCCAGGAGTTCGACCGAAGGTACGGCTCCTTCCCTCTCCACCCCGGTCACCAGGGCTCTCGGGGGGCGTCCTCCTCGCATCCGTCACCCCTGTAACACGGCTGTGACAGTCGGCGGACAGCGCGATGAAACTGGCCCGGCAGTCTTTTGGGCACCGGGAGGGCGACCACCCGGGACCGGAATTCACCAGCAGACTCCACCGACGGGGGGCGCGAGATGAACACACTGCACGCCGGCACCACCAGCGCAGTCGTCACGCGCCTTCACGACGGTGCCCGGAGCTCTGTGCGCCCGCGGACCGAGTCCGCGGCGGAGAAGTCCGGTGCCGTGAGCGGGCGGGGGTGCGCTCGCGGCACCGGGCGTCAGAGGCCGGCGTACTCCAGCGGTCACCGCTGGGGACGTCCGCAGGCCATCGACGCCACCACGATCCGTGACGGGGGGGTCCGTGACGGGGGACACGACGGGGGAGAGCCGGACGGGGAGGAGCGAGCGCGACGGGAGAGCCTGTCGGAGGCGGAGTTCACCGCCTACGTGCAGGAGCGCCGCGCCTCCCTGTACGCGACGGCGTACCACTTGACCGGTGACCGCTACGAGGCCGAGGACCTGCTGCAGAACGCGCTCTTCTCGACCTACCGGGCATGGGACCGGATCAGCGACAAGGCAGCGGTCGGTGGCTACCTCCGCCGCACCATGACGAACCTCCACATCAGCGCCTGGCGCCGGCGGAAGCTCAACGAGTACCCGACGGAGGAACTCCCCGAGACGGCCGGCGACCACGACGCGATGCGCGGCACCGAACTGCGCGCCGTGCTCTGGCAGGCGCTGGCCCGGCTGCCCGAACTGCAGCGCACCATGCTCGTCCTGCGCTACTACGAGGGCCGTACGGACCCGGAGATCGCGGACATTCTGGACATCAGCGTCGGCACGGTGAAGAGCAGCATCTGGCGCTCGCTCCGTCGCCTGCGCGAGGACGAGGCGCTCAGCTTCGGCCGGAGCGAGCAGGAATCCTTCGGCGAACTGGTCGCCTGACGAACCCGGGGAGGGGAGCCGGGGGGGAATACGGGGGAACACGGGGGTACGGGGGCCCGCCAGAGGTCGGGGGACCGGCGGGGAGAGGGAAGCGGGACCGAGTGGCCGGGGGGTCCACTCGGTCCCGCACTTCTGTGTGCACCCGGTCCGGGCGGCAGTACGCGGTACGGGTGGGCGTCGCGACGCCGTGCTCCTCAGCGCAGGGTTGCGGGCCGCGTGCGTTCCATCGCCGCGAAGACACGTCCGGCCGCCGCCGCCCCGAGCCGCTCCAGCGCCTCCTTCTTGCCGCACGGGTGCGCCCCGAGAGCCGCGTGGCGCGCCACGATCGCCGGTTCCTCGCGCATCAGCCGCCACCCGCGCCGCAGCAGCACCGGCACCGGCTTGCGGGCCTCCCGCAGATCGCGCAGCAGCCGCCGCCGGAAGGTGGTCGAGGGGCGCAGGCGCAGGCACAGGGCGTCCGCCAGCAGGCCGAGTTCACGGCACCGGCCCACGATGTCCGCTGCGAAGATGCCTTCCGCGACGAACAGCGGCGCGCCGTCGATCCGCAGCAGCGTCTCGCCGCCGCGCGAACTGGTGGAGATGTCGTACACCGGGACGCTGGTACGGCCGGTCCGGCACAGCTCCTCGATGGCCCCGACAGCGGCGTCCGCGTCCCAGGACGCGGGTGCGTCCCAGTCGGTGCCCGAACCGTCGGGGAGGAGGGGGAGCGTCGGGTCCCCGGCCTCCTTGTAGAAGTCGTCGAGGTTGAGCACCGGCAGCCCGGTCCCGATGGCCAGGGACGACTTGCCGGAACCCGAAGGACCCGTGAGCAGCACGACGCGCGCGGAGCGATGGTGGGAGGTCACGGGACCCCATTGTCGCGCATACGTGCGCTGTTGCGACCCGCTGGGGCACGACATTCGCGCACCGGGCCCCCGGTCAACTACGGTGTGTTGTCGCTCGATCACGCAACGAAAGAAAGTGGCAGGTGGCCCATGGCCTCTCACGCACGCTCCAAGTCCCCTGTGGCAGCCCGGGTCCAGGGAGTTCCGGGTGCTCTGCTGCGCGCCGGTCTCGTCGTGGCCGCCGCCGGTGCGGCGCTCGCGGCGGGCAGCGGTGCGGCCGGTGCCTGCCCTCTCCACGACGGGCACGGGCAGTGCGGGAAGGGCCCGCAGGCGAGCCCGGCCGCGACCGGGGGCGGCCTCGCCAACTCCCTTGCCGATCCCGGCACATCGCTGCGCGAGGGCACGAAGCACGGCCTCGGCGGTGTCTCGGGGCCGCTGAAGAGCATGCAGCTCAACCCGCTCGCGAACACGGGCGTGGACCCGCTCGACAACGGAGTCGGCACCCAGGTCGCCGATTTCAAGCCGGTCGGCACCCAGTCCGTCACGGACAACGTCACGCGCGGTCAGTCGATGGACGACCTGCCGCTGCTCGGCCCGGTCGCGGGGAAGCTGCCCGGCGGCTGGGCGCAGTAGGCATCACGGGCCCCCGGCCCGCGTCCCGGCACGCAGTACGCGAGCGAGCCCCGTCGCCTCCTTGAGGCGGCGGGGCTCGCTCGGTGACGCGTACGGCGCGTGGGCGGGCGCCGTGGGCCGGGCGGTCAGACGCCGATGGGGTGCCAGACCGTCTTGGTCTCCAGGAGCGCCAGCATGCGGCCGGTGCCCGGGTCGGCCGTCCAGTCCGTACGGGACGGGCGCAGCACCCGCTTCAGGTTGTCCGCCGCCGCCGTCTCCAGCTCCTTCGCCTGAGCGGCGTCCGCGCCCGTCAGGTCGATCGCGTTGACGTCCTGGTGCGCGGCCAGCGGTGCGGCGATCTCCGCGGTACGGCCCGACAGCAGGTTGACGACACCGCCCGGCAGATCGGAGGTCGCCAGCACCTCGGCCAGGGAGAGGGCGGGCAGCGGCGACTTCTCCGACGCGGCCACGACGACCGTGTTGCCGGTGACGATCGCCGGGGCGATCACCGACACCAGGCCGAGGAACGACGGCTTCTGCGGGGCCAGTACGGCCACGACACCGGTCGGCTCCGGAGTGGAGAGGTTGAAGAAGGGGCCGGCGACCGGGTTCGCCGAACCGGCGACCTGCGCCACCTTGTCCGACCAGCCCGCGTACCAGACCCACCGGTCGATCGCCGCCTCCACCTGGGCCGTCGCCTTCGCCTTGCTCAGGCCCTCGCCGTCCGCGACCTCCGCGACGAACTGGTCGCGGCGGCCCTCCAGCATCTCGGCCGTGCGGTACAGGATCTGGCCGCGGTTGTACGCGGTGGCGCCCGACCAGCCGCCGAACGCCTTGCGCGCCGCGACGACCGCGTCCCGCGCGTCCTTGCGGGAGGCGAGCGGGGCGTTGGCCAGCCACCGGCCCTTGGAGTCGGTCACCTCGTACACCCGCCCGCTCTCGGACCGGGGGAACTTGCCCCCGACGAACAGCTTGTAGGTCTTGAAGACGCTGAGTCGGTCAGCTGCACTCATTTTTCGCTCGCCTTCGGCTTCGACGGGGTGAGGTAGGCCTCCAGACCGTGACGGCCGCCCTCGCGCCCGAAGCCCGACTCCTTGTAGCCGCCGAACGGCGAGGCGGGGTCGAACTTGTTGAACGTGTTGGCCCAGACGACACCGGCCCGGAGCTGGTCCGCCATCCACAGGATGCGCGAGCCCTTCTCGGTCCAGATGCCCGCCGACAGCCCGTACGGGGTGTTGTTGGCCTTCTCCACGGCCTCGGCCGGGGTGCGGAAGGTCAGCACCGACAGCACCGGGCCGAAGATCTCCTCGCGCGCGATGCGGTGCGCCTGGGTGACCCCGGTGAACAGGGTCGGCGCGAACCAGTAGCCGGAGCTGGGCAGTTCGCATGCGGGAGCCCAGCGCTCGGCGCCCTCCGCCTCGCCCGCGTCGGCGAGCGCACGGATCCGGGCGAGCTGCTCGGCGGAGTTGATCGCGCCGATGTCGGTGTTCTTGTCGAGAGGATCGCCCACGCGCAGCGTCCTCATCCGGCGCTTGAGCGCGTCCAGCAGCTCCTCGGCGACCGACTCCTGGACCAGGAGGCGGGAGCCGGCGCAGCAGACGTGGCCCTGGTTGAAGAAGATCCCGCCGACGATGCCCTCGACGGCCTGGTCGACGGCGGCGTCGTCGAAGACGATGTTCGCGGCCTTGCCGCCCAGTTCGAGGGTGACCTTCTTGTCGGTGCCCGCGACCGTACGGGCGATGGCCTTGCCGACCTCCGTGGAGCCGGTGAAGGCGACCTTGTCGATGCCGGGGTGGCCCACCAGCTCGGCGCCGGTCGAGCCGTCGCCGGTGATGATGTTGACGACGCCCTTGGGCAGTCCGGCCTGCCGGCAGATGTCCGCGAAGAACAGCGCGGACAGCGGGGTGGTCTCGGCCGGCTTGAGGACGACCGTGTTGCCCGCGGCGAGCGCCGGGGCGATCTTCCACGCCAGCATCAGCAGCGGGAAGTTCCACGGGATGACCTGGCCGGCGACGCCCAGCGGCCTGGGGTCGGGGCCGAACCCGGCGTGCGCGAGCTTGTCCGCCCAGCCCGCGTAGTAGAAGAAGTGCGCGGCGACCAGCGGGAGATCGGCGTCACGGGACTCGCGGATCGGCTTGCCGTTGTCCAGCGACTCCAGGACGGCCAGCTCGCGCGAGCGCTCCTGGACGATGCGGGCGATACGGAAGAGGTACTTGGCGCGCTCGCTGCCGGGGAGCGCCGACCAGGACGTGAACGCCTTGCGCGCGGCCTTGACCGCCGTGTCGACGTCCTCGGCACTGGCCTGGGCGACCTCGGAGAGGACCTCCTCGGAGGACGGCGAGACGGTCTTGAAGACCTTGCCGTCCGCGGCCTCGCGGAACTCGCCGTCGATGAACAGCCCGTAGGACGGGGCGATGTCGACGACCGCGCGGGACTCGGGTGCGGGTGCGTAGTCGAATGCTGCGCTCATGGGGGATCAGTCCACCGTCACGTAGTCGGGACCGGAGTAACGCCCGGTGCTCAGCTTCTGGCGCTGCATCAGCAGGTCGTTGAGAAGGCTGGAGGCGCCGAAGCGGAACCAGTCCGCCGTCAGCCAGGGCTCGCCCAGCGTCTCGTTGACCATCACCAGGTACTTGATCGCGTCCTTGGACGTCCTGATGCCGCCCGCGGGCTTCACCCCGACCTGGACCCCGACGGCGTTCCGGAAGTCGCGGACCGCCTCCAGCATGAGGAGGGTGACGGGCGGGGTGGCGTTGACGGCGACCTTGCCGGTGGAGGTCTTGATGAAGTCGGCGCCGGCGAGCATGGCGAGCCAGGAGGCGCGGCGGACGTTGTCGTACGTCTGGAGCTCCCCGGTCTCGAAGATCACCTTGAGGTGGGCGGCCGTGCCTCCATCACGGCGGCAGGCCTCCTTGACCTGCCGGATCTCGTCGAAGACCTCGAGGTAGCGGCCGGTGAGGAAGGCGCCGCGGTCGATCACCATGTCGATCTCGTCGGCGCCGGCGGCGACGGCGTCACGGGTGTCGGCGAGCTTGACGGGCAGGGCGGCGCGGCCGGAGGGGAACGCCGTCGCGACCGAGGCGACATGGATGCCGGAACCGGCGAGGGCCTCCTTGGCGGTGGCCACCATGTCGGGGTAGACGCAGATCGCGGCGACCTTCGGGACGGTGCGGTCCGTGGGGTCGGGGTTGATGCCCTTGGCGCAGAGCGCCCGGACCTTGCCCGGGGTGTCCGCGCCTTCGAGCGTCGTCAGGTCGATCATCGAGATCGCCAGGTCGATGGCGTACGCCTTCGCCGTGGTCTTGATCGAGCGGGTGCCGAGTGTCGCGGCGCGGCTCTGCAGACCGACCGCGTCGACGCCCGGGAGGCCGTGCAGGAAGCGGCGCAGGGCGGCCTCGGAGGCGGTCACGTCCGCCATGGAGGCCAGCCGCTCGGCGGCTTCCGTGCCGTATGCGGGAACAGTGGTGGGCATGGTCACCAGGTGAGCATATCTACGCGCGTAGCAACTTGTCACTACCGAGCCACCTCACAGAGGAGGGCGGGGCGGGCTCCGCACGGCGCTGCGGGCCGGGCTCCGCCGGGGCGCGGGCCGGGCTTCACGCCGGGCGGCGGGGCGGTCCGGCTGTTCCATCGGGCCACCCCGTTGGGGGGAATGTGCGGCCGTCGCGTTCCACCGCATCCCGCCGGTGATAGGAGGTCTTGCGTATCCGCGGCGTGAGGTGGTGAGGACCGGATGCGCACCCGCTCCTTCCCGCCGCCCGGCCGCACCCGCGCGGGTACGGGCGCGGCGGACGACAGCGCCGGGCGAGTCTCTCCCGCACTGCGCCTCGCCGCCGCCTACGCGTGGCGGCTCATCGTCGTGGGCGTCGCCGTGTACGCCGTGTTCGCGGTGCTCGGGCGGTTCCACCTCGTCGCGGTGGCGGTGTTCCTCGCCCTCGTGATCACCGCTCTGCTGCGGCCGCTGGTCGGCCTGCTCGACCGGTGGATGCCCCGTGCGGCGGCCGTCGCCCTCGGCATGGCCGGGAGCCTGCTGGTGTTCCTGGCCGTGCTCTCGCTGGTCGGGGAGGGCGTGGCGGGGGAGTGGCCGCTGCTGCGGCGCGAGTTCGGCGGAGGCGTGGCGAGGATCGAACGGTGGCTCGAGGGCCCGCCGTTGCGCGTACGGCCCGAGGCGCTCTCGGACCTCCAGGGCCGGATCATGAGTTTCCTGTCGAGCCACCGGACGACGCTGATCAGCACCGCGCTGACCGGCGCGGGGCGGGCCGTGGAAGTCCTCACCGGCCTGGCACTGGCGCTGTTCTGCTCGGTCTTCTTCGTCCACTCCGGCGACCGGATGTGGCGGTGGCTGCGCGGCCAGCTCCCGGTGCGGCTCCGCCGCCCGGTGGAGCGGGCGGGGGCGGCCGCCTGGCGGACGTTCACCGGGTACACGCGCGGCATCGTGCTCATCGCGGCGGTCAACGCCACCCTCGTCGGCATCGCGCTCTTCCTCCTCGGGGTGCCCCTCGCGCTGCCGCTCGCCCTGCTGGAGTTCTTCGCCGCCTTCGTCCCGCTGGTCGGCTCGCCCGTGGCACTCGCCGTCGCGGCGGTGGTGGCCCTGGCGTCGCAAGGGCCGCTGGTCGCCGGGGTCGTGGTGCTCCTGATCGTCGTGATCGGGCAGATCGAGGGGCATGTACTCCACCCCCTCGTCATGAGCTGGGCGGTACGGCTGCACCCCGTGGTCGTGGCCCTCTCGGTGGTGTGCGGCGGTATCGCGGCGGGTGTGCTGGGCGCGGTCGTGGCCGTACCGCTGGTGTCGGTGGTGTGGTCGGTGTACGGCGTGCTCCGCAGACCGCTGCCACCGGTGTGACCCGCGTCCGTCCGCTACCCCGGCGTGGCTCCGGCCTGCCGCGCGCTATCCCTGCTCCCGCTCCTCCAGGAGCCCGGACACCGCTGCCAGATAGCCGAGTTGGGCCCGGCTGCGGCTGCCGAGGCGGGTGGAGATCTGCGCGATGTACTCCTGGCAGCGGCGGACGCTGATGCCCAGTTGCTGGGCCGTCACCGCGTCCGTGTCGCCCGCGACGACATGGCGCAGGATCGCCAGGCCCAGGTCGTTGGAGATCTGGGACGTCCTGCGGTCGCGTGTGGGCGGTGCGAAGGGCGTCGCCCGCAGCCACGCCCGCTCGAAGAGGTCCACGAGGAACGCCACGACGGCGGGGGAGCGGATCTCCACCGCCGTGCTCCGGTCCGTACGACCCAGCGGGCCGGGAATGAAGGCGAGTTGGCGGTCGAAGACGATGAGCCGGTCGAAGCTCTCGTCGAGGGTACGGACCTCCGCGCCCTGCTCCTGGATCGTCCGTACGAACTCCTGGGTCGCCGCGCTCGCGCGGGCGGAGTGCTGGTAGATCGTGTGCATCCGCACCCCGCGCGCCAGCATGGAGGAGGTCGCGGGCAGCGACTCCGCCAGAACCTCCTGAGGGCGCCCGCCGCCGGGCTGGCAGGTGAGCACCTCGGAGGCGCAGTCCTGGGCGGCGGCGCGGATCGATTCGTTGATGTTCGCCAGGCCCGTGTGCTCGACGAGCGCGCCCCGGCTCGCGCCGAACTGCTCGCGGTACGCGGCCTCGGCCGGGGCCAGGGCCGTACGGATCCGGCAGATGCGCTCGACCGCCTCCTGCGCGTCCCGCATCAGGTCGGCCACCAGCGTGCTCTGTGCCGCGGCGGGGTTGACCGGTTCGTAGCGGCCGCCGGGCGTGCGCGGGGCGGCCAGCAGTCCGAGGCGCACCAGCCGTTCGAGGGCGCCCGCGTCGGCCTCGCCGGGGCAGGTGCTGCCGAGGTCGAGGGCCGCGCGGTAGACGCGGAGGTCGTCGTCCCCCAGCGTGTAGTCCGCCGACGCGGATCCGGGTGGCTCCCCCTGATCCGATTCCGGTGCGCCGTCCCCCGGTTCGTGTTTCTGCACGGACAATTCACGACCCCCTCGCGGCCTTGAGGCTAGCCATCAGGAACAGAAAGCATCAAGTGGGAAATCCGTCCACTTCGTGGACTTCTCCGGCTCACGATGCGGGCACCTTCCCACCCCCTGTTGCCGACCGCAAGGAGCTTCGTATGCCCCGCAGCCTGTACCGATTCGCGATCGCCGGTGCCCTCGCCCTGGCCGCGGTGACGGGCCTGACCGGAGCGGTGGGCGGCGGCCCGGGGGACATCGGATGGATCGTCGTCGGCACGGGCGTGACGGGTCAGGCGTGAGCCTGTCGGACGCGGCCGGCCGGATCTTCGGATTCCGGCCCGCCCGCGCCGACCTCCAGGAGACTCCCGCCCGTCCGCGTGGTGAGGACTCCGACCTGATCGACTTCGCCTCGGGCGAGCTGGACTTCGAGCCGCCGGCCTCGCTGCGCCGCGCCCTCGCCGCCGCGCCCGGCGGGCCGACCCACCGCCGCACCGGCACCGCCGGACTGCACGAGCTGCGCGTCGCGCTCGCCGCACGTGTCACCCGCACCCGCCGCGTCGTCTGCGCGCCGTCGCAGGTACTGGTGACCGCGGGCGCCCGGCACGGCCTGCACCTCGCCTGCCTGGCACTCCTCAACCAGGGCGACGACGTGCTCGTACCGCAGCCCGCCTGGGGCACGTTCATGGCCCAGATCCGGCTGGTCGGCGCGAACCCGGTGGGCCTCGACACCCGGGACACCGGCTTCGTCCCCACCGTCGAGGGACTGGAGGCGCTCCGCACCCCGCGCACGCGGATGATCGTCCTCAACACCCCCAACAACCCCACGGGCGCGGTGTATCCGCCCGAGCGGCTGGCCGAGATCACCGAGTGGGCCGTACGGAACGACCTGTGGATCCTGTTCGACGAGTGCTACGGGGACCTGGTGCTGCCCGGCGCCGAGCACACCCACCCGGTCCACCTCGTCGCCGGGGCACGCGACCATGTCGTCAGCTTCGGCTCGTTCTCGCAGTCCTTCGCGGTGCCCGGCTGGCGCGTCGGCTGGGCCTACGGGCCGGAGCGCGTCGTCTCCGCCCTGGCCGATCTGCAGCACCACACCACGTCGAGCGCCGGCAGCGCCGTCCAGCACGGCGTGCTGCCCGCGGCCCGCGGCGAAGAGGACGCGTTCCTCTCCGAGATCCGCGCCGTCCTGCGCCACCGGCACGGACTCGCCCGCGGCCTCATCGCCGAGCTTCCGCACGTCACGGCCCCCGACCCGCAGGGCGCGCACTATTTCCTCCTCGACGCGCGGTCCCTGCTCGGCCGCACCCTGTACGGCACCCGCCTGGACACCGCCGACGACTTGGCCGGCGCCCTGGTCGACCACGCGCAGGTCGCCCTCGCGCCGGGCACGGCGTTCGGCGCGGAGGGCCGGCTGCGGCTGTCGTACGGACTGCCGGACGACCGCATCGAGGAGGGGCTGGGCAGGCTGGGGGAGGTGCTGGCGGAGGTGGAGTGACGGCACCGGCCGGTCCCCCGACGACCGGCCGGCGCCCGGGTCCTACGGATGGCCGGTCCCCGGTCGGCGCCCGGGTCCTACGGATCGCCGATCCCCGTGCGGCGCCCGGGTCTTACGGATCGCTGACGCCGGCGCCGCAGCCGTCCCGCCGGTGCCGTGCCCCTCCTACGATCCCCGCCATGCCCACCCCCACCCCTGCCTCCACCCCCTCCTCCACCGGCCCCCCCGTCATCGCCAGGGTCGCCCTCGCCGCGGGCGCGCCGCTGCTGCTCGCCGTCGTCGGCCTGGCGCACCCCCAGTCGCTCACCCGGGACACGGCCGCGCACTGGACGACCCTGCACATCTGGCTGCTGCCCGTCTTCCCGCTGCTCGCGCTCGGCGTGGTGGTGCCGCTGTGGGGGCGGCGTCCCGGCCGGGACGCCGCCGGGCTCGCCACGCTGATCGCCTGGGCGGGCGCCTTCGGCTACGCCGCCTTCTACACCGGTCTGGACGCGGTCGCCGGCATCGCCGCCGGCACGGTCCGGCAGCACGCGGGCCCGGGTGTCCCCGCCGGCGTCGTCCACCCCCTCTACCGGACGGGCGACGCCCTCGGCTCAGGCGGTGCGTACGCGCTCGGCGTCGCCGTCGTCGCCGCGTCCCTCGTCCTCTTCCCGCGCCACGGGGTCCGGGTGCTGCCCGCCACAGCCGTCCTGCTGCTCTCCTGCTGGTCGTTCACCGACAGCCACATCTTCTGGCCGCGGGGCGTCGTCACCATGGCGGGGTTCGCGGCCGGGTTCGCGTCGCTGGCGGCTCTCGCGGCGGTCGCCGAGCGCAATCCGAGACCGGAACGCAATCTCCGGCATCCGGGCGATCAGGCAGAATCGGGCTCATGACGAGCCCCGACCACGCCGCCACCCCCGAGCCCGCGCCCCGGCAGGAGGAGCCGCAGTACGCCGACCGCATCTACCGCTCGCCCGCCGGGATCACCGGGGGCGTATTGCTGCTGGCGCTCATCGGCTGGCTCGGCATCGACGCGCTGGTTCGCGGAGAGGGCCGCACTCCGTGGCTGGCGCTGGCCGCGATGCTGCTCGTCGTGCCGGTGGTCGTGGCGTACACCGTGCGGCCCGCGGTGTTCGCGGGCTCGCGCAGGCTCCGCGTGCGCAACCCGCTGCGCACCATCACGCTGCCCTGGGCCTCGGTGGAGGACCTGCGGGCCGCGCTCACCAGCGAGGTCTTCGCGGGCGACCGGAAGTACCAGCTCTGGGCGATCCCGGTCTCCCTGCGGGGGCGCAAGAAGGCCGCGCGCCAGGCGGACCGGATCGCGGCCCAGGACACCTACGGCACGGAGGCGCAGAGCGACGGACGCCTGGCGCCCGGCGACCAGGCCCTGGTCGAACTGCGCGAACTCGCCGACCTCCACGGCGGGGACAAGGAGGCGCAGGACGAGCCGGTGGTCCGCTGGGCGTACGAGATCATCGCGCCGTGCCTGGCCGGGGCGCTGCTGCTGGCGGTCCTCCTCGCCACCGGCTGAACCGCTCCTCGTTCCTGCTCCTCGTTCCTGCTCCTCGTTCCTGCTTCCGCGGGGGCGCGGAACGCCACCGCCCTCCGTCGTCCGCCGTGCTGCGGGCGGGAACGGAGGGCGGTCGGGGTGCGTCCGGGCGCCGCGGTCAGATTCCGGCGGCGGCCGCCACGTCCCGCTTCAGCTCGGCCAGGACCGTACGGGCCGTCGCCCGCGCCCTGTCCAGGTCGTCCTGGCCGCCGACCGGGACCACGGCCTCCAGGTAGCACTTGAGCTTCGGCTCCGTGCCGCTCGGGCGCACGATGACGCGCGCCCCCTCCACGCCCCGGTCGTCGTCCCCGGCCAGCAGATACCGCAGGCCGTCCGTCGGCGGCAGCCGGTCGGTGCCCTTGGACAGGTCCTCGCCCGAGGTGACGGTCAGCCCGGCGAGCGAGGCCGGAGGCTCGTCGCGCAGCCGCTCCATGGCCGCCGCGATCCTGGACAGGTCCTCGACGCGTACGGAGAGCTGGTCCGTGGCGTGCAGGCCGTACTCGACGGCGATGTCGTCGAGCAGATCGAGCAACGTACGGTCCGTCTGCTTCAGTTCGGCGGTCAGTTCGGCGACGAGCAGCGCCGCCGAGATGCCGTCCTTGTCGCGGACGCCGCCGGGGTCGACGCAGTAGCCGAGTGCCTCCTCGTACGCGTAGCGCAGCCCGTCCACGCGGGCCAGCCACTTGAAGCCGGTGAGCGTCTCCTCGTACGGGAGTTCCGCCGCGGCCGCGATCCGGGAGAGCAGCGAGGAGGAGACGATCGTCGTCGCGAACGTGCCACCGGCCCGCTTGTGCACGAGGTGGGTGGCGAGCAGCGCGCCCACCTCGTCGCCGCGCAGCATCCGCCAGCCCGCCTCGGCGGAGGGATCCGGCACGGCGACGGCGCAGCGGTCGGCGTCCGGGTCGTTGGCGATGACGATGTCCGGGCGCTCGGCGCGGGCGGTCGCGAACGCGAGGTCCATCGCGCCGGGCTCCTCCGGGTTGGGGAACGCCACGGTCGGGAACGCCGGGTCGGGGTCGGCCTGCTCGGGCACGACGACGGGGGCGGGGAAGCCGGCGCGGGTGAAGGCGGCGACGAAGGTGTCGCGGCCCACGCCGTGGAGGGGTGTGCAGACGACGCGGACGTCGCGCGGTGTGCCCTCGGTCAGCGCGGCGTCCGTACGGGCCACGTACGCGTCCACGATCTCCTGGCCCAGCGTCTCCCAGCCCGTGTCGGGCCGCTCCACGTCGTTCAGGCTTCCGACCGCGGCGATCTCCGCGGCGATCTCGTCGTCGGCGGGCGGCACGATCTGCGAGCCGTCGCCCAGGTAGACCTTGTAGCCGTTGTCGCGCGGCGGGTTGTGGCTGGCGGTGACGGCGATGCCCGCGACCGCGCCCAGGTGCCGGACGGCGAAGGCGAGGACGGGGGTGGGCAGCGGGTGCGGCAGCAGTGCGGCGCGCAGCCCCGCGCCGGTCATCACGGCGGCGGTGTCCCGCGCGAAGTCGGCGCTCTTGTAGCGCGCGTCGTAGCCGACGACGACCAGGCCCGGCCCGTCGCCGCCCTCCGCGGCGCCCTTCCCGCGCAGATACGCGGCGAGGCCGGCGGCGGCGCGGATGACCACGGCGCGGTTCATCCGCATCGGTCCCGCGCCCAGTTCACCGCGGAGTCCGGCCGTGCCGAACTGCAGCGTCCCGGCGAAGCGGTCGGCCAGTTCGGCCAGCGCCTCGGTTTCCGCCCCGTCCTCGACATCGGACGGGTCCACGCATCCGAGCAGCCTGACCAGTTCGTCGCGGGTCTCCGGGTCCGGGTCCTCGGCCAGCCAGGCGCGGGCCCGGCCCATCAGCTCCGCCGTATCGCGTGCCACTGCCACGGTGATGCGCTCCTGTGTCGGATTTCGCGGGTGCCGGATGTGTACCCGGCCCAGGGGAGGAATCTCGGGTGTACGGGCTCAGATCCGGCCGAGTACCTGCGCCAGGAGGCTGCCCATCCGGGACGCGGAGTCACGCCCGGCCTGGAGCACCTCCTCGTGGTTGAGCGGCTCGCCCGTCATGCCGGCGGCGAGATTGGTGACCAGCGAGATGCCGAGCACCTCGGCGCCGGCCTCGCGGGCGGCGATGGCCTCCAGCACGGTGGACATGCCGACCAGGTCCGCGCCCATGACCCGGATCATGTTGATCTCGGCGGGGGTCTCGTAGTGCGGGCCGGGGAACTGGACGTAGACGCCCTCTTCGAGCGAGCTGTCGATCTCCTTGCAGAGCGCGCGCAGGCGCGGGGAGTAGAGGTCGGTGAGGTCGACGAAGTTGGCACCGACGATGGGGGAGGTGCCCGTGAGGTTGATGTGGTCGCTGATGAGGACGGGCTGGCCTGGGCGCATGCCGGGGCGCAGACCGCCGCAGCCGTTGGTCAGTACGACGGTCTTGCAGCCGGCGGCGACGGCGGTCCGTACGCCGTGCGCGACCGCGGCGACGCCCCGCCCCTCGTAGTAGTGGGTGCGGCCGAGGAAGACCAGGGCGCGCTTGTCGCCGATCCGGTAGGAGCGCACCGTGCCCGCGTGGCCCTCGACGGCCGGCGGCGGGAAGCCCGGCAGCTCCGTGACCGGGAACTCGTGCTCGGGCGCCCCGAGTGCCTCGGCGGCGGGGACCCAGCCGGAGCCCATGACGAGAACGACGTCATGGGTGTCGGCACCGGTGAGTTCCCGCAGGCGGGCGGCGGCGGCATCGGCGTCGGGGGCGCCGGGGATGTCCGAAGAAACAGATGAGTTCACGCGCACGAGGGTAGCCGGTAATCGCCTACGCGCGTAGACGCACTTCGTACCGTGGACGCCCCGGCTCCGGCGGAAACCGGTTTCCGCCGTGCGGCGCAAGGAGCTCATGGGGTGCGGGACAAGATCCGCGCCAGGTGGGGCGCAAGGTTCGGCTCCGGTGACGGAGCGCGCGGGCGGGTCCGGATGCCGGGCCGCGTGACCGCATGCCGAGACGTTGGGACCGCTACGGCACGGCCTCACGCGCCGCCGGGCGGCCCCGCGGGGGAGCGGCGTCAGCAGGGCCGCTTGCGCAGCCCCATCACGTAGTCGTGCGGTGCGCCGGCCGACTCCGCCGCGTCGGCGATCTCGCCGAGGTAGCGCGCCGACGGCAGCCCGCCCTCGTAGCCGTTGAGGACGTACGTCCACGCCGTGACGTCGCCGTCCAGCGTGTGCACCCGCATCCGGGTGCGCCGGTAGATGGAGAGCCCGACGCCCTCCCAGCGGTCCATCGAGTCCTCGTCCATGGGCGCGATGTCGTAGAGCGCGACGAAGACCTCGGAGGCCGGCGCTTCGACGATCGTCGCGAGCGCGCCTTCCCAGCCCATCTGTTCGCCGCCGAAGGTCAGCCGCCAGCCGGAGAGCCAGCCCGTGCCGCGGAGCGGCGAGTGGGGTGCGCGGCGGGACATCAGCCGCGCGTCGAGGTTGCCGGCGTACGCGGCGTAGAGCGACATGTTTCGAGAGTACGGGAGTGGCTGCGGGGTTTCCCGGGGTGCCCGGTCGTACGGGGGACGCGCTCGGGCGCGGCGCGCACAACGGGCCCGCGCCGCCCGGCCGTCCGCCCGCCGCCCTGACCGGCGGGGCCGCACGCGGCACCCACGGACGCTCCGGGGGCGTCCGAACGCCATTCGAGCCCCCGCTGAGTAGCCCGGCGAGCCGTGCGGGACAATGGAGCATGTGACTCGGATCGTGATCATCGGTGGCGGCCCCGGCGGCTACGAAGCGGCGCTGGTCGGCGCACAGCTCGGCGCAGAGGTGACCGTCGTCGACCGCGACGGTCTGGGCGGGGCGTCGGTGCTCACCGACTGCGTCCCGTCGAAGACACTGATCGCCACGGCCGAGGTGATGACCACCTTCGACTCCTCCCACGAGGAGCTGGGGATCATCGTCGCGGACGACACCCCGTACGTGGACACGCCCGCGCGCATCGTCGGCGTCGACCTCGGCAAGGTCAACCGCCGCGTCAAGCGCCTCGCGCTCGCCCAGTCCCACGACATCACCGCGTCCGTGACCCGCGCGGGAGGCCGTGTCGTGCGCGGGCGCGGCCGGGTGGAACCGGCCCAGGCGCCCGACGGGTCGCGCCAGGTGACCGTGACGGCCGACGACGGCTCCCAGGAGACGCTGACCGCCGACGCCGTCCTCATCGCGACCGGCGCGCACCCGCGGGAGATCCCGGACGCGCTGCCCGACGGCGAGCGGATCCTCAACTGGATGCAGGTCTACGACCTCGATGAGCTTCCCGAAGAGCTGATCGTTGTCGGCTCGGGTGTGACCGGCGCCGAATTCGCCGGCGCGTACCAGGCCCTCGGGTCGCGGGTGACCCTGGTCTCCAGCCGTGACCGGGTGCTGCCCGGCGAGGACCCGGACGCCGCGGCCGTGCTGGAGGACGTCTTCCGGCGCCGCGGCATGAACGTGATGGCGCGCTCCCGCGCCCAGTCCGCCAAGCGTGTGGGCGACCGGGTCGAGGTCACCCTCGCCGACGGCCGCGTCATCAGCGGGACGCACTGCCTGATGGCGGTCGGCTCGATCCCCAACTCGGCCGACATGGGCCTGGAGGAGTCCGGCGTCCGGCTCAAGGAGTCCGGGCACATCTGGACCGACGGGGTCTCCCGTACGAGCGCGCCCGGCGTGTACGCGGCCGGTGACTGCACCGGCATCCTGCCGCTCGCGTCCGTCGCGGCGATGCAGGGCCGGATCGCGATGTACCACTTCCTGGGCAGCGCGGTCGCACCGCTGGACCTCAAGACCGTGTCGGCGAACGTCTTCACCGACCCCGAGATCGCCACGGTCGGTTACTCCCAGGCGGACGTGGACAGCGGGCTGATCGACGCCCGCGTCGTCAAGCTGCCGCTGCTGCGCAACCCGCGCGCCAAGATGCAGGGCATCCGGGACGGCTTCGTGAAGATCTTCTGCCGTCCGGGCACCGGCATCGTCGTGGGCGGCGTCGTCGTCTCGCCGCGCGCCAGCGAGCTGATCCACTCCATGGCCATCGCCGTCGACAACAACCTGACGGTGGAGCAGATCGCCAACACCTTCACGGTCTACCCCTCGCTGTCCGGCTCGATCGCCGAGACCGCGCGGCAATTGCACACGCGTAAGGCACAGCGCGAAGGCTGACCCGCTCTATACCATTCCGTGCCCTTGGTTGCGGCCAACTTCTGCCATTCGGCGCAAACTGCTGAAACAAGACGGTCGTTGGGGTTACTGTCAGTTTCGTGTTCGCTGCAGAACGTCGCCAATTGATCCTCGAAATGGTGCGAGCGAACGGGGCCGTGTCGCTCCGTGAGCTCGCCCGCGTCGTCCAGACCTCAGAAGTGACCGTACGGCGAGACGTGCGCGCGCTGGAGGCAGAAGGACTGCTGGACCGCCGCCACGGCGGTGCGGTGCTGCCGGGCGGCTTCACCAGGGAGTCCGGCTTCCCACAGAAATCCCATCTAGCGACCGCCGAGAAAACGGCGATCGCCGACCTCGCGGCCGGACTCGTCGAAGAGGGCGAGGCGATCGTCGTCGGGGCGGGGACGACCACGCAGGAGCTGGCGCGCCGGCTCGCGCGGGTGCCGGGCCTGACGGTGGTCACCAACTCCCTGCTCGTCGCCCAGGCGCTCGCCCACGCCAACCGCGTCGAGGTCGTCATGACCGGCGGCACGCTGCGCGGCTCCAACTACGCGCTGGTGGGGAGCGGAGCGGAGCAGTCCCTCCAGGGGCTGCGGGTCTCCCGTGCCTTCCTCTCCGGCAGCGGGCTGACCGCCGAGCGCGGGCTGTCCACGTCCAACATGCTGTCGGCGAGCGTCGACCGGGCGCTCGTCCAGGCAGCGGGCGAGGTCGTCGTCCTCGCGGACCACACGAAGCTGGGCACCGACACCATGTTCCAGACGGTGCCCACCGATGTGATCACGCGACTGGTCACGGACGAGCCGCCGCTCCACGACGACCGCGCCGCCACCGAGTTGCAGGCGCTCGCCGACCAGGGCGTGCAGATCGCCGTCGCCGGTCCGGGCGCGGCGGCTCCGGGGCCGTCCGGCTCCGAGGGAAACGGTCCGGCAGCGCGCAGCCCGCGCCGTATGGGCCCGCCCGGGGCGAAGAACGGCGATGAGCTGCCCTTGCCGGGCCAGCGGCGGAACCATCCGCCGGGGCACGGCGGTCCCCAACTGCGCAGCGCCGGCGGCCTGGCGGAGCAGCAGGCCGCGATGAGCAACGGCAGGGTCGCGGACCTCTCGCCGCGGCGCAGATAACCGCCCGCGCCTCACCCGTGGACCGGCCCGGCGGGTCGGGGGACCAGCCGGTCCGGGCAGGGCGCACGCCGGACGGAACGGTGCGCGGTAGGACGGTTGCGTGGCCGAGCGGTCGGCCGTGCTGACGTGGCCGGATGGTCGGCCGAGTTCATGTGGCAAGGGTGGTAGGCCGTGCCGGGTGCTCCCGCGGGAGCAGGTCTTCTACGGGCCCCCGTGGCCCCGGGGTCACCGTGGCGTCTCGCCCGTCGGCTTGAGTCCGGTGAGCGTCAGGGTCAGCAGCCGGTCGGCCAGTGCCGGATCGTCCGGGCTCTCCTCGACGGCCAGCGCGATGGCATTGGTGAGCTGCATCAGATCGCCGATCTCGACCTCCGGCCGCACGACTCCGGCCTGTTGCGCCCGTACGAGCAGTGCGCTGCCCGCCTCGCGCATCGGCACACTGCACCGTGACAGGGCCGAATTCGCGTCATGTGAGGCGCTCATCAGCGCTCGCGCCAGGCCGCGGTAGGTACTGGCGTGCGCGATGATCGCCCGTAGCCACACCACGAGCGCGCCGCACGGCTGCTCGTCCTCCAGCAACTCCCGCGAGCGCGCCAGCAGTCCGTCGACCTCGCCCTGGAAGACGGCGCACATGAGGGCGTACCGGTTCGGGAAGTGACGGTAGAGCGTTCCGATGCCCACGCCGGCGCGCTTGGCGATGTCCTCGAGCGAGGCGTCCGTGCCGTGCGCGGTGAAGGCGGCACGTGCCTCGGAGAGCAGCCGCTCGTAGTTCCGCCGCGCGTCGGCCCGCATGGGGCGTACGGGGGCCTGCTCCGGGTCGCGGGGCTCCCGCGCGGCCGTGCGTTCGGTCTCCGTCGCCATCGCCCGTCCTCCGTCCCGTCCCTGCCCGGCTCACGTTGCGTCCAGCATGCCACCGCCATCCGGAGGACGCCTCCGACCGGGTCCGAACGGGTGGACACCCCGGCCCGGCCGCCCAGCCACGGGGTGTCCGGAGTCCGCAAGCACGGAACGAACCCGCGACGACCCCGGGGAACGGCTCGCGGAGCGAACTCGAGGAACGGCCTGCGGGAACGCCCGCGGGGCCCCACCGCACAACGGTGGGGCCCCGCGGTTCTCACGATCCGGGTCGGCCGTCGCAGCGGCCGGCCGTGGGTCCTGAGGTCGTCAGTCCTTGATCTCGCAGATGACCGCGCCCGAGGAGATGCCGGCGCCGACCTCGGCCGTCAGGCCCTTGATCGTGCCGGAGCGGTGCGCGTTCAGCGGCTGCTCCATCTTCATGGCCTCCAGGACGACGATGAGGTCGCCCTCCTGGACCTCCTGGCCGTCCTCGACGGCGACCTTGACGATGGTGCCCTGCATCGGCGAGGCGAGGGCGTCGCCGGAAGCGGCGGAGCCGGCCTTCTTGGACGCCTTGCGCTTGGGCTTCTTGGCGCCCGCCGCGGCCGGGGCCGCGGAGACACCGAGCGAGGACGGCAGGGAGACCTCGAGGCGCTTGCCGCCGACCTCGACGACCACGGTCTCGCGGGTCTCGCCCTCCGCCTCGTCCGACTCCGGGACGGCGAACGGCTTGATCTCGTTGACGAACTCGGTCTCGATCCACCGGGTGTGGACCGTGAACGGTCCGGTGGAACCGCCCAGTTCAGGGGCGAACGCCGGGTCCACGACCACCGCGCGGTGGAAGGGGATCGCCGTGGCCATGCCCTCCACCTGGAACTCCGCCAGGGCGCGGGCCGCGCGCTGCAGCGCCTGCTGCCGGGTGGCGCCGCTCACGACGAGCTTGGCCAGCAGGGAGTCCCATGCCGGGCCGATGACCGAGCCGGACTCGACACCCGCGTCCAGACGGACGCCTGGTCCCGCGGGCGGGTCGAAGAGGGTGACGGTGCCGGGGGCGGGGAGGAAGTTGCGGCCGGGGTCCTCGCCGTTGATGCGGAACTCGAAGGAGTGGCC